>NZ_JBOBHR010000006.1:0-376498 GCF_050587465.1 Kosakonia sp. N21 | reverse complement strand
GAGGCGCATTATAGGGAGTTAATTCCGGCTGACAACCCCTAATTTAAAAAAAGTTATCGTTCGCTCACTTTCCAGGCAAAACCACTGCCGAAAGTGAATTTTCGCCTGGTTGTTAAACAAAAACGAGCCCCGCAGGGCCCGTTTTCTTATATTTGTGACTTACTGCACTGCCACAATATGATCGTTTTTCACTACCAGTTGAACCGCTTTTCCCGGAATCAGCTCACCGGAGAGAATTTGCTGCGCAAGCGGGTTCTCGATTTGCTGCTGGATGGCACGTTTCAGTGGACGTGCCCCATACACCGGATCGTAACCATTCTCACTCAGAAGTTTCAGCGCTTCGTCAGAAATCGTCACCGTATAACCACGCTCTTCCAGACGCTTGTACAAACGTTGCAGTTGGATCTGCGCAATAGAAGCAATATGTTTTTCACCCAGAGGATGAAACACCACCACTTCATCAATACGGTTGATGAATTCCGGACGGAAACTCTGGCTAACGACACCCAACACCAGCTCTTTCATATGCCCATAATCAAGATCGCCAAAACGCTCCTGAATCAGGTCAGAACCCAGGTTAGATGTCATAATGACCACCGTATTACGGAAATCCACGGTTCTGCCTTGCCCATCCGTCAAACGCCCGTCGTCTAACACCTGCAATAAGATGTTGAACACATCCGGGTGCGCTTTTTCCACTTCATCCAGCAGGATGACGGAGTAAGGACGACGACGCACCGCTTCAGTCAGATAACCGCCCTCTTCGTAGCCGACATATCCCGGAGGCGCCCCCACCAGACGTGAGACAGAGTGTTTCTCCATAAACTCGGACATATCGATACGCACCATCGCATCGTCACTGTCGAACATAAAGTTCGCCAGCGATTTGCACAGCTCGGTTTTACCCACCCCGGTTGGCCCAAGGAACAGGAACGAGCCAATCGGACGATTAGGATCCGACAACCCGGCACGGCTACGACGGATGGCATTCGAAACGGCTTCCACAGCTTCATCCTGGCCAATCACACGATGATGAAGATCGTGCTCCATGCGCAGCAGCTTTTCACGTTCGCCTTCCATCATCCGCGCCACCGGAATGCCGGTCCAACGCGCCAACACGTCGGCAATTTCCACATCGGTTACACGGTTACGTAACAAACGCATCGTTTTGCCTTCCGTCTGCGTGGCTGCCGCCAGCTGTTTTTCCAGTTCAGGAATTTTACCGTACTGCAATTCCGACATGCGTCCCAGGTCACCATTACGGCGTGCCTGCTCCATCGCAATTTTCGCCTGTTCCAACTCCGATTTGATGGTCTGCGTTCCGGAGAGCGACGCCTTTTCGGCTTTCCACTCTTCTTCTAATGTCGAATACTGGCGTTCTTTCTCTTCCAGCTCTTCATTGAGCATTTCGAGACGCTTTTTACTGGCTTCATCTGACTCTTTCATCAGCGCCCGCTGTTCCAGCTTGAGCTGAATAATACGGCGATCAAGACGGTCCAGCTCTTCCGGTTTCGAGTCAATCTGCATACGAATACTTGATGCAGCTTCATCAATCAGGTCAATGGCTTTGTCCGGCAACTGGCGATCGGCAATATAACGGTGTGACAGCGTTGCCGCCGCAACAATCGCCGGGTCGGTGATCTGCACGTGGTGATGCAATTCATAACGCTCTTTCAGACCACGCAGAATGGCAATGGTATCTTCCACCGTTGGCTCTGCGACCAGTACTTTCTGGAAACGACGTTCCAGCGCAGCATCCTTTTCAATAAACTGGCGATATTCATCCAGTGTGGTTGCCCCGACGCAATGAAGTTCGCCACGCGCCAGCGCAGGTTTTAACATGTTACCGGCATCCATCGCCCCGTCGGCTTTCCCTGCCCCCACCATGGTGTGCAGTTCGTCAATAAACAGGATGACGTTGCCTTCTTGTTTCGCCAGATCGTTAAGCACACCTTTGAGACGCTCTTCAAACTCACCGCGGTATTTCGCCCCGGCAACAAGCGCGCCCATGTCCAGCGAAAGCACGCGACGGCCTTTCAGCCCTTCCGGTACTTCGCCATTGACAATACGCTGCGCCAAACCTTCAACAATGGCAGTTTTACCGACACCTGGCTCACCAATTAATACCGGGTTGTTTTTCGTCCGGCGTTGCAGTACCTGAATAGTACGGCGGATCTCTTCATCACGGCCGATGACTGGATCGAGCTTGCCTTGTTCGGCGCGCTCGGTCAGATCGACGGTGAATTTTTTCAAGGCCTGACGTTGATCTTCGGCCCCTTGATCGTTCACGTTTTCTCCCCCACGCATTTGATCTATCGCCTGAGTCACATTGGCCGTTGTTGCACCAGCGGATTTAAGCAAATCGGTTAGCGTGCCACGTGAATCCAGCGCAGCCAGAACGAAAAGTTCTGACGAAATAAAATTGTCACCCCGCTTTTGCGCCAGCTTGTCGCAAAGATTAAGCACACGGACCAGATCCTGAGAAGGCTGCACATCGCCACCGGTGCCTTCCACCTGCGGTAAACGGCTTAACGCCTGTTCAATAGCGGTACGTAACTGGCCAGCATTCACGCCAGCAGAGGTTAATAAAGGATGAATCGAACCCCCTTCCTGATTCAGCAAGGCGCTCATTAAATGAAGAGGTTCGATGAATTGGTTGTCTTGCCCCAGTGCGAGCGACTGGGCATCGGCAAGAGCAAGCTGGAATTTATTAGTAAGACGATCCAGACGCATAACTCCTCCCATAACAGGTCAAAATTGCTACTGGAGATTAAATGAGGTCATCCCTCAATTATTCAAGGTGAATGACCTGAATTATGCGAAAGAAAACTTACGCGTGCCGGATCGTCTTGATTCGTTAGGTTATATCAGCCAAATGAAACTTGCCATACGCCCGGTGACCTTGTCCCGGCGATAGGAGAAAAAATCCTCCGGCTGGCTGAAAGTACAGCGATCGCCGCCAAACACATGCTCGACGCCTACGCTAGCCAACCGCTGGCGCGCGAGCTGGTAGATATCCGCAAAAAACTTTTCCCCAGCCGGGCGAAACGCGCTATCAGCCCGGGGATCATGAGCCATAAACGCCTCCCGCACTTCCGGGCCGACTTCGAAGGCTTGCGGGCCAATCGCCGGGCCAAACCACGCCAGCAGATTTTCCGGCTTATCCGCAAAACACGCGACCGTCTCTTCCAACACACCTGCGCACAACCCACGCCAACCGGCATGTGCAGCAGCCACTTCGGTGCCGTCGCGATTACAAAACAGAACCGGCAGGCAGTCGGCGGTCATCACCGCACAAACGGCACCCGGGGTATTACTGTAGGAAGCATCCGCCCGTTTCGACGCATAAGGCTCACCGCTGAGTTTCAGCACATCAGTGCCGTGCACCTGTTCAAGCCACACGGGTTTAGACGGTAAACCACCTTCCGCGAACATGCGCTTACGGTTTTCTTCCACCAGAATGAGGTCGTCACCGCAGTGTGCACCGAGATTCAGGGAGCCATAAGGCAGCGGGCTAACGCCGCCAATACGTGTCGAGCTACAGGCTGCAACCTGTTTGGGTTGCGGCCAGTCCGGGCGGATCAGTTTGGTCATAACCAGGCCACATCGTCCTTATGCAATTCAAAATCAGCGCGCATCGCGTCGATAAGATCGACCATATCCTGTGGGATCGGCGCATGCCATTCCATCTCAATACCGCTGATCGGGTGATAGAGACGCAGCATGGTTGCGTGCAAAGCCTGGCGGTCAAACTTACGCAGCGCCTCAATAAACGCTTCCGATGCGCCTTTTGGCGGACGCGGACGACCACCGTACAGCTGATCGCCCACCAGCGGATGCGTGATATGCGACATATGTACACGGATCTGGTGCGTACGGCCGGTTTCCAGACGCAGGCGCAAGCGTGTATGAATACGGAAATGCTCCATGATGCGGTAATGCGTGACCGCCGGTTTCCCCATCGGATGCACGGACATATGCGTACGCTTCGTCGGGTGACGACTGATCGGCTCTTCAACAGTGCCGCCCGAGGTCATGTGCCCAATAGCGACTGCTTCATATTCACGTGTGATTTCACGCAGTTGCAAGGACTCCACCAGTCGCGTTTGCGCCGGCACCGTTTTGGCGACCACCATCAAACCGGTGGTGTCTTTGTCCAGGCGGTGCACAATCCCTGCACGCGGAACATCGACAATAGGCGGATAGTAATGCAGCAACGCGTTCAGCACCGTACCGTCAGGGTTACCGGCTCCCGGATGCACCACCAAATCACGCGGCTTGTTGATAACGATAATGTCGTCATCTTCATAAACGATATTTAACGGAATATCTTGCGGTTCAAAACGGGCTTCTTCTTCAATTTCAGCATTGATGGCAATGCTTTCGCCACCCAACACTTTCTCTTTCGGCTTGTCGCTGATGCTGCCGTTGACCAGCACGCGCTGGTCGAGAATCCATTCTTTTATGCGCGAACGTGAATAATCAGGGAACAATTCGGCCAAAGCCTGATCTAAGCGTTGACCGAGTTGGTTCTCGGATACCGTTGCGGTGAGTTGTACTCGTTGTGCCATATACAGCTTCTTCGTTAACGTTGGGTTTTACGGCTTTGCCGTTTAATATAGTGTGCTATTGTAGCTGGTCTTAGTCGGGAGCAGGAATAAAGAATCTCCCGCATTAACATTCTGAGGAAAGTCTAAACGTCATGACGCGCATGAAATATCTGGTGGCAGCCGCCACGTTGAGTCTGGCTTTGGCGGGTTGCTCCGGTTCAAAGGAAGTGGTGCCTGATAATCCACCAAATGAAATCTACGCGACTGCCCAGCAAAAACTGCAAGACGGTAACTGGAAGGCGGCAATAACGCAACTGGAAGCCCTGGATAATCGTTATCCGTTTGGCCCTTACTCTCAGCAAGTGCAACTGGATCTGATCTACGCTTACTACAAAAACGCCGATCTGCCGCTGGCTCAGGCCGCCATTGACCGCTTCATTCGCCTGAACCCGACGCATCCCAACATCGATTATGTGATGTACATGCGCGGGCTGACCAACATGGCGCTGGATGACAGTGCGCTGCAAGGGTTCTTTGGTGTGGATCGTAGCGATCGCGACCCGCAACATGCGCGTGACGCATTTACGGACTTCTCCAAACTGGTGCGCGGCTATCCGCAAAGCCAGTACGTCACCGATGCCACCAAACGCCTGGTCTTCCTGAAAGATCGCCTGGCGAAGTATGACTACTCCGTCGCGGAATATTACACCGACCGCGGCGCCTGGGTTGCTGTTGTCAACCGCGTAGAAGGGATGCTTCGTGACTTCCCGGATGCAAAAGCCACGCGCGATGCGCTGCCGCTGATGGAAAAAGCCTACCGCGAAATGCAAATGAACGCGCAGGCCGACAAAGTCGCAAAAATCATCGCGGCGAACAGTAGCGCCAGCTAAGAGCGATCGTCTGAAAGACAAAACGGCAGCCCGCAGGCTGCCGTTTTTTTATTCGGTTTCACTTATTGCTGAAGCGGTTTAGCCTCAATCCATCCTATCAACTATGACCGCTATTTACGCGTTCGACAAGGTATATTTGCGCTCTTCCTGTCCTGCCTCACAAAACCTTTCCTTTGACAAAAAGTGACAAAATAATGTGATTTAAATCACACATTTTGACATTCACCACGGTATGCTGAAATCACCAAGACGGAAAGACAAGAGGTAAAATTTATGACAATGAACATTACCAGTAAACAAATGGAAATTACTCCGGCAATCCGCCAGCATGTCGCAGACCGTCTCGCCAAACTGGATAAATGGCAAACCCATCTGATTAACCCACATATCATTCTGTCTAAAGAGCCACAGGGCTTTATTGCGGATGCGACGATCAACACGCCAAACGGGCATCTGGTCGCCAGCGCAAAACACGAAGATATGTATACCGCTATCAACGATTTGATTAACAAGCTGGAACGGCAGCTCAATAAAGTGCAACACAAAGGTGAAGCACGTCGCGCCGCATCGTCGGTGAAAGACCCAAGCTTCGTTGAAGAAGAAGAGTAGTCTCTACATTGAGTCCCTATCCAACGCGCCTTCGGGCGCGTTTTTTATTGACAGAAAGAAAACAGTACGGGTACTGTACTTCGGTCACTCAAAGGAAAACCGCATGAAACGTGTACCGTTCTTCTTCGCATTCTTTTTTACCTTCCCCTGAACCGGGAGGCGATTCGTTTTGTGATAAAGAATGCGAAGACGAACAATAAGGCCTCCCACACCGGGAGGCTTTTTTTTTGATAACAATTAAAGGCAACAACATGACGGCAGAAAACCCCTTACTGGATTTACGCGTAAAAATCAGTGCGCTGGATGAGCAGTTACTGACCCTGCTTGCCGAACGACGCCAGCTCTCTGTCGAAGTCGGCAAAGCCAAACTGCATTCGCACCGCCCGGTGCGCGATATCGATCGCGAGCGCGACCTGCTGGAACGTCTGATTCAACTGGGTAAAGCGCATCATCTGGATGCCCATTACATTACCCGCCTGTTTCAGTTGATCATCGAAGACTCCGTTCTGACTCAGCAAGCGCTGCTCCAGCAGCATCTGAATAAGATCAATCCCCATTCCGCCCGCATCGCGTTTCTCGGTCCCAAAGGTTCTTATTCCCATCTGGCAGCCCGCCAGTACGCTGCGCGCCATTTTGAGGAGTTTATTGAAAGCGGCTGCCTGAAGTTCCACGATATCTTCAATCAGGTGGAAACCGGCCAGGCGGATTACGCCGTCGTGCCGCTGGAAAATACCAGCTCAGGCGCAATTAACGACGTATACGATTTACTGCAGCACACCACGTTGTCGATTGTGGGCGAGCTGACGGTGCCTATCGATCACTGCGTGCTGGTTTCCGGTTCGACCGATCTGGAGCAGATTAAAACCGTTTACAGCCACCCGCAGCCATTCCAGCAGTGCAGCCAGTTCCTGAACCGCTACCCGCAGTGGAAGATTGAATATTGCGAAAGCACCTCGGCCGCCATGGAGAAAGTGGCGCAGGCGAATTCACCGCATGTCGCGGCGCTGGGCAGCGAAGCGGGCGGCGCCCTGTATGGACTTCAGGTGCTGGAACGCAACCTTGCGAACCAGACGCAAAACATTACGCGGTTTGTGGTGCTGGCGCGTAAAGCGATTGACGTTTCCGATCAGGTACCGGCGAAAACCACACTGCTGATGGCCACCGGCCAGCAGGCTGGCGCACTGGTTGAAGCACTGCTGGTGCTGCGCAAGCACAACGTCATCATGACGAAACTGGAATCGCGCCCGATTAATGGCAACCCGTGGGAAGAGATGTTTTATCTGGATGTTCAGGCTAACCTGCAATCCGATGGGATGCAAAAAGCGTTGCGCGAGCTGAATGAGATTACCCGCTCGCTGAAAGTGCTGGGTTGCTACCCGAGCGAAAACGTGGTGCCGGTTGAGCCTGTTTAACGCTCTTTGAACAGCGATTTCTTCATTCCTGCCACACTCACTGGCAGGGTGAAGATCGCCCCCGAAAGCGGATATTGCGCCACTTCCTCAGCGTCCATATTTTCCCGCGTGGTGGTGATAAAAAGCGTTTTCATATCCTCACCGCCAAAACAGACCATCGTCGGGCAACGAACAGGCAGAGAATATTCCTCCAGCCGTTCTCCCTGCGGCGAAAAACGCACAATACGCCAGCCGTCAAAGATCGCGCTCCAGTAACACCCTTCAACATCGACAGCCGCGCCATCCGGGATACCTTCACCCGCCTTAAAGCGGTGGAAGAGTTCACGTTTACCCGGCTCCCCCTGTTGGTCCAACGGCGTACGATAGATCACACCGTTGGGCGTATCAGAGGTAAACATCCACTGGCCATCCTGGCTAAATGCCAGCCCGTTAGCGCCATGAATGTCGCACTGCACCACTTTCGGCGTTAAATCATTATCAATACGCAATAACAGCGCGCCGTTGTAATCGCCCGGCCCCCAAAACGTGCCGGCATAAAAACGGCCCTGGGGATCGGTACCGCCATCGTTAAAGCGCGCCAGTTGCGGATTCGACGGGTTATCACACACTTTTTGCCGCAACAGGCCACGGGGATCGGTCAACCAGATGGCGTAACGCATCGCCACAATAAAACCGCCCTTTTCCCGCAACGCAAAACAACCGACCTCCTCCGGAAACGACAACACTGTATGTTCGCCCGTCGCCAGATGATAGCGATGGATCTCCCCTTCCAGGATATCAGCCCAGTAGAGCGCTTGCTCCGGTTCGCTCCAGGTCGGACATTCCGGTAAATGCCCGGTGTAATCAAACAGCGTTTTCAACTCAGCCATTGCGCGTCCCTTAAATGAAAAAAGCCAGCGGGTAACCACTGGCTTTTCAGTATAAACGGCTTTCAGATTACTGGCGGCTGTCGTTCGCCTGGCGCAATAGCACGCGGCTTTCACTCTGGAAACGCTGGGCATAATCGCCAAACCAGTGCTCCACTTTACGGAAGCTGTCGATGAACGCCTGTTTGTCTCCCTGCTCCAGCAAACCAATCGCCTCGCCGAAACGTTTATAGTAGCGTTTGATCAACGCCAGATTGCTGGACGACGACATAATAATGTCGGCATAAAGCTGCGGATCCTGAGCAAACAGTCGGCCAACCATCGCCAGTTCAAGGCGATAGATTGGCGAAGAAAGCGCCAGCAATTGCTCAAGCTGAACATTCTCTTCCGCCAGGTGCAGCCCATAAGCGAAGGTGGCAAAGTGCCGCAGCGCCTGGATAAAGGCCATGTTCTGATCGTGTTCAACGGCGCTGATACGGTGTAAACGCGCACCCCACACCTGAATCTGCTCCAGAAACCACTGGTACGCTTCCGGCTGCCTTCCATCGCACCAGACCACCACCTGTTTGGCAAGACTGCCGCTGTCCGGACCAAACATCGGGTGTAACCCCAGCACGGGCCCCTGGTGCGCCGCCAGCATGGCCTGCAGCGGGCCACTTTTTACCGACGCAAGATCAACAAGAATGCAATCATCCGGCAGCGCGGGCAACTTCGCGATCACCTGCTCGGTAACGTGGATCGGCACGCTGACAATCACCATACCAGCATCCGCCACCAGCGCCTCAGCCTTCGCCCAATCCTCTTTTTCCAGAATGCGCACCTGATAGCCGGACAGCGTCAGCATTTTGGCAAACAGTTGTCCCATCTGCCCACCGCCGCCGACAATGACCACCGGACGCAATTCCGGATAGAGCGTTTTAAAACCTTTATCGTTTTCGCTTGAGTAGGACTCACGCATCACACGGCGCAGTACATCTTCAATCAGATCCGGCGGTACCCCCAGCGACTCGGCTTCTTTCCGGCGCGACGCCAGCATGGTCGCCTCACGCTCGGGCACATAAATGGGCAAACCATAGTGGCTTTTCACTTCGCCAACTTGCGCCACCAGTTCCAGGCGGCGCGCCAGTAATCCCAGCAGCGCCTTGTCAACTTCATCAATCTGATCGCGCAGCGCGGTCAATTCAGCAACCATAACAACCTCTTAAGCAAGACGCGTCGCCAGACTATTGCGCAGGTCTTTATCAATCTCACGCAGCAGCGCTTCCGTGGTTTCCCAACTGATGCAGGCATCCGTCACGGAAACGCCGTACTTCATGGCACTGCGCGGTTGTTCAGAAGATTGATTGCCTTCGTGGATGTTGCTTTCAATCATCAAACCGGTAATCGACCGGTTGCCATCTTTGATCTGAGCAACCACGGATTCCGCAACGGCAGGCTGGCGACGGTAATCTTTATGGGAGTTACCATGACTGCAATCTACCATCAGCGACGGCCTGAGTCCCGCCTGAGCCATCTCTTTTTCACACTGCGCAACGTCCGCCGGGCTGTAGTTTGGCGCTTTACCGCCGCGCAAAATCACATGCCCATCCGGGTTACCCTGCGTTTGCAACAGGCAGACCTGACCAGCCTGGTTGATACCGACAAAGCGGTGCGGCATTGCAGCAGCGCGCATGGCGTTGATCGCCGTGGCCAGGCTGCCGTCGGTGCCGTTTTTGAAGCCTACCGGCATCGACAGACCGGAGGCCATTTCGCGGTGCGTTTGGGATTCCGTGGTGCGTGCGCCAATCGCCGACCAGCTAAACAGGTCGCCCAGGAACTGCGGGCTATTCGGATCCAGCGCTTCCGTCGCCAGCGGCAGCCCCATACTGACCAGCTCAACCAGCAGACGACGCGCAATCTTCAATCCGCCTTCCACATCAAACGAGCCATCCATGTGCGGATCGTTAATCAGCCCCTTCCAGCCAACGGTCGTACGGGGTTTTTCAAAATAGACGCGCATCACCAGGTAGAGGCTATCGCTGACCTCTGCGGCAAGGGTTTTAAATCGACGGGCGTACTCAATCGCCGCTTCCGGATCGTGAATAGAGCAAGGACCGCAAACCACCAGCAAGCGCGGATCGCGCCCGGCAATGATATCGGAGATGGTCTGGCGGGATTGCGCGATTTGCGCTTCTTGCTCCGTGGTCAGCGGGAATGTCGCTTTTAATTGATCCGGGGTGATCAGAACCTGTTCGTCGGTGATGTGTACGTTGTTCAGCGCGTCTTTTTGCATGATTGCGATCCTGTGTGACTCGTTTGCGATAGTTGTCCCTCTTGCGAGGATGACGTAACCATACCACAAGCGGTAAAGATTTCAATCCACATTTCGTACCGATTTCTTTACACCATCAAGTTAAATGCCATTTAGACACCGAATAACTGTAACGATAAAATTACACAACAAATGGCGCGGGGTTAACCGCGCCATTTGCCGTTAGCCCACCGCGATCTGCGTCCCCTGGCGATGACGCCGCCAGCGTAAGATATCCATCAGTATAAACACCAACAGACTGACTCCCATTACCGGCAAAGCCAGCCCCAGCAGTAATGCCAGCACCGCAGTCACCGCACGCCCCGCCATACTCAGACTCAGCCAGCAGAACAGCAATGTTCCGGCCGGGTTCGCGGCTGCGCGAGCCGGGCGGCGTATCCACCAAAGCCGGTAGCCCAGAACGATCATCACACACAGTGCGCTGCCAAAGACAATCAGCAGTAATTGATTCGGCAGACCAAACAGCACGCCCATATGGAAATCGACGCCCCAGCGCGTGAGTTTCGCCATCAACGGGAAATCAGCAAACCGGGTACGATCGACAACCGCCATGTTGCTGCCGTCAATGGCGACCGCATCAACCTGCGTGGGCCAGCGACGATCGATTTCGCTTACCGTCCAGGCTTTATCTGCGCTACGCGGCGGGCGGATCTCCAGCTTAGTGGCGGAAATACCGGCCTGCTGCGCACTCTGCAGCACTTCATCAAACTGCACCCAATCGAGCTGCATATCAGGCATTTCCATACCGTCATGGTGTGAATGGTGTTCCGCATGGGGATCGCCAATCGTTGCCATATCATGCAGTTGTGTATTGACTTGCGGAGTCATCCAGCCAAACGCGGCGCGCAGACGATCGACGTTGCCGCCCGCCCATTGTGACCAGGTCAACCCGGTTGCTGAGAATAGCAACATCCCCGCCAGCAAAATCCCGCCGAGCGAAACATGCCAGCGGCGATGATGTTGCACCGGGTTGTTGAGCCGCCGTTTTGGTCGGGTGAAAAACCACAGCACAATGCCGCCCAGCGCTGCCACCCACATCCAGGATGCCGCCAGTTCACTGTAAATACGCCCGACATCACCGAGCAACAATGAACGGTGGAAGTAATCTATCCACTGGCGCAGTGGCAAAACCCCGCTGGTGCCATAAACCGTCATATCGCCCTTCACTTGCAGGGTGATGGGGTCAATAAAAATGGCGCGAGTTTCCGACTCACCCAGTTGCGGATCGGCAAACATCACGCGCGTCGTGTCGTTACCACTCAGGCCTGGGCGCACCGCATGGAGACGCAAATGCCCACCGGTCACCTGCTCAGCAACGGCAATCTGTTCCGCCAGTGGCTGGCGTTCGCCCTTTTCCACGCCGTAAAGCGCATCCTGATAGAGCGTGTTTTCGAGCTGCGGCGTCGCCACGTATAAGGTGCCCGTCAGGGCGGCGATAAAGATAAACGGTCCCACAAACAGACCGATGTAAAAATGCAGGCGTCGTAGCAGGTTCAGCCACGCCGCACGCGGGGTGCAGGAAGTCATACTTTTCCTCAGAAATAGCAAAAAGATGCCGTTACGCCAGGGCGTACGGGCACTATTATCGTGTCAGAAAAAGCAGACGCGCGGCGGTGCGCGGGTATCCGGCCAGAGCCAGGGAAAGAAGTGCCAGTGCGAGACTTTTTGCCGTTCGGGCGTCAGACGCATACGCAATACGCGTCCCAGTAGCAGCATGGCGACAAGGAAAATCAGACCAGGAACGTGCGCCAGCAGAACGCAATAACCACACGCTTGTGCATGATCGAGCGGCATGCTCTGCGAGGGTATTTCGTGATGACGCATTTGCGCATGCGACATCTGATGATGGTCAGGCATTGGCATGCTCATCTCATGATGCATGCCCGCCATCGCGCTCATCGAATCGTGTTGCAACGAAACGGAAATCAGCGGGGCGACAAGGATCAGCAGGATCGAAAACAACGCCAGCCAGGCGGCCGCGCGTTTTGCTGCATATGGATGAAAAATACGCTTCACCACGTCTCCTCCCGGTCGAAGCAGCATTGTAAATTAATCATCACCAGAAGGTTAATTTTTTTACCAAAACGACAGAAAGGCCGTTGGCGACCCTCGAAGAGAGAACGGGAAAAACTAGTTAAGACGCTTTTCCCTCCCCTCCCCGCACCGCACCAACAATCGTTACCCACCAGTGCATTACCCCCTCTTTCACTGCAATAAATTGCAGGGTTATGCAACTTCCGCCGCCATTCTGCCGCCATTAAAATGGGCCAGCGGGTTCAGGGTTACCGCCTCTTCCAGATGATCGGGCGCGAAGTGGGCGTAACGCATGGTTTCGCGGATATTGGCGTGACCCAGAATGCGCTGCAGCACCAGGATGTTGCCGCCATTGGTCATGAAATGCGCGGCAAAAGTATGGCGCAGCACATGGGTTTTCTGCCCCTCGGCCAGCGCGATATCGGTGGCCGCCAGCATTTTGCTGAACGCCGGATAGCACGGCTGGAACATCTGCCCCTGCAACGGCGCAAGCTCGTCGTACAGCCACTGCGGAATGGGCACGGTGCGGTTCTTGCCGCCCTTGGTTTTCACAAAGGTGATTTTATTGGCCGAAAGCTGCGTGCGCTGAAGGTTTTCCGCTTCGCGCCAGCGCGCGCCGGTGGCAAGACACACCTTCACCACCCGCGTTAAATCGCGATTCCCGAACGCCTCACAGGCCGCCAGCAACGTGGCGATTTGCGGCGGCGTCAGCCACGTCATCTCGCGCTCTTTCTCGCGAAACGTCCGTACCCCCTCGATCGGATTCGGCAGTTGCCACTCCCCCAACCGGCTCAGCTCGTTAAACACCGCACTGAGATACTGCTGCTCCCGGTTCACCGTCACCGGCTGCACCTTCCAGTTCGCCGGGTCGCGCGTGTAACCATTATCGATTTCGCCGCTCAAACGCCGATCGCGATAGTGCGCCCACACCTTCGCGGTCAGCTCCGTCGCCAGCGGGTCGCCAAGCCCCCGGCAGACAATCTCCAGCTTCGCCATCCGCGATTTCCCGGCCGCCAGCGACTGCCCGTGCAGCTTAAACCACAGCGCAATAAGGTCGCTCAACCGCCGGCGGTCCTCTTTTTCGCCAAGCCAGGGCTTCTCCTGCGCCTCCTGCTTCGTCCAGCGCTCAAATGCCTCGGCCTCACCTTTGGTAGGAAACTGCCGACGAATACGCCGCCCCTCCCGCCCCTGCGGATAGAGCTCGCACAGCCACTTGCCGTTTTTCTGTTTGCTGACCGTCATGGTTGCCCTAAACGTGTTTTTCCAGCGTGAAAATCACCGCGCCAAACGGCTCAATCTCTGTCACGCTGCACTCAAAATCCGCCGAATGATTGGTAAGACGCACCTTGCCGCCCGGCAAGCGCACCACATCAAACACATCCAGCACATCATCAATGCGGATAAACCAGCGTCCGTTACCGATTTTTTGCGCGGAAGTGTCCACCAGCCAGCCCGCATTCAGCCCTTCAATAAAATTCAGGCTGTCGACGGACGACGGCGCCAGACTGCGATCCAGCAACCACTCACCCGCCTCTTTCAGCTCGCCGGACTCATGGCGATATTTCGGGATACTCAGCGCCGCCTCGCTTTGCGCAGCCGACGTTGCCGCCGCGGGATACATCTCGCCTTTGCCGGTCGCCAGCCAGTTCAGCGACACGCCGGTATCCAGCGCGCAGGTCACCACCACATCGCCGGGGAAAAACTCACGTCGCACCCAGGTGCTGATGGTCCCGGACGAGATATCCAGCAAATCACCGAGATCTTTTTGCATCTGAAACCCGTACGCATCGAGGATTCGGCGCAGCACCGGGCGACCGCCGGTCGACAAAATCTCGTTGAGCAACGCCTTGCCTTTCGGCGCGGGTTTATCGGTTAATTTTGCATTTGCGAACTCACCTTCCACCAGCCAGTGCAGATCGGCCCCGGTATCCAGCGCGCATTTGACCACCGCTTTATAGGGCACGCTCTCGCGCTGGATCCAGCTACTGATATTGTTCGCCGGCACATCCAGCGCTTCGGCGAGCGCCTTCTGGCTGGAGACGGAATAGGACGCGGCAATGCGCTCAATCACATCCTGAACACTCATCTTATTTTCACTCATGCATACCAACTTCGAAAAAGTGATTTACACAATCGCATTTGCGATTTATATTGCTGTGCATCGACCAGAATGCACGCCAGTGCAGTACATTTCAAACCACAGGAGATAATGCGATATGTCAGATGCAAAATCAACGCCGTCGCATCCGTTATCCGACTCTCAAATGCAATCCAGGAATTTCACCCATAGCCAGATGGATGAGCTGATGTCCGCCCTGCTGCCGGCGCTGCAAACGCTGATCCGCTCGGCGATGTCCGACGCGATGACGGTGAAAGATTTCGCCGCCATGCGCGGTGTCAGCGAACGTCTGGTCTGGCAATGGCTTGACGAAGGCATACTGCTCAAAGCCCCGACGCGTGACTATTCTGCGGCGCAAAATGCCGGAAAACGCAGCCGTACGCTGATCAATGTGAAAGCCTGGCGCGACAAATTAACGCAGCAGGCCATCGACTGCCGCTATATCGATCACCGCGCCGGTACATCCTTAAGCTGAATTTGCTTTTGCAAGCTCACAAGAAAACAGGAGAGAGTATGGCTATCACAGCAGACCGCATCAGCGTACCGCTCAGCGCCGGAGAACGGCTTAACGGGCTGAACCATATCGCCGAACTCCGCGCCAGCCACTGGGACGATAGCTGGCCCGAGGTGGCGCGTTTTATCGAGGATTTACGCGATAAACGCGACGAGCAGTACGACGAAAACAGTCGCGCGCTGGCGGCGATCTTCTTTCTTGCCCGGCTACCCGCTGCCCGCCAGGCCCTCAGCCCGCACGCGCTGACGCTTGAAGAGAAGAAAGCGGTGATCACAGCAATGAACCATTTCCGCGCGGTCGTCAGCCTGTTTCCCAAACGCCTGACCCTGCCGCGCTAACCCCCAACCCGTAAGCCATGGCGTCCACCCGCCGGGCATTCCTGTCGCCAAAATCTGGAGAACACCATGAGAAAGACCCCCACAACACACCCGGCACGCAGCCACGAAGACGTCGCCCTGATGCTGACCGAAGCACGCAACCGCGAGCGACTGCGCTGCGCTGGCGTGATTTCCGCGCGCCTCGACGCCCTGGCGCGGCTTATCGCCACTGAACATCTGGACTGGAGCGACGCCGCCGAGCTGCTGCGCCAGGAAGCCACTCACATTGATAACCAGGCACAGGAGCTGCACTGATGGCCGATGAAATGGATCTGGTACAACAGCGCGAGCTGGAAGAGCGCGAACGCTACATCCGCCAGGCGCGCAGCCGCCTGCTGTTACCGTCGCGGCTGACCTGCGAAAACTGCGATGCGCCCATCCCCGAAGCCCGCCGTATGGCGCTGCCCGGCGTGACCTGCTGCGTCACCTGCCAGCACCGCGCCGAACTGCACGATAAGCACTACAGGAGGCGCTAATTGGCGATCTCGTGGGCTTTTCCGTGGAATGCGCCGCGCCCGGCGATTGCCAGCCCCTACCTCACGCATGCCGAACTCCACCGCCGCAACCAGTTGATTGCGGCGCTGCTACAGGCCCGTCATGCGCTGGCGCTGCAACCGGAGTGCGTACGCCTGCCGATCATGCGCACAGCGGATACGCTGGAAAAACACCACGGCGAGGCACGCGCCAACGCCTGGCTGCGCCACCTTGTGGCGCGCACACTGCCCCGCCTCAATGCGGTCGCGCAGCGCTACCAACTGACCTGCATTCACCAGCGCGTATCGAAAGCGGTGTTTAATGGCCACTTCGATACGCCGGTTCAGCGCTACCTCGCCAGCCGGCTGGTGAATTTACTCGCCCGCTACAACCGCCTGCCGGACATGACGAAAAAAGAGATCGACCGGCTGTCGGCGGACATCGCCAACTTTATTCGCGGCGAACTGGCGGATATCGACAACGCCGACGACGCCGAGCTGAAAACCCTGCATCGCTGGTATAGGCGTGCGGGGATCATCGCCCTGCAATTCAACGTCACACCGCCGCACTGGCAGCGGGTCTCCCGCAAACTGGCCAGCGCCAGCGACCTCGCCCCGGCGGTGATCCGCCTGTTCAGCGAACAGTGGTGGCGCGGGCGTTTACGCCGCGTCGCCGAACAGTGGCGGGAACATCTCCAGATAGCACTCGGCAACGTCAGCAAGAAAAAACAGCCCTACGCCAGCCAGGATTGCGTGAGCGCCTGGCGCGAACAAAAACGCCGCAACCGCGAGTTTCTCAACGGCATGGAACTCGAGGACGAAGAAGGCAACCGCATCAGTCTTATCGATAAACACGATGGCTCGGTGGCCAACCCGGCTATCCGCCGCAGCGAGCTGATGACGCGCATTCGCGGGTTCGAGACCATCTGCCAGAACCTGGGCTATGTGGGCGAGTTTTACACCCTGACCGCCCCTTCCGCCTGGCACGCCACCACCCGCGCCGGCTACCGCAATCGGAAGTGGAACGGCGCCAGTCCGGCACAGACCCAACGCTACTTCACCGCGCTGTGGGCGCGCATTCGCGCCAAGCTGCACCGCCACAATCTGCGCGTGTTCGGCATTCGCGTGGCGGAGCCGCATCACGATGGCACCCCGCACTGGCATCTGTTGCTGTTTATGCAGCCTCAGGATGTCGCTCGCGTACGCGATATTACGAGCGAGTACGCAAAACTTGAAGACAATCATGAACTTAATAGTGACAAAGCGAGGAAAGCGCGCTTTGATGCGCAGGCGATAGATTCGCAGAAGGGCAGCGCAACCGGCTATGTGGCGAAGTACATCGCCAAGAATATCGACGGTTATGCGCTGGAGGGTGAAACCGATCACGAGAGCGGTTCGCCGTTGCAGGAGACCGCCTGCGCAGTGGCGGCATGGGCCGCGCGCTGGCGTATCCGCCAGTTCCAGTTTATCGGCGGCGCTCCGGTTACGGTGTACCGCGAACTGCGGCGCATGGCCGACAGCGAAACCGCACGCGGGTTAAGCGTGGAGTTCGCGCAGGTGCATGACGCCGCCGACGCCGGTGACTGGGCTGGCTATGTGAATGCGCAGGGCGGGCCGTTTGTACGCCGCGACGACCTGCAAGTGCGCACACTGTACGAGGAGGAGAACATGTTTAATCAGTATGGCGAAACGATTGTTGCTGTTCGCGGTGTGTACGACACCGTCGTCGGCACGGGTTCGCCGGTGCTCACGCGACTGAAGAAATGGAAGATTGTGCCGAAGCGTACGGACCTTGACCTTCAGGGCGCGTCTGCGCCCTCTTGGAGTTCTGTCAATAACTGTACGCCCCGGCGGGAATGGCAGGCGGGCTGCTGCCAGCCTCCTGACAAAATTGCGGCGCAATTCACAAAAAAAGGAGGTGAGAAACCGATTTCAGAAAACAACAATACTTTTTCTAATCATCAACATAGGTATCAAGATGAAATATTTTTCGCTTCCCATTAATATTAGGCTTATGATACTGTACATCCATACAGTAAAAGCACATGAGGGGATTCATGGTGTCTGAACGTTTCGAAAAATCGCAGTTTAATTGGGCGTGCGTCAAACTGATTACTGATCTGGCGCTACTTCATCGCTGTACCAGGGAAGAGATGGAACTCGCCATGACAATGGTGTCGAACATCGCTCACAGCGAAACCCCAGGGGTTGGAGAAAAGGAGCTTTTTTACCCCGCCGAATAACGCTCTGCCACCTTCCTTAGGCAGATGCATTTGCAGCATTGCGCGCCAACCGCCGTCGGTCTGGCGCGCGCTTTTGTTGTTCTCACCTTTGCGCATCATTACGCCCTTCTCACGTTGTGCCAGTGCTTAACCAGCCTCGACAGATGGCGTCTGTCTGCCCCGCCCCCGACACTTGAAGCTGGAAACACTCCCTCCAGACCGCAAGAGATCCGAACACGATGAATGCAATTACACAACAGGGCGACACCCTCGACATCCTTTGTCTGCGCTATTACGGCCGCACGGAAGGCGTGGTCGAAACCGTACTTCTGGCCAACCCGGGACTGGCGGAACTCGGGGTGATCCTGCCCCATGGCACCCACGTTGAACTGCCGGAAGTGGCGGTCGCCACGGTGAACGAAACGGTGAACCTATGGGCGTGACGATCGAAAAAGTCACCTCGTCGCTGGCGTACTGGATCAGCGTCGCGCTGACGTTTTTTGGCGCCATGACGCCGCAAGACTTCGCCGCCTGGTTTGGCGCGCTCGGCGTTGCCGTTACCGTGGCGGTGAACTGGTATTACCGCCGAAAGAGCTATCTGTTTCTCAAATCCTGTGCCACGAGCCAGGAGGTGATCAATGGGCTTACCCGTTAAACGCTGTAGCGCGGCGGTCGTGCTGGCGCTGGCGGCGCTGACGCCGGACTTCCGCTTACTGCATACCTCGCAGCAAGGACTGGCGCTGATTGCCGATCTCGAAGGTTGTCGGCTGCGCCCTTACCAGTGCAGCGCTGGCGTCTGGACGTCCGGTATTGGCCATACCGCCGGTGTGACGCCGAAACGCGATATCACCGAAAAAGAGGCGGCGGTTAACCTGGTCGCCGACGTACTGCATGTTGAGCGCCGGCTGGCGGACTGCGTAACGGTGGCAATGCCGCCGCAGGTCTACGACGCGGTAGTCAGCTTTGCGTTTAACGTCGGTACCGGCGCCGCCTGCCGCTCCACGCTGGCGTTTTATCTCAATAAAAAACAGTGGCAACAGGCCTGCGATCAACTGCCGCGCTGGGTGTTTATCGACGGGGTGCGCAATACCGGGCTGGAAAACCGCCGCCAGCGTGAACGCGCTTTATGTCTGCAGGGGGCGTTGTGAAAGCCTGGCTGATTGCCCTGCTGCTGGGCGTCTGCGGCCTGCTGTGGCTGATGCAGCAAAACCATACGCTGCGCGCGTCGCTGGCGCAGTCCCGCCAGTTAACCGAGGCGCAAAACAGCGCTATCGCGCAACTGAAAGCGCAGCTTACCGCCTCACGCGAGCTGGCCGACAGCAACGAGCAGGCGCAGGTGGCGCTGCGCCAGCAACTGGAGTCCGCCAGTGCGCAGGCGGTGCAGCGTGAACAGGCTATTACGAGGTTAATCAATGAAAATGACGCGTTTCGCCGCTGGTACAGCACTGAGCTGCCTGATGCTGTGCGCCGGGTGCACCAGCGCCCCGCCTGCGCCTCTGCCGGTCACTGTTTACAACCGTTGCCCGCAGGTCAGTCTGTGCCCGATGCCGGCAAGTAATCCCCAAACCAACGGCGATTTAAGCGCCGATATCCGACGGCTTGAGCGCGCGCTGGAACAGTGCGCATTGCAGGTCGAAACCGTAAAACACTGCCAGGATGAGATAAATGCTAAAACCCGATACGCTGCGCAAAGCCCTGACGGACGCCGTCCCGGCCCTGCGCGATAACCCTGCCATGCTGCGCCTGTGGGTGGATAAAGGCAGAAATATCGCCACCCTCTCTCACTCACTCTCGTTTGAAAAACAGTTCAGCCTGAATGTCGCCGTCAGCGGTTTTTCCGGCGATATCGACACGATCTTCGTGCCGGTAATGCTGTGGCTGCGCGACAACCAGCCCGACATCCTCACCGTGGAGGCCGGGCAGCAAGCCAGTTTTAGCTGGACGCTGGTTGCCAATAGCGACAGCACACAGGATCTGACCATCACACTGCAACTGACGGAACGCACGCAGGTGAAGGAAGTGGATGGCGCGCTGTATGCCGAAACGCTGCCAGAGCCGTTGCCGCCTGTGGCGGTGACCCGGCCGAAGGAGCTGTATGTTCACGGCGAGCTGCTCAGCAGCTGGTCCTCCTGATAACCCATTGTTCCCCCGGCGTTGTGCCAAAACCCGGACAGCGTTGTCCGTTTTCCAAAGCCGGGGGCGCATAGCATCATTTCGCGTATGAATACACAACTCTCGCTCCAGGAAATGGCCCGCACGCTGCGCAATATGATCCGCACCGGGATTATCGTCGAAACCGACCTTAACACCGGGCGTTGTCGTGTGCAGACAGGCGGCCTTGTTACTCAGTGGCTGCAGTGGTTAACCCACCGCGCCGGTCAATCACGTACGTGGTGGGCGCCTTCCGTCGGCGAGCAGGTGTTAGTGCTGGCGGTCGGTGGCGAACTCGACACCGCATTTGTTCTGCCCGGGATCTATTCCGACGATCGCCCGGCACCGTCAGCATCGGCGGATGCCTGGCACGTTGCCTTCCCGGATGGCGCGGTGCTGGAGTACGAACCCCACACCAGCGCCCTGAAAGTCAGCGGCATCAAAACCGCCGATATCAGCGCCTCACAATCCATTACCGCCAGCGTGCCGGAAGTGTTAGTGAAGGCTTCCACCCGCGTCACGCTGGATACCCCGGAAGTGGTCTGCACCAACAAGCTCATCACCGGCACGCTGGAGGTCAAAAGCGGCGGCACGATGCGCGGCAATATCGAGCACAGCGGCGGTTCGCTGTCGTCCAACGGCAAAGTGCTGCATACCCATCAACACCCCGGCGACAGCGGCGGCACAACAGGAGCGCCTCTATGACAGTTCGTTACAGCGGGTTAAACCGCACCACCGGCGCAAGCCTGACCGACACCGCGCATATCCGCCAGAGCATCAGCGACATCCTGCGTACGCCGATTGGCTCGCGGGTGATGCGCCGCGATTACGGCTCGCAATTGTTTGAGATGATCGACCAGCCGCAAACCCCGGCGCTGGCGCTGCAAATTCAGGCGGCGTGCTATATGGCGCTGCTGAAATGGGAACCGCGCATCAGCGTCAGCGCGGTGACCGTTGAGCGCCAGTTCGACGGCAAAATGATCGTCAACCTGACCGGCCAGCTTGCCAGCACCGGTGAATCCCTTTCGTTAACCCTTCCTGTGAGTTAAAACCATGCCGATTATCGATCTGAGCCAGCTTCCTGCGCCGGACGTGGTCGAGGAGCTGAATTACGAAACTATCCTCGACGACCGTAAAGCGACGCTGATTTCCCTGTTTCCGACGGATGAGCAAGAGGCAATAGCCCGTACGCTGGCGCTGGAATCTGAGCCGCTGACCAAGTTTCTTGAAGAGAACGCCTACCGCGAGGTGATGTGGCGCCAGCGCGTCAACGAAGCCGCACGGGCGGTGATGCTGGCCTACGCCGCCGGGAATGACCTCGATGTGGTTGCCGCCAACAGCAACACCGCGCGTCTGACCATCACCCCGGCGGATAACAGCACCCTTCCACCAACCGCCGCCGTGATGGAGTCCGATAAGGATCTGCGTCTGCGCGCGCAGCAGGCGTTTGAAGGATTGAGCGTCGCCGGGCCGGTGGGCGCGTATGAATACCACGGGCGCAGCGCCGACGGGCGGGTGGCGGATATCTCCGTGATCAGCCCGAACCCGGCGTATATCACCGTGTCGGTGCTCTCCCGTGAAGGCGATGGCAGCGCCAGCGATGAACTGGTCGCCATCGTCAATAACGCCCTTAACGCGGAAGATGTGCGCCCGGTGGGTGACCGCGTGACGGTACAAAGCGCGCAGATTGTGCCGTACCAGATTAACGCCACGCTCTATTTCTACCCGGGGCCGGAATCCGAACCGATTCGCCAGGCCGCTGAAGCGCAACTGAAAGCCTATATCAACGCGCAGCGCCGGCTTGGCCGCGACATTCGCCAGTCGGCGATTTATGCCGCCCTGCATGTTGAAGGCGTGCAGCGTGTCGAGCTGAGCGCCCCGCAAAGCGATCTGGTGCTGGACAAACACCAGGCGTCGTATTGCACCGCGTGGAGCATTCAGGCTGGAGGTACCGATGAATGATGACCGCCTGTTACCGGTTGGCTCCTCAGGGCTTGAGGTAGCGGCAACCACGGCGGCGGCACAAATCGAACGTGTGCCGGTGCCGCTGCGCACCTTGTGGGATCCGCAAAAATGCCCGGCGGAGCTGCTGCCTTACCTGGCGTGGGCGCTCTCCGTCGATCGCTGGGATTACACCTGGCCGGAAGCCACCAAACGCAACGTGATCGCCGCCTCTTTTTATGTTCATCAGCACAAGGGCACGCTCAGCGCCCTGCACCGCGTTGTTGAACCGCTCGGTTTTCTGATTGAGCTGCGCGAGTGGTGGCAGGACAACGCCGAGCCCGGCACCTTTAAGCTGGTGATTGGCGTGCAGGATAACGGCATCACCGAGGCGATGTACGAGGAGCTGGAGCGGTTGATTGATGACGCGAAACCGGCGAGTCGCCATCTCACCAGCCTGAATATCAGCCTGAGTACGCAGGGTGAGTTTTACGTTGGCGCTGGCTGCTATCTCGGTGAAGAGCTGACGGTTTACCCCTACGCGCCGGAAGAGATTGTTGTTGGCGGTGAGAGCTTCCCGGCTTCCGCTGTTCATTTGATTGATGACCTGAGAGTTAACCCATGACCACCAAATATTTTGCCATTCTGACCAACCAGGGGGCGGCGAAGCTGACGAACGCCACCGCCCTTGGCCGCCAGCTCAAACTGACGCAAATGGCGGTCGGCGATGCCAATGGCGCATTACCCACGCCGGATGCCGCGCAAACCGCATTGATTAACCAGAAACGTATTGCGCCGCTGAATACGCTGACCCTCGATCCCGGCAATGCCAGCCAAATTATTGCCGAACAGGTGATCCCGGAAACCGAAGGCGGTTTCTGGATCCGCGAAATCGGTCTGTATGACGATGAGGGCACGCTGGTTGCCGTGGCGAACTGCCCGGAGACCTATAAACCGCAGATGCAGGAAGGCAGCGGGCGCACACAAATCGTGCGCATGTTGTTGGCGGTGTCGTCACCATCGTCGGTGACGCTGACCATTGACCCGGCGGTGGTGCTGGCCACGCGGAAATATGTGGATGATAAAGTCATTGAGGTGAAAGCCTATGCAGACGGTCTGCTGGCGAATCACCTGGCTGCCGCCAACCCGCATCCGCAATACGTGAAAGTGGCGGATATCGCCTACTACACGCCGATTGGCGTGCCGGTGCCTTACCCTGCGGCAGTACCGCCTGGCGGCTGGATGCTGTGCAATGGCGCGACGTTTGATAAAGCCGCCTGGCCTGGGCTGGCAGCGGTGTACCCGTCTGGCGTGTTGCCGGATTTGCGCGGTGAGTTTATTCGCGGCTGGGATAACGCCCGCGGCGTGGATTCCGCAAGGGTACTATTAACCGCACAGGGAGACGCTATCCGTAATCTGACAGGTTCTATTCCCTGTGTTGCCCCTTTTGGATTCGAACAACATGTCAGCGGTGCTTTCTACGGCATGGGGATGACCAATGGCGGAGGCTCTTCAGCGACGCAAGACAGCGGGTACGCTATTGGATTGAATGCTTCGCTTGCAGTACCTACCGCGGCGGAAAACCGCCCGCGCAACATCGCTTTTAACTATATCGTCCGGGCGGCATAACGCCCGTATTGCCGTTCGGTTAAACACGGCGCCGCCGGCATTACCGGGTGGTGCTGCGTTCCCCCTCTCTGGTTGTTTTACTTTTCAGGATCCTCTATCCGCGCCATCTGGCGCTTTTTTTTATCCCTTGTCGTTGTGCCAGCCTGTAATAAACCCCGTTAAATGGTGTTCGTCTGCGGCTGAACGGAAAATAACGCCTGTCTTAACAGCGATGTTTCATTCATCCACAAACAACCAGAGAGTTAACGCATGTCCGCAAAATATTTTGCCATTCTGACCAGTCAGGGTGCAGCGAAGCTGGCGAACGCAACGGCGCTCGGCACAAAACTCAATCTTACGCAGATGGCAATTGGCGATGCCAACGGCGTGTTACCCACCCCCGATGCTTCGCAAACGAAACTGATTAACCAAAAACGTATTGCGCCGCTGAACCGGCTTTCTGTTGACCCCAAAAACACCAACCAGATTATTGCCGAACAGGTGATTCCGGAAACCGAAGGCGGTTACTGGATCCGTGAAATCGGCCTGTATGACGACGACGGCGTGCTGATTGCCATTGCCAACTGCCCGGAAACCTATAAACCGCAGATGCAGGAAGGCAGCGGGCGTACGCAGACGATTCGCATGGTAGTGGTGGTGTCGTCAACGGCGGCAGTCACCCTCAAAATCGACCCGTCGGTGGTGCTGGCTACCCGCCAGTATGCCGACGATCTGATGAACAACCATGTTGCCGCCAGCAACCCGCACGCCCAGTACGCACCGCTGGCCAGCCCGGTATTCATCGGTACCCCGACCGTGCCCGATACCCATATCGGCAACTACGGGCAGCAAATCGCCAACACCAAATATGTGCGCGATGTTATCGCCGATTATGACGGCATCCTTCCTGTGGGTGCGCCTGTCGCCTGGCCGCAGGCTGCTGCACCTGGCGGTTGGCTGATTTGCAACGGTGCCGCTTTTGATAAAACGCAGTTGCCAAAACTTGCCGTGGCTTATCCATCGGGGGTACTGCCCGATCTGCGCGGCCAGTTTATTCGCGGCTGGGATTCGGGAAAAGGTCTGGACAGCGGCCGCGTACTGCTCTCCGCACAGGCCGACCAGTTGCGGGCACACAATCACCGTTTTATTAACGAATACGGTACCCCGACGATACAGATTATTGCGTATACCGATGAAAATAACGAAGGCACCGACGTGACCAATAATGTGGGTAATCGCTGCCACACCTATATCCGGATGGAAAACACTGGCGGCGTCGAAACACGTCCATACAACATTGCATTTAACTACATCGTGAGGGCTCAATAATGTCGCAAGCAACGCTGAACCAAAACCTGATTGCCACCGCTGCCGGGGAGATCACTGTCTATAACTTTGATGGGGAGACGCGCGAATACCACTCTACGTCGGTGGAGTACCTGGCGGTTGGCGTCGGTATCCCAGGCAATTCGACCGTGGAAGCGCCGCTGGCGGCGAAAAACGGTTTCGCGGTGTGCTGCGCGGCAGATGCCCGCAGTTGGCTGTATGTTGCCGATCATCGTGGCGAAACCGTTTATGACCTCGAAAGCGGTGTAGAAACGTCTGTCACCACACTGGGAGATTACCCGACGAACGTCACCACGCTTGCCCCGGCAACGCCGTATGATAAGTGGAACGGCAGCACCTGGGTAACCGACAGCGCCGCACAGCATGACGCGCAAATCGCCAGCGCAGAACTGAAAAAAACGCAGTTGCTGGATGCGGCGAAGAACACCATCAGCCTGTGGCAGACGGCGCTGCAATTGGGCAGACTCAGCGAGGCCAATAAAGCGCGGCTGATCGCCTGGATGGATTATATTGATGCCGTGCAGGCAATGGATAGCGCGCAGGCACCGGATATCAACTGGCCTGTACAACCGGAATAACACTTAACGGGCTTCGGCCCGTTTTTTTCGCCTGGGTTGTACCAGGCCGCAGCCAACCCCGACCGATAGCCCCTTCCCGCATCCGCACCGGACAATGTCGTTTACTTATCCGATAACCGAGAGTGAACGCATGACTGCGAAATATTATGCCATTCTGACCAATCAGGGGGCGGCGAAGCTGGCGGCCGCCACGGCGCAAGGTACCCGGCTTAACATCACCAGGATGGCAGTGGGCGACGGCAACGGCGCGCTGCCCTCGCCGAACGCCACGCAAACCAGTCTGGTGAACCAGAAACGCATCGGCGCACTGAATGTGCTTGTTGTCGATAGCATCAACAATAACCAGATTATCGCCGAGCAAATTATTCCGGAAAATGAAGGCGGTTTCTGGATCCGCGAAATGGGCCTGTACGACGACGCAGGGGTACTGGTGGCCGTGGCGAACTGCCCGGAAACCTATAAACCGTTGCTGGATGAAGGCAGCGGCCGCACGCAAACCATCCGCATGGTGCTGACGATTTCCAATACGTCGGCCATCACCCTAAAAGTGGATGCCACGGTGGCGCTCGCCAGCCGTAAGTATGTGGACGACCAGCTGAGCGATCATGTTAAAGCCCCCAACCCACACAGCCAGTATTTACAAATCTCCCAGGCGCTGAAAGAGATTGCCGATTCGGGTCCCACCGCCGTCGCGGCGGCGGTTAAGAACCTGGGTTTAAAAGAAGCTGCAAATGGCGTGAGTGTCGTGGGACAATCCCGCAATGCAAGAATGTACATCAGCGCAGTGTCAGCATCAGCAATCTTCACTGCGGATGAACTTGTTGTTGCAACAGTGTTGGGAGGAAAAAACTATCGCCTCGCAAACATCAATAAAACGATTAATCTGACCAGCAATGGCGCAGGCGGAATGGATACTGGAACGGCACCAGTTAGTGGGTTTGTTGCTTTGTATGCAATCTACAACCCAACCACAGACACTTCGGCGCTACTTTCTGTAAATGCAACATCTGTTGTTGCCCCCGAAGTCTATGGAGGTACGAACATGCCTGCCGGGTACACTGCATCCGCCCTCGTTGCCGTTCTACCTGTGGTTTCGTCTCAGTTTTCAATATGTAGTGTACAGGGCCGTTCCGTGGTCATACTGCCAACAACAGCATTAAGTGGTTCAGTAGCGCCTAACACGGCTATCTCGCAAACAATGGCTGCCGTTCCATTGAATACAGTTGCTGTAGATTTATCGGTTTCAATCGGGCTGGTTAATGTGGATACGACGGGTGTTTTTGTTATCGGAAGTTCAAGCAACTTACTCGGTTCTCGTCGCTTTTCTGTTGGTTCATCATTAACCGGGGGCACAGTTAGCCAGAGCAGTAATACAACTGTGCCCGTGATCGCGAACGCACGTACATTTTATTGGCAGGTTTCAGCCGCAAACCTCACATATAACGTTGGAATCCAGGGATATCAAATATGACTAATAACTGTATCTTCTATGCGAAATTAGGAGAAGACGAGAAAATTCACTACATATCCCTTGGGGAACAACCTGATCCCACAATGTTTCCGGTAGATTACAGCAGCGAGTTATATCGTGAGTTTTACTTACGAATGCCTGTCTGGGTCCAGTGGGACATCCCTGCTCCATCTGAAAAAGAAGCCGCCGCATAATGCGGCTTTTTTTCATCAGAGAGGAACAGGAAGCTGAATTACCGATGTCTACACCTGTTGTTTCAGCACCGCCCCAACGCCGATAAATAGCGCCCTGCCTCGCCGCCCTGGAGAATAGCACTCACCCCAAAACCACGGAGTTAAACGGATGAGTGACTATCATCATGGCGTCCAGGTCGTCGAAATCAACGACGGCACACGCGTCATTTCCACTGTCTCAACGGCCATTGTTGGCATGGTATGTACCGCCAGCGATGCAGACGCTGAGATGTTCCCCCTTAATGAACCAGTGCTGATCACCAGCGTACAGAGCGCCATTGCGAAAGCGGGCGTCAAAGGTACGCTGGCCTCTTCTCTGCAAGCCATTGCTGACCAGGCGAAACCGGTCATCGTTGTGGTGCGCGTTGCGGAAGGCACGGGCGACACCGCGCAGGCACAGACCATTTCCAATATCATCGGCACTACCGATGCAAACGGTAAATACACTGGCCTGAAAGCGCTGCTGACCGCTGAAGCGGTAACCGGCGTGAAACCGCGTATTCTTGGCGTACCGGGTTATGACACCCAGGAAGTCGCCACGGCACTGGCCTCTGTCTGCCAGAAACTGCGCGCCTTCGGCTATGTCAGCGCCTGGGGCTGCAAAACCCTGTCCGATGCAATGAAATATCGCGAAAACTTCAGCCAGCGTGAGCTGATGGTGATCTGGCCGGATTTCCTCGCCTGGGATACCGTCGCGAACGCGACTTCCACCGCCTACGCCACTGCCCGCGCGCTGGGTCTGCGTGCTTACATCGACCAGTCCGTTGGCTGGCACAAAACCCTGTCCAACGTCGGCGTTAACGGCGTGACCGGCATCAGCACCCCGGTATTCTGGGATTTGCAGGAGTCCGGTACCGACGCGGATCTGCTCAACGCGGCTGGCGTGACCACGCTTATCCGCAAAGACGGTTTCCGCTTCTGGGGCAACCGTACCTGCTCTGACGACCCGCTGTTCCTGTTTGAAAACTACACCCGCACCGCGCAGGTTATCGCCGACACCATGGCCGATGCGCATATGTGGGCGGTGGACAAACCGATCACCGCGACGCTTATCCGCGACATCATCGAAGGCATTAATGCGAAGTTCCGCGAGCTGAAAAGCAACGGTTACATCGTGGATGCTACCTGCTGGTTCGACGAAACCGCCAACGACGCCGTCACCCTGAAAGCCGGGAAACTGTATATCGATTACGACTATACGCCGGTGCCGCCACTGGAAAACCTGACCTTACGCCAGCGCATCACCGATAAGTACCTGGTGAATCTGGTCTCCTCGGTCAACAGCAATTAAGGAACCTGATAAATGGCAATGCCACGAAAACTGAAATATATGAACGTGTTCCTCAATGGCTACAGCTATCAGGGGATCGCAAAATCCATCACGCTGCCGAAACTGACCCGCAAGCTGGAAAACTACCGCGGTGCAGGCATGAGCGGTGTCGCGCCTGTCGATATGGGTCTGGATGACGACGCCATGTCGATGGAGTGGACGCTGGGCGGCTTCCCGGATGCAGCTATCTGGGAACTGTATGGCGCAACCAGCGCAGACGCCGTCCCTGTGCGTTTCGCCGGCTCCTACCAGCGCGACGACACCGGTGAAACGGTGGCAGTCGAAGTGGTCATGCGTGGTCGCCAGAAAGAGATCGACACGGGCGAAAACAAAGTGGGCGAAGACACCGAATCCAAAATCTCCGTCGTTTGCACCTATTTCAAACTGACGATGGATGGCGCGGAACTGGTGGAAATCGACACCGTTAACATGATCGAAAAAGTCAACGGCGTAGACCGCCTCGAGCAGCACCGCCGCAATATCGGCCTGTAATGCGCAACCCGGTCAGCCCCGCTGACCGGTTCTTCCCCCGCTAATGGAATCACGAGGAACTCATGAGCAACGAAACTGACCACGTCATCACCCTGGAAAACCCGATCAAACGCGGCGAACAGAGCATTACTGTTATTACCCTGATGAAGCCGAACGCCGGTACGCTGCGTGGCGTAAGCCTGGCGGCAGTGGCGAATGCGGAAGTGGATGCGCTGATCAAAGTGTTGCCGCGCATTACCTCGCCTTCGCTTACCGAGCAGGAAGTGAGCGCGCTGGACCTGGTGGATATGGTGGCGCTGGCCGGCAAGGTGGTTGGTTTTTTGTCACCGGCTTCGGCACGGTAAGCTTTCCGGCGAACCTGTCGGTTGACGATCTGATGGCGGATATCGCGGTGATTTTCCACTGGCCGCCGTCAGAGCTCTATCCCCTGAGCCTGAGCGAACTCATCACATGGCGCGAAAAAGCGCTGCAGCGAAGCGGAAACACACATGAGTAACAGCGTAAAAATAGAAGACTTGCTCACAGCTGTTGATCAGGCGACGCGCCCGTTTAAAACCTTACAGACAGCGAATGTGTCGCTGTCTGACCAGGTTAAAGAGACGCAGACCACCTTACGCGGCCTGTACAGCCAGGTGGCGCAGATCGACGGTTTTACCCGAACGCAAAGCGCGTTGACGGCTGTCAGCCAGGAGCTGAACGTCGCCAAAGAGAGCACGCGCGCGCTGGCGTCTGAACTGAAAAAAGTGGACGCGCCGACCCGCACGCAAATTAGCGCGCTGGAGAAAGCCCGCAGCCGCGTCAGAGCCCTGCAACAACAGCATGATGACCTGCGCCAGTCGGTGAAAAACCAGCGTCAGGTACTGAGCCAGGCAGGCATCAGCACCCGCGCACCCGCAAGCGCGCGGCAGCGTCTGCAAAACAGCATCAATGACAATACCGGGCAACTGACGACGCAGCGCGACGCGCTGGCGCAGGAGAACCGGCAAAACCGCATGGCGAAAATCAAAGCGGGACAGCAATCCATTCTGGGCATTGCCGGAAACCTCTCCGCCGTCGGCAAAACCGGCATGTCGGTGGCGACCACCGGGGTTAACCTCGGTAAAAAACTGATGCAACCGGGCTACGAAGCGTCGCTGAAAGAGACCCCGGGCGCCAGCCCTGCCAGCCCCGGTACGAACGTGGCGACCGCGCAGAACGGCGGCAATCTCGGCACCGATTTACAGGCACTGCAAGCGGCGTATCAGTCGCTGAGCGTGGATATTTTCAGCACCCAGGAATCCTCTTTACGCCAGCTGGTGCAAACCGCGACCCAGTATCTGGGCCAGCTGCAACTGTGGGTACAGAACAATCAGGGGCTGGTGCAGACCTTCGGGATGATCGCCACCGTGGTGGTTGGCGTCGCTGGCGCAATTAGCACCGTGGCCAGCGTGATTGCGCCCGTCTTTACGGGCATCAGTACGCTTATCACCATCGCCACCACCTTTGGTAGCGTCTTTACCACCGTGTGCGGCGGCATTCTGACGGTACTTGGCTCGCTCACCCTGCCCATCGTCGGCATTATCGCCGCCGTTGCCGCCGCCGCGGTGGCCATCTACGCCTACTGGGAACCGATTAGCGCCTTCTTTGGCGGCGTGGTCGAAGGCATCAAAGCCGGCTTTGCCCCACTTGCCGAACTGTTCGTGCCTTTTCAGCCTGTTTTCGACGCCATTGGCAGCGGTCTGACGTGGATAAAAGACCTGTTTGGCGCGCTGCTCTCCCCGATTACATTCAGCCAGGAAGCGCTAGAGAAGTGCGGCAATGCAGGGCAATTATTCGGCAAGTTTCTGACCGATGGGCTGATCGGTTCCTTAGCGCCGTTGAAATTGTTGATCGACGGCGTCGGCTGGCTGCTGGAGAAACTCGGCATCGTGAACAAGCAACCGGCGATTGAGATCCCCAAACCGGTGGACGCAACGGCGGCAGGCGGCGCGATTGGATACATCCAGCCAACCAGCACAATGCCGGGATTCAACAACTACCAGGCAGCCAAACCCGCTGGCGGTAATTCGTACGTCGACCAGAGCAAAACAGAATATAACGTCACGTTGACGGGCGATATTTCCCCCGGCAGCGACAACGAGCGCCAGTTGCAGAACCTGCTCCGTCAGGAAGCCGACAACCGCCGCAACAACGCCTATTCCCACTTCACTCAGTCAGGAGGTTACTCATTATGATGCTGGCGCTGGGATTTTTCGTTTTTATGCGGCAAACGCTGCCGTTCCAGAACATGAACCGCACCTCCGCGTTTACCTGGAGCAGCAACCCGCGCGTCGGCAAACGCGCGGCCTATCAGTTCATCGGCCCGGGGGAAGATACGGTGGAAATCACCGGCGATCTCTTCCCGGAGCTGACCGGCGGCGTGCTGTCGCTGGCGGCCGTGCGCCTGATGGCCGAGCAGGGCAAACAATGGCCGCTTATCGATGGCACGGGAATGATTTACGGCTGGTATGTGATAAGCAACGTCAAAGAGAACGGCTCCGAGTTTTACAGCGACGGCTCGCCGCGCAAAATCAACTTCACGCTGCAACTCACCCGGGTTGATGAGTCGTTGATTACGCTGGCGAAAAATCTGCAAACCAAAGGCAGCGAGTTGCTTGAGGCTGCCAGTAAAAAACTGGGTACCCTCGTATGATTGATGCACTGGCCAATGATCTGACGCAGGCGGATACGCCCCTCTATGCGCTGAAGCTGCTCGCCAAACCCGCAAGTGACGACCAGGCCGCAACGGAGGTCGACAAAGACATCACCCAAAACATCGCCGGGCGCCTGATTTCACTGACCGTGACGGACAATCGCGGTTTCGAAGCCGATACGCTGACGCTGACGCTGGATGATGCTGACGGGAATATCGCCATGCCGGCACGCAGCGCGGTGGTGGGCGTCAGTCTGGGTCGCCAGGGCGAGAATCCGACCGATATGGGCAGTTTCACCATCGACCAGGTGACGCACCGTGGCACGCCGGACCAGCTGGTAATTTCCGGGCGTAGCGTGGATTTTCGTGAAGGGATGAACACCGCCAAAGAGGGCTCGTGGCATGACACGACGCTTGGCGCGATTGTTGAAAACATCGCCACGCGTAATAAGCTAAAAGCCAGCGTTGCGGCGGAGCTGGCGGGGATTAAGATTGCGCATATCGACCAGTCGAAGGAGAGCGACATTGGGTTTCTGACCCGGCTGGCGATCCGCAACGGTGCTGAAATCGCCGTGAAAAAGGGGACGCTGATTTTTCTGGTGCCGGGCAAATGCGTGCGCAACGGCAAAGCGGTTACGCCGGTAACCATCAGCCGTGGCGATGGCGATACGCACACCTTTGACCTTGCAGACCGCGCGGCGTACGGCGGCGTGGTTGCGCACTGGCAGGATACCAAAACGCCGCAGAAGCAGACGAAACAAGTGGAGATGAAGCGCAAAGAAGAGAGCAAGCAAGAGGCGACAAACTACACCGCCGGCTCGGCAGAGAATGTCTATATTCTGCCGACGCTGTACGCCTCGAAAGACGAAGCGACCCGCGCGGCCGACGCGGCGTGGAAGGAGCTTCAGCGCACCGCGGCGAAATTTACGCTGGTGCTTGCGCAAGGGCGCGGCGATATCGCCCCGGAAACCCCCATCCGTCTGTCTGGCTTCAAAGATGTCATCAACAATACGCCATGGGTCATCAAAAAAGTCACTCATGCACTTGATAATAAAGGGTTTATCACCAAGCTGGAGCTGGAAATCGACGTCAGTAAAGTGGCGTATGAATTCAAAACCCAGGAATAACAAGGAGTCAAATGCAACTATTGACTTGCATTTGCAAGTTTAAAGTTTATTATTACTGGCATAAACACGCTGGAGAAATCACAAAATGATGCATTGCCCGTTATGCCAGGAAGCGGCTCATGCGCGTTCGAGCCGCTATCTCAGTACCGAAACCAAAGAACGCTACCACCAGTGCCAGAACATCAACTGCGGCTGCACCTTCGTCACCCACGAATCGCTGGCGCGCTACATTGTCCGTCCTGGCGCGACAGAAGCCGCACCGCCCCACGGCGTGCGATAATACCGGCAACATCCCTCTCAAAAGCCTGCGCAAGCAGGCTTTTTTTTGCCTGCCATGCAGTGCCGCCACCGGCGATCCTCTGCCGCCATTCTGCCGCCATCGCCAATAAAAAAGGGGCTGGCATTACGCCAACCCCTTGTTTTACACTAACTTTTCGGATGTCGCGAAAGCGATCCTTAGTTAAGACGCTCTTTAATACGAGCAGACTTACCGGTACGCTCACGCAGGTAGTACAGTTTAGCTTTACGAACAGCACCACGACGTTTAACAGCAATGCTGTCAACTACCGGAGAGTGAGTCTGGAAGACACGCTCAACGCCTTCGCCGTTGGAAATTTTACGAACAGTGAATGCAGAGTGCAGACCGCGGTTACGAATAGCGATAACCACGCCCTCGAATGCCTGCAGACGTTTTTTGGAACCTTCAACAACCCATACTTTCACTTCCACGGTATCGCCCGGACGGAAGGAAGGTACGTCCTGCTTCATCTGCTCTTGTTCAAGTTGCTTAATAATGTTGCTCATAATTTAATCTCTTATCCTGGGTAAACTGATATTGGGGGCTTACGCCGTCCCATCATGTTTCTGTTGCAGTTGCTGTTTTGCGTGTTCGCTTTGGAACTCCGCCAGCAACCTTGCTTGCTCTTCAGTCAGAGCCAGGTTTTCCAGAAGTTCAGGTCTTCTAAGCCAGGTGCGGCCCAGCGACTGTTTCAAACGCCAGCGACGTATCTCAGCATGGTTCCCCGACAGTAACACCGCCGGTACGTCCATCCCTTCTAACACTTCAGGTCGGGTATAGTGTGGACAGTCCAGCAACCCATCAGCAAAGGAATCTTCCGTTGCTGATGCTTCATGCCCCAGTACCCCCGGAATAAACCGGGAAACCGAGTCAATCAGCGTCATCGCTGGTAACTCACCACCGCTGAGAACGTAATCGCCGATAGACCATTCTTCGTCAATCTCGGTTTGAATTACGCGCTCATCTATCCCTTCGTAGCGACCGCACACCAGAATCAGTTTCTGATTGGTAGCCAGTTCGCTCACGCCCGCTTGATCAAGCTTGCGTCCCTGAGGCGACAGATAAATCACTTTGGCGCCTTCACCCGCCGCGGCTTTTGCTGCATGAATAGCGTCCCGCAAAGGGTTCACCATCATTAGCATCCCCGGTCCGCCGCCGTAAGGACGATCGTCCACGGTACGGTGCCGATCATGAGCAAAGTCACGCGGACTCCAGCTATGGATGCTCAGCAGGCCATTTTTTACTGCCCGGCCAGTTACCCCGTAGTCGGTAATCGCGCGGAACATTTCAGGAAACAGGCTAATTATGCCAATCCACATAGCGCCGTCTTTTACCGTATATCCGGAGGTTTAAAAACCAGGATCCCAATCTACTTCAATGGTTTGAGTAGTGAGATCGACTTTCTTGATAACCTGCCCATCGAGGAACGGAACCAACCGCTCCTTGATACCAAATGCATCTTTCAGGTTTGCCTTGATGACGAGAACGTCATTCGACCCGGTTTCCATCATATCGACGACTTTACCGAGGCTGTAACCTTCAGTAGTCACTACCTGGCAACCCATAAGGTCTTTCCAGTAATAGTCACCCGCTTCCAGTTCCGGCAACTGCGTGGAATCAACGAGAATTTCACAATTCGTCAGAAGATTCGCGGCATCTCTGTCATCAACACCTTTCAGTTTGATGACGATATCCTGATTGTGGTAGCGCCAGCTTTCCAGCTCAATGCACTGCCACTGACCCGCTTTCTGGATAAACCAGGGCTGATAGTCAAAAATGCTTTCGGCGTCTTCGGTGGAGGAAAACACTCTGAGCCAACCACGAATTCCGTAAGAAGAACCCAGTTTGCCAACGATAATTGGCTCAACAGGGACTGATGCGGTTTGTTGCTTGCTCATCATGACCACCGTGACAGATTAAGCTGCTTTCTGTGCTTCTTTGATCAGCGCGGAAACGCGATCGGAAACGGTAGCGCCCTGGCCAACCCAGTGCTGAATACGATCCAGATCCAGGCGGGTGCCTTCTTCTTTCTCGGAAGCGATCGGGTTGAAGAAACCAACGCGCTCAATGAAGCGACCGTTGCGTGCATTACGGCTGTCGGTGACAACAACCTGGTAGAACGGACGCTTTTTAGCGCCGTGACGTGCTAAACGAATAGTTACCATAACATCCTCTTGTGTGAATAAAACACCAGGCCCCATCGAGGAACGGAGCCCGGTGTCATATTAAAAGCCCGAAAATTTTACTCATTTTTTGCTAAAAAGCAATCGACAGTTACGAAACTGTGAGACCTGAGGCCGTCGGCGTTGCAGCCAGTTTGACGTCGGCGCGCGCACAGTCACCGGAGCGTACACGCAGTACGTGAGGATGACGAGCACACCCCGGCGCCAAAATGGCCAATAAGCCAGGCCGGATTAGCGTCCGGGGAAGCCTGGCGGCATCATCCCCTTCATCCCACGCATCATCTTCGCCATCCCGCCCTTCTTCATCTTCTTCATCATGCGCTGCATGTCGTCGAATTGTTTGAGCAGACGGTTTACATCCTGCACCTGCATACCACAGCCTGCGGCGATGCGGCGTTTACGGGAACCTTTGATAATGTCCGGGTTGGCGCGCTCTTTCAGCGTCATGGAGTTAATAATCGCCTCCATGCGCACCAGCACTTTGTCATCCATCTGCGCTTTAACGTTATCCGGGATTTGCCCCATGCCCGGCAGCTTGCCCATCAGGCTCGCCATACCGCCCATGTTTTTCATCTGGCGCAACTGCTCAAGGAAATCGGTCAAATCAAAACCGTCGCCTTTCTTCAGTTTATTTGCCAGCTTCTCCGCCTGCGCGCGGTCAACTTTGCTCTCGATATCTTCGATCAGCGACAGCACATCGCCCATGCCGAGAATACGGGAAGCAATACGATCCGGATGGAACGGCTCCAGCGCTTCGGTCTTCTCGCCAACGCCGAGGAACTTGATCGGTTTGCCGGTGATATGACGAATCGACAGCGCCGCACCACCGCGGGCATCACCATCGACTTTGGTCAGCACAACCCCCGTCAGCGGCAGCGCTTCATTAAAGGCTTTCGCCGTATTTGCCGCATCCTGACCGGTCATGGCATCGACCACAAACAGCGTTTCCACCGGTTTAATCGCCGCGTGAACCTGTTTGATCTCATCCATCATCGCTTCGTCAACGTGCAAACGACCGGCGGTATCCACCAGCAGTACGTCGAAGAACTTCAGCTTCGCTTCTTTCAGCGCCGCGTTAACGATATCCACCGGCTTTTGCGCAACGTCAGACGGAAAGAACTCCACCCCAACCTGCTCAGCCAGCGTTTCCAGCTGTTTGATTGCCGCCGGGCGATAAACGTCCGCGGAAACCACCATCACCTTTTTCTTGTGTTTTTCGCGCAGGAACTTACCGAGTTTACCCACGCTGGTGGTTTTACCTGCGCCCTGCAAACCCGCCATCAGCACGACGGCTGGCGGTTGCGCTGCGAGATTCAGGCTTTGATTCTCTTCGCCCATCGCCGCAACCAGCTCGTTGCGCACGATTTTGACGAACTCCTGACCCGGGGTCAGACTCTTATTCACTTCATGACCAACCGCTTTTTCTTTCACGCGGTTGATAAAATCACGCACGACCGGCAGCGCAACGTCCGCTTCCAGCAGCGCCATACGCACTTCGCGCAGGGTATCTTTGATGTTGTCTTCAGTGAGGCGCCCACGGCCACTGATATTGCGCAGGGTGCGCGACAAACGATCGGTTAAATTATCAAACATGGTCTCTCGCCTGAGGTGATACGATTGGCCGCCAGGGCGACGCATTACAAAAATATTCCGCAGTATAACATGAACGTCCCGCTTCTGTATGTGATGCAACTGTTGGAGCCAACGTCCCGTGACGCTATACTGTTTTCCTTTCTTCTTCAGTCAACTGCCGACACCCATATGCCCGTTTTCGCTCTGATCGCTCTTGTTGCCTATTCCATCAGCATTGCGCTGATCGTTCCTGGCCTGCTGCAAAAAAACAGCGGCTGGCGCAGAATGGCCATTCTTTCAGCAGTGATTGCCCTGATTTTCCACGGTTTTGGGCTGAAAGAACGCATTTTTCCCGATGACGGTGGGCAAAACCTCAGCTTATTAAACGTGGGCTCGCTGGTCAGTCTGATGATCTGCACCGTTATGACCATTGTGGCGTCTAAAAATCGCGGCTGGTTACTGTTGCCCATCGTTTACACCTTTGCATTGATCAACCTCGCTTTCGCTATTTTTGTCCCTAACGAATACATCACCCATCTGGAAGCGACGCCCGGCATGATGGTGCATATTGGGTTATCCCTTTTCGCCTACGCCACCTTAATCATTGCCGCAATGTACGCTCTGCAACTGGCGTGGATTGACTATCAGCTTAAGAACAAACGGCTGGCGTTTAGCAGCGAAATGCCGCCGCTGATGGTCATTGAACGCAAGATGTTTCATATCACTCAGGTCGGTGTGGTGTTACTGACTCTGACACTGTGCACCGGGCTATTCTTTATGAAAAACCTGTTCAGCATGGACAATATCGACAAAGCGGTGCTCTCTATCATCGCCTGGTTTGTCTATATCGTTTTGCTGTGGGGTCACTACCATGAAGGCTGGCGCGGTCGCCGCGTCGTCTGGTTCAATGTCGCGGGCGCGGGGATCTTAACGCTGGCCTATTTCGGCAGCCGCGTCCTGCAAGAGTTTCTGAGCTAAAACAAAGGAGTTCCCCCTGGAACACATCTCCACCACGACACTGATCATCACGCTGGTCATTATGGTCGTGGTTTCGGCGTATTTTTCCGGTTCTGAAACCGGGATGATGACGCTCAACCGCTATCGCCTGCGCCATCTGGCTAAGCAGGGTAATCGCGCGGCCCGCCGCGTTGAAAAGCTGCTGCGCAAACCGGACCGCCTGATAAGCCTGGTGCTGATTGGTAACAACCTGGTCAATATTCTCGCTTCAGCTATCGGCACTATTGTCGGCATGCGCCTGTACGGGAATGCTGGCGTCGCTATCGCCACCGGGGTACTGACCTTCGTGGTGCTGGTGTTTGCCGAGGTGCTGCCCAAAACCATCGCCGCCCTCTACCCGGAGAAGGTCGCCTTTCCGAGCAGCTTTCTACTGGCCCCGTTGCAGGTGATCATGCTGCCGCTGGTCTGGCTGCTCAACGGCGTCACCCGCATTTTAATGCGCATGGTGGGGATCAAAGCCGATGTGGTGGTCAGCGGCGCGCTCAGCAAAGACGAACTGCGCACCATCGTCAACGAATCGCGTTCGCAAATCTCCCGTCGTAATCAGGACATGCTGCTGTCGGTGCTCGATCTGGAAAAGGTCAGCGTTAACGACATTATGGTGCCGCGCAACGACATCGTCGGCATCGACATTAACGATGACTGGAAATCCATTGTCCGCCAGCTCACACACTCGCCACACGGTCGTATTGTGCTGTATCGCGACTCGCTGGACGATGCAATCAGTATGCTGCGCGTGCGCGAAGCCTATCGCCTGATGACCGAGAAAAAAGAGTTCACCAAAGAGGTGATGCTGCGCGCCGCCGACGAAATCTACTACGTACCGGAAGGCACGCCGCTCAGCGTGCAACTGGTGAAATTCCAGCGTAATAAAAAGAAAGTCGGCCTGGTGGTCGACGAATATGGTGATATTCAGGGGCTAATCACGGTAGAAGATATTCTCGAAGAGATTGTCGGAGACTTCACCACCTCCATGTCGCCAGCGCTCGCAGACGAAGCCACGCCGCAGAATGACGGCTCGGTGATTATCGAAGGCGGCGCCAGCGTGCGCGAACTGAACAAAGCCTTTAACTGGCGGCTACCGGAAGAGGAAGCCCGCACCATAAATGGCATGCTGCTGGAAGCACTGGAAGAGATCCCCGCCATCGGTACGCGCGTGCGTATTGAGCAGTACGATATCGATATTCTCGACGTACAGGACAATATGATCAAACAGGTGAAAGTGATCCCGGTAAAAGCCCTGCGGGAAAGCGTAACCGAATAACGCAGATGAAAAAAAACCCTCTCCGGGGAGAGGGTCTCTGCTCAGCGGCGCTTACGCCTTCGCTTTTGCAACGGTCACCATCGCGGCACGAATGGTACGGCCGTTCAGGGTATAACCTTTTTGCATCACGCCCAGCACTTTCCCGGCGTCCACTTCATCAGACTCGACCATCGCAATGGCCTGATGCACGTTCGGATCCAGCGGGACATTGGTGTCAGCAATCACTTCCACACCGAATTTTTTCACCACGTCCAGCATGGACTTCAGCGTCAATTCGATACCTTCAACCATCGGCGCCATGTCCGCGTTGTTTTTGTCCGCCACTTCCAGCGCGCGATCCAGGCTGTCGACAACCGGCAGCAGTTCGTTGATGAATTTTTCCAGCGCGAATTTATGCGCTTTCTCAACGTCCTGTTCGGTACGGCGGCGCAGGTTTTCCATTTCCGCTTTGATGCGTAAAACGGCTTCGCGCTCACGGTTTTGCGCTTCAGCTAATTGCGTTTCAAGATTCGCAATTTTCTCATCGCGCGGATCCACCTGCTCAGCAGAATCGTCAGACTCAACAACGGCCTCAACATCATCGTGCTGTTCCATGATAATTTCTTCCGGGGCTTGCCCGTCAGGCGTTTTCTGTTCTTTACTACTCATGAATTTCTCCGCGTTTTTTTGCATTCATCTCGCTAACCTGGCTTATTATGGGGATCAGTTTCCGGGATTCAAGGGAACGTGACAGATTGTCATCATTCATTCGCCACAAGGACCGCAGAACATGACCCACCATTTCAAGTGTATTGGTATTGTCGGGCACCCACGGCACCCTACCGCACTGACCACACATGAAATGCTTTATCGCTGGCTCAGCGCAAAAGGCTACGACGTCATTGTTGAACAACAAATTGCCCAGGAACTGCAGCTCAAAAATGTGCGGACCGGCACGCTGGCGGAAATTGGTCAGTATGGCGATCTGGCGGTGGTGGTCGGCGGCGACGGTAATATGCTAGGCGCGGCGCGCACCCTCGCCCGTTATGATATCAATGTTATCGGCATTAACCGCGGCAATCTCGGTTTTCTCACCGACCTCGACCCGGATAACGCCCAGCAGCAGCTGGCGGATGTGCTGGAAGGGCATTATATCGCCGAAAAACGCTTTCTGCTGGAAGTGCAGGTGTGCCAGCAGGAGTGCCAGAAGCGCATCAGCACTGCCATTAACGAAGTGGTGCTGCACCCGGGCAAAGTGGCCCATATGATCGAATTCGAAGTCTATATTGACGAAGTTTTTGCGTTTTCTCAGCGTTCCGACGGGCTGATTATCTCGACGCCAACCGGCTCCACCGCCTATTCACTTTCTGCAGGTGGACCGATTCTGACACCGTCGCTGGATGCCATCACACTGGTGCCGATGTTCCCGCATACGCTGTCGGCACGCCCGCTGGTCATCAACAGCAGCAGCACCATCCGCTTGCGTTTCTCGCATCGACGCAGCGATCTGGAAGTCAGTTGCGACAGCCAAATCGCCCTGCCAATTCAGGAAGGCGAAGACGTGCTAATCCGCCGCTGCGACTATCATTTGAACTTAATCCACCCTAAAGATTACAGTTATTTCAATACATTAAGCTCGAAGCTCGGCTGGTCGAAAAAATTGTTCTGAAAATCACCACACAATGCTTTACTGTATATAAAACCAGTTTATACTGTACGAAAACACAGTTATGGTTTTTCATACAGGAAAGCAACCATGTTGGCACAACTGACCATCAGTAATTTTGCTATCGTTCGTGAGCTTGAGATCGATTTTCACAGCGGGATGACGGCTATTACCGGCGAAACCGGGGCGGGTAAATCCATTGCCATTGACGCGCTCGGGCTGTGTCTGGGCGGCCGCGCCGATGCCGACATGGTGCGCGCAGGCGCGCCCCGCGCCGATCTGTGTGCCCGCTTTGCGCTGAAAGACACACCCGCGGCTCAACGCTGGCTGGAAGAGAACCAACTCGAAGATGGGCGTGAGTGTTTACTTCGCCGCGTCATCAGCAGCGACGGGCGCTCCCGTGGTTTTATCAACGGTACGGCGGTGCCCCTCTCTCAGTTACGCGAACTGGGCCAGCTCCTCATCCAAATACACGGGCAGCACGCACACCAGTTGCTGATCAAACCCGAGCACCAGAAAACCCTGCTCGACGGCTATGCCGGTGAGTATGCGCTCACTTTGAAAATGGCGGAGAACTACCGCGCCTGGCATCAGAGCTGCCGTGAACTGGCGCAGCACCAGCAGCAGAGCCAGGAACGTACGGCCCGCGCAGAGCTGTTGCACTATCAACTAAAAGAACTGAATGAATTTAACCCGCAACCAGGCGAGTTTGAGCAAATCGACGAAGAATACAAACGTCTGGCGAACAGTGGGCAACTGCTCTCTACCAGTCAGCACGCACTGAATGTACTGGCGGATGGCGAAGACGTTAACCTGCAAAGTCAGCTCTACACCGCTCGCCAGTTACTGACGGATCTGGCGGGCATGGATACGCGTCTTTCCGGCGTGCTGGATATGCTGGAAGAAGCCGCAATCCAGATTAGCGAAGCTAGCGATGAGCTACGCCACTACTGCGACCGCCTGGATCTCGATCCGAATCGCCTCTACGAGCTGGAACAGCGCATCGCCCGGCAGATCACACTTGCCCGCAAACACCATATCAGCCCGGAAGAGTTGCCACAGCTCCACCAGTCACTGCTTAATGAGCAGCAGTTGCTGGACGATCAGGCGGATTCACAAGAAACATTGACGCTGGCTGTCAGCCAGCACCATCAACTGGCGCTGGAAAGCGCCCGGCTTCTGCATGACCAACGCGTGAAATATGCGCAGGAGCTGAGTCAGTTGATCACCGACAGCATGCACGCTCTCTCCATGCCGCACGGTGTGTTCGATATTGATGTCGCCTTTGATGACCGTTCACTGACTGCTGACGGTGCCGACCGCATTGAATTTCGTGTCACCACCAACCCAGGGCAACCGCTGCAATCCATCGCCAAAGTGGCCTCCGGCGGTGAACTGTCGCGCATTGCACTGGCAATCCAGGTGATCACCGCACGGAAGATGGAAACCCCGGCGCTCATTTTCGATGAAGTGGATGTGGGTATTAGCGGTCCTACCGCCGCCGTGGTCGGCAAACTGTTGCGTCAGTTAGGGGAATCTACCCAGGTAATGTGCGTGACTCACCTGCCGCAGGTAGCAGGCTGCGGGCATCATCACTTCTATGTCAGTAAAGAGACCGACGGCGCGATGACCGAAACGCATATGCAGCCGCTGGATAAACGTGCCCGTTTACAAGAACTGGCGCGCTTGCTGGGTGGCAGCGAAGTGACCAGGAATGCACTGGCGAATGCGAAAGAGCTACTGGCAGCGTAAACTTTTTTGAATTCTCAGGGTCAGAGTTCCCGACAAAATCGACAACAGACCCCGCCACAAAGGTTTTAAACTGGCTAAAGGTCTATTATCATCGGCATATTACATATGAGCCACGTATTGTTCGGGCCCGAAAAGGAATCAAATCACTATGCGCTGTAAAATGCTGACTGCTGCCGCAGCGGTTCTCCTGATGTTGACCGCTGGTTGCTCTACTGTAGAACGCGTGGTTTACCGCCCTGATATCAATCAGGGGAACTACCTGACACCTAATGACGTTGCAAAAATCCACGTGGGTATGACGCAACAGCAGGTTGCTTATGCATTGGGTACGCCGATGATGACAGACCCGTTTGGCAGCAACACCTGGTTCTACGTGTTCCGTCAACAACCGGGCCATGAAGATGTGACTCAGCAGACACTGACACTGACATTTAACAGCAATGGTGTATTAACCAACCTGGATAACAAACCCGCGCTGACCAAACAGTAATACCATGACCGCAAAAAGGTGCCGAAAGGCGCCTTTTTTGTTTCCAGGGAGAAAATGATGGCTGTACCGCAAAGCAAAGATCAACTACTGGCTTCAATGGAGAAATCCTGGCTCACTTTGCAGAAAAAACTCGATCGCACTCCTGTAGATATCGCATTTACGCCTCTGCTGGAAGGGCATGCTTCCGGCACCACAATGAGTGCCGCAAACCTTGTCAGCTATTTGTTGGGGTGGGGACAACAGGTGCTCTACTGGCATCAGCAGGAAGCGGCAGGAAAGCCAATCGATTTTCCAGCAACGGGATTCAAATGGAATGAGCTCGGCAAACTGGCGCAAAAGTACTACAGCGATTACGCGGATATCACTGACTGGTTAACACTGCGCGCAAAGCTGGAGCAGTGCTATCACGCTTTGGTAACGCTGGTTGAAAGCTACAGCGATGAAGCGCTCTATCAGCAGCAGTGGTACGGGAAATGGACGCGAGGCCGGATGATCCAGTTTAATACCGCCTCACCATGGAACAACGCCGCCTCACGCCTTAACGCATTGTTAAAAACCAGCACAGCGGCGAATTAAACCGAATTACTTTTTCACGCTGGCAGATTTTTCCGCGCGCTGGCGACGCAGCTCTTTCGGATCAGCAATCAGCGGGCGGTAAATCTCCACGCGATCACCATCGCGCACCACATCCTGTAGTTTCGCTGGTCTGCTGTAAATACCGACTTTATTAACGTTCAGATCGATATCGTCACGAAGATCCAGCAAACCCGAAGCCAGAATCGCCTGTTCAACGGTTGCGCCATCATCCAACGTCACCCGTTGCAGATACTGTTTTTCTGGTAAAGCATAAGCGACTTCAACGGCAATCTTACCCGACACGGTAAACCTCTTTCGCCCGAAGGGTGAAGGCCTGCACCATATTTGACGCCAGCTCTTTAAAGATGCGACCAAACGCCAGTTCGATAAGCTTGTTGGTAAACTCGAAATCGAGCTGGAATTCAATGCGGCAGGCGTCGGTACTGAGCGGCGTAAACGTCCAGCCACCGATCAACGACTTGAACGGGCCATCCACCAGGTGCATCAAAATGCTCTGGTTGGTTTCCAGCGTATTGCGTGTGGTAAAAGTCTTGCTGATCCCGGCCTTGGAAACATCCACGGCGGCGGTCATCAGCGTCGGCCCGGACTCCAGCACCCGGCTACCTGTACAGCCCGGCAGAAACTGCGGGTAGGACTTTACATCGTTCACTAACTGATACATTTGTTCTGCACTATAAGGAACCAGCGCAGTCCGGCTAATCTGAGGCATTCGGTTCTTCCACGTTCACACAATCGACAAATAATAACATCTCCCCAGGATGAAAGGAAAACGCTACGCCGGAACTCATGCTAAGATAACGCGTTAAACCTCACAGGACGCAATGAGGTCAGTTTCAGATATCAGATTACCGGATGGCTTCACGACATATGACGAAGAAAAAAGCATATAAACCTGGTTCAGCAACCATCGCGCTCAACAAGCGCGCCCGCCATGAATACTTCATCGAAGAGGAATTTGAAGCCGGGCTGGCATTGCAGGGCTGGGAAGTAAAATCCCTGCGCGCCGGTAAAGCAAACATTGGCGATAGCTACGTTATTCTGAAAGACGGCGAAGCCTTTCTGTTTGGCGCCAACTTTACACCGCTGACCGTGGCATCAAGCCACTATGTTTGCGATCCAACCCGCACGCGCAAACTGTTGCTTAACCAACGCGAGCTCGATTCACTCTACGGACGCATCAACCGCGAAGGTTACACCGTGGTGGCGCTGTCGCTGTACTGGAAAAATGCCTGGTGTAAAGTGAAAATCGGCGTGGCGAAAGGTAAGAAACAGCACGATAAACGCTCCGATCTGAAAGAGCGCGAATGGCAGCTTGATAAAGCACGTATCATGAAAAACGCCGGACGCTGATAGCGCCCAACTCCGCCCTCTCACGCCGGGAGAGGGCATGATTTCCCGTTTGACGCTCCCTTATCGCCTCGTTCTGGTTATTCCTCTTCGTACTCCGTGTACACAGTCCCCCGAAAAGAATACTGCTGCGATATGGACTGGTATGCTGCTTCATAAAAGTGTTATACTCGCTTCACACTTTTGGGGCTGATTCTGGATTCGACGGGATTTGCGAAACCCAAGGTGCATGCCGAGGGGCGGTTGGCCTCGTAAAAAGCCGCAAAAAATAGTCGCAAACGACGAAAACTACGCTTTAGCAGCTTAATAACCTGCTTTGAAGCCCTCTCTCCCTAGCCTCCGCTCTTAGGACGGGGATCAAGAGAGGTCAAACCCAAAAGAGATCGCGCGGATGCCCTGCCTGGGGTTGAAGCGTTAAAACTAATCAGGCTAGTTTGTTAGTGGCGTGTCCGTCCGCAGCTGGCAAGCGAATGTAAAGACTGGACTAAGCATGTAGTACCGAGGATGTAGGAATTTCGGACGCGGGTTCAACTCCCGCCAGCTCCACCACTTTTTAGTTGTTTGAAGTACAATGAAGTCTACTAAGCCCGCACAGCACAAGCTCTGCGGGCTTTTTCATGTCTATTGTCGTCCAGTGAGAATTGCTGAGAACTATCACTTATGGCACCCTGAATGGGACCCACAACGAAGGGTCCAAAAACCGAGGGTCCCAAAATGGCAAAAATCGCTAAGAAGCTCACTGACACTGAAATCAAAAGCACCAAGCCAGCCGACAAAGAAATCAACTTGTTTGACGGTGATGGTTTGATCCTACGAATCGCCCCCCTCTCGAAAGGAGGGAAGAAGAATTGGTATTTCAGGTATGCAGTGCCGGTGACCAAAAAGCGAACTAAGGTGAGCTTAGGAACATATCCTCACCTTACACTGGCAAGAGCCAGAGCCCTACGAGATGAATACCTTTCCTTGCTTGCCAATGGCATTGATCCTCAAATCCATAACAACGATAAAGCTAATGCCTTAAAGAATGCTACTGAACACACTCTCCAAGCCGTGGCAAGGAAATGGTTAGATGAGAAGGTAAAGACATCAGGTATCTCACAAGACCATGCAGAAGATATCTGGCGAAGCCTGGAGAGAAATATCTTTCCCGGCTTGGGTAATGTTCCTATCAATGAGATCCGACCTAAACTCTTAAAGCAACATCTTGACCCTATTGAGCAACGAGGAGTCCTCGAAACTTTACGGCGAATCATTTCCCGATTAAATGAAATTTTCCGTTATGCAGCAACTGAGGAACTTATCGAATTCAATCCGGCTGACAACCTTGGGCAACGGTTCAGTAAGCCTAAAAAGCAGAATATGCCTGCATTACCCCCTTCCGAGTTACCCCGCTTCCTATTGGTGTTAAACAATGCCTCTGTTCGTTTGGAGACACGATTGCTGATTGAATGGCAGTTACTGACCTGGGTTCGTCCTGGTGAAGCTGTTCGCACAAGATGGGCTGATATAGATATCGATAACTCAATGTGGAACATCCCGGCTGAGTTTATGAAAATGAAGAAGCCTCACAAAGTTCCACTAAGCAAAGAAGCTTTGAGAGTCCTGGAGTCAATGAAAGCGATAAGTGGGCATCGTGAATGGGTGTTTCCAAGCATAAAGGCTCCTCTTAACCATATGCATGAACAAACAGCTAATGCGGCCATAATCCGTATGGGCTTCGGAGGTGAGCTTGTAGCCCACGGTATGCGATCCATCGCTAGAACGGCTGCTGAGGAGTCTGGACAGTTTAGGACTGATGTCTTAGAAGCCGCCCTTGCCCACTCGAAGAAAGATGAAATAATTGCCGCATATAATCGCGCAGATTATCTCGCAGAACGAGTGGTTCTCATGCAGTGGTGGAGTGACTATGTTCAGGCTCAAAAGCTAAAAGCGATTGCGGCCTGATTATATAAAAACAATTAATTTTTTAAATGAATTATAAAAATGAATGCATATAAAAATGAGAATCTCACATCATAAAAATTTATGAAAGACTGGATCTATCAATTTAATTAAAAGTTGGATCGCAAATAATTGTCAGTACAATCCAACTTAAAACTTCATTTTTCATATTTAGTTAAAGTAAACAGACAATTCTTCAAAAGAAAATCGTATATTTCCTTGACCCTTTTATAATTTGAAATGCTGTCATCCCTGCGTGCATTACATCGAAAACCTCTATACCTAGATGTGGAAATTATTATTTCCTGCTTAGCCCTTGATAACGCCACATAGATGGCACACTTATCTTCGAAATTTTCAGAAGAATATTTCCAAAAAGCTTGATCCTCAACCCCAAGAAAAATAACAACTTTGTATTCCAACCCCTTTGATTTGTGTATATTCATTATATGTATACAATTTTCTGCAATAAACATTTTGGATGCTTCCACTAATGAATTTGTAATATCAATAGTATACCTAAGATGACTCTCCAATTTACTCCAAAGTTTATCTCTGAATGATTTTGATTTATACTGCCCCCATTTAGAAATAAATTTACTCCACCCTATAAATTTTAATGTCTTATTAATTTTACTTAATATACAATCAGCACTCGGAGCTTCGTCAATTTCTAACTTATAAATAGAGATCAGATCGGATATTTTATTAATAAGTTTTGACTCTTGTTCATCTCCCCTATCGACATTATTTAACTCTAAGTACAGTTCACAAAATTCATTATAACTTGAATGAGATTTATCAGTATAAATTCTAAATAGACATGCAAAGAATTTACCTAAAGGTTCTTTTAGAGCATCCTGAAGTTCTGTCATGTCTAAATTATTTATCCCTACCTGTGTTAATTTATCTCTTAAAACTGATGTATACAAAGATGACTGCTGTTTAGTTAACACACATATGTCTTTTTCATTGATACCTGAATCTATCATGCCTTTCAATTTTTGTACTAAATTATCAGCCTCTTCATATTCATTATTATAAACATGTATAGAACAGTTCATTGGTTTTGTGTTAACTGTCATCGAACTATCAGATGATTGTATAAAACTTACAAAACAGGTTAAAACATCTTGAATTTCTTTACTCGAACGGTAATTTTTTAACAAAAACTTATCTTTTGCAGAGAAATCCCTCCGAAAATCTTTAAATACTGTTGGAGAGGCATCGGCCCAAAGCATTATACTTTGATTTATATCCCCTACGGCATTCATTACAGTATTATTTTTTTGGAATAAGAGCTTTAATAATTCGTACTGATCAAATCTTGTATCTTGAAATTCATCGACAAAAACATGGCTATAACTAATTGAAAAAATTTTTGCAATATCTGGTCTTGTTTTAATAATTCTAATTGCAAGAGTTCTAATGTCATTGAAACTGATTTTATCTTTCCCGTTAGAATTTTTTTGTTCAAACTCTATATCATAACCTTTATCAGGTCGATCTTTAACAGGTAAAACGTTTTTAAATCTATCGACAATACTTTTACAAAATGCGTCGAAAGTATAAGAATCAAAGCGATTACCAGTAGCTCCACATCGCTTCATGATTCGCTCTTTAATATTAACCTGTGCTTCTTTTTTCGTCGAAAGACATAATATTCTTTTAGGCCACGGACAAATGCCAGTTTGCAGCAGATAATTAGCTTTTTGAGCAAGAAACTCTGTTTTACCTGCCCCAGCTCCAGCCAATATAGAAACAGAACTAACCTCTTTAATCAAATCTAATAATTCGTCAGTAGGTTCAACACCTTCAGATAATGCCCAGCCACTAGTCATTCTATTATTTCCTCTGCAATCTTAACAACTTTGTCCAACAAGCGAGTTAACTCTGGTGGTAATTTCTTAATTATTTCGTCTTCAGAATATTGGTCTTTAATTAATGACAACATTCTCAAATGTGACGCAGGTTTACTTTTGTTGGATAAAAATCTGTATCTGTACCAAAGGAATTTGTTTAAATAACCATCGCCAAAGTTGTAACGAATACCTGTATTACCACTTTTTAGAACAGCATCTATCAAAGTTTTCTCTTTTCCTAACGGAACTAGATTGGGCCCCTGTTCACTATATGCATTATCCTTAGAACAATAGATATCAGGGAATGCATTAATCATGGAATAGTCTATATCTAGAGGAGAGGAATAAAATACATTACACTCTTCAAGCTCACTCAACAGCACCCTTGAGGCTTCATCAGCTTTTCCAACATTATAATTAATTGAAAAGCTTAATGGATTGTTTGGAGAGTCCCACGCTGGAATGATTTTAATAATTGAATTATTAACATAAATACTGTCACTGCTACCATGTGTGATAATTTGTTCGACAGCATATTTCATTCTGCCAAAGCCGCCACCATTTCTATCTATATCTAAATCAAGTAATGTTATATATGGAATTTTGAGAGAATTTAATAATCGCCAAAAATGATTAACGTGTCTACCACCTAATGGAACGACAGATATGCAATTCGCATCAATATTTCTTGAGTACATTTCAATCAATTCTGGAAGGATAATTTCTTCGCTATCTCCCTCACCAAATATAACAAGTTTGGAAAAATATATTTCAGGATAGGCTTTAACTGCTTCTTTAACAAACTTTGAATGTTCATCTTTATCATCTGGAAGTGAAAGTTCACATACAATAGTACATTTACTGTCATTATCTAATCTGAAATGTCGGATCTGCTCAGGCTCAATCCTACTTAAAATAGATGCGGAGTGAGATGATATAATAACTTGGCAAAAATCATAACTGCCGTATTCTTTCACTAAAGATATTATTCTACCTAAATAATGTGGTGACAAATGATTTTCTGGTTCTTCAAGACAAATCATGCTGAATATCGGCAAACGTATTTTTTCGTGATTAAAGTTACATTCTTTGCCTTCGGATAAAAGTTTCCTGGTATTTCTATCTATATCAAACATCGCTTTTATGAGAGAAAAATATACCAGTGATTTTTGGCCATCGCTAAGCCTGTCAACACTAACCCTGTTACCTAACTCATTCGGATTAAACTGTAATTGCAATAATTTCAATATCTCATCAACATTAGAAATTGGGAATTTAAGTTGTGCTTGAGATAAATATCTCCCCTTATACACACTTCTCCAACTTTTATTAATTGCATCGGCTATTTCTGAAAGAGCAGGATTGGTATCCGTCAATAGATTAAGAGCATTAGCCTGCTCCTCAAGCAATTTTTTATAATCACCTGACCACTCTATTGCTTTAAGCAATCTACCTAAAACTGCTTTTGAGGAATATTTTAACTGAATTAACGGGTCTCGATTGGCTGGAACATAATTCAACTGTATCGAGTTTCTAACTGCCGATGAGCATTTAGTCATATCACTTTCGTCAGGGTCTTTATCGCAGCAATTCAAGATCCATACATTTTCCTCTATGTCTCCTAAAGGATTTAGCTCATAGCTTAGTGTCGCTTCTAATCGAACCCTAAAAATAAGCTCACCAGCCTCATCATCAAAAGTTAAATGTTCTATTAATGGTGGTATGCTTAATTCTCCCTCACAAGGCTCAGGAAAATGGAACCATGCTTCTATTATAAGTGTTTTATCAGTTTCAGTTTCACTTTCTTCATCATTATGATAAAAATCATTATGTGATATTGTTCTAAGCGATTGGTCAACACTAAAAAGCTTGCACAATGCCTCCATGACAGTGCTCTTGCCTGTCCCATTTGACCCAATAAAGGTTGTGAGATTTTCATGAAAACATATAAGTTGAGGAACATCGTTTGATATGCTCTTAAATCCAGAGATGAAAACTTTGGTCAGTTGCATAATTTTTCCTTATCATGCTAATTAAAAGTATACAAAAACGGAATTTTTTAAATATTCGTTGGTTCTTAGATAGCTCTCCACTTTCCCCTGTCACCTTGCTAAGATATTCAATGCATTCAAAAGTTGTGTATCCAGTGTTTCAGTTATGGGTAAAGGTAAATAATTTGCTTGGCGGTATTTTTTGATGGATGCTCGTGTTGTGGGTCCCATAATCCCATCAATAATCCCGTCGTAATACCCCTTATCAAAAAGGGCAAACTGAACACGCATGATCAATCTTTTTCTCTTCTCCGAATCGGCAGATAAATTCCCAATTTGAGATCGAGTATTTGCTGAGGATGCTGAGTTCGTTGAGCCGGAAGATAATACTCTGCTTGATGAGGAAGGAAATTCAGAACCACTATTGGACGTGGATGAGCCATAAGATTTAGGATAATAAGGAGTCGAACTTCCACCATAGTACCCACCACCAGACGAAGATCTATGGGAACTATGGCTTCGATGAGAGCTATGACTACGGTGTCCTGCAATGTAGAAAGGAACTTCCGTGTTAAGTGGAGCTATAACTAAATCATGCTCATTAAGAGTCATACCGGGCAAATCACTTGCACCAGTGGAGGAATCACTTGCCCATACAGAATGATTGAGTGCTAAAAATCCCGGAAGCAGAGCAGCGAAGTTAAATTTTTTCATAAAATTGGTCTCGGTGGTTGATGAAAACGGCCTTTTGATGAACTGAAATAACCAGCACAGGAAGACTTCTGAGTACATTCATCACATTCTTTGGGATAGTAATTTTTCCAGTCAGAAATTGACAGAGTAGCAAATCTCCAAGCTCTTTCAGGAAGATGGCACAATGGGTAATTGAAGATTGTAAGTGGGATACCTGACCTTTGTGCTGTTCCTATGGCAGAGAGAATTTTCTCACTATAGCTATCATGTTCAATGAAGATTGATGACCAGTTTTTACGTGCCCAGCCAATAGATTCTAACCCCATAAGAGAAATCTGGTTGATATTGGAGAACACGCGACCAGCGAACTCTATGATTTTGTCCAGTTCCATATAGTTAGCCAGTGTAGGAATGATTCTTAACTCAATGTTGATTCCTGAGTTACCGGCATTGATAAGCCCCCTAACTGTCTCATTAAATGCCCCCTCACTTCCAACCAGATAGTCATGAACTGACGACCTTGAAGAATAAAGCGGAATACCGAAAGTTATTTTGAGCTTTTCGCTTCGCTCTTTCATTTGTTGAGTAAAACTGACATCTGCGAACTTCCGCCCATTGGTCAAGACATGCAAAGCTGTCTCAGGCGAGTTTTCGATTACGAAGTCGAGAAAGTGCAGGAAATCTTCGCCATACAGTAGAGGTTCTCCCCCACTCACTCCGACTATACCATTCAGTGAGAAAGAGGCGATGGCAAGTGCTGACTGGTTAAGAAGCCAGTCATCGTTTCCTGTCTTAGGGGGTTGCGAACAAAAAAGGCAACTGTTGTTGCACCTTTCAGTTACCAGAACAGTGTTATGGTTCGCTCTCCGTGACAAAATCACCCTAAGCATGTTGCCGTTGTTAATAATCCCTATATCACCATCTTCTATGGAATTGAAAAGATCAGTGCTCACAACGAAGTCTGCAAAATATGCAGGTAGTGGTATATCGGGTTGAGTTTTACTGACCAGTAAATTTGGCAGATAGAATTGAGGATTTTCGGGCTTAAATTTGCACAGGCGATAGAAACCTTGTTGAACCGGCAAGTCTGGTGAAAACCGGAAAATATCGTTTCTCAGCACTTCAGACATAAGCCCACCTTTGGAGCATTTCAGCCATCGGTCCATCCTGAGAGATTTCATTCAGCAGGAAGCGGAACATGCCTTTGTGATACTGGCAGAAAGTTGACCGACTCTTGTCACCAACAGGTTCGCCATGAACACTAATGTTCTGGCAAGGATCTGCCCCACAGAAAGGCTGATAAGCACAGGTATCGCATCCCGGCATAGCAAAATTGAATGAGGATGAGAGAGCGGAACGGTAGTATTCGTTGCTACTGAATGAGAGTGAGGCAAACTCTCCAGCACTGAAATCTGCTTCCGGATTTACTTTCTGAAGCATACGACTTTCATCACTACCGTAGACTTTACCGTCATAATTGAACAGGATGCAGTTCAACACGACTCCGCTTGGCGATTTTAGATCTGCATAACCACTGAAGCCCGTATTGAAAATTCGCTTGAGATGGATAGCAGCCGAGTGCTCAATGACAGGTACCCCCTTTTCATTCTGTAGCAACACTTCCTGCATTAACTCTTTATAAAAATCAAAATACTCTGGCATTGAAAAAGTGAAGCTCTGCTTCTGAGCAAACCCATAAGGACTAACAGGCCTAATAAACATGTCTGTAAGACCCAGAGACAAATGAGCATCTACTATGGAAGCTGGCTCTTTAGTCAGCTCCTTAGTAACTGTGGTAACCGTAGCTACCCGGTTTGCGCCAAGTTCTTCTGTGATTTTCCGAATACCAGTTACTGCTTTGTTATGAGCTTGAAAGTCAGTAAGGATGCGATTCTTGTTATGGACAGCTTCATTCCCATCAAGCGAGACCGAGAAGGTGATATTCCGCTCTTTAACCCATGAGAGGATGCTTTCATCGAGTAATGACAGACTTGTAGCAATCACCATTTCGAAAGCATCACTACCCAATGAAATCTCACACTCGTGATAGATTGACTGAACAAGATCGAACCTGAGAAGTGGTTCACCACCCTGTACTTCTACCTTGTAGGGAGGTGTACCTAGTTTCTTTATGGTGCTGACAATTTGCGGTATCAGTTTCGGGTTGAGATCATAACCATCAGCGGTTACCGATGCCCTGCTGACCTGGCAATATTTGCAAGTATGATCGCAACGAAGAGTAGGTACAATCATGAAGATTGGCCTGATAGCCAGTTCATTCATGAGTCGTTTGGCAAAAGCCGAACTTAGTGCATAAGGGGTAACGGAGGAAGATTCATCTCCGCAAATGAAAAGTTTGCTTTCAAGCCATGAGGACTGCTCTCTCCTGACATACCCGTTCGCCAGGTCAAGTAATTCCTGCTCATTCAAGAAATGATGGAAACCAGCCAGATTGCTGATGAACACATGCCCGTCAGGCAGCCTGTCAAAATTGAAAGGCATCAGTTTCATTATGAAAGCCTTCCATCAATGCTGTGAAGAACCTTACGAACTATCGCATCGCGCAATTGCCCGGTTTGGTGTTGAAGTTTCTCACGCAGCTTGTAATCGTTTAGGAGTCTTTCGAATTCAAATTCGCAATCCGTGCTATTTGTTTCGAAGAAGATGATCCAAGAGGATATATTCTCTTCGAGTTTCCATTGTGTGAATGGAGTCATCCAATACAGGGTATTGCGGATAACCCATTCAGAAAATTGATCTTTTTGAAGTGTCCTTTCCCACATTGCGATTACCTTCTAAAAGTAATAATCACGACCAGAAATGTAGTTGAATGCAGATTTTTCTTATTGATGAGATGTTACAACATTTTTGGCGAAAGTGTTACTAACTATGACAAAATCAGAAATGAAAGGGGGAACACCTCAGTTAGGCGGTTGACCTACATGATGCAGCAGTACTTTTTTCAAGGGTCAATACGTTGAAATATAGTAAAAAAGTGATGAAAAGTGTGTTCTAGCTAATTGATGGGATACATTTTGGTAAGATATGAGGGTTGTGTGATAGTTCTAGAGAACTAGGCACTCCAAAGATACTTAAAACCACACATTGGTTATTTACTCACCTTTACTTAATAGATACACTCTTTACACCAATTTAAATGACATAGATAGTGGTGATTGATATGACTAACAAGACTTCACCAGGGTGTGCAAAAGCAATACTATCGTTCTATGCTATTTCGATTTTTCTTACATTTATAGTAGGTATGTCAGATTTGATTTCCCCCTATCTTTACATAAAAATTTTCATTCCAATTTTCGTTTCCCTTTTGCTATATATTCTATATCTTGGAAAACGAAAAGTTATGAAATCTTTAAATGATTCAGTTCTATTTTCTTTTGCTACCATAGCCATGACGAAACCAATAGAGGATTTATTAAATAAAGCCTTAACAATCGATGTAACGATTACTGACCTAGACAAGTTTCTTCTTATTTTTTATCTTATGATTTCAATATTTTCTATTTTCAAAGCTCTGATTGCATTGACAGAACTATACGACAATATTACGAACTCAGAAGATAAGAAATAAAAAAAGAAGCAATCAATTTAGTTTTTAAACCTTAATCGTATAACCATAAGTAATGCAATAATTACAGGCCAACAAAGAAGAATTAAACACCCACTACCCAAAAGTACGTTATAGAAGGTTGGATATTTATCTTGATCCAGAAAGGCTACCCCACAGGCACATATAATTGAGTATATGACAAGTAAAATCAACAGCAATAATTCAGAGCATTCTTTTCCTTTTATCACAATTGATATATCAGAAGTAAATAAGTTGTTATTTTCCTTATTAGCACTGCTCTCTTTCTCTATATTTTTATAATTCATATTAGCACCTCACCGCATTATACAATCAATAAATACCACTTCTTTTTTTAAAGTCAATGAATAAACCATTAATAATTAATCGATAATACAATCATCATATACAAATAACAAAGTTATTTGTGATTCAATAAATTAACCAGTCGCTCTCGATCAGAAATGAGTTGTTGCTTAATATGATAATGACCTCTATTCTTATACCTCGTATCAAAAGAATTAAATGTTGTTAATGATGATAATCTCTGCAATCTTTTATCTCCTAACTTTTCAGATAGCCAAGCCTGAATTTCAGCATTGAAAATAATATGAACTTCATGAGACTTTCTGTGTAATGCAATAGCATTAACTTCTGTGACCTTAATAATATCCATTAAATCTTTATCAAATGTAACAATATTGGCTACATAAAAGGCAGTTTCATTTCCATCTACAATAGAATTAGTAAGTAAGTCCATCATTCTTACCATACTAAGATCTCTGGCACAATTTCTAATCTCATCTAATGGTCTTTTTCTATTTTGCAAGCTATGTAATTTTCGAGTAATCTGAGTTTTATTACTTCGAAATAAAATATCGGCACAAACAATCAACTCCCGGAACATAAAGATCGAAAGTTCACTGTCTGCAACATTTAATAACTCCTCAAACTTGTTCTCTGGCGAACGATTAGAACCATACTCAATTAGTTTTGCTTTAATAAGGATCAGTTCCATTAAGTCGGTTAGCGATTCCATATACGAAATATGCCCAAGCTCAATTTCTTTAAAGAATTGAGCTAAAAAAACATCTGCTTCTTCCTTAGCACTCAATTCATATTGCGGTCTAAATTCTTTACCCCATGAAAGGCTCAAAGGGTTATTCATCATTTTGATAGAGAAGATAGCACTAATCGTTTCTCTAATCTTTTCAATACTTTTTTCTGACTTATTATGGCTGGCTTCAAACAAATACAAATAAGGATTAAAATTCTTCATCTCTTCATGATCAAAATTTTCCTCCATAATATGACACCCTTTAATAACTTCATCCGTAGGGGTATCTTCATATGCAAAAGAGCGGATGTAACTTGCAGCATTTGAATCTAAATATGTTCCCATACCAATTTTAAATTCCAAAGTCCCAAGATTGGAAACTACTTCATTATCAATCACCCAAAGCGAGCTACCTCTGAAAACAGTTGAAACAAAACATCTATCGTCAAATAACTGCCTTCTTAGTTTAAAAGGTCCATCTTCTGCATAATCAGCATAAATAAATCTCCATTCCTTTAAAAACTCTCTATTCTCTGTATATCGATTCAAGGCTTCCAAACGACTTGCAGAAGCTCCAACATACTGCAGAGTTGTAATTAAATCGTATTGTTCACTACTTCTATTAAAATTCATTGCAAAGTACCTGAAATTTGATATTCATCATTTTAGAAAAAATTTTAACACAAGATATTTTCAACACCAACAGATTAGATGAAGCAAGAGCTAATTTATAGAAGCGGTTGCACCGTTCTATAAAGCTCTTGCTTTTCTTGCTTCCTTTCAGTCAGACAATAAAAGAACACCTACACAATCAAGGTTGCTGATTGACAAACTACTAATTAATTGTATAAATGATATATGAAGCATACGGATTATGCTTATCAATCAGTAACATATAAAATGGAGTTTATATGAAAGAGAGTATTTATACAGATAATATAGATCTATCCAAAACTTCCCGCCGTGGTGGTTTTAATAAAAGTAAAATTCCTTCAGAAGCAGTAAGAAGCTATTGTGTCAGTGTCCGATTGAATGTTGAAGAACTGCAACTCCTGAATATAAAGCGAGGCTCTTATAAAAAAGGAGAGTGGCTTCGTATGGCTTCGCTTCAAAAGTTGCCTCCTGTTATACCAACGATTAATACCAAAGCCTGGAAAGCTTTAACTGATATATCGCAAAAGCTAAATCGAATTGCGACCCATATCGATTGTAAAAGCAAGGACAGTCAGCTTACCCATACTGAATTGTTCGCTGTGAAGCGACAACTGGAAGAGCTTCGCACGAATCTTTTAAGTGACAGTATATGGAGCCTCCCGAATGAAGGGTATGCGAAAGATTCGCAGGGGTAAGAACTTTGCTGGTGTGGTCCAATACGCATTGAAGCCAGGTTCACATCATAAAAGTGATCCAATCGTTATTGGCGGGAACATGTTAAGTGGCTCTGCTCTTGAACTGATTTCCGAATTCAATGGCACAAAACAGCTTCGGCCAGATGTTCAGAAACCGGTTTGGCACAACTCGCTTCGCTTACCCAACGGTGAATCACTAACGAATGAACAGTGGTCGAGTATCGCAGATGACTATATGGAACGAATGGGATTCAGTGATACCCATCTCCGTTGCTATGTCTTACATGACGACGACGGTCAGCACATACACATTATCGCCAGCAGAATCGACATGGCCGATGGGAAGCTTTACTTAGGTAGGAATGAAAACCTCATCAGCACCCGGATTATCAGTGAAATTGAAATCGATCATAACCTGACAGTTACCAAGACTGCTCCTGCGATTACACCAAAGCAACCGAAGCGGAAAAAAATCTCTCGCAACGAACAGATGCTATCGGCTCGGACTGGTGTTCCCTCCCCTAAGGAAGCTCTCCAACATATCATTGATAAAAGTTTGACAGATACACCTGACCTTTTAACTTTTATCAAGAGACTTGAAGAAGCAGAGGTCGGCTGGACAGCGAATGTCGCAAGCACAGGTAAAATGAACGGCTTCTCATTCTCTTACCGCGATATAGCTTTCAAAGCTTCGCAGTTAGGTAAGGGTTACTCCTGGGTAAATCTCAGTAATCGGCTTAACTACAACCCCGACCACTTAGAAGCTTTACGAACCAACACACCGGCAAATGACCACCCTGCTCCTGCTCCTGCTCCTGCTCCTGCTCCTGCTCCTGCAACAGTTTTGAAAACCGCTGAGAGAAAGGAAAGTATCGGTAAAAAAATTGCAGAACTGGAACTACGGCTCAGAGAAGACAAACGGAACGAAATCGTAGAAAAGATCCTTCAAAAGAATGCAGCCAAACAGCAAAAGCATCTCAGGCTCACCGGCTGGATTCCCTTTTTACAACGGCTCATAGAGCTTCTCAGAAAATATGGAAAGAGCATCCTCCACAAGGTTCCTACAAACTTCTCAGAAGTCTATTCAACACATCATCTGAAACCTACAAGAAAAATTCGTTTATAGACAGCTAGTTGTAAACACCTTTCGTAACCTAACTCAATTGCTTAGTAATAAATTTGTGTTTAGTCAAGAAAATATTGATCGTTATTACAGATCGATAATCTAGTTATGATAGACAATAGCTATCAAGTAACAATCATCGATCGGTACAAGCAATTTTACTAAAGCGAGTCGGTCATCGAGAATCCCTACAAACACGCAGTAAATCTTCCACCCTGGGGTTGCTATGAAAAACGAAACAATTAAGTGCCCGTTCTGCTTTCAGGAGAGTCCGTTTGGTGTCCGTGTCTGCACCGGTTGTCATTCAACCATCAAATATGGAGCCGTTTCAGCCTGGTTAGCTTTACTAATAGGAATTGTGCTGTTAGTAATTGCTTTCTTCATATTCGCTATTAGTCAAAATTTTATATTAACCGTCGTAATCTATTTTGCATTAGCAATTTCTTTAAGATTCTATTTACGCAAGAAATTTGCACACAGAGCCATTTTCACACATAAAAGCTAACTCTGGTCAAATATAATAAGGATCATTAAATGAATAAAATTATTGTTACATCCTTTTTTATTGCAATATGCTTAATTACCGGTTGCTCAACATCAGGGAACCAAAAGATTAAAAATGAAACTGCTCAAAGTCTACAATCAAAAATAATTAAAAACAAAACAACTAAGGCAGAGCTACTTGCTCAACTTGGTGAGCCTGACACTAGAACGACTCTTGACGATGGCAACGAGCAATGGAGATATTTCATGTATAACAATCAGTTCAATGCCTCGACTTTTATCCCTGTTGTCGGTTTGCTAACTGGCGGTTCCCAGACTCAGTCTAGAACTCTCGAAATCTACTTCAATGGAGAAACCGTAGGCAAATGGACATTCTCTACTGATAATAACAATACAAAATCTGGCATTCTCCAGTAAAATACTTAATCAGGAACAAGTCTAATGAAAATATCTTCGGTCCTTGCTGTTATTATTTCTGCATTTGTTCTCACTGCATGTAGCAGTGAGCCTTCCCAAGATGATATTTTTAAAGCTATGCGAAAATGGACTGGAAGCTATCTGACTTCAGTAAAAAAAGTAGATTGCACAAAAGAATCTGATAAAAGCTATAAGTGCAATATAATTATGGATATGAGCGGAACAAAGCAAGCTGGAACAGTTAAATTAATAAAATCAGATGATGGCTGGCAAGTAGGAAGTTATTAATAAAGTAAATTAGTAAAATGAAGCTCCCTTTCGGGAGCTTTTATAATCTAACATTTCTTGCTCTAACAACCTCATGGGTTAACTCTTTCTCGATAACCTTCACTTCATACTGTGTTCTTACAACAGCATAAACTTCTTCTGCTTTTTCCTGATTGTTATCTATATAATTAACAAGCGAGTTTAGCTCTCTAAGAACCCCTTCTTTGTTATTTAATCGTTGTAGTAGATTGCTTGTCAGACTTTTGTATACCGAACTAAACATAGCCATTATGTTATCAATATTACGATTGGATTTGGAATAAATCCTTTTAGGGTAGAAATATTTTAAATGGTATCCCACAAAAATTAAGTAAAGCTGGTATGAGAAACTTTTATCTCCGGGCTGGTATCTTTTTGAAATATACTTATCGACGATAATGATAAGTTGCTCTTCCAGAGTAAACTCTGGATAAATAATGTTCTTGTCCATAAAATGCATCCTTGCATTAGTTAAATAGTCTTCCTGACCATATATTTATATTTATCGCATTTATTTAACTTGTCAATAGGTGTAACCTATCAAATATTATTTTTTATTAAATGGCCTATTCAACTGTTCCATAGTAAGACCGTGTCTATAAGCATTATACTGCCAATAGCTAAATTGCTCTTTGTATCTATTGTTCTGTTTTTTCAACATCTCGTTTTCGGCTTTAAGGTTTATTATTTGTTGTGCCGCAATAGTTAAGTTAGCTGGTTTCTTTAGACCAGATTTTTTCAAATTGGACAAACTTTTCTTTATTCTATATGCTTCAACAACTTCATCATGAGCACTTAAAGATTGCCTTGTGATAGTTCTGTTTAGATTCTTATACACTGATTCACATAAATCACTCCATGTGATTTTACCGTCCCAAGTCAGTATAATGTGTTTAATTGCCTTTATTTCACTCCTGTTCAAATGTTTTGCCATAAGTATCTCCTGTTTTAATTATTTAAAAGCTTATTAATTCTTTCCAAATTTTTTTCATGGTGTTGCAACCATTTGTCTGCACCATAATCACCATTTTCATAAGCGATCTGAGTTATTCTCTTTAATTGCATTACTTTCTCTCGGACAGATTGCAGTCTAATTCTATCTACTGAGTTAATGTCCGGTGTTTCATTATCACATTCAATAAGATGATTAATTTTTGCACAAGGCTTGATTAAATAGTTATGTACACAGTAACCAAATTCAGTTAAGTGTATTGCACCTTGATTAAGGTTATCAAAATCAATGGTCAATTCATTTGTGGGTATTGACTCCCTTTGACAGTAATTACTCCTATTCATTTTAATAGCTTTGATTTTATCTAACATATCTTCTTCTGACACATGGTTATAAACTCTGTTCTGATTCGCATTGATACGACCAGACCATTTAGCTATATCCAGTTCAGACAATTCACCATAATGGGCTATTGTGTTTAAAAGGTGCCGTGGCTGGTGTGAGCGAATAAGTAGTGGTTTACCTTCATTATCATAATACCCATATCGGGAAAATATATTTTTATAATTCTTCTCATAGCTTTTTTTACTTTGTATGTCACTGAAAAAGAAACTTTTAGTAGGTTTGTGAAATGTGAAAATTGAAGTCATTCTTGATAAAGAAAATTGATCAGTATTGAGCAAGCATAAAGCATTACTAAATTTTATGGATTTTTCTTTATCATACCATGGAAAGTCTCTGCTAAAACTAGAGCTAATCATTTCCCATAACTCACTCAATGAATAATTATAATCATTGGGGTTTAAGAAACTTTTCCCACCATCCAAACTCGTTCTTTTAATTTTTAAAACACATGATTTATGATCAAATAAATTATACCCCAGTGCATGGCAAACTTGTACAACGGTCAATTTAGCTTTTTCATCAACTGTTGGGCAAAGCTCATGTCGGTAAAATTTATCCGGGTACTTTTCGCACCAGTAAGCAAGTGCTCTTGCATTTTGTGATAAGGAAAGTAATCTTCTAATTGCTTTCTTTGCAACTGGTATCATAACCCGTGGAATCCATTTGATATTAGGGCCATACCCTTTTACCGAATAAAATCTCAACCCATATCTTTCGATACCCTTGCCATCTATTTGTGTAATCTCACAATCAGCAGGTAAGGCTAAAATCTCAGAGATTCTGCTCGGACAACAAAGTAGAAGTGCAAATACTGAACTTGTGAACTTATCCCTTGGACTCAGTAACTCATCATTTTGAGAAAAAATATCAGCAATAGCGAGCAATGCCTCTTCATCTGGTAACTTATCGCTTCGGTGATAATCCTCAATCTCAGGAAGATAATTGTTTTTGACTTTCTGTTTTACATGGTTTTTCCATGAGATATATCCTGACTTCACAAGATTATGTTCATATAGAAACTTTGATATTTTTTCAAGCTGTATTCCACATTTAGCCAAAACGTTACCTTCAAAATATTTACTCCCGATCTGCATTGCCTCATCGAAAACAACGGCTGTAACATTATAAATGAGACCAGTGTTCTGAACCTGCAAAAGGGCCTGTTCGAGGCATCGCAAAGCCATCATAATAACCCCATAGTTTTTTAATGGTTTCAATGAGTGTTGATATCTGATATATGCTTTCGCAAAATTGATATAATCTTCGTGCATTGCATCAATGGAATCAAAGACTTTATTTCCAACCCCTATTTTTCTAAATGTGACATATCCTTTCCATGCATACTGCTCCCAATCCTGAGTTTGGGTTAGTCCGGGCAGTTGATAGCGACAAAATTTTATGAACTCATTATAATTTTCTTCTACAAGAATGTGTTTTTTTGATTTGAACAAAATAATATTATTCATAGTTGATTCACCTCACTGCACTCAATCGGAATAAAAAACATACATTGATTACAAGGAAATCCTGAATTCTGACTCTGGCATCTACTTGAAGAAAAAAATTTGAAATGACTACTCTTTTTAGATTTGATTCCGTTCATAAAAATATCAGCGACAAATGACAATTGTTCTGAAACAGCGGAATCAATCCTTTCAACACTGTCAGCATGATTTTTAATATAAATACCCGCACTTGAAGTAGAGGAATGATCCAATAACTCAGCTATAGTATTAACATTATGCCCATCCTTAGCCAGCATAGTTGCTATTGTATAACGAAGCCTGCGAGGAGTAATATTTAGTATCGAACCGGTACGGTTGGATATTATATTCCCATTATTAACAATACCTTTCAATGCTACATTAGCAATTATAGGCTTCGCATATAATTTATTATATTCCAGAAGAATTGAACCTGTTATGGATAAATCTGAGAGTTTTTCCTCATTTAAGAAAATAGGAACTTCTCGTTTAGAATAATCATCAAGAGTTTTTCCAAGAGCTTGCTCAACAAGTTTCACTGATTGATTAGCTTGCAATTGAACAATTGATGCAACCTCTGATATTATTGCAAGTTCTCGATATCGTAGTTCTTTACCCCGTTGTTTAACTCGTGGCACTGAAATTACATATTCTACTTTGCCATTATCTAAGTTCTTTTGAAGAAGGTCTTTATATTTCAACATAACTAACTGCTGAGGTCTTCTACCTGTAAGGCTGATCAATAGTGATATTGCATAATGTGGCAGTGACAGTTCACCTTTTCTATATGCATGATTCATAGCCTTAATCAAAGAAGTATGTTCTTCTTTAGTTAGTGGTCCCTCTGTTGGATCATCTTGAAGCACAGACTGACCATATTTTTTTATCTTTAGGTCCAAATGCTTTAACAGCTCTACCGCACTTTCATCTATTCCTGGATATCCTAATTCAAACCATTTAATCAAAAATGGTCGTAAAACGCGAAATGATGCCGGGGCTTTTGATAATTTCTTATTTTGATATTCAATTAGAACCTTATCATCAATATGAGTAGGAGATAGTTTACGGATAAGACCCTCCATATTTCTAACAATATTTTTCACATACAAATAGCTGTTGCTATTAAAATAATATTGTACTGTATATACAAATCCACAAACCAAATTTTCGTTCATAGCATATATTAAGTTTGTAAGATTGATTCCGTTATTTTCAATCGAACTGACGATTTTATGTTCATGCAAAGATATTTTATCAGATTTATTTTTAATTAAATTATTCATCAAATTCTCCTTTGAATAGTTGCTCTTGTTGTTCAAGTGCAGTTTTTTTCGATAGCTCAAAAATATGCCTGCGATTATAAATCATTGAAGTTTCTGAACCCGGTCGCCATCCCATGAGATAAGAACGGATTTGTTGCTCTTTTTCATCGGATACGTCCTGATTCTTGTCTATTGCTTTCGAAAACTCATAATTCCACGTATGTCTGAGTTTGTGACCTGTCAATCCCCCTAGAAGTGAGGAGGATTGACGAACAACACTCACCACTTTGTGATATGAAGAAAATGAAATAGGTTGCCCTTGAGTTTTTCCTGCTTTATAAGTAATAAATAGGAAATCATGTTTGTTAGAATTTTTTATCTTTCTTCGATCATTCAGAATATAATCTGAAATTTCAAACATGAGCTTTGTATCAGCAATTAATGTCCTCTCACAAGTTTTAACTAATGGCTGATACACTCGCGGATCTGTTTTATCATTTGCTCTTCTTCTTATTGCAATTGTCGATTCTGCAAAATCTATATCACCAATTCGCAGATTCAAAAGTTCACCTACTCTCAGGCCGAAGCAGTGTAATAGCAGGAATATTAGATTGTTTCTTTTTTGCACTTTTTCTGAAAAAGGATTTAATTTACTACCCGGTGCAAGAATGCTAAACAAAGAATCCAATTGTTCTTTATCTAAGCTTTTTTCTATATCCATATTATATTTGTCATTGTTTCTCGGTTTCTTTCGTTTTATGTTGTTAATGAAATCTAAAATATATTTGAGAGTATCCTTCTGTCCTGTATGAGAAAGATGTATTTTGCACAACCATTCCAGATAGTTAGCTATGGTTGTAATCCGAAAGTACTTAGTTGGTTTTTTGACATTTGAACTCCTAAAATTATCATCCTCGCCATCTCGGAAATTGAATGAAGTGAATTCAATCAAATCTTCAATTTCATGAGGAGCCAGAAATATCTTTTTCTGAATTCTTTCATCAATATTGATCTCTTTCCTCATAAAAAATCGATATAACAATGAAATGCTCCCAGCGATAACCTTCATTGTTGATATAGACTCTGACCGATTCCTGACTTGTGTTGTTATATACAAGTTTGGATAATACAATGGCTCACCAGTATCTTTATTTACAACATGACAATATCTCTCACCATTTTCGAACATAAAAGAATCCACACAAATACTGCACATATTTTCCTCCTAAACTTTACAAAAAGTATAATTCCAATATATTAATAATAAGCATTTCGTAGATTTACAAATTTATTTGGTTCGATTAAGATATTTATTTAAATTAAAACAGTGAGATAGACGATTATTCTTGTCAAATTATCATCTGGTAGATCTAGTTAATATTATGTACACCTAATACTTCGAAAAGTATCTCACTGCCTTGCTAATAAACGGCAACCAAAATAATGTAAGTTATTTTGTAAGGTTTTAAGCCAAAATATGGGGCCAAACTTTACATTTTTACAAAAGAGTTTTCAGCCCAATCTGGTATTGAATTATTCGCTTTGAAAGATTTCTCATTTCAACGGGACATTTAATTAGCGAGAACCATGTCTCGTAAACATAAAACTGCTCGAAAATATCAAGCTCAGAGATCGAGTCTAAGGGCTCTCTCAAGTTTCCTACAAGGTACTGACTGAGCCAGTAAATGATTTCTTTATTAAATTCGTTATTGGGTAAATCATAAATTGCTCCGGGTTCGAAGATCTTGTAAAAAAGATCATCGCCTAAATTGCACATATGGTTATCTTCACTCACAAATTCTTCGATATTCATAACATGTCTCCCCAAATTAACTAAGCAACATTATTTCGACTTGTTTCGATAACTGATTGAATCCACTCGTCAACTTCACTCTCGACAAAAGCAACGGCACGAACACCGATCTTCACTGGTGCCGGAAACCGACCTTCACTGATCAGACGATAGATCCAGGCTTTTCCGTAGCCAGTTCGTTCGAGAACTTCCGGTAAGCGTATGAGGCGAGTTGCTTGATTGTTCATTTCGTTATCCCTTGCCGTTGTGATGGGGCAACTGTACGAAAAGTTACGAAGAGAAAGTAGTGAAACTCCTTATACAGGAGTTCTCTACTGTTACTCTGTATAGGGTTCTCGAAGCTCGTGCTGCCCAGAACAGGGGAATTTGAGGGCACCTGAACTTCCCCTTTTTTGCCAAATGTGTGTCTGTAACAGCAGTTGAAGAGTAAACAGATAGGTGAAAGAGTGGATAACTCGTTGAAGATTCAACTTGGGAAGACAATTGGTTGTGAAGTGGTCAGTGCTAGAGGTTGCTGATATATTGATATCAACAACTTGGGATATCTTCCTTAACAGAATCATCGAGTATGGTTTTAACCTGTTAAAGCCCTAAGATAGCCCGGCTACCGCAGCCCTCTAAGTCTTATAAAGCATTCTCAGTCATTCAGATCTACAATATCTCAGAAAAAGTACAGACTATTGAGAATGTACCTTTAGGTCTGCTGCTCACCGTTACCTTAGATGAGGGATCATTTTTGGTTAAATGACACTCAGAATGCTACCTTTAAGTACCATTTATCGTACATCTATCTCCGAGGTCCTTAAGATAAAAGTACTACTTATGGTCGCTTAAATGTCAAACAAAGTTTAATGGGAAACTATGGAAATCGATATTGAACAAATAATAAATCGTATTGAGGAGCTTAAAAATGCGAACGAAGCTCAGACTGTTGAAAATTTGTTACCTGACATATTACTCCCGCTTTTTAAAAGTGAAGGATATGAGTCGATTCATAGAAATGTCCGGCTAAAACCTTTGCCAAGTAACTCTATTAATGAATGGGACATGATTATAAGCAAAGGTGCAAATTCAGACTTTCATAAAGACTCGATTGGTGTTGAAGTAAAAGTATATAGAAACAGAAAAGTCGATACAGGTATTGTTAATCAAATAATCAATAAAGCCAAACTTTCCGATCTGAAAAGAAGTTTTATTTTCAGCCCAAATGGGTTTTCTGATAGTGCATTAAATTTAGCTTCTAACCATCCTCAAGAGCTTGAACTTTATGACTTTACATCTTTGAGAGACTGGGTTTATACGTTAAAAGATCAAGACCGAAATATCGAACATGAAATTAATTTTATTATTAAAACTGCATCTAAAGCATTTATTGAGGCCATTGCTAAAAACCCCAAAGCTCTTGACAGCTTAGAATGGCGTGACTTAGAGAGGCTTTTGGCGGAAACTTTTGAAGGGATAGGTTTTTCGGTAACCTTAACACCTTCAAGTAAAGATGGAGGTAAAGATATAATTATTCAGCATGAAATGGAAGGGAAGATTAAAAGCTATATTGTTGAAGTTAAACATTGGAGATGTGGTAATAAAGTAGGCTCAAATTTAGTTGATTCTTTTTTCAATATAGTTGTTAAAGAAAAACATGAAGCAGGTATTTTTATTGCAACTAATGGCTACACAAATACTGCCTTTGAATCTTTAACTAAAATTGAGAGGAAAAAAATAAAGTTTGGAGATGAATCAAAAATAGTTTCTCTCTGTAAAACTTACCTCCGTGTGCAAAATGGTCTTTGGTCACCAGAGATGAACATATCTGATATGTTATTCGAGAGTACTATTTAGCTTAATTTACAATCTACCCTTCAAAGAAGGGTAGATTTTCAAAATTGATTTTAAATCTCAATCAGACAATTTAACCACATCTGAAACTTTCATATTCTTCAAATGACTATTCTTATTAATGAAGAAATGGAATTGCCTGATAAAATCAATCGTGCTGGCTTTAAGAGCCAATGGCCTGTCAGTATCTTTTATCTGACTGGACTGCCTCATTTCGCTTTCTTCGTCATCGTCTGTATATAGTAGTCTGGATAACCTGTCGTCAGAGACACGGATTTTTTTAACGGCTGCCCACACCAGGATATCCAGCATAGGTATTACACGATAACTGATGAGTTTCTTGATAGTTCCGTATCCAAAACGAACAGATTCCAATGGGTTTTCATCAATACCCTTAACTTTACGCCATTGCGGTAATGCCGCTTTAAGCGACTCTGCAATCTCTTCGTCTGTGCCACTTGCCAAATCAATCTCGAACATGACTGTTCGTGTAAACTGATCGGGCATAATGTCTGAAAGTGATTCCTCTCGAAGCTCTGCGTTTATAGAATAATTGTCACCTTCATGCCAAACAAAACCTCCGCGTTGCATAGCAATAATGCTCGTTTCAGCAAGGCGATCAAGAGTTGTTAGAAAAAAATGGGGAGGTTGAAAAAGTTTGTTGGCAGGAGTCATGTATCCAAGTTGCCCTTCTGGAATCAAAAAAGGGTTGCCGGTGAAAATCTTTGAGAAGTAACTCATAAGAGTTCTGCTCTCAAACTCTTCCCGATACTCCTTAAAGAACAGACTCCGCCGGGCCCATAACTCGTGATAGAAGTGTATCAATGAGAGATCTTCAAACTTGCGATAGTTATCTATGTTAAGCCAAGCTTTGATTTCTTTTGTATGCTCTGGTGACCAGTTGTTCAAAATCCATTCTCCACCTATGCTGGTACTGCCCTACGGGTACAATTCAGTTATGCTGAAAAACTACCGTATACACTAATCGGTGGAAAGCAGAACCTGCTTACGCAGTTCAACTCCCAGTTGGTAGCTGAACTGAAGATTTATTATCTTTTGATACAATTTGCCAGTCAGCTAATCGTGAGAACTCATACCATTAAGATTTATGGTTCCTTTTTAGAACCACCAATAAAATAGAAATAGATAATTAATATAAAAATCAATAAGTTGAATAACTAATCACAGGGACGCCAGCCCATCGGTGATTACCAGAGTCATCCGATGAAGTCCTAAGAGCCCGCACGGCGCAAGCACTGCGGGCTTTTTTGTGCCCTCAATTTGTCCCGCGAAGTCCGAAGAGAACTAATTAAATCCGAACCTTTTAGGCACCTTGGTAGGCACCTCATAAAGCTATATTGTTTTTGAGGTGCCTAAGACTATGAAAACCCGGCAATGACAAGACAAACCAAACCTCTACCCGTTAAGGAAATCGAATCAGCCAAACCCAAAGAAGCGGACTACGTTCTCTATGATGGCGATGTGTCAGCACAACCTCAACTACTGGCGCTTTGGCGATTATCCCGGCATCAGCTGCGGTGCGTATGGTAAAGTCACGTTCCCCGATGGCCGCATTCTGCGCACCACCAAAACGCGCTATCCGCGTGGCTATATGCAGGGGGCGTTATCTGGAAAGCCAGCGCGATGTGGAACAGGTCGATAAACCGTTTGAAATTCCGTCTGCCGGAAGCGGCTCCGTGGGCTGAATTTACGCAATATACGGGGTTGTCGGAGACGGTGATTCGTCGGCCGCTTGATGAGGCCATTGCTCAGGGGGATCTGACCGAGAGTGAGACGCACTGGCAGATCACCCAGCACGGAAAACTGTTTTTAAACTCGCTGCCTGAACTGTTTCTCACCGAATAAGATCGTAAATGCATTTGCCGGATAAAGCCATCCAGCAAACTGCCTGATGGCGCTGCGCTTATCAGGCCTGAAAATCAGAGTGATAAGCGCAGCCGCCTTCAGCGATTAAAACTGATTAAACATCGTCTGGATCTGTTTCGGATCTTTAGTCTGCGTCAGCGCCAGTTGCAGCAGTACGCGTGCCTTCTGTGGGTTCAGGGAACCAGCGGCAACGAAACCGTACTTCGCATCATCGATTTCAGCATCCTGCGTGGTTGAACCAGTCGGTACGCGGGAAGAACGCACCACAACAGTCCCTTTATGCGCTGCGGTTGCCAGCGTATCGAAGACCGTTTTGTACAGGTTGCCGTTACCCACACCCGCGCTCACAATCCCATCATAACCCGCATCCACCAGCGCTTTTGCCGGCAGATCTGAAGCATTCGCGTAGTTATAGACGATACCGACCTTCGGCAGTTCATTCAGCTTAGAAACGTCGAACGGCGTGGAGGTGGTGTGCTTACGCGCAGGCGTACGCTGGTAGTCGATATTGCCGTTATGAATGTAGCCCAGCGGTCCGTAGTTTACGGATTTGAAGGTCGCCACATCGGTGGTGTTGGTTTTGGTCACGTCGCGCCCGTCAAGCACGGTGTCATTCATCACCACCAGCACGCCACGGCTGGCAGAGGCTTTATCCGCCGCGGTCACCACCGCGTTATAGAGGTTGAACGGACCGTCTGCGCTCATCCCGGTAGACGGACGCATTGCGCCAACCAGCACCACTGGCTTGTTGCACTTCACGGTTAGATCGAGGAAGTAAGCGGTCTCTTCCATGGTGTCGGTACCGTGGGTAATCACGAAGCCGTCAGTGCTGTCACACTCGTTATTGATCTTTTTCGCCAGGGTTAACCAGACGTCGTCGTTCATATCCTGCGAACCGATATTGACGACCTGCTCACCCTTCACGTTAGCGATATCCTTAAGTTGAGGAACGGCTTTGACCAGATTTTCTACGCCAACTTTGCCCGCCGTATAGTTAGATTTGGTTGCGGAGTCACCGCCACCGGCAATCGTCCCACCGGTCGCTAAAATGGTAACGTTCGGTAAGGCGAGCGCTGCACCGCTGAAACCCATTACCAGTGCTGCCAGTGCCGTTTTCCTGAAAAACTCCATGTTATTTCTCCAGTTACGTGAATTTATCGCATTATCCCAAACCAATAGCTGAATAATGTGATTTCATCCTGTTAACCAGACAAATGTATTTTTTAGATTGTTAAATTTAGAGATGGATGTCGTTTCCACCCGGAACACTAGCAAAATCACCGTTGCTACGTTTCTGAAAAACCTGCCACAACCACTCTGAAAGGGGCTTCCATCTTCCCAGCAGCACTTTCAGCAATACCCGTTTATTCCTCAACCCATCAATCAATACAACGTTCATCAAACCAGGCCAGGCTTCCTGTCGGGAGCGTGGCCTGTCTGCTTTTTATGTCGTTAACCCCACAGGAGTTTTTATTATGCGATTAGCCAACCGCTTTGGCCGTATTAACCAGATTCGCCGCGACCGCCCCTTAACCCGTGAAGAGCTCATGCAGCATGTCCCCAGCGTCTTCGGAGAGGACAAACATGCTTTCAGGAGTGAAAAGTACACGTTTATTCCCACCATCACCCTGCTGGAGAACCTGCAGCGCGAAGGGTTCCAGCCGGTGACGGCATCCCAGATACTGACCCTTCGCCGCATGAAGACCGTCAGGACGATCTGTGGTCAGTTTTTAATCGTTGCCAGGAAAACCTGCTGAAAGGTGGTCTGCAAGGACGTACTGCCAAAGCCATGCCGGATAAAGGAGTGCTGCAAAGGGCTCCCGGGTGAATAAAGGGAGTAACGCAATTGAATTATCTTGGACTTTAAACGGAATTGAATCGAAATTCCGTTATTCATTTTATTGTGGGGAGCGGCAAAAATGCCGCTCCGATTTATAGGTAAAATTCAGAGTGATGCTAAGGATTCGCATACTCTAAAATTTCTTCCCCCATAAGAGTACAGTCATTGAGGAAGATGAATCTCATCCGATATTTACCTTTGTAGATATAACCCCATGTTTGTAGTACATCATAATATTGAGATTTATTTTCCGGATTTTTCATCTTCGCCAATGCAGTTACGTCCTTATCAACCTCTGCCCTGTCATCATTGTCTCGATAAAAGGCCAGTAGTTTATTTGCTTCATTTATTGCTTGAGTTTTACACGTTAACTCAGAATCTTTCGCAGCAGTCACAGCCGGAAAAGTTATAGCAAACAATAATAATGTTATAATGTCAGTTGATATTTTCATATTATTCCAGGCTCTCTCTTTGCGCTAAGCAACGCCCCGATCCTTCCTTCGAGACCGTTGTAAGCACTGTAACAAGAAGGGTTACGTTATTTACACCATTCCTGTCGACTGCCGCATTAACATGCTTGGATCCCAATAATAACACGCTGTTTTAACGGCAACATGCAGGTTCCTCGCAACGATAGCGGGATCGGTTACATAATATTTCTCAAACTCGCTTGCGAAATCCGTATTATTTTATCTTTCTGCCAGATTTAATAACCCACGGCCTATAAATTTTGGACCATCATCCACCTCTGTAGTACGTAAATTACGTCCAATCCGCGTTCCTGCATCATATTCTCTCCCCCCTCTTCTGGCAACTCAGCGATGGGATGGACATTGTAATGCTGTGAATTTAGCCGGCTTGCAATATGCCAGTAATGCCTGGCTAAGTTGCCCGTGCTCTCCAGACCAATCTTCTTTATATAAAACAATAAGTTATGATAAGTCACAACCATTTTCTTATATAATATTCATTGCCTGTCTCTGGTGTCGGATACTCCGCATAGCAAATTAGCACTCCGCTTCATAACGCATAATAATGTTCAGTGCTTGGGAATGTCATCTCATTCAATATATCCACCAAGAATAGCTTGGCAAATTAGATTTTTCTAAGTACAATTGTAATAATATGTATAAGAATTGTGTGTCGTTAATTCCGCATAAGGTTAGGATATGCTTTTTAGTTCATACCAGTACATTTTACTTTTTTTACCAATAACATTTGCAATATATTTTTGGCTTAACCATTTAAAACAGAAAATGTTCTCAAAGATATGGTTAATTTTCGCAAACTTATTTTTCTATAGTTTTTGGGATCTTCGTTTCCTACCACTTATACTTCTTTCAACGATTGTTAATTTCCTGATTGGATCGTTGCTAAGAAATAGTAAAATTGAATCTGTCAAAATAAAATCAATCTATAGTTTAAAAAAAATAACATTCATTTCCGGGATTGTATTTAACCTATCACTACTTGGATATTTTAAATATGCAGATTTCTTTTTATCCAACTTAAATGCGTTAGGTGCTCATTTCGAACTGATGCATATGGCATTGCCACTTGCTATCAGTTTCTTCACCTTCCAGCAGATAGCTTATATTGTTGACAGTTATAAAGAGAGAACTGAAAATTATAGTTTTTTAAATTACTTATTATTTGTAACTTTTTTCCCACAACTTTTTTCCGGACCAATAACATATCACAAAGAAATAATTCCTCAGTTTTCATCAAAATGGAATAAACTAATAAACTATAGAAATATTTCACTTGGTATTTTTATTTTCTCCATTGGTCTTTTTAAAAAGGTAATTATTTCCGATGTGTTTGCTGTATGGGCCAATCAGGGCTTTGATAACTCATTACATTTAAGCATGTTGGACGCATGGTTCACCAGTTTTAGTTATACTTTCCAGTTATACTTTGATTTTAGTGGTTACACGGATATGGCGATTGGTGCAGCTTTGTTATTCAACATTAAGTTGCCGATAAATTTCAACTCTCCTTACAAGGCTTTAAATATTCAAGATTTCTGGCGTCGCTGGCATATAACCTTGAGTCGTTTTCTTCGGAACTATATTTATATTCCACTTGGAGGAAATAGAAAAGGTGAAGCGGTAACATATGCAAATCTTCTGATAACATTCTTACTCGGAGGATTATGGCATGGCGCAAACTGGATGTTCATAATTTGGGGACTGTTACATGGATTGGCTCTAATCATTCATCGAATTTGGGGAAAGTTAAGAGTTTCTATTCCAGACCCAATCGCCTGGCTAATAACCTTCAACTTCATTAATGTCACCTGGGTTTTCTTTAGGGCCAGAGATCTTGATTCTGCGATGAAAGTTTTAGGCGGAATGATAGGACTACAAGGCGCATACGATAATATATCGACAGAAATAGAAACGTGGAAACTTTCCTGGTCCGGATTCTTCCTGGAGAGATTTCTACCTGAGATACCCATTGGCGTTTCAGAGAACATTCTTATTTTCATCTTTGTGGTTGCGGCTTTTTTTATTATCACTCAAAAAAACACCACTGAATTAACTATCAGCACGTCAGTAAAGACACGAACTGCTGCATCGATTCTTTTATTCACTATTGCCATGCTATCAGCTCTCTCTGGAGCAAATAGTGTTTCACTGTATTCAAAATTTTGAGCAACGATATGAAAAAATACGTCTTTACATTTTTAATCATTTCAGCGCTGATGCTAACGCTACTGCCAGTGTACAATCTCATTCATTGGGACAAAAGCTTAACTGAGTATTTCAAAACAAAACAGTATTATAAGCTGGATTCAATCACTGCGCCTGTCAGCAAAATACTGTCTAGTTATGGCATTAGCCTCTTCCCTGATCAGGTAATTGTTGGGCATGATGGCTGGTTATTTTTAGGCGATCAAGAGGCCAATACGGTATCAAACAGACGACAAGGGGCAACTAAAAATGACACAGAAAATGCAAAAAAAATAGCCAACTCAATGCAGGAATGGAATGATTTCTTTCGCGAGAACGGAGTGAAAAAATTTAAAATATTAATTGGCCCTGATAAAGAAAGTATTTATGGTGAATACTTACCGCAATGGGCGCACTCAGCAGAATACAGACAAGTTAGCGCAGTTTTAGATGCTGATAAAGAAGGTATCTTTATTGATCCTACAAAATTTTTAACTGAGCAAAAATCAAACTACAAAGAACCTCTTTACTATAAAACAGATACCCATTGGAATACTATAGCAGGTTGGTTAGCATTTAGCTATTTTATGGAAAACGTATTTAGCGATGGTGCTTATCACTCAACAAGCATTGGAAAATACACGGGTTGGAAAAACAAAGCTGGGGGTGACCTGTCCCGTTTCCTTCGCACGGAAAATTTAACCACCGATCATTTTCAATATGTTGATGTCCTATCAAAAGAGAATATTGACATAGAAAAATATGACTTTGAAACAAATTCATTAATTAGCAAAAGCGCCAACGAACCTATTGATGCACCAAACAGACCCATCCGAATCTTCTCAAGCAACGCTCGACAGAATGCAAGAGTGCTTTGGCTTAGGGATTCATTTGGCACAGCAATGTCGCCGTTCATGGCTGCCTCTTTTACTAACATAGTTCAACTTCATTACTTTGGTTCAAATCCGATCTGGTTGTATAATGCGATAAAAACCTACAAACCAGATTATGTTTTTGTCACAAGTGTTGAACGAAGCATTATTAATGATTTCTTCCTGTCTCCGCCACCTATTCATGCGCTGAAAGCTACAACTGGAGATAGTGGAATTAATGGAGATTATGACCGCGTTCATGATATTCAAAATAAAGATGGCGATTACAAAATCATCGGAGGTGATCCTTTCGTCATATTCAATTTCGACCCCAAACTCATCACACAAAAAAACAGTCTGTACTTAAATGTCAGCTGCAAAAAAAGTGAGAATGATCTGATGGTTCAAATTTTCTGGAGTTCAGACGAAGGGAGCTTCAGTGAAGAAAACAGTGTTAGCATGATTCTCCCTCAGAATGGTGCGGTCTTTAACATGTCTAAAATCGCCAACTGGACTAAAGCTGAGAATATTAAAAAAGTAAGATTTGATATACAGCCTGAGTCTATCGAAAACTGCCGAAATTTTAATATAAAAGAAATAAAACTCACTCACGAATAGCGTTAACTCTCCAACATAGCTCTGCTAAAAAAGGAACCGTTGGTTCCTTTTTTATGCGATTAATGGATGCCTCAGATACAGAAAACGTCGATTGCCCTACAAAGAGAATCGCGTGTTCAACACAGTAGTATCAATAAGCTGCATCTATTTATGCCTGGTCGCCGCCGCTAACGCGCGATGCAACTGCCCGACAGACAGATCGCGGACCACCGGTTCGGGTATACCGCGCAACCAATTAACAAACCGGAAGATACCAAACAGGTCCAGACCTTCACCGTGGAAAAGGTATTCATTCTCCCCTAGGGAAAACGTTTTGCTGTACCCCTCTTCATCCGTATAAAGCTGCACGTCAAAGGCCTGCGCAATCTCCTCCAGAAGATCCACACCCTCATCGCCTGTTACCCCAAGATCGGCTTCAAGCCAGCTATGCTCATGAATGGGAATACGTCGATGACCGGTAAATTCGCGGATAAAGTCAATCACCTGACTCAGGGTAGGTTCCATCTGTTCTGCTCCGTTGTTGTGACCCTGGTTAATACTTTATCAGCGTAGCGCAACGCGCAATTTTTTTTCCGGGACCGAAACTTTCCGTTCTCCACCAGCGAACTGTATATGAGCGTCACTCTTCTTCACCCAAATGGAGCGCAACATGACCCCGATAAAAAAACTCGTTCTGAGCCTGACCGCCGCCGCCCTTTTTAGCATCGGCAACGCGCAAGCAGCCCTGCCGGCAGGCACAAAAGCGCCGGACTTCAAACTACAAGGCGCACTGGCAGGCAAACCGCTGACCTTCTCATTGCAGCAGGCACTGCAAAAAGGCCCGGTGGTGCTCTACTTCTTCCCGGCGGCATTCAGCAAAGGGTGCACCATTGAAGCCCACGCGTTTGCCGAAGCGACAGATGATTTTAAAAAGCTGGGTGCCACAGTAATTGGTGTCACCGCCGGGAATACCGATCAGGTGGATGAGTTCTCGAAGCTGGAGTGCCGCGACAAGTTTACCGTCACCGCTGACCCAGGCGCGAAAGTCGCCGCGCAGTACGACACGCTGATGCAAATGAACGGCAAAACCCTTTCAGACCGTACCTCTTTCGTCATCGCGCCAGACGGTAAGATCCTGCTGAGCTACACTGACAGAAACCCGGAAACGCATATTCAGAAAACGATGGAAGCAGTGAAACAATACGCCAACGCGCATTCCTGATGCGCTGTGAACAACCTGACTCCAGAGAATCGCTATGCTGACCGCCATGCTCGCCGCCTTCGCTGGCGGCATTATCCTCAACTTTATGCCCTGCGTATTCCCGATAATCTCCCTCAAAGCGCTAGGCCTTCTGCGCCATACGCAGGACCCCGCGCACGTGCGCAAAGAGGGCTTCGGCTTTTTGTTGGGCACGGTCGTAACCATGTTGATCCTCGCCGGGATCTTACTGGCCCTGCGCGCCGGGGGAACCGCCGTCGGTTGGGGCTTCCAGCTCCAGTCGCCGCTGGTGATTGCCTTCCTTGCGCTGGTGATCCTTGGCGCCGCGTTAAACCTGCTTGGGGTGTTTGAAGTGGGGCTTTCCCTGCAACGTGCCGGGGAGATAAACCTGCAACGCGGTGCGTTTACCCGCGCAGCGCTGACCGGCGCATTGTCGATCATCGTCGCGACGCCCTGCGCTGCGCCGTTTATGGCGGGCGCGATTGGCTATGCGCTGGTGCAACCGCCCGCAGTGGCGCTGGCGATCTTCTTCACGCTGGCGTTGGGGTTTGCCGCCCCCTTCAGCCTGATCTCCCTGTTCCCGGCGCTCGGCAAATGGCTGCCGCGCCCCGGAGCATGGATGAGCATCCTGAAACGCGGGCTGGCGTTCCCGATGTTTGGCGCATTTGGCTGGCTGGTGTGGGTACTGGCGCAACAGGCAGGTAACACGGCGCTGGCGGCAATCCTTGCGGCGGCAGTGGTGGTGAGCTTTGCCGCCTGGCTGTACGGTATGGCGCAACAGCAGCGCTTTGCCGGGCGCAGGCATAAAGCGCTGTTCACTGCGACGGCAGCCCTGCTGCTCGCCGCGCTGGTTCCGCTCCCGTCGGTGATAACCAACAGCGCGGCACTGCCTTCAGCGCAGGCAACGCAGCAGGTGGAAGAAGTAAAATGGTCGCCGCAAACCGTGGCGGACAATCGCGGCCACGGCAAGGCTATTTTCGTCAATTTTACCGCGTCGTGGTGCATCACCTGCCAGGTGAATGAGAAGACATCGCTCTCCACTCAGGCGGTAAAAGAGGCGCTGGCAAAGACCGGCACGCTGTATATGATTGCCGACTCGACAACATTCAACGCCGATATCGATGATGCGCTGAACGAGCTGGGCCAGGGTAGCCTGCCGCTGTATGTGATCTACCCGGCGGATGGCAGTGCGCCGAAGATCTTGCCGCAGGTATTAACCCCCTCAATTGTGGTTAACGCGCTGACCGGGGCCAGCGGGAAAAAAACATAAAGGCGGAATATGGATAAAAGTGAGGCAGCGCGTGACGAATGGCCGCACCTGATGGCGCTTGCGCAGTCGGGCGATCAACAGGCGTATACGCGGCTGCTGAAAGCGCTGGTGCCGGTTATCCGCTCACTGGCGCGACGGCAAATCGCCGATGACGTTCTGCTGGAAGATGTTGTTCAGGATGTGCTGCTCGCCGTGCACCGGGTGCGTCATACCTACGATCCTGCATCGCCGTTTTTGCCCTGGCTGATGGCGATAGCGCACGCGCGCGGCATTGACGCCCTGCGTAAACGCGGTCGCCACTCGCTGCGGGAAACGGACTGCGACCTTGCGCCGGAGCCCTTATTCACTGCCAGTGAGCCGCCGCATTCGCAGGAAGAACTGTCGGCGCTGTTGGATCAGCTACCGGCACGCCAGCGGCAAATTGTGGAGCATGTTCATCTGCGGGAGATGAGTCTGTCGGAAACCGCGACGCACACTAATCTGACGGTCTCCGCCGTTAAGTCCCTGCTGCATCGCGCATTGAGTAATCTTCGTCGGTTAGGAGCACAACATGGCCGATCATGACGTATTGATAGAAAAATTAAGCCGCTCAATGGAGCCGGTAAAACGCCCGTGGCAACCGGGCTGGCGTACTCTGGCATGGGTTGCCATGGCATTGCCCTGCGGGATCGTCGCCAGCTTGTTGCTTAACCGCACACTGACCGACTGGTCACAAACGGGAGCGAACTGGGCAGCGTTACAGCTCCTGCTGACATTTGTCGCCGGTCTGCTTGCGGTGCGTAACGCTTTTTTACTGAGCATTGCCGGGCAGCGACCGCTGAACTGGCGATGGTTTGCGCCGCTGGCAGGTCTCTGGTTAATCAGCACACTCGCCAACCTGCATAGCCACCAGGCTGCGCCTGCCGTCGGTGCCATAGAAGGACCGAATTGCTACTTGTTTATGGTCGTGGTCAGTACGCCGATGGTGGCGATGGTGATTGGTTATCTGCGCCGTACACGCACGCTCTATCCGCTGCGCAGCCTGGCCGCGGCGGGGGCAGGGGTTGCCTGTATGGCGCTCACGCTGCTGTCGCTGTGCCACCCGACGCATATCAGCGCGCTGGATCTGCTGATGCATATTGCGGCCACCGCCACGATTGTGACGGTGACCATTGGGGTGGGTTACCGCTGGGTGTCGTTGCCGTAATCAGCTTTTGGGGAAGATCCAGAGTTGATCGTCTGGCAATACCACACGGTAATTTTGCATGTCGCGCTGCTGAGTGCCGTACACGCGGATCACAAAGTCATCCCCTGCCGTGCGGAACAGATACTCCCAGCGATCGCCAAGGTACATGCTGGTAAGCATTGGTAACTCCATGGAATTATCCTGCGGCGCATCGACCAGCCGCAGGCTCTCCACCCGGATCACCGCCGTCGCCTGCTGACCGACGCTCAGTCCCGGCCCGGCCACGCCCCACAATGACCATTTCGCGCCTTCGATACGCGCCCTGCCGTTGCTGATATCGGTCACCGTTCCGTGCAGGCGGTTATTGCTGCCCATAAATTCAGCGGTAAACAGCGTCGACGGGGTGCTGTACATCTCCTGTGGAGTGCCCTGTTGTTCGATGACGCCGTTGTTGAGCAACAAAATACGATCGGAAATCGCCATCGCTTCATTCTGATCGTGGGTAACCATCAGCGCCGACAGCCCCAGCTTCACAATCAGCTCACGCAAAAAAACGCGCGCTTCTTCGCGCAGCTTGGCATCCAGGTTCGACAACGGTTCATCGAGCAGGATCACCGGCGGGTTATAGACCAGCGCACGGCCAATGGCGACACGCTGCTGCTGCCCCCCGGAAAGCTGGTGCGGATGGCGCTTGCCCAGGTGCCCCAACCCCAGTTGATCGAGCACCGTTTGCGTACGTTGGGTGATTTCTGCAGAGGGGACCTTGCGCAGCTTCAGTGGATAAGCGACGTTCTCGAATACCGTTTTATGCGGCCACAGGGCATAGGACTGGAACACCAGCCCCAGATTGCGCTCTTCCGCCGGGATTTCGCTGCGCGGGGTGCCGTCATAAACAATGTTGCTGCCAATGGTGATGCGCCCCTGAGTGGGTTTCTCCAACCCGGCCACCGCGCGCAGCAAGGTGGTTTTGCCACTGCCAGACGGACCAAGCAGCGACACCACTTCGCCGCGTTTCAGCTCCATCGATACGCCTTTCAGCACCGGGTTGTCGCCGTAAGTCAGATGTAAGTTCTCTACCGATAGCTCAATCATGTAATTTCACTCCAAAACGCAGGGCCACACCCAGACCAATGACCACCAGCAGAATGTTGATAAACGACAGCGCTGCAACGATATCAATCGCTCCCGCAGCCCACAGCGACACCAGCATCGAGCCAATCGTCTCCGTCCCCGGGGAGAGCAAATAGACACCGGTTGAGTACTCGCGCTCAAAAATGAGGAACATCAGCAGCCATGAGCCAATCAGGCCATAACGCGATAGCGGCACCGTCACATGGCGTGTGACCTGGCCGCTGGTCGCCCCGGTACTGCGCGCCGCTTCCTCCAGCTCCGGCCCCACCTGCAACAGGGTGGAAGAGATCAGCCGCAGGCCGTAGGCCATCCACACCACGGTATAAGCCAGCCAGACGCTGAAAATGGTGTTTCGCAACGATCGTAGCCAGACAATCAGGTTCTCACGCAGCCACTCCGCCACCGGCAACCCGGAGAGCCAGCCGTTTTTCAGCGACTGATCGAGCCACATCGGCAAAAACAGGAACACCCACAAAAACGCCAGCCCCGCCAGCAACCCCGGCACAGCACGGGGCACCAGCACGCTGTAATCGAGGAACCGCGTGACGTTATCCTGCTTGCGGTGCATGGCAATGCCGACAAACAGATAGCAGATCACCGCCAGCGCCCCGCCGAACACGCCAATTGCCATTGAGTTCACTATCGCGCGCAACAGATTGGGCTGCTGCCAGATATTACGGAAGGTATCCAGCGAAACCTCATCCCACAGTGAAACGCCAACCCCCCAGTTCGAGATAAATGCCCGCAGCACAACGCCAATCAGCGGTACGCCGATGGTGACGGTTAACCAGGCCACCACCACCGCGCCAGCGACCCAGCGCCATTTGCCCAGCGGCAGCGCCCGCGCCTGCGACGCTTTGCCTTTCATGGTGACAAAGCGGTTGGCGGTGCGCATCAGGCGGCGTTGCAGCATCACTAGCGGAATGGTGATGCAGATAAGCACCACGGCAACGGCAGCCATCAGATGATAAGAAGGCGTGCCCAGCTTGTTGGTGAGCTTATAGAGATAGGTGGCCAGCACCATGTTGCCTTCGGGGTCGCCCAGCACCAGCATCAGGCCGAACACCTCCAGCCCGAGGAAGAACAGCAACACGCAGGCGTACAGAATCGACGGGCGCACCATCGGCAAGCTGACAGATGTCATCACCTGCAGTGGCGACGCGCCCACGGTACGGGCAGCCTCTTCCACATCAGAGCCCACGCTGCGCAGTGCCGACGAGATATACAAATAGGCATGCGGCACGTGTGTCAGTCCGGCAATCACCACAATGCTGAACATGGAGTAGATATTCCACGGCACAAAGCCGATCACCTCCTCGGCCCAGCGCGAAAAGAAGCCCACCGGCCCGGCGGCAACCACATAGCCAAAGCCCAACACCATCGGCGAAACAAAGATCGGCACCAGGATCAACGGCTCAATAAAGCGGCGACCGGGCAAGTCGGTGCGCACCATGAGAAACGCGAGAATACCGCCCAGCGGAATAGCGATAAACACCAGGCCAAACGCCAGAATAAAGCCGGATTTCAGCGCCAGATAAAAATCCGGATCGGTAAAAATAAAGGCGAAAGATTCGAGACTCAGCTCTTTGGAACGGACAAAAAAGGGCGCGGAGAGAAAACTCTGCACCACAATAAATAACAGCGGAACATAAATAACCAACGCGGTGATCAGCACGATCACACCGCGCGGCATCCCCTGCCACTTTCTGCGCAATGTATTCATTGGTCATCCCTTTGGTCAGGTATTTCAGGCAAACCATCCTGGCGATGAAAAGGGGGCGCGCTATCACGACGCGCCGCCCGTACAGCCATTATTTGGCGGCAGCCGCACGCCATTGTTTAATAAATTCCAGACGCTTTTTCGGTTCCAGATATTCCAGCAGCGACGCATCCACATGGATCGGTTTGAGCGCATCGCCAAGCATTTTGGTCATGCCATCAATGTCGTTTTTGCCTTCAATATCGTTACGCAGGGAGGGAATGTCCGCCTGATTGGCCAGAATGCTCTGCCCTTTTTCCGACAACACATAGTCGAACCACAATTTGGCGGCGTTGCTGTGTTCCGCTTGCGCGCTGATAAACGAGACGCGGGACAACACCAGGATATAGTCTTTCGGGTAAGAAATACCCAGTGCATTATCCCCTTTGGCGCGGGCTTCGGCGTACGATCCGAGGATGTTATAGCCAATCAGGTTTTCCCCGGAGGAGACACGCTCCATCATCGTGCCGGTGGAGGACTGCACCGTCAGCCCACCTTTTGCCACGTCCGCCAGATGCGCGAAATAGTCTTTATCGAATTTGAGATCTTCCACCGCCAGCATAAAGCCCAGCCCGGATTTTTCGATATCGTAGGTAGTGACTTTATTTTTGAATTTATCGGTCTGGCTGGCGATCAATTTGGCCAGTGCGGTATGCGAGTCCGGCACATCACCCTGCGGAATCAAGCGCTTGTTATAAATAAACACGACTGGTTCATAGGTGGTGCCATAGGCTTTATTCTGCCACACCGCCCATTTCGGTAATTTACTCACTTCCGGGGAGGCGTATTCGTCAGCGTAATCAGTCGCCAGTTTCAGCGCGGTATCCATCGACGAACTCCAGACCACATCACCGCTACCGCCGCCGGAAGCCTGCTCGCTCAGATAGCGGTTGTACAGTTCGGTGCTGTTCATGTCGTTATATTCGACTTTGATGCCCGGATACTGCGCCTCAAAGCCTTTGATTAACGGCCCTGCGGCTTTGGTGTCAGTAGTGGAGTAGATAACAACTTTGCCTTCTTTGGTGCCAGCGTCGACTATTTTCTGATAGTCCGCCGGGTAGCCCTGTGGTACCGCCGCCAGTGCGGAGCCAGAAAAAAGCAGAGCCAGCGCAGCGACCAGTAGATCTGTTTTCTTATCCATGAACAATCCCTCGGTATCATTTTTTAAACACAAATTTAACATATAGCGTGAGATCTGGCCGATGCAACGCAGTGGCTTGTTTTTTGCGACTTTTGTGACGCTGGCGTGATTAAAATAACGGGTGTTGCAGTGCGAAAGCGGGAAGGCGGTTAACGAGCCGGATGGCATGAGAGAAACAGCGCTGATTTCGCAGTAAACCTTCCATCATCAGCGCTGTTGGGGCAACAGGAATTCGCCGGGATTAATCGCCTAAAATTAGCGGGCGGTCATATAAGATAATGTGCTGCGGATTTTGCGGATCGTATTTTACAGTGGTGCCGTTACCTTCGGAAAAACGCACAATTTCACGGCGGTTCAGGTGCTCAAACACGCTCGCCTGCACCACCTGCCCTTCGCGGGTTCTGAAGCGCAGTACCAGTTCACAATAGACTGTGCGCCTCTCCATCAAGTTGGTGCGCTTAAGGGCAATAATATCGGCATTCGCGCCAATACCATATTTGCTCACATGCACCTCAATAAACATCTGGCGGATCCAACGCACCAACTTGTAGAGACCAAACAGTAGCAACGCGGCTACCGCAAGGAAAATAATGTCATAAAGGTTAGTATGCATACCGATCTTCCCGGTGGCTACAATGACTCACTAACACAGGCTCAGTCACCTAAAATCAGCGGTTTATCAATATCATCCATGCCAATGCGTTTTGGGTCTTTAGGATCATATTTGAGCGTTGCCCCGTTACCCGGCGCATAACGCATTATTCCATCAGCATCAAGTGCTCTGAGCAATGTGGAATGAACTTCAACCCCTTCGCGCGTTTTAAACCTAAATGTCAGTCTGTACACCGGAATATTGGCGTCAAAATGCCCCGTTGGACTCCTGGCGACAATATCCGCATTGACACCGATACCCGTTCTCAGCACTTTAATTTCGACAAACATCTGCCTGACATATACGCCAAATGATTTATAAATACTCCGAATAACGCATACCCCCACAAACATAAAAAATAGATAAAAAAGATGCATCCATCTAAATTCCATTCAAACACCTCCTTTATCTCAATTTACTCAATACATTACTTGCCTATCTTGTAAATTGAGACATGACAACACATACGCATTAATCACCCAAAATCAGTGGCTTATCATAGAGAGCAATACGTTTGGGATCTTTGGGATCATATTTTATTGTGGTTCCATTACCAGGTGCAAAACGCATAACTTCCTCTGCGGCAAGAGCCTTATCCAGGCTTGACTCAACCTCAGTTCCCTCTTTCGTTTTGAATTTAAACGTTATTCTATAAACAGGTAATTCAGCATCGAACATATCCGTCCGATTGCGAGAAACAATATCAGCATTGACACCAATACCATTTCGTCTAACTTCTGATTCCATCATTCCCTGTCTGATTCCAGGGATAACCATAGACCCTGCCATCATCACCACTCTAAAAAAAACAAAAGCGAGAAAGAGATAAACAAGATAAATCCATCTGAATTCCATTTTATAACCCCATAAATCTAGACAATTAGCGTCAATGCTTTAGAGCTCCAGCGAAGTGCTCCAGACTCAAGTAGTACACCTACCTTCTCGTATTTAAGCGGATTATTTTTTTTCTCAAAAGCTTTAGATGATATCGATATGACCTGCCGCGAAATAGATGTATTCGCGGCCGATACCGTTAAGCCTTTGTAATCACCTGATACCCCAGTAAAGCTTTCAGATGCTCCTGTCACGCTGAAACTATTACCCGTTATAGCCTCTTTATGCCCCCCAACTGTATAGGACGACTTCGGTGCATCCAGGTTTATCGCCACGCCACTGCGTAAGGTAATGGTTTGCGGGCTGGTAATAGTAATGGTCCCGGCATTGACATTCTGCGTCCAGTTGCCGCTGTTGACATTGATGGTGACCCCGCCATCAATCGTCTCGGTTTGCCCGGTTTTAATGGTGGTGGTTAACGCGCTATCAAAGTTCTGCGTCACATTGCCGGTCACATGGTGCGACTCATTGCCGGTCACATCGGTGGTGCGGCCATCTTTAATGATCACCTTGTCGCCACCACTGGTGATCTCCAGTTTGCGCCCATTCTGAATGGTGGTGGTTTCGCTATCGTTAAAGGTTTTGGTTTCCGCTTTCGTCACCGTGGTGGTGCGCTTCGCCTGATAATTGAAAGTCGCATCTTCCGTAACCGTATCGGTCTGCGTCTTTTTGATGGTGGTGTTACGATGACCATCAATCGCTACCGTCTGGTCGTTCTCTACCGTCACGCTCATATCTTTTTCGGCGTGCAAATCGACGGCTTCACTGCCCGGCTTATCCTCAAAAAACAGGTAGCTGGCATTATCTTTATTGCCGTCTTTACTGCGCGTCATAAAGCCCATCACCGTTGCCGCCGCAGGCAGTTCCCACGGTGGCATGCTGGATTCGTTATATACGCGCCCGGTAATGATCGGTCGATCCGGGTCGCCATTGATAAAGTCGACCACCACTTCATCGCCGATACGCGGAATTTGCACGCCGCCAAAGCCCTGTCCGGCCCACGCGCTGGAAACGCGCACCCAGCAGGAGCTGGTATCGTCGCCTTTGGCCTGGCGGTCCCAATGGAATTTCACCTTCACACGACCATAGCGGTCGGTCCAGATGCTTTCACCTTGTGGCCCCACCACATTCGCTGTCTGCGGCCCGTAGGTGCGCGGCCAGGGCGTTTTCACTTCCGGGCGATACGGTGTTGAAGAGGGAATAACAGAAAATTCAATGCGATGCATGGTATCGCCCGCATCACCGGAAGCGTACTGATTCTCGCGGAAGTCATATTCGGCAGCGGTCACCAGGTATTCGCCGTTATCACCAGCAAAAGGCGCGTTGCTTAACTGAAAAACGGCGCCTGGCACGATACCCGTTGCGGTTGCGGAACCGACAATTTGTTGATGATCCACTTGCCAGCGCTCCTGACGGATGCGGGCATACTTTTCACCGTGGCTGTGTTCGCTAAAACGGCCGGGCCATTCATAGACGTCAATATCGCCGGGCATGGGTGACGCGGGGTTTTGCCGCGCCTGGAACAACCATGCGTTGGGCTGGCGGAAATCATAATCCTCAAGGCTCAGCTTGCCCGGCGTCACGCTGTCTTCCATCGCCCACTGGCTGATTCCCTCTTCCCCGGTAACGCCGCCCGACGTGGTCGAATGATAAGGGATGCTTTCGTACCCCGGAAACGCTTCGCTTTTCGAACCGGTATCTGTCAACACCAACTGATGGCTGTCCGCCGCATGGCGGAAGTGATAGGCGATCCCTTCCAGCTCCAGCAAACGGCTGACAAAATCCAGACTGCTTTCCTGGTACTGTACGCAGTAATCCCAGACACGGTAACTGCTGGTCAGTTGATCATCGACTTTGACCTGGTATTCGCTGAACAGCGTTTTAACGATTTCCGGTACCGTCTGCCCCTGGAAAATACGCATATTACGGTCACGCTTCATGGGCCAAAGGTCGGACTCGACGGTCAGGGTATAAGCGGCATAGCGCGTACCCGAAAGCTCCACCGGGCGCACACCTGCACGCGTCACTTTGCCGTTGAGATAGCGTGGCGTGGTGAGCGATTGTGTTGGCACCGTCACGGTGACCGACTGGCCGAGCAATTTGCTGCGATCGACACGTGCATCCTCGCCAAGCAGCGTGAGATTAAAAACAAAAGGTTCTGAAAGTGCCTCGCGGCCCGACAGTTGCCAAAAAAGCAGGCTGTCTGCGGAAGGCAATTTAACGGAAATACGCTCGTTCATTCTTTATCCATCCTTTGTATGGCGCGAGCATCAGCACCGTAAACCGATTTGGGACCGGTTTGACCCCAAGAGTGATCGTGAATGTTGCAAAATGCCCCAACCGCATTAGTCGCATGGGTTTCTGACCGGGCATCAAATACAGGTGCGGAGATTTAATGCTATCCATAAGCTTGCACATAATTTATATATAAAGCGGAAATGGCCTGAAACCTGACGCTTATATTTCATATTTTTCATGCGTAAAGGCTTATCTAGCATACTCTCTTTGTTGCCGCCCCGGATAAGAATAATCCGAAGTTCAAATGTCAGCGAAATTCAAATAAGTCATGAGAGCAACCAATAATGTATCAATAATAACGGTGCGTGATGTCACCGACTTCCGCCAGGCCCAATCGGTCGTATTGATCGCAGATGAAGTAACGAATATCACCGTTCCCGGCCTGTTGCTTGAAGCGGCGGTACAGGTGGATAACACGCGCTATCTGCTGTTTCTTACTGATGATGTAATCTTTGAAGAATCCCTGACCATCGTGCTGATTGATATCCGGCATGGCGTAAAGGAGGTTGTGCGAATTGGCCAGATGTGGGCAACGGGCATTTTTGAGAATGTATCAATTAGCGCGGAGCAGGTCCGTTTTCGTTTTCTGGGTGAAGGCGAGTGGGTTGTCGAAATATCTTCAGCGCCGCGTCTGCGGCTACCCTTCTTTTCCGATCCTGCGGGCGTACAGCGTGCGCCCGGATGGCAAAAATATATCACTATCACTTACATGAAATAGCCTGCTCATCTTATTCCCTTCCCAACGAAGCCACACGTTCACTATTTGTTCGTCTTTCCGTCATAAAACGATCATCACCCGTCCTCTTAATGGTCGCCAGTTTAATGAAAAAACCGGATGACTTATGAACAGCGCATTGGCGGAAATTTCTGAAGGCCACTATTCGTCTCTGCATCAACTCAACACGGTGCCGAAACAAAAAGTGCTAAGCGTAAACCACTTACGCAAGTCCTATAACGCGCACCAGACCGTGTTGCACGACATCAGCTTCGATCTGCATCGCGGCGAGATGGTCGGCGTGATTGGTCGCTCGGGCGCGGGGAAATCAACCCTGCTGCACGTTCTGAACGGCACGCACAGTGCGACGTCCGGTGAGATCAACAGCTTCCCGGAAGTGGGTACGCCGCGCGATGTTTCACGCCTCAAAGGCCGCGCGCTTAATCAGTGGCGCAGCGAATGCGGGATGATTTTCCAGGACTTCTGCCTGGTACCGCGCCTTGATGTGCTCACCAATGTGCTGCTGGGTCGTCTGAGCCAGACATCAACGCTGAAATCCCTGTTTAAAGTGTTCACCGATGAAGATCGCGCCAGAGCCATTGCGCTGCTGGAGTGGCTGAATATGTTGCCGCATGCCCTCCAGCGTGCGGAAACCCTCTCCGGTGGCCAGATGCAACGCGTGGCGATTTGTCGGGCGCTGATCCAGAACCCTTCCATTTTGCTGGCCGACGAGCCGGTCGCGTCGCTGGATCCGAAAAACACGCAGCGCATCATGGGTGTACTGCGCGAAGTGAGCGAACAAGGCATTAGCGTGATGGTAAACCTGCACTCCGTCGAGCTGGTAAAAGAGTACTGCACGCGCGTGATTGGCGTTTCTCAGGGACGAATTGTTTTTGACGACCACCCTTCACGGCTGACGCAGGACGTTTTGCAGATCCTTTATGGCGATGAAATAAGCCAGTTGCATTAATTCTTCCCCTTCCAATGAGACAACACAGGCAATGACAATGAAAAAGCATATTTCGGGCGCATTACGTTTATCTGCATTGATGACAGGTCTGCTGCTGGCATGGCAGGCTTCGGCGGCGGAGCAGCCGAAAGAGTTGAATCTGGGGATCCTTGGCGGGCAGAACGCCACCCAACAAATTGGCGACAACCAGTGCGTCAAAGAGTTTCTTGATAAAGAGCTCAGCGTGGACACCAAACTGCGCAATTCATCTGACTACTCCGGCGTGATCCAGGGTCTGCTGGGCGGCAAAGTCGATGTAGTGCTGAGCATGTCGCCTTCGTCTTACGCCTCGGTGTATATCAACAACCCGAAAGCGGTCGATATCGTCGGCATCGCCGTGGATGACAAAGACAAGTCTCGCGGTTACCACTCGGTGGTGATCGTCAAAGCCGACAGCCCGTACAAAAAACTGGAAGATCTGAAAGGTAAAGCCTTTGGCTTCGCCGATCCGGACTCCACCTCTGGTTACCTGATCCCGAACTATGAATTCAAACAGAAGTTCGGCGGCAACGCGGATAACAAATACAACAACTATTTCTCCAGCGTCACTTTCTCCGGCGGTCATGAGCAGGACATCCTCGGCGTGCTGAACGGTCAGTTCGCTGGCGCCGTCACCTGGACGTCTATGGTCGGCGATTACAATTCCGGTTACAGCGTGGGCGCATTTAACCGCCTGATCCGCATGGATCACCCGGACCTGATGAAACAAATCCGCATTATCTGGGAATCGCCGCTGATCCCGAACGGCCCGATCCTCGTCAGCAACAGCCTGCCGGCGGATTTCAAAGCCAAAGTCATTACGGCAATCAAAAAACTGGATACCGACAACCACGCCTGTTTCGTGAAAGCGATGGGCGGCACGCAGCATATCGGCCCGGGTAGCGTGGACGACTTTAAACAGATCATTGAGATGAAACGCGAGCTGGTTACCGCCCGTTAAGTTGTCGTCTCACGATGTCGCAAGCCCCTGCGTAAAAACCAGGGGCTTTTATTCGATTGTCATACAGGACGCAATTGCAACGCATGAGCACGTCGAATATGCAGTTTGAACACTACTATCAGCAGGTCAGAATGCGCCAAAAGCGCGATACCGTGACCTGGTCATTACTGTTGCTGGCCCTCTATTTTGCGGCGGGCAGTGCAGCGGAGTTTAATCTCGCCACCATCTGGCACTCTCTGCCCAACTTTCTCGATTACATGCTGGAAACCGTGCCCACACTGCACTGGCCAGTGCTGTTTGCCGACAGCCATACCAAGGGTTCACTGGCCTACTGGGGATATCGGCTGCCCATCCAGCTACCGCTGATCTGGGAGACCCTGCAACTGGCGCTGGCCGCCACGATCCTCTCCTTTGCCATCGCCGGTGTATTCGCCTTTCTGGCGGCAGGCAACACCTGGTCGCCTCCGGCAGTCCGCTTTGCGGTGCGCACGCTGGTGGCATTTCTGCGCACGATGCCGGAACTGGCGTGGGCGGTGATCTTTGTGATGGCCTTCGGCATCGGCGCCATTCCCGGTTTTCTGGCGCTGACGCTGCACACCATCGGCAGCCTGACCAAGCTGTTTTATGAAGCGGTGGAAAGCGCGCAAGACCGCCCCGTACGCGGGCTGGCGGCCTGCGGCGCAACGCATTTGCAGCGCATCCGCTTTGCCCTGTGGCCGCAGGTGAAACCGATTTTTCTCTCTTACGGCTTTATGCGCCTGGAGATCAACTTCCGCTCCTCCACCATTCTTGGTCTGGTCGGCGCAGGCGGCATCGGCCAGGAGCTAATGACCAACATCAAACTCGACCGTTATGATCAGGTCAGCATCACGCTGCTGCTCATTATCATTGTGGTGTCGCTGCTCGATACGCTCTCCGGGCGCTTGCGCCAGTGGGTGCTGGAGGGGAAAAAATGACCCGAGTGCAAACCGTTCAGAACGTCGCATTAAGCCGCAAGCTGAACAAAAATCTGTTCCAGGCGCAGGGGCACTATCTGCGTCGTCTTGGGCTTATCGCCCTGGCCGTTCTGCTCTATTACGGCTGGTTTTTTATGCAGTTTGGCATTCCTGCCGATCAGGCGCTCAGCGGCCTCCAGCAGATAGGGCGCTACATTCTGCGGATGTTCGTCTGGCACGACTTCCTTAACTGGCCATTTGGCTACTACTTTACGCAGATCGGCATCACGCTGGCGATTGTCTTCGCCGGGACCCTGACCGCCACAGTGTTTGCTTTGCTGCTGTCATTCCTTGCGGCGCGCAACATCATGAAAGGCGGGATTACCGGGGCAATCGCCTTTTTTATGCGCCGCGTGTTCGACATCCTGCGCGGTATTGATATGGCGATCTGGGGGCTGATTTTCGTGCGCGCCGTCGGGCTGGGACCGCTTGCCGGGGTACTGGCGATCATTATGCAGGACACCGGGTTGCTCGGGCGTCTGTATGCAGAAAGCCATGAAGCCGTGGATCGCTCCCCCGGTCGCGGCTTAACAGCGGTCGGCGCAGGGGGTTTGCAAAAACACCGCTTCAGCACCTTTACCCAGTCCTTCCCGACATTTCTTGCCCTTAGCCTCTATCAGATAGAGTCCAACACCCGTTCGGCCGCCGTGCTGGGGTTTGTTGGCGCGGGCGGCATTGGTTTGATTTATGCCGAGAACATGCGGTTGTGGAACTGGGATGTGGTGATGTTTATCACCCTGATCCTGGTGGCGGTGGTGATGCTGATGGATACCGCGTCGGCCTGGCTGCGCCGACGCTATATCACCGGCAAACCGGTGCCGTTGTTTACGCCTGAGTAAGTTGCCAGTCAAGCACCGGCCAGTGGCGCAGCGCTCCGTGCGCTGCCAGCTTCTGGCACGGGTTCACCAGGTAAACGTGGTCAGCACGCTCACACAGCGGCAGATCGTTAATCGAATCGGTGTAAAACGTCAGCGGCCCGTCATACTGCGGGTGACGGGCGAGGAAGTTCTCCAGGCAGGTGATTTTTCCCTGCTGGTAACTGGGCGTCCCGTCAATAACGCCGGTGTAGCGCCCGTTATCGGTTTTCACCTCAACGCCAATGGCGTGCTCAATGCCCAGCACCGGGGCGATAGCCTTCACCAGTAACCCCACCGATGCCGAGATAATCAGCATCGGCTGTTGCTGCGCCCGTAAGCGGTTAATCAACGCCAGCGCCTGCGGGTAGATGCGCGGCACGATCTCTTTTTCAACGCACAGCGCAACCATGCGGTCCACCAGCGCTATCGGAATATCCGTCAATGGCGACAGGGTCAGCGCCACATACGCATGCAGATCCATTTCACCGCGTGCGTAATCCAGCATCATGCGCTCTTCATGCAACAAATAGTCCGGGTTGCTGGCAAAGCCTTCACGCACCAGGTAGCGGCTCCAGAGCGTGCTGCTGTCGCCGTGGATCAAGGTGTTATCAAGATCGAAAACAAAAAGCGGTTGCGACATATGCACATCCATCTGGTTGATAAATAGACGCTCCAGCATGCAGAAAAAAGATGACAGCTTAAAGATGTTACGCAGAAATCAGAGAACGACATTGATTTGCTAAAACGGTTTAGTTAAATTTTAGCGATATTTTTTAGCGGGAGAATAGCATGTCAGCTCGAGTCTGGTGTCTGGGCGACGCCGTCGTAGATCTGCTGCCGGACGGGCCGGGACGCCTGATGCAATGTCCCGGCGGTGCGCCAGCGAATGTGGCAGTGGGAATTGCCCGGTTACAGGGGAATAGCGGCTTTATTGGCCGTGTGGGGGACGATCCGTTTGGCCGCTTTATGCAGCAAACGCTGGCGCATGAACAGGTCGACACCGCGTTTATGGCTGCCGACCCGGTGCAGCGTACCTCAACGGTGGTGGTAGCGCTGGACGATGACGGTGAGCGCTCCTTTACCTTTATGGTGCGACCCAGCGCCGATCTGTTTCTGACCAGTAAAGATTTACCTGAATTTCAGCGCGGAGAGTGGCTGCACTGCTGTTCTATCGCGCTGGCGGCCGAACCGTCGCGTAGCGCTGCGTTTACCGCCATGCAAAACATCCGCGCGGCGGGCGGGTTTGTCAGCGTTGATCCCAACATTCGTCACGACCTGTGGGCTGACGACGAACAACTGCGTCAGTGTTTACGCCAGGCGCTAACGCTGGCGGATGTGGTGAAACTCTCGGAAGAGGAGCTGGCGTTTATCAGCGGCTCGCCGCACATCGGTGCCAGCATGCAGACGCTGGCGGAGCGCTATGCCATCAGCTTATTACTGGTCACCCAAGGCAAAGCGGGGGTGCAAGCCTGGCACAACGGCACGCTTTACCACTACCCCACACTGCCAGTGGTGAGTGTCGACACCACCGGCGCAGGGGACGCATTTGTCGCCGGTTTACTGTGGGGTCTGGCGGAGCATGGCCTGCCGGACAACGAACCCGCGCTGGCAGCACGTCTGGCGAGCGCGCAAATCTGCGGCGCGCTGGCGACCACCGCAAAAGGGGCAATGACCGCGCTGCCCTATCGCCACCAGCTTGAGGATCATATCGCCTGATTTTGAGTAGGGTTACCGCTTCGTTTTGCGAGCCGTCTCACATTCACTAAACCGGTTTAGCAAATTTCATTGCGCTGATAAATTGGGCGTGATTATGATTCAACACCTAAACCGGTTTAGCAAAAATAACTTTGTGATGATGGCTCTTCCTTAGGGATGCAAAACGATGAAAAAAAGCACGCTCGCTGTAACCCTTGGTGTGATATTAAGTTCCGGATCCGTCTGGGCTGCCGATACCGGCACAAGCAGTATTGAAGCGCGCCTCGCGGCGCTGGAGCAGCGTTTACAGGCGGCGGAACAACGCGCCAGCGCTGCCGAAACCCGCGCTCAGGCGGCGGAAAAACAGGCGCAGCAACTGGCGACTGCCCAGCAAAAAACGCAAACCACCACCACACAAGTGGAACAACGCACCGCAAAACTGGAGCAGAAATCCAGCGACGAAGGGGGCTTCGAGTTCCACGGCTATGCCCGTTCCGGCTTGCTGATGAACAACTCCGCGGCCAAAACTCAGGGCGGCCCGACGGTAACGCCAGCAGGCGAAACCGGGGGGCACGTTGGGCGTCTGGGGAACGAACCGGACACCTATGTCGAAATGAACCTCGAACATAAACAGACACTGGCGAACGGGGCGACCACCCGCTTTAAAGTGATGCTTGCCGACGGGCAAAAAACCTATAACGACTGGACCGCCTCCTCCAGCGATCTCAACCTGCGTCAGGCGTTCACTGAAATCGGTCATCTGCCCACGTTTACCGGCGCGTTTAAAGACTCCACCGTCTGGGCCGGTAAGCGTTTTGACCGCGATAACTTCGATATTCACTGGATCGACTCCGATGTGGTATTCCTCGCCGGTACCGGCGCCGGGATCTACGACATGAAGTGGAGCGACGCGGCGCGCAGCAACCTGTCGATCTACGGCCGCACCTTCGGCGATATCGAAAACAGTGAAAACACCGCGCAGAACTACATTCTGTCGCTGAACAACTTTTATGGCCCGGTACAGTTGATGGTCAGCGGTATGCGTGCCAAAGATAACGACGACCGTCTCGATCTGGAAGGCAACAAAGTGAAAGGCGATGCGGCCAACACCGGCGTACACGCCCTGCTTGGTCTGCACAACGACAGCTTCTACGGTCTGCGTGAAGGGTCAGCGAAAACCGCCTTGCTGTACGGTCATGGTCTGGGCGCGGAGGTCAAATCCATTGGCTCCGACGGCGCACTGTTGCCGGAAGCCAATACCTGGCGTCTGGCGAGCTACGGCATCACCCCGCTGGGCGGCGGCTGGCATATCGCGCCGGCAGTGCTTGCGCAGAGCAGTAAAGATCGTTACGTCAAAGGCGACAGCTACCAGTGGGCCACTGCGAACCTGCGCCTGATTCAGGGCATCACGGAAAACTTCGAGATGCAGTATGAAGGCAGCTATCAGTACATGGATTTACGCCCGGAAGGGTATAACAGCCGCAACGCGGTGAGCGGCAGTTTCTACAAACTCACCGTCGCCCCAACGCTGAAAGCCAGCGATGTCGGCGAGTTCCTGAAACGCCCGGAAATTCGCCTCTTCGCCACCTGGATGGACTGGGATCATCGTCTGGATAAATACGCCAGCGATGATGCCTTTGGCAGCAACGGCTTCAAAGCCGGCGGCGAATGGAACTTCGGCGTACAAATGGAAACCTGGTTCTGATCGGTCGGCCCCTGCGGGGGCCGCATCTTGCCAGGTTGATCCCACAAAAACGATAAGACAGAGGTTTTTATGGATTTTGCAGAAATTTCCCGGTCGCTACTGCCGTTACTGGGAGGCAAGGACAACATTGCCAGCGCCGCGCACTGCGCCACTCGCCTGCGTCTGGTGCTGGTGGAAGACGCCAAAGCCGATACCGCCGCCATCGGTCAGGTCGACGGGGTGAAAGGCTGTTTTCGCAACGCTGGACAGCTACAGATTATCTTTGGCACCGGAGTGGTGAACAAAGTCTACGCGGCGTTTATCGCCGAAGCGGGGATCAGCGAAACCAGTAAGTCTGAAGCCGCTGATATTGCTGCACGTAAGCTGAACCCGTTCCAGCGTATCGCCCGTTTGCTGTCGAATATTTTCGTGCCGATTATTCCGGCGATTGTCGCCTCGGGTCTGTTAATGGGCCTGCTGGGTATGGTGAAAACCTACGGCTGGGTCAATGCCGACAACGCGCTCTATATCATGCTCGACATGTTCAGCTCGGCGGCGTTTATCATTCTGCCGATTCTGATTGGTTTTACCGCCGCCCGCGAGTTTGGCGGTAACCCCTATCTCGGCGCAACCCTCGGCGGCATTCTGACTCACCCGGCGCTGACCAATGCCTGGGGCGTGGCCGCAGGCTTCCACACCATGAACTTCTTCGGCATTGAAGTGGCGATGATCGGCTACCAGGGCACGGTCTTCCCGGTACTGCTGGCAGTGTGGTTTATGAGTGCGCTGGAGAAACAACTGCGCCGCGTGATCCCGGATGCGCTGGATCTGATCCTGACGCCGTTCCTGACGGTGATCATCTCCGGTTTTATCGCTATGCTGATCATCGGCCCGGCAGGGCGCGCGCTGGGCGACGGCATCTCCTTTGTGCTCAGCACGCTGATCACCCATGCAGGCTGGCTGGCCGGATTGCTGTTTGGTGGGTTGTATTCCGTGATTGTCATCACCGGCGTGCACCACAGTTTCCATGCCATTGAGGCGGGGCTGCTGGGTAATCCGTCAATCGGTGTAAACTTCCTGCTGCCGATCTGGGCAATGGCGAACGTCGCGCAGGGCGGCGCATGTCTGGCAGTCTGGTTTAAAACCAAAGACGCGAAGATTAAAGCGATCACGCTGCCGTCGGCGTTCTCGGCGTTGCTGGGGATTACGGAAGCGGCGATTTTCGGTATCAACCTGCGCTTTGTAAAACCGTTTATCGCCGCGCTTATCGGCGGGGCTATCGGTGGCGCATGGGTGGTGTCAGTGCATGTCTATATGACCGCAGTGGGTCTGACCGGCATTCCGGGAATGGCGATTGTGCAGGCAAGCTCGCTGCTCAATTACGCCATTGGCATGGTTATCGCGTTCGGCGCCGCCTTTGTTATCTCGTACCTGCTGAAATACAAAACGGACTCTGAATAATGGCGTTAACAAACCTGCTGCCTGCATTATTGCAGGCAGTCATGAAAGGCCAGCCCAAAGCGCTACAAGACAGCCACTACCCCGGCTGGCACCTCGCGCCGACCACCGGGCTGCTCAACGATCCAAACGGTTTTATCCATTTTGCCGGGCGCTACCACCTGTTCTATCAGTGGAACGGACTGGGTTGCCAGCATCTGCATAAGGGCTGGGCGCACTGGAGCTCCGACGATTTGCTGCACTGGCAACATGAGCCTGTCGCGCTGCTGCCCGATCAGGAGTATGACCGCAGCGGTTGCTACTCCGGCAGCGCCGTTGATAACGACGGCGTGCTGACGCTCTGCTACACCGGCAACGTGAAGTTCGATGACGGCACACGCACCGCCTGGCAGTGTCTGGCGGTGCAAAACAGCGAAGGCGGTTTCGACAAGCTCGGCCCGACGATCCCGTTACCGCACGGCTACACCGGCCATGTGCGTGACCCGAAAGTCTGGCGACATGGCGAGTACTGGTACATGGTGCTGGGCGCGCAGGATCTGCAATTGCAGGGCAAAGTGTTGTTGTTGCGTTCCGAAAACCTGTGGAACTGGCAAAACCTGGGCGAAATAGCCGGCAGCGGCCTCGGTGGTCTCGGTGCGGCGGGCTATATGTGGGAATGCCCGGATATGTTTACTCTCGGCGGCAGTACGTACCTGATTTGCTGCCCGCAGGGTATCGCGCGGGAAGAGAAGCGCTATCTCAATACCCACCCAAGCGCGTATCTGAATGGTCAACTGGACTACACGAATGCCCGTTATCAACACGGCGATTTCTGCGAACTGGATGCCGGGTTTGAATTTTACGCCCCGCAAACCACGCAAACCGCCGACGGGCGTCGTCTGCTGGTTGGCTGGATGGGGGTGCCGGATGGCGAAGAGATGCGCCAGCCAACCGTCGCCAACGGCTGGATCCACCAGATGACCTGCTTGCGCGAACTGACCTCCCGTGATGGCAAACTGTATCAACAACCGATTGTTGAGTTGCAGGCGCTGCGTGGTGAAGAGCAGACTTACCACGGCGAAGCCGAACGCATGCCAACGCTGGACGCGCAACGTCTTGAACTCGTGCTGGAGTGCGACGCTGAGGTCACGCTGAATTTTGCCGATACGCTGATCCTGGAATGGCAAAACGACGAACTGCGTCTTGCCCGTCGCAGCCTCGAAACAGGTGAGTGGCTCTACCGCTACTGGTGCGGTCAGGCGCGGAAATTGCAGATCCTCTGCGATCACTCCAGCGTAGAGATTTTTATCAATGATGGCGAAGGGGTGATGAGTAGCCGCTACTTCCCGCAGCATCCGGCGCAGTTAACGCTGACCGGTCGCGCAGAAGTGCGGGCGCACTACTGGTCGTTACGTTCTTGCATGGTAGAATAAGTGCTTGTTTCATTAACCGATGCAAAACCGTGAGAAAAACAAAACGCGTCACCATCAGTGATATCGCCGCGCTGGCGGGGGTTTCTAAAGCCACCGCCAGCCTGGTGCTTAACGGCCGTGGTAAAGAGTTGCGTGTGGCGCAGGAGACGCGCGAGCGCGTTCTGACTATCGCCCAGCAGCACCATTATCAGCCCAGTATTCACGCCCGCCTGTTGCGCGAAAACCGCAGCCATACGCTGGGTCTGGTGGTGCCGGAAATCACCAACTACGGTTTCGCCGTTTTTTCTCACGAGCTGGAAAACCTGTGCCGCGAAGCGGGCCTGCAACTGTTGATCTCCTGCACGGACGAAAACGCCAGCCAGGAAACGGTCGTCGTGAACAACCTGGTGGCGCGACAGGTTGATGGCCTGATTGTCGCCTCCAGCATGCAAAGCGACAGCGACTACCTGAAGCTGAGCGAACAGCTCCCGGTGGTGCTGTTTGACCGCCATATCAACGACACCCGTCTGCCGCTGGTGATCACCGATTCCCTGACGCCGACCGCCGAACTGGTTGAACATCTGGCGCGCGCCAATCCCGATGAAGTCTATTTCCTGGGCGGCCAGCCGCGTCTGTCACCGACCAAAGACCGCCTTGCCGGGTTTATGCAGGGTCTGGAGCGCGCAGGCGTCACGCCGCGCCCGGAGTGGATCATTCACGGCAATTATCACCCGAGCAGCGGCTATGAGATGTTCGCCGCCCTCTGCGCCAGGCTGGGTCGCCCGCCGAAAGCGCTGTTTACCGCCGCGTGTGGCCTGCTGGAAGGGGTGCTGCGCTATATGAGCCAGCACCACTTACTGGAGAGCGATATCCATATCGCCAGTTTTGACGATCACTATCTCTATGATTCGCTGTCGCTGCCGATTGATACGGTCGAACAGAATGTTCCGCGCCTGGCGCAGGACTGCTTCGATATCATCACGCAGATGATTGAAGGCAACGAGCCGGCGACGCCGCAACGTATCCTGCCGGCAACGCTGCGCTGGCGTCACCCGTAACCCATCAGGTGTTAAACGGTACGCCCTTCACCGGGTGTTGCGGCTCGCCTGGCGCCTGCAACGACCCGCAACTGTTTTGCTGCGGCGCGTGCTCCATCACGCCGCGAACGAACGCCAGCTCATCCTCAAAGGCCACATTTACCGTGCCGTTATGGGTAATGCCGGGGTAGGTCTTCCACTCAACCGGATTTCCGGCAGCGCACAGCGCAGCAACGGCAGCGTACTGATGGTGCGGTGACAGCGTGTGATCGGCCAGACCGGTGGCTGTAAATAGCGGTGCCGGGAACATCTTCAGCGGCATATTGGTTACCGGAATTAACGCGGCATTAACCGGCCCGGAACCCCCGACAAACGCGTTAGCGCCGTCAAGCTTCTCCTTGCGCTCATAGCGACCCAGTTCTTTCATACAGGCAGTTCTGGCAAGCGTCAGCATCTTCGCCCCTTGCGCCGTGACCCATTTATCTGCCGCTGGCGCACCGTCCGGTAGCGAGCCGCCAATCAATCGTAACAGGGTAAAACGCGCCGGATCGCGGTGACCTGGCCGCGCATGACCCGGTTTTATCGGGCCGTCCGGAAACGTCGCCACCAGCCCGGTGGCAATGGTGGCGCGCAGTTTCAACTCTGGCGCATAGTCTGGCGCAATCAGGCTGGCGCCGAGAGACGCCCCTGAACCTTGCGACTGCCCGGTGATCACCAGGTTATTGGCTATCTGTTGCGGATACGCCTGCAACACCGCACGCACGCTGTCGAGTACCGAGCGCCCTTCCGCTTCCCAGTTAAGATAAGGGTGCGGCCCGGGCCCGCCCAGCCCCTGGTAATCCGTGGCGACCACCACAAACCCCTGTTTCAGCCACTGATTGATATAGTGCGCATCGCGCGGGGTCGGGTTTGTCCATGAGGGGGCGCAGGCATCGGCGACGCCGAGTGTACCGTGCGCCCAGGCGATGACCGGCCAGCCCCCTTTCGGCGTCTCGCCTTGCGGAAACCAGAGCGTGCCGCTCACCGGTACGCTCCCTGCATTCCAGCGTTTGTCCTGCGAGGTATAGAGAATGCGCTGGATCTTGCTGGCATCAGTGATGTCCGGCTGGCGCGGTATAGACTCTTCGCGCAGCATCACTCCCGGGTGCTGCGGAAGCGCGCTGTCCCAGATGTAAAATGGCGACAGCGACTGATCGCCGACCGCCGGACCAACGGGGAGCGCATTACTCCAGGCGTTTGCAGCACTCGTCCAGAGGGTCATGGCAACAGCCAGCGTACAGAGGGTATTTTTCATCGTCAGGTAAACCTTCACACTATTATTCAGTGAATAACACAATGTTATGAGCAGTTAACGCAGATGATTGTAATAATTCAAGCAGAAAGTGTGAGTGTTTTATTCAGCAAATTCGCAAGCCATGGAGAAAAAATATCGCCATAAAATTCAAAATAATAACACCGAGAGGATATATCGCTAGACCAATATAATAAAAACTCAAATGGCAATACTGCTTTATTCTATAGAAATGCGTTTTTTGTGAATACTCACACATATCCTTAAGGAAAACTTCCGCCAACACCCATTGTAACCACATGATATTTTAGGGTCACTGAATAAAACCACAACAACCCTTGTGCGAATGCATATATTTTTCGCGAAATACGCTCCCTACTATTTAAAAACTATTATAACGGGAGAATCCCCATGACAGAGACAGGGCATCTGCATATACCTCACGAAGACCAAAAGCATATTTCCACCGCGGTGGGGAAGTTTTTCCGCCGCATCATTCCAATGCTCGCCATCATGCTGATCATTAATCAGATTGATCGTTCCAATATTGGCTTTATTAAAGCGGAGCTGCAAACCGACGCCGGGATCAGCGCCGCCGCATTTGGACTGGGAGCCGGGCTGTTTTTTATTGGCTATGCGCTGTTTGAAGTGCCCAGCAATATCATGATGAAAAAATACGGTGCGCGTCTCTGGCTCACGCGCATCATGGTCACCTGGGGTTTGGTGGTGGTGCTGACCGGCTTTGTCACCTCGCCAGTGCAATTCTATGTGCTGCGCTTTTTACTTGGCGTGGCGGAAGCAGGTTTCTTCCCCGGTGTGCTGTTCTACTTTCGCCTGTGGGTGCCAAACTCTCATCGCGGGCGGGCGACGGCGATGATCTTAAGCGCGTCGGCAGGCGCCTTTCTTTTTTCCGGGCCGATCACCGGCTCGATCCTGATGATGCATGACATGATGGGCATTGCCGGCTGGAAATGGGTGATGTTTTTAGAAGGCGGCGGCTCGGTGCTGGTCGGATTGATCGCACTGGCGGTGTTGGTGTCGCGCCCGCAGGATGCACGCTGGCTCACGGCGCAAGAGAAACAAGCACTCATTAACCAGTTGGCGCGAGAAGATCGCGACCGGGAACAGCACGATGCCGCGCCCGGCAAAATGGCGCTGCTCACCGATCGCCGGTTACTCACTTACTGCCTGATCTTCTTTACCATGACCATGACCGGCTACACGCTGGTGTTCTGGCTGCCGCAAATCATCCAGCGTATTCAGGGGTTCAGCAGTTTTGGTATCGGCTTACTGACCGCCATTCCCTGGTTGTGCGCCATTATCGCGCTCAATATCGTGGGCCGTTACAGCGACCGCTACCGTGACAAACTTAATCAGGGGCTGGGCGTGGCCATGCTGGTCGCCGCCTGCGGCACTTTTATGGCGACAATGGGTAACCCGTGGTTCGGTTTTGTGGCAATGATCGTCGCCTGTATCGGCTCGAAAGTGAGCGCCACGCTATTCTGGCCCATGCCGCAAGGCGAGTTACCCGCCAGTATTGTCGCTCCCGGGATTGCGCTGATTAACTCCATTGGCAATCTTGGCGGTTTCTTTGCGCCCACGGTGTTTGGTTATCTGGAGCTGACCACCGGCTCCACCACCGGCGGGCTGTATGCGTTAACCAGCGTTTCTGTCATTACCGGGCTGTGGCTGCTGCTGTTGCGGCACAAACCTGCGCCCGGCGCTTTTGTGACCGTGGAGAATAAACATGTCCGCTAGCCCGAAAATAACCCGTATGCAGGTCATTCCGGTGGCCGGGTACGACAGCATGCTGCTGAATATTGGCGGTGCGCATAATTGCTATTTCACGCGCATTCTGGTCGTGCTGACCGATTCCAGTGGTAACACGGGCGTCGGGGAATGCCCGTGCCACAGCGCGGTGCTGGATCTGCTGGCGCGTTTTGAGCCGCAGATTGTTGGCAGCGAACTGATGCGTCTTAACCACACTATCAGCCAGCTATGGCGCAGCGATGCCCGCAATCAGCACAGTCAATTGGCCGATACGATCCACATTCCGCAGATGAACCCGGAAAAATTCTATAACGCGGTGGCGGCCATTGAGGCCGCATTGCTGGATTTACAGGGCAAATTTCTTGATCTACCGGTGGCTGATCTGCTGGCGTCGGGTAAACAGCGGGAACGGATCCCGGTGCTGGGCTATCTGTTTTATATCGCCGATCGGCGTAAAACCACCATGAATTACCAACCCGGAGACGATCATCACCACGACTGGTTCTGGCTCCGCCACCAGCCCGCGATGGATCACCAGGCCGTGGTGCGACTGGCTGAAGCCGCCATGGAGCAGTATGGTTTTCGCGATTTCAAACTGAAAGGCGGGGTGCATGCAGGCGAGTACGAGGTCGAAACCGTAGAAAGGCTTCTTGCACACTTCCCCGGCGCACGGGTGACGGTCGATCCGAATGCCAGCTGGTCGCTGGAAGAGGCCATCCGTTTCGGGAAGCAATTAGCCGGGCGGGTGCCCTATCTGGAAGATCCCTGCGGTGCGGAACAGGGGTTTTCCGGGCGCGAAACGCTGGCCGAATTCAAACGCGCCACCGGCGTGCCGGTCGCGACCAATATGATTGCCAACGACTGGCGACAACTGGAGCATGCCTTACGGTTGAACGCCATTGATATCCCCCTGGCGGACCCGCACTTCTGGACGATGCGTAATGCGCATACGGTGGGGCAGTTATGCAGTGAATGGGGATTAACCACCGGTTGCCACTCCAATAATCATTTTGATATTTCGCTGGCGATGGTGGCACACCTTGGAGCCGCAGCGCCGGGCGAACGCATCACTCCCTTCGATACCCACTGGATTTGGCAGGATGGTCAACAGTTGACGCGGGAAGCGCCGGTGATCCGTAATGGCTATCTTGAACTGCCTGCGGGGCCTGGGCTTGGCATTACGCTGGATATGGCGCGGGTGGAAACGGCGCATCAGCGCTATCGTTCATTGCCTGATAAGAACCGCAACGACGCGATCGGTATGCAGTTCTTAATCGATAACTGGACTTTTAACGCCAAACGCCCGACGTTGGTGCGCCCATAGGCTCCCGTTGACCTGCAAAAAAGGCACTACGTTGAATTTCCCCTCTCAACCCAGAGTTGAAAACAACGTAGTGCAAGGGCTTATTATTATGTTTTTATAATCAACACTCCTTGTCTGCTCAACTGACCCCCTTTACACGGGTAGGGGCCTCATTTATCGCATTACCGCGAAACCATTTGCATAGCGGGTATTATTTTATTTTTCGCATGCCTAAAAAGGATATTCTGCATAATCTCATCTATCAACGATGATTGCCGCTCAGGAGAGCGTTTTAATATGAATATCTAATTTATTGATCTTTTGTTCATAAAGCCCCTGACTGAATGCGACAATAAAACGAATGGTGTCATCATCAACAACCATAAAGTCGACATCCACCTCACCTTCCGGAACCATGTTTGATATTTTTTCTTTAATATCAACCGCAATTTTTTCGAAAACTTCCATCATCAATCTCACTTCACCATGACATTTATATTAGGCCGTTTTTATTACCTTGCTAAGATTCACCTGATGCACTAAACAGTAAAATGCTTACCTTTACGGGGCTGCAACCCTATCATAGCCAAAACATGCCCCTCAACAAAAAAAGCATATAAATAACAGCCGATATATATGCATTTCCTATTGAAATGCTTGAGCGAAATCAATAAATTAAACAAATCAATATAACGTAGGCTCGACCCATTCATAGAACGCATATAAAAAATAAGTAATCCATTGAAAAACAATAACAAAATTAATTCGTCATTATTAAACACCGATCACAAAGTGAATAAAGATCCCGTAAAAAAAGTACTCATTCCATATTAATGGATGAATACTACACCGCTAATTTTTTTGTCTGATTCCAGGGGAAAGAAAATGAGGGTTAGAGATCTTGAGTATCTGTACGCGCTAGCGCGATACAAACATTTTCAAAAAGCGGCCGATGCTTGCAATGTTTCGCAACCGACGCTGAGCGCCCAGGTACGCAAACTTGAAAGCGATCTGGGAATAACATTAATTAATCGTCAGGTGCGCGGCGTTAAGTTTACAGCACAGGGGATAGAAGCCTTGTCGCAGATAGAGGTCATTTTGTCAGAAGTGAAAAGCCTTAAACACATGGCGGAAGAATCCAAAAAACATCCGTCGGGGGTATTAAATATCGGTTCAGTACCGACCCTCGCCCCCTACATTTTTGGCGACATCGAAATGATTTGTCGGGAGCGTTTTCCAAAAACAGAGTTCAAATTTCATGAAGCCAGCAAAGAGAAACTGGTTGCCCTGCTCGACCACGATATTATTCAGGTCGCAATTATTACTTCGCCGATTAATAATGACGACGTGGTTGAATTTCCCGTGTTTGAAGAACCTTACGTCATTGGCCTGAGTACCAAACACCCCTCGGTGAGTAACGATAAATTCAAACTTCCGTTGCCCCAGAATGAAAAAATCATGATTACCGAGTCGCTGTTTGCCGAAGCACTGGATGATACCTTTGCCCAAACGGTCCTGAGTGCCACCAAAATCATGCCCAATACCCTGGAAACCGCGCGCTATATTGTGACGCACTCACAAAATGTTTCGTTTTTCCCGCTGTTGTCATCCATTGATGAAAAAGTGAAAAACATCCGCTATCTGCGAACGCACCCTGAGGAGCTTCGCAGACGTGTTGTGATGATCTGTCGTCGGGGCGATCCATTCAGAAGACGGTTTGAGCAGCTTCGGGGAGACCTCTCCGCCGCGTTTTCCCGAAAAATCACCGGCAAGCTGCAATAATTTCCACCGCTAACCGCTGCGTTTGTCTCATTCCTCTCGATTAGTCTCATCCCGGTTATCCATAAGGATTGCCGACATGAGGCTATTCCTGCGCGGTTTCCCTCTTGCATCCTGCTGCCTTTTATTTTAGATTAATCTAAATTTAGAAAATACTAAACAAAGTGACTGACATGGATATTCTTCAACTGCAGGCGCAGGCCGAACAGGCATCCGGGCTGTTGAAATCGATGAGCAACCCTCACCGGTTGTTGATTCTGTGCATGCTGATCGATGCCCCCGGAACGTCAGCGGGCGAGTTAAGTATGGCAACCGGCCTTAGCCCTTCGGCAACATCCCAGCATCTGGCGCGGATGAAAGAAGAGGGGTTAATCACCAGCCAGCGCCAGGCGCAACGGGTCAACTACTTCATTCAGGATCCGACGGTCAGTACAATCATTAACACACTCAAGGGCATCTACTGCCCGGAGATATAAATATGCGTTACACCCAGGTCACCCCCGAACAGGCGATCACATTGCAGCAAAGCGGCGCGCTGCTGGTTGATATTCGCCAGTCTGATGAATTTCGCCGCGAGCACCTCCCTGATGCCGTATCGCTGCCGCTGGATACCCTGACCGCCGGTAAAAATGGGGCGCTCGCTTCGCCCCCGCAAACCGTGATCTTTCATTGCCAGTCCGGCATGCGTACGCAGCAAAACATCGATGCGTTGATCCAGGCGGCAGGCCCCGCGCAGGTCGTGATCCTGGAGGGCGGGCTGAATAACTGGAAGCAATCAAAGCTGCCGACAGTGCAGGATAAAAGCCAGCCGCGCCCGTTAATGCAGCAGGTGCAAATCGTTGCCGGTACGCTGATCCTTAGCGGTGTCGTACTGGGCTATGCGGTGAATCCGGGATTTTTTCTGTTGTCGGGCTTTGTCGGCGCGGGCTTGTTGTTCGCCGGGCTGAGCGGCTGGTGCGGCATGGCGCTGCTGCTGGCAAAAATGCCCTGGAACCGGACGCATTCATAACGCATCAGGTTGTTCCCTTATGGCAATCTCAGCCCCACATGGCAAAAGCAGGTGAACCCGGCATTTTTTAAACAGCGGGCGGCACATTTCAGGAATAACCCCCTGTTCTGGCGATTCTCCTCTGGGTCAAATGAGTGATATATTTCAGACCATCATCCAAGGAGACGCCATGGCGGAATTTGATTCACTTGCGCTGCATCAGTTGGTGCAGGCAGAGAGTGACCAACAGCGACAGCAGGTACGCGATCGGGCATTACTGGACCAGGTACTGGACATTTACGGCCAAAAGTTTGTGGCCGAACAGCTAAAAAAAGCGGGCAAACGGGAATGGAGCCGGGAGTCCCTTAATCGCTGGGTAAACGGCAAAGGTGCGCCAAAAACCCTGACCGCTGCCGAAGAAGCGCTGCTGCGCGGGCTACTCCCCTCCCCCCCTGCACATCATCCCCATTATCGCTTCCGTTTTATCGATCTCTTCGCCGGTATCGGCGGCATTCGCAGCGGTTTTGAAGCCATTGGCGGGCAGTGCGTGTTTACCAGCGAATGGAATAAAAACGCCGTGCGCACTTACAAGGCCAACTGGTACAACGACAGCGCGGCACACACCTTTAACCAGGATATCCGCGAAGTGACGCTCAGCGGCAACCCGGCCATTTCAGAAACCGACGCCTACGCGCATATCTGCCAGCAGATCCCCGAGCATGATGTACTGCTGGCGGGTTTCCCCTGCCAGCCATTTAGCCTGGCCGGCGTCAGCAAAAAGAATGCCATGGGTCGCGCCCATGGATTTGAGTGTGAAGCGCAGGGTACGCTGTTTTTTGATGTTGCTCGTATTATTAAAGCCCGCCGCCCGGCGATTTTCGTGCTGGAAAACGTCAAGAACCTGAAGAGTCACGACAAAGGTAAAACCTTCAGCGTGATCATGAACACGCTGGACGAATTGGGTTACGACGTTGCCGATGCCAGTATCAATGGCAAGGATGATCCGAAAATTATCGACGGTAAGCATTTCCTGCCGCAGCATCGCGAGCGCATTGTGCTGGTCGGTTTCCGCCGCGATTTACAGCTCAGTGAAGGTTTTAGCCTGCGCGACATCGATCGCTTTTACCCGTCACAGCGCCCGACGTTTGGTCAGTTACTGGAGCCAACGGTCGACAGCAAATATGTGTTGTCGCACAAGCTTTGGGATTATCTCTATCGCTATGCGAAAAAGCATGCCGCGAAGGGCAATGGTTTTGGCTTTGGTCTGGTCGATCCCACTCGCGAGAACAGTGTCGCCCGCACCCTGTCGGCGCGCTATCACAAAGATGGTTCTGAAATTCTGGTGGATCGCGGCTGGGATAAAGCGCTGGGTGAAGCGGATTTCAACCATGCAGAAAATCAGGCCCGGCGACCGCGCCGCCTGACGCCGCACGAATGCGCCCGTTTAATGGGCTTTGAGAAACCCGGCGACAAACCGTTTCGTATTCCGGTTTCCGACACACAAGCTTACCGCCAGTTCGGCAACTCGGTGGTGGTGCCGGTATTTGCCGCCGTGGCAAAACTGCTGGAGCCGCGCATTGCCATGGCGGTGAAACTGCGCAACAAAAAGTGAACGGCTTCCCGGTGTGTGACGCACCGGGCAGTTACTTAAGTCTTAATTAAGTGTTTAAAAAGCGATCATAAAGTTAATTTATGCCAGGTCGATAACTAGTGAGCAATCCCGACTCTCTCACGGACTATGGCCATGCTCAAAAATATACGGGTTATTACCGGCATCATTATCGCTCTTTCGGTATTTTGTCTTCTTCAGTTCGTCACCGGGGGATTGTTCTACTCGGCAGTCAATAACGACAGAGTGAACTTCCAGAACACCGGCGTGCTGAACGCACAGCAGGAAAACCTTGGCGACAGCGTGAATACGCTGATCAAAACACGCGTCACCGTTACCCGCGTAGCAATCCGCTTCTTGAAAAACCAGCGCGATCCCGCCTCGCTTGCCAGTATCGAAAAACTCCTGAACACCGCAACCGAGTCGCTCGGCAAGGCGGAAGGATACTTCAACAATTACAAAAGCACCCCGCGCGTTGCAGGCCAGGATACGGCATTAGCCGACGACGTGGCGCAGAACATCACAAAAATGCATGATGTGCTGCAACAATCGATCACCTTCCTGCGGGCGAATAATTACGAAGCGTACGGCAACCTGGATGCACAACAAGCCCAGGACGATATGGACGCCAGCTACGCCAAATGGCGCACGGAGAACAACACCTTCCTGCAAGCCGCTGCGCAGGAAAATCAGAGCAGCTTCACCAGTATGCAATGGACGCTGGGCGTGATTTTGCTGGTGGTGATTGGGGTGATGATTGTTATCTGGCTGGGTCTGCAACATCTGTTGCTTAAACCGTTGCATAGCGTGATGGCGAATATCCGCGCGATCGCCAGCGGCGATCTGACGCAGTCCATCTCTGCTGAAGGTCGCAACGAAATGAGTCAACTGGCGGCAGGTTTGCACGAAATGCAGTCTTCGCTGGTGCAAACCGTGAGCGCCGTGCGTAACAGCTCTGACTCGATTTACACCGGCGCGAGCGAAATCTCCACCGGTAACAACGATCTCTCTTCACGTACCGAACAGCAGGCCGCCTCACTGGAAGAGACCGCCGCCAGTATGGAGCAACTGACCGCGACGGTGAAACAGAACACCGACAACGCCCGTCAGGCTTCGCAATTGGCGAAAAACGCCTCGGATACTGCGGCGCGCGGTGGTCAGGTCGTGAGCAACGTGGTGCGCACGATGAGCGAAATCTCAGACAGCTCGCAGCAAATCGCCCACATTACCGGCGTAATTGACGGCATCGCTTTCCAGACCAACATCCTGGCGCTCAACGCCGCGGTTGAAGCCGCCCGCGCTGGCGAGCAGGGTCGCGGTTTCGCCGTGGTGGCCGGAGAAGTCCGTACCCTTGCCAGCCGCAGTGCTCAGGCAGCGAAAGAGATCAAAACGCTGATTGAAAACTCGGTAAACCGGGTCAATTCCGGTACCACTCAGGTGGCAGAAGCCGGTGATACGATGAAAGAGATCGTCACCGCCGTAACGCGGGTGACGGATATTATGGGGGAAATCGCGTCCGCCTCTGAAGAACAGAGCAAAGGTATTGAGCAGGTGAGCCTCGCGGTTTCGCAGATGGATAGCGTTACCCAGCAGAACGCCTCGCTGGTGCAGGAATCCGCTGCGGCTTCTGCTGCACTGGAAGAACAAGCAGAGCAGTTGCGTCAGGCGGTGGCAGTGTTCCGCATCAACGGTCACACGGCGCTGTCAGGTGCGAAGCCGGGTAAACCACAATCCACACCGTTGCGCCCGGCATCTGCCTCTGCGCCAACGGCCAGCGACAGCAACTGGGAAACCTTCTGATCCTGTCCCCTCACCGGCGTGATGCTGTTTTTCGCGCCGGTAACATGACGGTCCTCCCCCGCTGCTGGCGGGGAAGAGGATTCACGCGACGGAATTGAGATTATCGACAAAGTGCTGCCACTGCTGCTGTAGCGCGCTGATATGCTGCTTTTCGATCTCGCTGATGTAGGGTAACGAGCGGCTTTCGCTCACCCGGTTGTTCAGATGGGAAAACCAGACATCGCTCTCTTTGTTACTGGCGGTCAGTTGCAGCATCTCGTTACGCACCGTCTGCGAAGAGTGCGTACCGTCACTCAGTTGATTGATCGCATCCTGATGATGCTTCGCCTGCTCCTCATCTCCCAGACTTTGCGCCAGTTTACTTGCCTGCGAGAGCACAACACGGGTCATCTGATCCGCCTGATCGGCCTTTTCACTGATATAGCTGGCAACAAAGTCGCTGGCCTGCTGCTGATAATCCGCAGAGACAAACTGCGCCACCACTTTGTTGAGCTTAGCCTGCATCAGCGCCAGATCCATGGCATTGGTGGTGTAGTCGCCATTGACTTCAGGCGAGGTCATCGCCTGATGCAGCGCGCTGGCCATGTCGTCCGCCGCCACGGTGGAGTGCTGGAAAAAGTCGATAAAACGCACAGCGTCGTTGGCGGTTGCCGGGTCGCCATAAAATTCGCTGGCGAGGCTTGGGCCACCGCGGGTGACCGCCGCCATATTGGCATTGCGGACTTCCGCCATGGCACGGGTGTTCTTTTCAATCTCTTCTTTGGTCAACGGTGGATGCCCTTCCATCCCGCGTGCGAGCGCTTCTTCAGAAATGTTCACCGCAACCGAACTGTCCGTGACAATCTCTTTTCCCGCAAACATGCTGGTCTTTGACCGATGCGTAACGGGCGTTGTCTGCTGACTGGCGGAGGCACCCACATCCTTAATGCTCATCTCTTCTCCTTAAAATCATTGCCAAATGTTTCATTTATCGTCTGAATGATAAATACCTTTACGTTTTTGCGCAGATTCGGCGAAGAACAACAGGAGTTAACCATTTCATCATGCTGATTTTTATTAAGGGCGAAGCTTCGCCCATAGAGCGTTTAATCGCGGGTTTGTACCCAAAACGCGTGGATCAGGCCCGGAATGTACCCCAACAGCGTTAACAGGATATTGAGGATAAACGCCCAGCCCAACCCTTTACCGAGCAGTACGCCAAGCGGCGGGAGAATAATCGTAAAGACGATGCGCCAGAAACCCATATAGCCCCCTACAAATAAATGACAGCTTATTGAAAAAAAGACACTTTCTCTTCAAGAGTAGCCACTGTGCCTGTGGTTGCCACTTCCCCCCTGCGCTTTTACCCTGTTTTACTTTTCCCACACCCGTGGCTGATGCGTTCCGCTGTACCGCAAGCAGGTGACAGGCTATGGTTACTGACACAAACCAATGATAAAGGAGCGAAGTATGTTTTCTGTCGGCGATATTGTGCAACCGCGCATTGGCGGTCCCAAACTGAAAGTGCTGGAAGTCCATCAGGATCAAATCGTTGCGGTGCCAGCCCACGATGAACAAGCGGACAAAATTACGCTGAAAGCCGAGGATGTCTCTCTGTACAAAGAAGACGGCGATTTCGGCGTTTGCTGATCGTTGGCGGTGAGGTTAGCTCACCGCCACACTGTTACATATGCAAAAATCTAGCATAAAAAATCACTTGACTTATTAGCATTAAACGCTGCAAACTTGCCTTTATCAGCATAAAAAATGCTGTTGATTATTTTACATACTCTGCAAAAGCACACTGCGCTGAAAACCCCGTTTTGCTTCCCGTTCTGAACGCTGCATTATTCTTCAATTAAAATATAAGCATTTGATATATCTTACTTTTTAAAACCAATCCAACTAAAATAATGAAATGCGCAAAAAACAAACAATGACAGAGCACTTTATCCAATAAACAGAAAATAATAAAAATTAATCGCTAGTTGTTAGTTTATATCCAGACATATACCCTATCCACATCAAATCAGGCACTTCAAAACGCTAAACACTCTCACTGTTCGCTTTTTTTATTGAGTATCAAGGAGCTCGATCATGTTCTCTTCGCAGTCCCGCCTGCGTCACGCCGCAGCAGACACCTTTGCGATGGTTGTCTATTGCTCGGTAGTGAACATGTTGATTGAAATTTTTCTCTCCGGAATGAGCTTTGAACAGTCACTTTCCTCTCGTCTGGTCGCCATCCCGGTCAACATTATTATTGCCTGGCCTTATGGCTTGTACCGCGATCTGTTTATGCGTTATGCCCGCCGCATCAGCCCCGCGGGTTGGATGAAAAATCTGGCGGATGTGCTGGCCTATGTCACGTTCCAGTCACCGGTGTATGTGGCGATTCTGTGGTCGGTCGGGGCAGACTGGCACCAGATTGTGGCTGCGGTGAGCTCCAATATCGTGCTGTCGATGATGATGGGCGCCGTGTACGGCTACTTCCTGGATTACTGCCGCCGTCTGTTCCGCGTCAGTAACTACCATCAGGCCAAAGCCTGATGGCGGGTAGCAGGCGAAAACCTGCTACCGCTTAATGCTGTTGCTCGCCAAATAATCCCTTCAGAAAACGTTCCAGCGCCATACGTGAGCTAAAACCGTGTGGAATGCCGTAATGTTCCTGCGCATCGCCGCCCAGATAGAGCGGGAAATTCTGGTAGTGTTCGCACATTTTGATGTCCGAGGCGGGTTCCGCAAGCGACAAACTACGTTCTTTAAGTGTGGGATGGATAACCAGCGCCGTTCGTCCCATGCGCGCTTCGCGGTTCACATACACATAATTGTCGCCACGCCGGTAACCATAGGTTTTCGTCGTTGCCACATCCATCGTAAATCCCACATTTTCCAGCACGCGCGCCACTTCATCGGGTCTTAAATACATAGATTTTCCTCGTCATCTTTCTACAGCCTCGCCACCTTACATGACTGAGCATTAGCAACGCTTTCAGAAAAGTCCACAAACGGACGCGAAAGGCGTGATTGCCGTCTGGCCTTGAAATTTATGGTCTAAACTAAAATTCACATCAAAAACGAGGGAGGATCCTATGTTTAACAGACCGAATCGCCGTGATGTAGATGAAGGTGTTGAGGAGATCAACAACGACGTCAGCCAGTTGGCAGACAGCCTGGAAGAGGTACTGAAATCCTGGGGCAGCGATGCGAAAGACGAAGCCGATGCGGCGCGTCGCAAGGCGCAGGCTTTACTGAAAGAGACCCGCGCGCGTTTGCATGGTCGCAACCGCGTGCAGCAAGCAGCGCGTGATGCCGTGGGGTGTGCGGATACCTTTGTGAAAGAGAAACCCTGGTGCAGCGTTGGCGCTGCCGCTGCGGTGGGCATATTTGTCGGCGCGCTACTCAGTTTGCGCCGTTAAACGCTCGTTCTTACCGCTGACCCCTGCCTGGTTTCATCGCCCGCAGGGGTTTTTATTTGCCGCTGTGCCGCCATAACCCGCTCTAAAACCGGTACAAATTCCCCTTACCCATTATGCTTATCCTTCGGGCAAAGCCTATGTCATTTTCCTATATATTGTGTGGTTGCATCTTTTAATAACTACATCTAGTATTCCTTTCAGTAACAAACACACGACCTGACGCGACCCATCGCGCCGCCTTTTCATTTTAAACGGAAATACGAATTATGCGCATTACCATTTACACTCGAAATGATTGTGTTCAGTGCCACGCCACCAAACGGGCAATGGAAAGCCGTGGTTTTGCATTCGAAATGGTGAACGTTGACCACGTACCGGAAGCAGCAGATGAGCTGCGCGCGATGGGTTTTCGTCAGTTACCGGTGGTGGTCGCCGGGGAAACATCATGGTCCGGCTTCCGCCCGGATATGATCAACCGCCTGCATGCCGCCCCCCACGTGGCCAGCGCATGAGCACCCTCGTCTACTTCTCCAGCAGTTCCGAAAACACGCAGCGCTTTATCACGCGTCTCGGACTGCCGGCGGTGCGCATCCCGCTGAACGAGCGCGAGCGTATCCAGGTAGACGAACCCTATATCCTGGTGGTTCCCAGCTACGGCGGCGGGGGTACGGCAGGCGCTGTACCCCGTCAGGTGATCCGCTTTTTAAACGATCCGCACAACCGTGCATTGATCCGCGGCGTGATTGCTTCCGGCAACCGTAACTTCGGCGAGGCGTATGGCCGTGCAGGTGATGTGGTGTCGCAAAAATGCGGCGTCCCCTGGCTGTACCGTTTTGAGCTGATGGGCACCTCGCAGGACATCGACAACGTGCGTAAAGGAGTAAGCGAATTTTGGCGACGACAACCGCAGAGCGCGTGATGCAAAGCGCACCCGATTACCATGCACTGAATGCGATGCTGAATCTTTATGATAAAGATGGCCGCATTCAGTTTGATAAAGACCATCAGGCCGTCGATGCCTTTATGGCAGCGCACGTCCGCCCCAATACCGTCACTTTCGCCAGTCAGGATGAACGCCTGAGCTACCTGATGGCAGAAGGTTATTACGATGAAAACGTGCTGGCGCGCTATGACCGAGCTTTTGTGGTCGACCTGATTGCCAACGCGCACGCCAGCGGTTTTCGTTTTCAGACGTTCCTCGGCGCGTGGAAGTTTTACACCAGCTATACGCTGAAGACCTTCGACGGCAAACGCTATCTGGAACATTTTGAAGACCGCGCCTGCATGGTGGCGCTGACGCTGGCGCAGGGTGATAAAGCGCTGGCTCAGCAGCTAACGGAGGAGATCCTCTCCGGACGCTTCCAGCCCGCCACGCCAACCTTCCTCAACTGCGGCAAACAGCAGCGCGGCGAGCTGGTCTCCTGCTTCCTGCTGCGTATTGAAGACAATATGGAATCCATTGGCCGTGCGGTGAACTCAGCGTTACAGCTGTCGAAACGCGGCGGTGGCGTGGCGTTTCTGCTCTCCAATCTGCGGGAAGCAGGCGCGCCAATTAAGCGCATCGAAAACCAGTCTTCCGGGGTGATCCCGGTAATGAAAATGCTGGAAGACGCCTTCTCTTACGCCAATCAACTGGGGGCTCGCCAGGGCGCGGGAGCCGTCTATCTGCACGCCCATCATCCGGACATTTTGCGTTTCCTCGATACCAAGCGCGAAAACGCCGACGAAAAAATCCGCATCAAGACCCTTTCACTGGGCGTCGTCATTCCGGATGTCACCTTCCAGCTGGCGAAAGAGAACGCGCAAATGGCGCTGTTCTCGCCGTATGACGTTGAGCGTTTGTACGGCAAGCCATTCGGCGATGTGGCCATCAGCGAGATGTACGATCAGTTGCTGGCCGATGAGCGTGTGCGCAAAAGCTACATTAACGCCCGCGATTTCTTCCAGACTCTGGCGGAGATCCAGTTTGAGTCCGGCTATCCGTACATCATGTTTGAAGATACGGTGAACCGCGCTAACCCGATTGCCGGGCGCATCAATATGAGCAACCTCTGTTCGGAGATTTTGCAGGTTAACAGCGCTTCGACGTTTGATGAAAACCTCGATTACGCCGATACCGGCCACGATATCTCCTGCAACCTCGGTTCGCTGAATATTGCCCATACCATGGATTCGCCGGATTTTGGTCGTACGGTGGAAACCGCCATTCGCGGCCTGACGGCGGTGTCCGATATGAGCCACATCCGTTCGGTACCCTCGGTGGAAACCGGGAACGCCGCCTCCCATGCCATTGGGCTTGGGCAGATGAACCTGCACGGCTATCTGGCGCGGGAAGGTATTGCTTACGGTAGCGAAGAGGGGCTGGATTTCACCAACTTCTATTTCTACACCATCACCTGGCATGCACTGCATACCTCGATGATGATCGCCCGCGAGCGCGGCCAGCATTTCGCCGGGTTCCCGGCCTCGCGCTATGCCAGCGGCGATTATTTTAATCAATACCTGCAAGGTGACTGGCAGCCGAAAACGGAGAAAGTCCGTGCGCTGTTTGCCCGTTCCGGCATCACGCTTCCTACGCGTGAGATGTGGCAGCAACTGCGCGACGATGTGATGCGTTACGGCATCTATAACCAGAACCTGCAAGCAGTTCCGCCTACCGGGTCCATCTCGTATATCAACCATGCGACATCGAGCATTCACCCGATTGTCTCGAAAATTGAGATCCGCAAGGAAGGCAAAACCGGGCGTGTTTATTATCCCGCGCCGTTTATGACCAATGAGAACCTGGCGCTGTATGAAGATGCGTATGAGATTGGGCCAGAGAAGATCATCGACACCTATGCCGAAGCCACGCGCCATGTGGATCAGGGACTGTCACTGACACTGTTCTTTAAAGACACCGCCACTACCCGCGACATCAATAAAGCGCAGATCTACGCGTGGAAGAAAGGTATCAAGACACTGTATTACATTCGCCTGCGCCAGCTCGCGCTGGAAGGCACCGAGATCCAGGGCTGCGTGTCCTGCGCGTTGTAAGGAGAAAAGGATGAGCCAACTGTCACGTATCAGCGCGGTGAACTGGAACAAAATCCAGGATGATAAAGACCTCGAAGTGTGGAACCGCCTGACCAGCAACTTCTGGTTGCCGGAAAAAGTGCCGCTGTCGAACGATATCCCCGCCTGGCAAAGCTTAAGCCCGGCGGAACAGCAACTGACGATCCGTGTGTTCACTGGCCTGACGCTACTCGACACCATTCAAAACACCGTGGGCGCACCGGCGCTGATGACCGATGCGCTGACGCCGCACGAAGAAGCGGTGTTATCCAATGTCAGCTTTATGGAAGCGGTGCATGCCCGCTCCTACAGCTCGATTTTCTCTACGCTGTGCCAGAGCAAAGATGTGGATGCCGCTTACGCCTGGAGCGAAGAGAACGCGGCACTGCAGCGTAAAGCGCAGCTGATTCTGGCGTACTACCGCGCCGATGAGCCGCTGAAGAAGAAAATCGCCAGCGTGTTTCTTGAATCTTTTCTGTTCTATTCCGGTTTCTGGTTACCGATGTACTGGTCGAGCCGCGGCAAGCTGACCAACACCGCCGACCTGATTCGTTTGATCATTCGCGACGAGGCAGTGCACGGTTACTATATCGGCTATAAGTATCAGAAAGGGCTGGAAAAAGTGAGTGGTGAAAAACGTGAAGAGCTGAAGAACTTCGCGCTGGAACTGCTGATGGATCTCTATGATAACGAAGTGAGCTATACCGACGATCTGTACGCGGACAGCGGCTGGGCTGAGGATGTGAAAGCCTTCCTGTGCTACAACGCCAATAAAGCGCTAATGAATCTTGGTTACGAAGCCCTTTTCCCGGCAGAAATGGCGGAAGTAAACCCGGCGATCCTCGCCGCACTCTCGCCCAATGCCGATGAAAACCACGACTTCTTCTCCGGATCGGGCTCCTCTTATGTGATGGGTAAAGCGGTCGAAACCGAAGACGAAGACTGGAACTTCTGACCCCTCTCCTTCCCTCTTTTCGGAGAGGGAATATTGCTGGTTTTCAGCAAAATGATAATAACCGCCATATAAAAAAGGGTATCGTTAATTCCCACATATTGCGGAAATATCCGGCGCAATATTCCCACAGCCGCTACACTGTAATTCAACTGTCATTTTCGCCTGAATTCTCACAATTCAGGTTCGATTTCCCGATGAATACGAAAAAATGATCATCTGCCGCCAGCCCTTATTTCATGGGAAATAGAGACAATTCTACACAGCGCAAATTCGCCGACTGAGGAAATTCAGGGTTGTCTCAGATTCTGAGTATGTTAGGGTATGACCAGTTAATTATTCTCACTGGGTATTATATCGACACAATAAATAACAGGAATCCTCTTATTGCATGGCAATTAAATTAGAAGTGAAGAACCTCTACAAGATATTTGGCGAGCACCCACAGCGGGCTTTCAAATATATTGAAAAAGGACTATCGAAAGAGCAAATTCTGGAAAAAACGGGTCTGTCGCTTGGCGTGAAAGACGCCAGTCTGGCCATTGAAGAAGGCGAGATATTTGTCATCATGGGGTTATCCGGATCGGGTAAATCCACTATGGTACGCCTTCTCAATCGCCTGATTGAACCCACCCGCGGGCAGGTGCTGATTGATGGCGTGGATATCGCCAAAATATCGGACGCTGAGTTGCGCGAGGTGCGCAGGAAAAAGATCGCAATGGTCTTCCAGTCATTTGCGCTAATGCCCCATATGACGGTGTTAGAGAATACCGCGTTTGGTATGGAATTAGCCGGTGCGACAGCGCAGGTGCGCCAGGAAAAAGCGCTGGATGCGTTGCGTCAGGTAGGCCTGGAAAATTACGCGCATGCCTGGCCGGATGAACTCTCTGGCGGTATGCGTCAACGTGTGGGTCTGGCGCGCGCATTAGCGATCAATCCCGATATTTTATTAATGGACGAAGCCTTCTCGGCGCTCGACCCATTAATTCGCACGGAAATGCAGGATGAACTGGTAAAACTGCAAGCGAAACATCAACGCACCGTGGTGTTTATTTCCCACGATCTGGATGAAGCCATGCGTATTGGCGATCGCATCGCCATTATGCAAAACGGTGAAGTGGTACAGGTCGGTACGCCGGACGAGATCTTAAATAATCCGGCCAATGATTATGTGCGTACCTTCTTCCGCGGCGTGGATATTAGCCAGGTATTTAGCGCAAAGGATATTGCGCGCCGTACGCCGGTGGGCTTAATCCGTAAAACGCCGGGCTTCGGCCCGCGTTCCGCGCTGAAAATGCTGCAGGATGACGATCGTGAATACGGTTATGTCGTCGAACGCGGCAATAAATTTGTCGGCATTGTGTCCATCGACTCCCTGAAAGCGGCCTTAGGGCAGAATCTGGGTATCGATGCGGCGTTAATTGACTCTCCGCTTGCGGTAGAGGCCGAAACGCCGCTCAGCGAGTTGCTCTCCCATGTCGGGCAAGCGCCCTGCGCTGTCCCGGTCATCGGTGAAGAACAACAATACGTGGGCATCATCTCAAAACGGATGCTGCTACAGGCTTTAGATCGCGAGGGGGCAAACAATGGCTGATGCAAATAACCCGTGGGATAGCGCGCCAGCGGCAGACAGCGCAGCGCAATCCGCCGACGCCTGGGGCGGCGGCGCGTCTTCGGCCCCCGCCAGTGGCGGTGGTGCAGACTGGCTAAACAGCGCTCCGGCACCTGCGCCGGAACATTTCAACATTATGGATCCGTTCCATAAAACGCTGATCCCGCTGGACAGTTGGGTAACACAGGGGATCGACTGGGTGGTGGTGCATTTCCGTCCGCTGTTCCAGGGGATCCGCATTCCGGTGGATTACATTCTCAGCACGTTCCAGCAGTTGTTGCTGGGTATGCCTGCGCCAGTGGCGATCATTGTTTTCTCGTTGATCGCCTGGCAGATGAGCAGCGCGGGAATGGGCATTGCCACGCTGGTGTCGCTGATCGCCATCGGTGCGATTGGTGCCTGGTCACAGGCAATGGTCACGCTGGCGCTGGTGCTGACCGCACTGCTGTTTTGTGTGGTCATCGGCCTGCCGCTGGGGATCTGGCTGGCGCGCAGCCAGCGGGCGGCGAAAATTATCCGTCCGCTGCTGGATGCCATGCAAACCACCCCGGCGTTTGTTTACCTGGTGCCGATTGTGATGTTGTTCGGCATCGGCAACGTGCCGGGGGTAGTGGTTACGATTATCTTCGCCCTGCCGCCGGTGGTGCGACTGACGATCCTCGGCATTAACCAGGTGCCGGCCGATTTGATTGAAGCGTCGCGCTCATTTGGCGCCAGCCCGCGACAAATGCTGTTTAAAGTGCAATTACCACTGGCCATGCCCACCATTATGGCGGGAATTAACCAGACGTTGATGCTTGCCCTCTCCATGGTAGTGATCGCCTCGATGATCGCCGTCGGCGGGCTTGGCCAGATGGTACTTCGCGGTATTGGTCGTCTTGATATGGGGCTGGCTACCGTTGGCGGCACAGGGATTGTGATCCTCGCCATTATTCTCGACCGCCTGACGCAGGCTGTCGGCCGCGATGCCCGCAGTCGGGGTAATCGCCGCTGGTATCAGACCGGCCCGCTGGGTCTGCTGACCCGGCCATTCACCCGCTAATCCTGCTGCCCGGTGCAACGCGCGCCGGGCGTCCAGTGTCCCACCTGAAAATAAGGAACAACGATGCGACATAGCGTACTTTTTGCCACAGCGTTCGCCACCCTTGTCTCCACCAGCACGTTCGCCGCAGAGGCTGAACTGCCCGGCAAAGGCATCACCGTGCAACCTTTTCAAAGCACCATTTCGGAAGAAGCCTTCCAGACCCTGCTGGTGAGCCGCGGGCTGGAAAAACTCGGCTACACCGTCAATAAACCGAGCGAAGTGGACTACAACGTCGGTTACACCTCGCTTGCCGCAGGCGATGTGACCTTCACCGCCGTGAACTGGCAGCCGTTGCATGACGACATGTACGCCGCAGCCGGAGGCGACAAGAAGTTCTACCGTGAAGGCACTTTCGTCACCGGCGCGGCGCAAGGTTACCTGATTGATAAGAAAACAGCTGAGCAGTACCACATTAAAAGTATCGATCAGTTGAAAGATCCGAAAATCGCCAAACTGTTCGACACCAATGGCGACGGTAAAGCAGACCTGACCGGTTGCACGCCAGGCTGGGGCTGCGAAGCGGTGATTAATCACCAGATTGATGCCTATGGTCTGAGCAACAATGTGGTGCATAACCAGGGTAACTACGCGGCGATGATGGCTGACACCATTACCCGCTATAAAGAAGGCAAACCGATCCTGTACTACACCTGGACACCGTACTGGGTGAGCGATGTGCTGAAACCGGGTAAAGGTGTGGTCTGGTTGCAGGTACCGTTCTCGTCTCTGCCGGGCAAGCAGAAAGATATCGACACCAAACTGCCGAACGGCATGAACTATGGCTTCCCGGTCAACACCATGCATATCGTGGCGAACAAAGCCTGGGCGGAGAAAAACCCGGCGGCAGCGAAACTGTTCTCGGTAATGAAACTGCCGATTGCCGACATCAATGCGCAGAACGCGATGATGCACGCGGGTAAAGCGTCGGAAGCGGATATTCAGGGTCATGTTGATGGTTGGATCAAAGCCCACCAGCAGCAGTTTGATGGCTGGGTGAAAGAGGCGCTGGCCGCGCAGAAGTAAGGTGTTTTTCCCCTCACCCTAACCCTCTCCCCAAGGGAGAGGGGACAGATCGAGCCCTTATAACTTCTCGCTCTCTCCTTTGTGCAGAGGGGACAGACCGCACATATTTTTGTTCCCCCCTCACCTTTCGTGAGGGGGGACAGATCGTGCCCCTATAAATTCTCGCTCTCCCCTTTGTGCAGAGGGAACAGACGACACATATTTTTATTCCCCCTCACCTTTGGGGAGAGGGGACAGATCGTGCCCCTATAAATTCTCGCTCTCCCCTTTATGCAGAGGGAACAGACCGCACATATTTTTATTCCCCCTCACCTTTGGGAAGAGGGGCAGATCGTGCCCCTATAAATTCTCTCTCTCCCCTTTGTGCAGAGGGGACAGACCGCACATATTTTTATTCCCCCTCACCTTTGGGAAGAGGGGACAGATCGTGCCCCTATAAATTCTCGCTCTCCCCTTTATGCAGAGGGAACAAACCGCACATATTTTTATTCCCCCTCACCTTTGGGAAGAGGGGACAGATCGTGCCCCTATAAATTCTCGCTCTCCCCTTTGTGCAGAGGGAACAGACCGCACATATTTTTGTTCCCCCCTCACCTTTGGGGAGGGGGGACAGATCGTGCCCCTATAAATTCTCGCTCTCCCCTTTGTGCAGAGGGAACAGACGACACATATTTTTATTCCCCCTCACCTTTGGGGAGAGGGGACAGATCGTGCCCCTATAACTTCTCTCTCTCCCCTTTGTGCAGAGGGAACAGACGACACATATTTTTATTCCCCCTCTCCCCTTTGGGGAGAGGGCCGGGGTGAGGGGAATGCGTTTCACCGCACTTTCCGACACGCGATCTCCCTCACAAATTCCTATCCATTGGTTATGATGAATTTCTGACAACATCCTGAGCAGACTCATCATTCTTATGACCAAACCCAATCAGGGCCTGAGCCCGGCGCTGATTGCGCTAATGTCTGTCGCGACCGGTCTTGCCGTCGCCAGCAACTATTATGCGCAACCGCTGCTTGACACCATTGCCCGTGCCTTTTCGCTCTCGCCGAATCAGGCCGGCTTTATTGTTACCGCCGCCCAACTCGGTTATGCCGCCGGGTTACTGTTTCTGGTACCGCTTGGCGACATGTTTGAACGCCGCAAACTGATTGTGGTGATGACGCTGCTTGCCGCTGGCGGAATGCTTATCACCGCCAGCAGTTCCTCACTGGCACTGATGATCCTGGGGACCGCACTGACGGGCCTGTTCTCGGTAGTGGCGCAAATTCTTGTGCCGCTGGCGGCGACGCTCGCCACCCCGGATAAACGCGGCAAAGTGGTGGGTACCATCATGAGCGGCCTGTTGCTGGGTATTCTGCTGGCGCGAACGGTTGCCGGGTTGCTTGCCAGTCTCGGCGGCTGGCGCACCGTCTACTGGGTCGCCAGCGTATTAATGGTGTTGATGGCGCTGGCGCTGTGGCGCGGTCTGCCAAAGGTCAAACAGGACACGCACCTCAATTACCTGCAACTGCTCGGGTCGGTGTTTACCCTGTTTGCCGGCGATAAACTGCTGCGCACCCGCGCCATGCTGGGTTGTCTGAGCTTTGCGAACTTCAGTATCTTGTGGACGTCGATGGCGTTTTTACTTGCCTCACCACCGTTTCACTTCTCTGAAGCGGTGATTGGCTTGTTTGGCCTGGTCGGCGCGGCTGGTGCACTAGGCGCACGGCAGGCAGGCGGGCTGGCGGACAGAGGAAAATCGCATCTCACCACGACCGGCGGCCTGATCCTGTTGCTGCTGTCGTGGGTGGCCATCTGGCTCGGTCACAGCTCGGTTATCGCGCTGATAATAGGCATTATTGTGCTGGATCTCACGGTACAGGGCGTGCATATCACCAACCAGACGGTGATTTACCGCGTCAAGCCCGATGCGCGTAATCGCCTGACCGCCGGGTATATGACCAGCTACTTTATTGGCGGTGCGGCGGGTTCACTGATCTCCGCGTCTGCCTGGCAGCATGCCGGATGGCGCGGCGTTTGCGCGGCAGGCAGTCTGCTTGCAGTGGTAAATCTGCTGGTGTGGTGGCGAGGATTTCACCGTCAGGAGGCTGCGATGTAAGCAACCGCCCACGTTTCGCGGTTTCGGAGAAAAACCGGGGTGTTAAGGAGCGCCTTAGTCTGTTAAGGTTAAGGGACTTGTTTATCCCGGTTATATTAACGTGGGTGATATATAACAAACACTATGGATAGCTCAGCAACACCAACAGACGTCAGTGCCGTGAGTACGGCCACGTTACAGGAAGGTATCAAAGACAGTCTTCCCATCGTATTAAGTTACGTTCCAGTTGCGTTTGCTTTCGGCATGAATGCCACCAAACTCGGTTTTACTCCCCTCGAAAGCGTCTTTTTCTCCTGCATTATTTATGCAGGCGCCAGCCAGTTTGTGATCACCACGATGCTTGCCGCTGGTAGCGCCTTATGGGTCGCCGCCCTGACCGTCATGGCGATGGACGTCCGCCACGTGCTGTATGGCCCGTCGCTGCGCAGCCGTATTTTGTCCCCTCTCAAGAACCCCAAAACCGCTATCTGGGCCTTTGGTCTGACGGACGAAGTTTTTGCTGCCGCCACCGCCAAACTGGTGCGCGATAATCGCCGCTGGAGCGAAGAGTGGATGATCGGCATCGCCTTCTGTTCGTGGTTTTCGTGGGTATTGGGCACCGTGCTGGGCGCGTTTTCCGGTAGCGGCTTACTGGAAGGCTATCCGGCGGTGGAGTCGGCGCTGAGTTTTATGTTACCCGCATTATTTATGAGCTTTCTGCTGGCGTCGTTCCAGCGGAAACAAGCCCCCGCCGTCACAGCAGCACTGCTTGGCGCGTTGGCTGGTGTCACGCTGTTTTCGATCCCGGCGGCCATTCTGGCCGGGATCGTCGCCGGTTGTCTGACCGCGCTGGTGCAAGCGTTTTACCAGGGAACGCCCGATGAGTCCTGACGTGCTGTTCCTCGGATTACTGGTTGGCGGGGTAAATTTTTTATTCCGCTACCTGCCCCTGCGCATCCGCGCCGCACAGTCTCGCCCGGCGAGACGCGGCGTGACTGCCGTGCTGCTCGACACCATCGGTATTGCGTCTATCTGCGCTTTACTGGTGGTCTCCTGCGTGCCGGAAATCATGACCGATAGCCGCCGCCTGCTGCCGACGCTGGTGGGTTTCGCGGTGCTCGGCGTGAGCTTCTGGAAAACGCGCAGCATTATTACCCCTACGTTACTGAGCGCGCTTGCGTACGGAATCGCCTGGAAACTGCTGACAGATGTATAGATAAGGCAAATTTATTAGCACAAATAATACATTTACTTTATTTGTCACTGTCGTTACTATATCGACTGCAATTAATGAGGTTATGCCCAAAATGGATAGTTCTTTTACGCCCATTGAACAAATGCTTAAGTTTCGCGCCAGCCGTTATGAGGATTTTCCGTTTCAGGAGATTCTGTTAACGCGTCTGTGTATGCATATGCAGGGCAAGTTGCTGGAAAACCGCAACAAAATGTTGAAAGCGCAGGGCATCAACGAAACGCTGTTTATGGCATTAATTACGCTGGAATCCCAGGAAAACCATAGCATTCAGCCGTCTGAACTGAGCAGTGCGCTGGGTTCATCGCGCACCAACGCCACGCGCATCGCCGATGAGCTGGAAAAGCGCGGCTGGATTGAGCGCCGCGAAAGCGACAATGATCGCCGTTGTCTGCACCTGCAACTGACCGACAAAGGTCATGATTTTCTGCGTCAGGTGCTGCCTCCGCAGCATAATTGCCTGCATCAACTCTGGTCTTCTCTCAGCGTCGCTGAAAAAGATCAGCTTGAGCACATCACCCGTAAACTCCTGACACGTCTCGACCAGATGGACGAAGACGATGTCATTCTCGAGGCGTTGCGCTAACGCGATAAGACGCTCGACTATCCAGGATATAAGAATACAGCCAAACTGGCTGGCAGATTTTGCTGCTGGCCTTTTTGGCGAAAACAGGTCGGCATTGCCGATATGAAAATAAGAAGATCGTGGAGAAAAGCATGAGCGCAAATGCGGAGAGTCAAACCCCGCAGCAACCGGTCAAAAAGAAAGGTAAACGTAAAGGTGCCCTTCTGCTTCTGACCTTGCTCTTTATTGTTATTGCCGTGGCATACGGGATTTATTGGTTTTTGGTACTGCGTCATTTTGAAGAGACAGATGACGCCTACGTGGCAGGGAACCAGGTACAAATCATGGCGCAGGTATCCGGCAGCGTGACGAAAGTCTGGGCCGACAATACCGATTTCGTCAAACAGGGCGATGTGCTGGTCACGCTCGATGCGACCGATGCGCAGCAAGCGTTTGAAAAAGCGCAGACTGGCCTGGCCAGCAGCGTCCGTCAAACCCGCCAGTCCATTATCAACAGCAAGCAGTTGCAGGCGAGCATTGAGCTGAAAAAAACCGCTCTCGCCCAGGCGCAGAGCGACTTTAACCGTCGCGTACCGCTGGGCAGCGCCAACCTGATTGGCCGCGAGGAACTGCAACATGCCCGTGATGCGGTTGCCAGCGCGCAAGCCGAACTGGATGTGGCGGTGCAGCAGTTTAACGCCAACCAGGCGATCATCCTCGACACCCCGCTGGAAGATCAGCCGGCGGTTAAACAGGCAGCGACCGAAGTGCGTAATAGCTGGCTGGCGCTGCAACGTACCAAAATCGTGAGCCCAATCACTGGTTACGTCTCCCGCCGCGCGGTACAACCTGGCGCGCAGATCAGCCCGACAACGTCCTTAATGGCGGTGGTTCCGGCCAGCAACCTGTGGGTGGACGCCAACTTTAAAGAGACCCAGCTTGCGCATATGCGCATTGGTCAGACGGCGACCGTGGTCAGCGATATTTACGGCGACGAGGTGAAATACAGCGGTAAGGTTGTCGGGCTGGATATGGGCACCGGCAGCGCCTTCTCGCTGTTGCCTGCGCAGAACGCTACCGGTAACTGGATCAAAGTGGTTCAGCGTTTGCCGGTACGTATTGAGCTGGATGCGAAGCAACTTGCCGATCATCCGCTGCGTATTGGTCTCTCCACGCTGGTGAAAGTGGACACCTCAGAACGTGAAGGTCAGGTGCTGGCAAGCCAGGTTCGCACCAGCCCGGCGTACGAAAGTAACGCCCGGGAAATCAGCCTCGAACCGGTCAATACGTTGATCGATAACATCGTGAAAGCCAACGCCGGTTAATCTGAGGTGAGTGCAATGCAACAGAAACCGCTGGAAGGCGCGCAACTGGTCATTATGACCATTGCGCTGTCGCTCGCGACCTTCATGCAGGTGCTGGACTCCACCATCGCTAACGTTGCTATTCCGACTATCGCCGGGAACCTTGGCTCATCGCTGAGCCAGGGGACCTGGGTTATCACCTCGTTTGGGGTGGCGAACGCCATCTCGATCCCGATCACCGGCTGGCTGGCAAAACGCGTCGGGGAAGTGAAACTGTTCCTCTGGTCTACCGTAGCGTTTGCCATTGCCTCCTGGGCATGCGGCATGTCGAACAGCCTGAGTATGCTGATCTTCTTCCGCGTGATTCAGGGGATTGTTGCCGGGCCGCTGATCCCGCTGTCGCAGAGCCTGCTTTTAAGCAACTACCCGCCAGCAAAGCGGTCGATTGCGCTGGCGCTGTGGTCAATGACGGTGATTGTCGCGCCAATCTGCGGGCCGATCCTCGGCGGTTATATCAGTGATAATTACCACTGGGGTTGGATCTTCTTCATCAACGTGCCGATCGGCATTGTGGTGGTGCTGATGACGCTGCAAAGCCTGCGCGGCCGGGAAACCCGTACGGAACAGCGCCGGATCGATGGCGTCGGTCTGGCATTGCTGGTGATTGGTATCGGTAGCTTGCAGGTGATGCTCGACCAGGGGAAAGAGCTGGACTGGTTCAACTCCACGGAGATCATCGTCCTGACGATTGTCGCCGTGGTTTCGATAAGCTTCCTTGTGGTCTGGGAGCTGACCGACGAAAACCCGATAGTCGATTTGTCGCTATTCAAGTCGCGCAACTTTACCATCGGCTGTTTGTGCATCAGCCTTGCCTACATGCTCTATTTCGGCGCGATTGTCCTGCTGCCGCAGTTGTTGCAGGAGGTCTATGGCTATACCGCCACATGGGCGGGCCTGGCGTCCGCGCCGGTCGGGGTGATCCCGGTGCTGCTATCGCCGATCATCGGGCGTTTTGCCCATAAGCTGGATATGCGACGTCTGGTCACGTTCAGTTTTATTATGTACGCGGTGTGCTTCTACTGGCGTGCGTATACGTTCGAGCCGGGGATGGATTTTGGCGCGTCCGCGTGGCCGCAGTTTATCCAGGGCTTTGCGGTGGCATGCTTCTTTATGCCACTGACCACGATTACGCTGTCTGGTTTGCCACCGGAGCGCCTGGCGGCGGCATCGAGTCTGTCGAACTTTGCGCGTACGCTGGCGGGCTCCATCGGGACATCAATCACCACAACCTTGTGGACCAACCGCGAGTCGATGCACCATGCGCAACTTACGGAGTCGGTGAATCCGTATAACCCGAATTCACAGGCGATTTATAATCAACTGCAAGGTATGGGCATGTCGCAACAGCAGGCGTCCGGCTGGATTGCACAGCAGATCACGAACCAGGGACTAATTATTTCCGCTAACGAGATTTTCTGGTTCTCCGCCGGGGTGTTCCTGATCCTGCTCGGTCTGGTCTGGTTTGCGAAACCCCCGTTTGGTGCGGGCGGTGGCGGCGGTGGCGCGCACTAAGTTGTAAACAGACTGATAAAAAGGGATCTGCGGGTCCCTTTTTTATTATCACAATTTCTGGTGGTGGTTTGGTCACCATCATGCATGTGTCTTTACGCCGTTTCGAAATCTTCCCTTCACCTTTAGCCGGTTCTGAATGTTTCCCGCAGAAAGTAAAACCGCCTCCAAAGAGGCGGTTCGCTTTACGACAGGCACGGCGGCACAGACTAGATGTGCAACTCCTGCAGTTTCTCTTTCGGCAGGGCCAGCTCTTCGTTGCTGTTGACGCGAACATCGCGATCGAGGATATGACGCGCAATGTCCTGTGCTTCTTCCAGCGAGTGCATCAGGTAGGTGCCGCACTGGTAAACGTTCAGTTCCGGGATCTGATTCTGTTCTTTAACCTTCAGTACATCAGCCATTGCCGCTTTCCACGCATCGGCAACGCGCTGCTCTTCCGGTGTGCCGATAAGACTCATGTAGAAGCCCGTACGGCAGCCCATCGGGGAGATATCAATGATCTCAACGCCATTGCCGTTGAGATGGTTACGCATAAAACCCGCAAACAGATGCTCCAGAGTATGAATGCCTTTTTCCGGCATAACTTCTTTATTGGGCACGCAGAAACGCAGGTCGAATACGGTGATGGTGTCGCCATGCGGCGTGTCCATGGTCTTGGCAACACGGACAGCAGGGGCTTCCATACGGGTATGATCGACAGTGAAGCTATCCAACAATGGCATTTAGTCACCTCCGATAGTGATTTTTTAAAAATAAAATGAACTCTTTTTTCCCATGCGAGTCTGAGTATATGAAAGACGCGCATTTGTTATCATCATCCCTGATTTTCAGAGATGAAATTTTGGCCACAGCAATGTGGCCTTTTTCTTTTCTGTCAGGCGTGCCGCGCTAAAAGCGCGTCGAAAGACTCGGTATCACCGGCTTCCACTTCCTGCTGACGCACCAGCGACGCTTTGCATTCGGCGATAAAATCTTCCTCATGCAGCACTTCCAGCGGCTCTTCACGCAACTGAGAACGATACTGATCGCCCAGAGCCTTACCTGTTCCACCGATCCCATTATCGATCATAGAGCGCAAAATGCGCGCTGAGAACGTTAATTCCGGATCGTCAAAGCTGGCGACCAACTGGTCACATACGTTTTCGTACTCTTTGCCACCGTACACGCCATCCAGCGTCTGCGCCACACGTTTCAGATCGAGGAACAGGTCTTTGCCGACCTGGGCAAGCGGGAACTGCGCGGTTTCACAGCCCATTCCCAACGTAAGGCCCGGTTTGCGTCCTTCCAGAATCACGCGGTTCCAGTTTTTACGCGTACACAGCAGTTCGTCGCTGCTCATTTCCGGCGCATCGGCCAGCACGCACCAGACCATAAACAGATCGAGGAAGCGCACCTGTTGCTCATCGACGCCGATCGCCGTGAACGGGTTAATGTCCAGCGAACGCACTTCGATATACTCAATGCCGCCACGCAGCAGCGCATCCGACGGCGTTTCACCGCTGCGGGTCACGCGTTTCGGACGAATTGGCGCATACAGCTCATTTTCAATCTGCAGAATATTGGTATTGATTTGCAGGTACTTACCCTCTTTCTGCAAACCAATTTTGGCGTACTCTTCAGAAGGCGTTTTAATCGCGCGTTTCAGCGCCACCACATAATCGTGCAGATTATTGAAGGTGATGCCGAGGTTGCTTTGCGACTTGTTGGTGTAACCGAGGTCGCTCAAACGCAGAGACGTCGCATAGGGCAAATAGTACATGCCATTCGGTGTTTTCTCGAACGGCAGCGTGGTCGGTTTCCCTTGCAGGAACGACGAGCAAATCGCCGGAGAAGCACCAAACAGATACGGGATCACCCAACCAAAGCGGTAATAGTTACGGATCAGGCGGAAATAACCGTCCGATACCGTTTCTTTATCGGTGCTGCCGCCTTTTGCTTCCCAGAATGCCATCGGCAATGAGAAGTTGTAATGCACGCCAGATATGGTTTGCATCAGCGCGCCATAACGGTTTTTCAGCCCTTCGCGATAGAGGGTTTTCAGGCGGCCGATATTTGAGGTGCCGTACTGGGCCAGCTCAATATCCTGACCGTCTTTGATATAGCACGGCATACTCAGCGGCCACATACGCTCGTCGCCAATCTGGCGGGCGGTGTAGCGATGAATATCGCGCATGATCGTTAACATATGATCGATGTCGCCCTCTACCGGCGTAATAAACTCCAGCAGCGCTTCGGCAAAATCGGTGGTGATCCATTTATGGGTTAATGCAGAGCCAAGCATTGCCGCATGGCTGGTCGTCGCCAGAGAACCGTCCGCATTAACGCGTAACGTTTCACGCTCAAGGCCACGTTGAATGCCTTTAAGCGCCTGAGGATGTTTTTCCAGCCAGGACAACGCCTGAGATACGTCCGGGATCAAATTGACCTCCCGCCTGTAATAATCATTTTATTAAGCATAATTGTAATGGTTGACGATTAAAGGTCACTCACTCAATCCAATTAGTGCCACCACGTCATACCCTGCAGCGTTACGCTGGCAACAGCCACATAGCGCAACGCTTTCCCAAGGCACAGAAAAATCAGTACTGGCCCCCACGAGAGGCGCATCCATCCCGCCAGCAGGCACAGTAAGTCGCCTATAACAGGCGCCCAGCTCAACAGCAATGCAGCCGCGCCATAGCGTTTGAGCCAGCCAGTCGCTTTTTCCTGCCAGCGTGAGGTTTTACGCTGCGGAAAGAAACGCCCAAGAATAACGTTAGTCAGCCCTCCAAGGCTATTACCCATTGTTGCTATTACAACAAGAAGCCAGGGCTGACTGACGTGAGAAAGCAGCATGGTCACCAACACCACCTCGGAATTGCCCGGCAGAAGCGTGGCGCTGAGAAAGCTGCTGGCAAACAACGAAAAAAGCGACAGCGCGTCACTCACCGTAAGCGAACATCCACGACGTCCATTCCGGCTGCTCGCGCCGCCTGAATGCCAAAATCCGCATCTTCAAACACCACGCACTGCGTTGCTTCAACGCCCATTCGCTCAGCGCAGAGCAGAAACGTATCCGTTGCTGGCTTATGATGTTGAACGTGATCGGCGGCAACAACCGCATTGAAATAGTGCCGTAGACCAAGATGCGCGAGTAAGGCTTCTGCGATAGCGCTTTCGCTGCCCGTGCCGACAGACAGTGGGCGACGCCCGTGCCATTCCTTTACCACCTCAATCAGCGGTAAAGGGCGCACAGAATCCAGCAGCATTGCTTTTACCGCTGCCGTTTTTTCTTGTGCGAGAAGATGAGGATCAAGATCGCCCTGATTGGCTTCAATAATCGATTGTGCAATACGCCAGGTCGGCGAACCGTTCAACCCGACCATTGCCTGCTCGTCAAAGCGCATCCCGTAACGCGCCAGCACTTCACGCCAGGCCTTACGATGAGTGGGTTCGGTATCCAGGATGGTGCCATCCATATCAAAAATCAGCCCTGCATAACGGTCGTACATCGTGTTCTCACAAACTGGATAACAGGTGATTACTTTAGCGTAAACAGGGATTTTTGTCGCTGCCAGTGCATAACAGACAAATTGAGCAAAATGAAATCGGGTATGGGGTAGCGATATCAAGGGGCGATAGTTTTGAGAGGGGATGGTGCTTGCGGCCAGGACCGCTAACCCTGAGAAAACAAACCTGGTGTTGTCTCACAGAAGATGGTGCATCCGGGAGGATTCGAACCTCCGACCGCTCGGTTCGTAGCCGAGTACTCTATCCAGCTGAGCTACGGATGCATCGGGATTACTGCTTTAATGCAGAAAAAACAGACTGGCTGTTATCTCGCAGAAGATGGTGCATCCGGGAGGATTCGAACCTCCGACCGCTCGGTTCGTAGCCGAGTACTCTATCCAGCTGAGCTACGGATGCATCGGGAAAACTTTATTTGCAACGCAGATTCGGTGCTTACGACTTCATCATACTAAGCAAGATGGTGCATCCGGGAGGATTCGAACCTCCGACCGCTCGGTTCGTAGCCGAGTACTCTATCCAGCTGAGCTACGGATGCATCGGGAAAACTTGCTTTACAACGCTGATTCAGTGCCGCGTTACCTCGCCACACTGAGCAAGATGGTGCATCCGGGAGGATTCGAACCTCCGACCGCTCGGTTCGTAGCCGAGTACTCTATCCAGCTGAGCTACGGATGCAAAATGGCGGTGAGGCGGGGATTCGAACCCCGGATGCAGCTTTTGACCGCATACTCCCTTAGCAGGGGAGCGCCTTCAGCCTCTCGGCCACCTCACCACACGCCTCTTTCGAGTACTTCGAAGAACTTGTTGAGAGCTCATCGTCGCTGCGTGGCGCACATATTACTTTCTGAGACTTATAAGTCAAACACTTTTTCCTGCCCCTGAATCGTTTGCACACTTCGCAGACAATTAGCCTGTAAAAAGCCCAAAAAGGATGTTTTATCAGCAGAATTTCTACCGTACCGTTGAGAAAAACCGACAAGAACGCAGTCGTAAAAAACGGCAGGTAACGACAAGATCGGGACGAGTGAAATAAAAAGGCAACGAAACAGAGGGAGAATCAGGAGGAGGTGTTGCGTCTCGCTGGGGAACAGCGAGACGCGATAATTGCATCAGTAATTTGACTGCTGTGATTTTTCAGCCTGGATACGCTGGTAGATCTCTTCACGGTGAACGGAAACTTCTTTAGGAGCGTTAACGCCAATGCGCACCTGGTTTCCTTTAACTCCTAATACAGTCACAGTGACCTCATCCCCAATCATGAGGGTTTCACCAACTCGACGAGTCAGAATCAGCATTCTTTGCTCCTTGAAAGATTAAAAGAGTCGGGTCTCTCTGTATCCCGGCATTATCCATCATATAACGCCAAAAAGTAAGCGATGACAAACACCTAAGTGTAAGCAGTCACGGCATTACATTCTGTTAAACCTAAGTTTAGCCGATATACAAGACTTCAACCTGACTTTCTTGTTATCACTAGCGTAGTGGCAATAACGCCATAACGGCAAGGTTATGGCGTCTGCTTTCGCTTTGTAATTATGACAGTTTAGCGCTTACCCACTCTTTAACGCTGGAGAGCGCTGCTGGAAGCGCGGCCGCGTCAGTACCGCCGGCTTGCGCCATATCCGGACGTCCGCCGCCTTTACCCCCGACCTGCTGGGCAACCATGCCAATCAATTCCCCTGCTTTCACACGGTCGGTCACATCCTTCGACACACCCGCTATCAGAGAAACTTTTCCTTCGGCCACGGTGGCAAGAACAATGACTGAAGCACCCAACTGATTCTTCAGATCGTCCACCATGGTACGCAGCATCTTCGGCTCGACGTCTGCCAGCTCGCTGACCAGCAGTTTCACGCCGTTGAGATCGATAGCTTTACCGGACAGACTTGCGCTTTCCTGCGCGGCCGCCTGTTCCTTAAGCTGCTGCAATTCTTTTTCCAGCTGACGGGTACGCTCAATCACGGTGCGTACTTTATCGCCGAGGTTCTGGCTATCGCCTTTCAGCAACTGCGCAATGTCGTGTAGTTGATCGCTCTGCGAATGCAGGCTGGCGATAGCGCCTTCGCCGGTCACCGCTTCAATACGACGCACACCTGCCGCCGTACCGGACTCAGACACAATGCGGAACAGACCAATATCACCCGTGCGGGAAGCATGCGTACCGCCACACAGTTCGGTGGAGAAATCGCCCATGCTCAACACACGCACGCGCTCATCATATTTCTCGCCAAACAGCGCCATTGCACCGTTCGCTTTCGCAGCGTCCAGATCCATGATGTTGGTTTCGATCGGCAGGTTGCGGCGAATTTGCGCATTGACCAGATCTTCCACCGCGCGGATTTCCGCCGGTTTCATGGCTTCGAAATGGGAGAAGTCAAAACGCAACGCTTTGTCATTCACCAACGAGCCTTTCTGCGCAACATGCGTACCCAGGACTTCACGCAACGCAGCGTGCATCAGGTGTGTGGCAGAGTGGTTCAGGCGGATGCGCGCACGGCGTGCTTCGTCAACTTCCGCTTTCACACCGTCCCCCACTTTCAGTGAGCCGGTAGTCAGCTTACCGATATGACCAATTGCCTGACCATATTTCTGTGTATCCTGGACGGAGAAAGCAAAAGCGTTGCCTTTCAGCTCGCCCTTATCCCCCACCTGGCCGCCAGATTCCGCATAGAATGGCGTTTCGTTGAGAACAACAACAGCATCCTGGCCTGCGGCAATCGCGTTAACCGGTTTACCATCAACAAACAGCGCCGTGACTTTGCCGTTCAGTTCCAGATGGTCGTAACCTTTAAATTCAGAGCTACCATCAACGCGGATCATCGCATTGTAGTCTGCGCCAAAACCGCTGGACTCGCGCGCACGGCGGCGCTGCTCTTCCATCGCGGCTTCAAAGCCAGCTTCATCGACTTTGATATTGCGCTCACGGCACACGTCCGCTGTCAGATCCACCGGGAAGCCGTAGGTGTCGTACAAGCGGAAGGCCGTTTCGCCATCCAGCGTATCGCCTTTCAGCTTCGCCAGCTCTTCATCGAGCAGTGCCAGACCGCGTTCCAGCGTGCGGGCAAACTGCTCTTCTTCGGTTTTCAGCACCTGCTCAACCTGTGCCTGCTGACGCTGCAAATCCTCACCGGCAGAGCCCATCACGGCAACCAGCGGGCCAACCAGTTTATAGAAGAAGGTGTCCTTCGCGCCCAGCATATTGCCATGGCGGATTGCGCGACGAATGATGCGACGCAGCACATAGCCACGGTTTTCGTTCGACGGGATCACGCCGTCTGCAATCAGGAATGCGCAAGAACGGATATGGTCAGCGATAACGCGCAGCGACTTGTTGCTCAAATCCGTCGCGCCAGTCACCTTCGCCACCGCCTGAATCAACTTCACGAACAGGTCGATTTCGTAGTTGGAGTTCACATGCTGCAATACCGCGGCAACACGTTCCAGACCCATACCGGTATCCACTGACGGTTTTGGCAGCGGCTCCATGGTGCCATCGGCCTGGCGGTTGAACTGCATAAAGACAATGTTCCAGATTTCAATGTAGCGATCGCCGTCTTCTTCCGGGCTCCCCGGAGGGCCACCCCAAATGTGATCGCCGTGATCGTAGAAAATCTCGGTGCACGGACCGCACGGGCCGGTATCGCCCATCTGCCAGAAGTTGTCAGACGCATACGGTGCGCCTTTATTATCGCCGATGCGAATAATACGTTCGCGCGGGATACCCACTTCTTTTTCCCAGATTTCGTAGGCTTCATCGTCTGTTTCGTACACCGTCACCCACAGACGTTCTTTCGGCAGGTTGAACCAGTTTTCACCGGTCAGCAGTTCCCATGCGTACTGGATAGCATCATGTTTGAAGTAGTCGCCGAAGCTGAAGTTGCCCAGCATTTCGAAGAAGGTGTGATGACGCGCGGTGTAACCGACGTTTTCCAGATCATTGTGTTTACCGCCTGCACGAACGCAACGCTGTGCAGTGGTAGCGCGGGAATAATTACGTTTGTCGAGCCCAAGGAATACGTCCTTGAACTGGTTCATCCCGGCGTTGGTAAACAGCAAAGTCGGGTCGTTATTCGGCACCAGGGAGCTGCTGGCAACTACCTGATGTCCCTTGCTATGGAAAAAATCGAGAAACGCCTGACGGATCTCAGCGGTGCTCTTGCTCATAATTATCCTGAAATCAAGCTAACGAAATGTGGTAACTGGTCGCCGCTATTTGCATAGCTCACGCACCAGCTACTGGAAAAAGTGGGAATAAGATAAGTTTTCTTTACTGCGAAGTAAAATCCCGTATGCGCTCAGTCGGCAAAATTTCGCCAGATTTCCTGAATATCTTCTTGCAGAAAGCCGCGATACAGTAAAAAACGCTGCACTTTCACTTTCGCTACAAACTCGGTCGGCAACGGTTCGCCATATTTACGTAACGCCTGCTCGCGGGCGCTCGCAACCCAGTCAATGTCGCACTCATACATCGCATTTTCACTGACCTGCCGGGCGATGCCTTTCTGATTTAACTCCTGGCGGATGCGGGCCGGACCATAACCTTTGCGGGCGCGGCTGGCAATGAACTGGCGTACAAAGCGCATATCGTCGAGAAAGTGATGCTCCAGACACCATGCCACCACCTGATCGACCTCTTCCGGCGTGGTATCCAGTGTCTCCGGGCCATTTTTGCTCATTACCGGTGCCGTTAGCTTGCGGCGAAACTCCTGTTCACTGTGGTCGCGCATCGCCAGAATACGCATCGCGCGATCGCGCAGGCGTGCAATCGAAGAGCGTCGGGAACTGTTCTCTGACATGACGAAATCCTGTGGTCATAGAAAAGCAAAAGGGCTGCATCAGCAGCCCTTGATTGCGGTTCAGATTATCAGAAATCTTCGTTGGTTTCTTCAACGCCTTCGCCGCTGTCATCCACCGAGAATTCCGCAGAGGAGCTCTGATTACTGAGCAGGATCTCACGCAGTTTTTTCTCGATTTCTTTCGCCGCAGCCGGGTTATCTTTCAGCCAGGTGGTTGCATTAGCTTTGCCCTGACCGATTTTGTCGCCGTTATAGCTATACCAGGCACCCGCTTTCTCAATCAGCTTCTCTTTTACGCCGAGATCAACCAGTTCACCGTAGAAGTTAATGCCTTCACCGTAGAGGATCTGGAACTCAGCCTGTTTAAACGGCGCGGCGATTTTGTTTTTCACCACTTTTACGCGGGTTTCGCTACCGATAACGTTGTCACCCTCTTTTACCGCACCGATACGGCGGATATCCAGGCGCACGGAAGCGTAGAATTTCAGCGCGTTACCACCGGTGGTGGTTTCCGGGTTACCGAACATCACACCAATTTTCATACGGATCTGGTTGATAAAGATCAGCAGCGTGTTGGACTGTTTCAGGTTACCCGCCAGCTTACGCATCGCCTGGCTCATCATACGTGCCGCAAGGCCCATGTGAGAGTCGCCGATTTCGCCTTCGATTTCCGCTTTCGGCGTCAGCGCCGCAACGGAGTCGACCACCAGTACGTCAACCGCACCGGAACGCGCCAGCGCGTCACAGATCTCCAGAGCCTGCTCACCGGTATCCGGCTGAGAACACAGCAGGTTGTCGATATCGACGCCCAGTTTGCGGGCATAAACCGGGTCCAGCGCATGTTCGGCGTCGATAAACGCACAGGTTTTGCCTTCGCGCTGCGCGGCAGCAATCACCTGCAGCGTCAGGGTGGTTTTACCGGAAGATTCTGGCCCGTAAATTTCGACGATACGCCCCATCGGCAAACCGCCAGCGCCCAGTGCGATATCCAGAGAGAGCGAGCCGGTAGAGATGGTTTCCACATCCATGGAACGGTCTTCACCCAGACGCATGATGGAGCCTTTGCCGAATTGCTTTTCGATCTGACCCAGTGCGGCTGCAAGCGCCTTTTGTTTGTTTTCGTCGATAGCCATGATTACTCCTGTCATGCAGAGTGAAGCGCGTTACGCCCCGCCGTGAATTACTGTTTTGTTGTCGCAATTATACTGTATGGTCATACAGTATCAAGTGTTTTGTAGAAAATGTTGCCACAGGGTTTGCAACGCATAAGCCGTCGCCTGTCGACGCACCGCTTCACGGTCCCCCTGGAAGCATTCGCGTCGGGTGATCCCTTCTCCGCGCGCGCTGGCGAAACCAAACCAGACGGTGCCAACCGGTTTCGCCTCGCTGCCGCCGTCCGGCCCGGCAATCCCGCTGACCGACACCGCGAAATCGGCGCGCGCGGCTTTCAGCGCGCCAATCGCCATTTCCACCACCACCGGCTCGCTAACTGCCCCATGCGCGTCCAGCGTCGCGGCCTGCACGCCGATCATTTGCGATTTCGCTTCATTACTGTAGGTGACAAAACCGCGCTCAAACCAGGCGGAGCTGCCGGCGATATCGGTGATCGCTTTCGCTATCCACCCGCCCGTGCAGGACTCGGCGGTCGTAAGCGTAGCGCCGCGCGCCTGTAGCGCCCGCCCGACACGTTCGCTCAGTTGCATTAATTCACTGTCCGTCATGATGGCTCCTGTGCGTCAAAAATCGTGGCGGAAAAGATACCACTTTCAGCACAAAGATGGGGATGGGTTAACGAATTTACGAGGACGCTTCAGAAATATTTGCTTCATGCGGAGGGCGGCGCGAACCCACAGGCCCGGCGAACGTTAGCGTTGCCGGATGGCGGCGTCCGGGCGCGCCATCCGGCCATGCGAGGTTATTTCATGCTATTCGCAATGGTATCAACATTATGGCGGAATGCTTTCTGGTAGGTATCCGCCACACCACCTTTGACGCTCAACGCTTCCGGGTAGAGTTCACCGCCCGGTTGCGCGCCCGTGGCGCTGGCAATCTGTTTCACCAGGCGCGGATCCAGCTGGTTTTCCATAAACCACACTTTTACACCATCGGCTTTGATCTGTTGGATCAGAGACGCTACCTGCGCTGCGCTGGCCTCGCTTTCAGAAGAGAGCCCCTGCGGCGCCATAAATTCAACGCCATAAGCACGGGCAAAGTAGCCGAAAGCGTCATGACTGGTCAGTACTTTACGCTTCGCTTGCGGAATGGCGCTAAAACGCCCTTTCGCCCAGCTATCCAGCTGTTTTAACTCAGCAATATAGCGTTGACCGGATGCGTTCAATGCCGCTTCATCAGCCGGGTCGGCTTTCACCAGCGCAGCGAGAATATTTTGCGCATACAGTGCGCCATTAGCGGCGCTGTTCCACGCATGCGGGTCGGTCACCGTTGCGCCATCTTCTTCCAGCGTATGGGTTGTAACCCCCGTGGATGCCACAACAAGCTGGCCTTTAAAGCCAGACGCTTTAACCAACCTGTCCAGCCAGCCTTCCAGTCCGAGGCCGTTAACCACGACCACGTCGGCTTTATTAAGCAACGCGCTATCTTTCGCCGACGGTTCAAAAGTGTGCGGGTCACCATCCGGCCCGACCAACGTCGTCACCTTGACATGATCGCCGCCCACCTGCTGCGTGATGTCACCAAGAATCGAAAAGCTGGTCACCACATTGAGGGTTTTTGCCATTGCCCCCTGCGCGATTACGCTCAACGCGAGCGCCAGTATCACCCCTGTACGTTTCATCATTTCCCCTTGCTAAGTTAAAAGTGCGCGCAGGCTGTGAGCCAGCCCGCTGCGCGTACCGAATAAAATGGAAAAAAAGAAGATGATGCTGGCCGTCAGCACAATCGACGGACCGGCAGGTAAGCCCGCGCTCCAGGACAAACTTAATCCCAGCCAGGCGCAGACCGCGCCGATAGCCGCCGCCAGCAATAACAATCCCGGTAACGTGCGCGCCCAGCAGCGGGCCGCCACGGCGGGCAGCATCATTACACCGACCGCCATTAAGGTGCCCAGCACCTGAAATCCGGCCACCAGGTTCAGCACCAGCAACGCCAGAAATAGCCCGTGAAACATGCCGGGCACACGGGGCGCATTGACCTGTAAAAAGGCGCTATCGAAGGCCTCACTGACCAGCCCCCGGTAACCCAACGCCAGCACCACCAGCGTCAGGCTGGCAACCCCGGTCACAAAGAGAGCGGCATCGTTGTCCACCGCCAGGATCGAGCCAAACAGCAGATGCAGCAGATCAACGCTGGAGCCACGCAGCGACACCAGCGTCACACCGAGCGCCAGTGAGCCAAGGTAGAAACCGGCGAAACTGGCGTCCTCTTTCAGCGGTGTACGACGGCTAACCCATCCCGCCACCAGCGCCACGACCATCCCGGCGATAAACCCGCCGACGCTCATCGCCAGCAGCGACATGCCATTAAGCAGATACCCCGCCGCAACACCGGGCAGAATCGCGTGTGATAATGCATCGCCCATCAGACTCATGCGCCGCAACAGCAGAAAAACCCCCAACGCCGTCGTGCTAACCGATAACGCCAGGCACACCACCAGCGCGCGGCGCATAAAACCAAATTCAATAAAAGGCTGGAAAAAGAGATGCCAGATCATGCGCTGTACACCTCTGTTTGCAGCGGCGCGGCATGCGTTGCTCCCCACTGCAGTTGTGGTTCGCCAAGCCGCAAGGTTTGCGGGAAATAACGCGCGACACGCTCGCTGTCGTGGAGCACCGCCAGAAGGGTTTGCCCGCTGCGGTGCATATCAACAATCTGCTCCATCAGTACCTGAGACGTCGCCTCATCAATGCCGGTAAAAGGCTCATCAAGCATCACCAACGGTGCGTTTTGCACCCAAACGCGGGCAAACAGCATGCGCTGAAACTGCCCGCCGGAGAGCGTATCGATCGTTTCCCGCGCCATTGCGGTCAGCCCGACACGCTCAAGCCCTTGCGCCACACGGCTGCGCGCTGCGCGGTTAAGCCCGCGAAACAGTGAAACTCGCGGCCAGCAGCCCATGCTCACCACCTCCTGCACCGTCACTGGAAACTGTGACTCCAGCGCATGGCGCTGCGCGAGCCAGCCAATGACAGGACGCCGCTCCGGCCAGCGCACCACACCGCTGACAGGCGGTAAAAATCCCGCCAGGGTTTTCAGTAGCGTCGATTTTCCACTGCCATTTGCACCAACAATGGCAGTCATGCTGCCGCGTGCTATCCGGCCGCACAGCGCCGGGGTAATCGCCTGCCTGTCATAGCCGGCCACCAGGTGGTCAAGTTCAATCATGGTAGCGCCACCGCCCAACAGGTCAGCAGCCAGAGCACCAGCAATAACACCGCCGCCAGCAGCAGCCGCGTCGTGCCGGAAAGGGAAAACAACGTTACGGGAATCATTCACACACCTCATATGTTATAACGTAACAATAATCAGAAGTGATAATGAAGTAAACGGGTGGGCGAAACGGGAGTGCGTCGAAATGTTTCAGTCCCCTCCCGCAGGAGGGGCGCTGAATTAGCGAACCCGCGCCAGCGCAACCGCCTGGCCGAGCTGCCAGACCGCCATTGCGTAGTGGGTGCTGTGGTTGTAACGGGTGATGGTGTAGAAGTTTGGCAAACCGTACCAGTACTCATAACCGGTACCCACATCCAGGCGCAGCAAGCTGGCCTGCTGATGCGTGCCCAGCGGCTGCTGCGGCGTTAACCCGGCAGACGCCAGTTGCCCGATGCTGTAGTTGGTTTTAAAGCCGTTCTCCAGCCCCGGCGCCTGGCCGTTCGCCGGAACAGCGACCAGATCGCCTTTCACCCAGCCATGCTGTTTGAAGTAGTTGGCCACGCTGCCAATGGCATCCACCGGATCCCACAGATTAATGTGCCCGTCGCCATTAAAATCCACCGCAAACTGCTTATAGGAGGATGGCATAAACTGGCCGTAACCCATTGCGCCTGCGAAAGAGCCTTTCAACTCAAGCGGGTCATCGCTTTCGTCGCGCGCCATCAGCAGGAAGGTTTCCAGCTCGCTGGCAAAGTAATCAGCACGGCGCGGGTAGTCGAAAGCCAGCGTCGCCAGGCCATCGAGAATACGGGTTTTACCCATTACCCTGCCCCAGCGCGTTTCCACGCCAATAATGCCGACGATGACCTCCGGCGGAACGCCGTACACCATCCATGCGCGGTTCAGCGCATCTTCATATTGATTCCAGAACGCCACGCCGTTTTGCACGTTATCCGAAGTAATAAACTGCTTGCGGTAACGCAGCCAGGCGCCGTTTGGTCCGCTCGGCCCGGCGGTGGTCGGCGCTTGCTTGTCCATCAGGCGTAAGACGTAATCCAGGCGTTTTGCCTGCGAGATAATTTCATGCAGTTGCTGGCGGTCAAAACCGTGCTTGCTCACCATCTGGTCGATAAACCGCTCCGCCGCCGGGTTATTGGCGAAATCGCCTCCGGTCATCACAACATTGTGCTGCGGCGCCAGCAAAAAACCGCCGGACGGCGCGAGCGACGATGCAGTCTGCGGGGTTTCGGCAAGAGGGGGTTTACTGCTACAGGCACAGAGCACGACAAACGCAGGCAGCAACGCTGCGTAACAACGCTTCAACATGGGACATCCATTTTAAACGAATTCAGCCAGGAGCAAGTATGGTAAAGCATCTGACCACCGACAAGGAAGCGCCGTAACGCCTGCGCGCACGATCGCACTTCACTTTTCCGCCTGCTCTTCCGTATTCATTTAAAACCGTCCTTTCTCGCAATATCTTTCACAATGATCATTTTTTCTTTCATAACGAGATCCAAATAACACATTTCAACCTTTCATCATGATTATGATAGTGCACGGTTAAACAACAAAACGACACCCCTACAGGAGAGAACAATGGAAACCATTACACATGGTGCCGAGTGGTTCATCGGGCTGTTTCAGAAAGGCGGAGAGGTCTTTACCGGCATGGTGACCGGTATCCTGCCGCTGCTGATAAGCCTGCTGGTGATCATGAACGCGCTCATCAATTTTATTGGCCAACACCGTATCGAAAAATTTGCCCAACGCTGTGCGGGCAATCCGATTGCCCGTTATCTGCTTTTACCGTGTATCGGCACCTTTGTGTTTTGTAACCCGATGACGCTCAGTCTCGGGCGTTTTATGCCAGAGAAGTACAAACCAAGCTATTACGCCGCCGCATCGTATAGCTGCCACTCGATGAACGGGTTGTTCCCGCATATCAACCCCGGCGAACTGTTTGTTTACCTTGGCATCGCTAACGGCCTGACCACGCTGGGCCTGCCGCTGGGGCCGCTGGCGGTGAGTTACCTGCTGGTGGGTCTGGTGACCAACTTCTTCCGTGGCTGGATAACGGATCTCACGACCGCCATTTTCGAGAAAAAAATGGGCATTCAACTTGAACAAGACGTCCAACTCGCTGGAGCAACATCATGAGTCGTATCGTTATTGAAAAAGGCGCTGGCGGTTGGGGCGGCCCGCTGCATCTCGATGCCAGCACCGACAAGAAAGTCGTCTATATCACCGCAGGCACTCGCCCGGCCATTGTCGACAAACTGGCGCAACTGACGGGCTGGCAAGCCGTGGACGGTTTTAAAGAGGGCGAGCCGCCGGAATCCGAGATCGGTGTTGCGGTAATTGACTGCGGCGGAACGCTGCGTTGCGGCATCTATCCGAAGCGCCGTATCCCAACCGTCAATATTCACGCCACCGGCAAATCGGGGCCGCTGGCGCAGTACATCATGGAAGATATCTATGTCTCTGGCGTGAAAGAGGAAAATATCTTCCTGCAGGGAGAAGCCGCCAGCACAACGCCATCGCGGCAGCCACAACAGCCGCGGCAACGTGACTATGACACCAGCAAAAAGATCACCGAGCAGAGCGACGGTTTGCTGGCCAAAGTGGGGATGGGCATGGGTTCAGCGGTCGCCGTCCTGTTTCAGGCCGGGCGCGACACCATTGATACCGTACTGAAAACCATCCTGCCGTTTATGGCCTTCGTCTCGGCGCTGATCGGCATCATTATGGCGTCCGGTCTGGGTGACTGGATCGCCCACGGTCTCGCGCCGCTCGCCAGCCATCCGCTCGGTCTGGTGACGCTGGCGCTGATCTGCTCTTTCCCGCTGCTGTCGCCGTTCCTCGGCCCAGGCGCGGTTATCGCACAGGTGATTGGCGTGCTTATCGGTGTGCAAATCGGCCAGGGACACATTCCGCCGCATCTTGCCCTGCCCGCGCTGTTCGCCATTAACGCACAGGCCGCTTGTGACTTTATCCCGGTAGGCCTGTCGCTGGCGGAAGCCCGCCAGGACACCGTCCGCGTCGGCGTCCCTTCCGTGCTGGTCAGTCGCTTTTTAACCGGTGCGCCCACGGTGCTGATTGCCTGGTTCGTATCGGGTTTCATTTATCAATAAGAGGTGTTCCATGAAGGTGATTTACCAGACCACCATTACCCATATCGGCGACTGCGCAGCCGACGCGCTCAGCGACAACATGCTGATTACCTTCCGTGAAGGCGCGCCTGCGGATGTGGCGGAGTTCTGCTTTATCCACAACCACGGCGAGTTGTCTGGCGCGCTGCGTCCGGGAGCGGAATTCATGCTCGGCGAGCAGCATTATCCGGTCACGGCCGTCGGCGACGTTGCGGAGCAGAATCTGCGTGAGCTGGGCCATATCACCCTGCGTTTCGATGGACAGACGCAGGCCGAATACCCCGGAACGGTGCATGTCGACGGCGTGACGCCGCACGATATCGCCCCCGGTTGCATTTTGAAATTTGTCGCTTAAGTCGTAAGGAGAACCATATGAAACAGGTTGCCGTTGTCATTGGTGGGGGACAAACCCTTGGGGCGTTCCTCTGCCGTGGGCTTGCCGCAGAAGGGTACCGCGTCGCGGTCGTGGATATTCAGAGTGATAAAGCGGCCAATGTCGCACAGGAGATCAACAGCGAGTTTGGCGAAGGCATGGCCTACGGCTTTGGCGCCGACGCCACCAGCGAACAGAGCGTACTGGCGCTGTCACGCGGTGTGGATGAGATCTTTGGTCGTGTGGATTTGCTGGTCTACAGCGCCGGTATCGCCAAAGCGGCGTTTATCAGCGACTTCTCACTGGGCGATTTCGACCGCTCATTGCAGGTGAATCTGGTGGGCTACTTCCTGTGCGCCCGCGAGTTCGCCAGACTGATGATCCGCGATGGCATTCAGGGGCGCATTATCCAGATCAACTCGAAATCCGGCAAAGTGGGCAGCAAACACAACTCCGGCTATAGCGCGGCAAAATTTGGCGGCGTAGGGCTAACGCAATCGCTGGCGCTGGATCTGGCGGAGTACGGGATTACCGTGCACGCATTGATGCTCGGCAACCTGTTGAAATCCCCTATGTTCCAGTCGCTTATTCCGCAATACGCCAGCAAACTCGGCATTCCTGCCGAAGAGGTGGAGCAGTTCTATGTGGATAAAGTGCCGCTGAAACGCGGTTGCGACTACCAGGATGTGCTGAATGTACTGATGTTTTACGCCAGCGCCAAAGCCTCTTACTGCACCGGCCAATCGATTAACGTTACCGGCGGGCAGGTGATGTTCTGATGATTGCCCTTATCCGGCCTTATCACAGGCCGGATAAGGCATTAGCCACCATCTGGCACAGATATAAAGGAGAACACGATGGTTTCAGCCCTGATCACCCTAGCCGTTATTGCCTGGTTAAGCCAGCTTGCCCTTGGCGGCTGGCAAATTCGTCAGTTCAATCACGCGTTCGATGCGCTGTGCCAGCGCGGGCGGGTCGGCGTTGGCCGTTCGGGTGGGCGCTTTAAACCCCGCGTTGTCCTGGCGGTGGCCTTTGATAAACAGGACCGCGTCAGCGACACGCTATTGATGCGCGGCATCACCGTATTCGCTCGCCCGGCGAAAATCGACCGTTTAATTGGCTTAAAACGCGAGGAATTAGAGCCTGATGTGATCTTTCCCCATGATCCTGGCTGTCAGAATGCTCTATTATTAGCGCTTAAAATGAAACATTGATAATTTCGTTGTGAACGCTATTAGCTTGCGAAATTATCATTTCGCAACGTAACGCAGGAAATCAGCGCCAATGAAACCACGTCAGCGTCAGGCGGCTATTCTTGAGCATCTGCAAAAGCAGGGAAAGTGTTCTGTTGAAGAGCTGGCACACCACTTCGACACCACAGGGACGACCATTCGTAAGGATTTAGTCGCGCTGGAGCATTCCGGCGCAGTGATCCGCACCTATGGCGGCGTGGTGCTTAATAAAGACGAAGCCGATCCCCCTATCGATCACAAAACGCTGATCAACACCATCCAGAAGGGACTGATTGCCGAAACAGCCGTCACCTATATCCACGATGGCGACTCCATTATTCTTGACGCGGGCAGCACCGTGCTGCAAATGGTGCCGCTGCTCAGCCACTTCAACAACATTACCGTCATGACCAACAGCCTGCACATTGTGAACGCGCTGTCAGAGCTGGATAACGAACAAACCATCCTGATGCCTGGCGGCACCTTCCGCAAAAAATCCGCCTCATTCCACGGCCAACTGGCGGAAAACGCTTTTGAACATTTCAGTTTCGACAAACTGTTTATGGGCACGGACGGCATCGATCTGAATGCCGGCGTCACCACCTTCAATGAGGTCTTTACCGTCAGCAAAGCCATGTGCAACGCTGCCCGCGAGGTGATCCTGATGGCGGACTCCTCTAAATTTGGCCGCAAAAGCCCCAACGTCGTCTGTAGCCTGGAGAGCGTCGATAAACTGATCACCGACGCCGGGATCCCGGCAGACGTCCGCGCCGCGCTGGAAGAGAAAGGGGTCGAAGTGATCATTGCCGGAGAACAACATGAATGAGTCATTGATTAACGCAGGTCGCCAAACCCTGCTGCTGGAGTTACAGGAAGCCAGCCGCCTGCCGGAAAGGCTGGGCGAGGATTTTGTGCGCGCGGCCGAAACCGTGCTGAACTGCAACGGCAAAGTGATCGTTTCCGGCATTGGCAAGTCCGGGCACATTGGTAAAAAAATCGCCGCCACGCTTGCCAGCACCGGCACGCCTGCCTTTTTCGTGCACCCGGCAGAAGCGCTGCACGGCGATCTCGGCATGGTGGAAAGCCGCGACATTATGCTGTTTATCTCCTATTCCGGCTCGGCAAAAGAGCTGGAGCTGATCCTGCCGCGACTGGAAGAGAAATCCGTCGCGCTGCTGGCGATGACCGGCAAACCCCGCTCGCCGCTGGCGCTGGCCGCCGATGCCGTGCTGGATATTTCCGTTGAGCGCGAAGCCTGCCCGATGCACCTGGCACCCACCTCCAGCACCGTCACCACTCTGATGATGGGCGACGCACTGGCGATGGCGGTCATGCAGGCGCGAGGTTTCGATGAAGAGGACTTTGCCCGTTCGCATCCTGCTGGCGCGCTGGGTGCCCGTCTGCTGAACAAAGTGCATCATTTAATGCGCAAAGATGAACAGGTGCCGCACGTGCAGATGACCACCAGCGTGATGGATGCGATGCTGGAACTGAGCCGCACCGGTTTGGGTCTGGTTGCGGTATGCGATGAACAACACCGGGTGCAGGGAGTCTTTACCGACGGCGACCTGCGTCGCTGGCTGGTGGCGGGTGGCGCGCTGAGCACCGGGGTCAACGAAGCGATGACCCGCGGCGGCATTACCCTTGCCGCAAACAGCCGTGCCGTCGACGCCAAAGAGCGCCTGATGCAGCGTAAAATCGCCGCCGCGCCCGTGGTGGATGATGCCGGTGTGCTGGTGGGCGCCATCAACCTGCAGGACTTCTACCAGGCCGGTATTCTCTAACCTTTCAGACCCAGGCGTTTCGCCAGCCGGTGCAGGTTGGCGACGTCCATCTCCAGCCCACGCGCGCTGGCCGCCCAGTTGCCGCCATGCTCCTCCAGCGCGCGGGCGATCAACGCGCGCTGGAAATCATCTGTCGCCTCACGCAAGTTCTGCCCGACGGGCAACGACTCCGGCACAGGCTCCGGCGGTGCAGGCTCCTCACTGAGCGCGAAATGGCGGGCTTCCAGCACCACTTCCGCCTGGTTGTGCGTACCGCGCGCCAGCACAATCGCCCGGTGAATCGCATGCTCCAGTTCACGCACGTTGCCTGGCCAGCGATAGCTCAACAAATGATGCCGCGCGCCAGGGCTTAACACCACGCGCCCGAGCCCCAGCCGCAGGCGGCACTGCTCGCAAAAATACCCCGCCAGCAGGACCACATCCTCTCCGCGCTCGCGCAGCGGCGGCACAGAGAGCGGAAAAACACTCAGTCGATGGAACAGATCGGCGCGGAAACGCCCGGCCAGCACCTCTTCCCGCAGATCGCGGTTAGTCGCCGCCAGTACCCGCACATCCACGCGCAAACTGCGATCGTCGCCAACCCGCTGAATATCGCCATACTGCAGCACGCGCAGCAGTTTGGCCTGCAACGACAACGACAGCTCGCCAATCTCATCAAGAAACAGCGTACCGTTGTCCGCCATCTCAAATTTACCGCTACGGTTGCTGATAGCCCCGGTAAACGCCCCTTTCACATGCCCAAACAGCTCACTTTCCGCCACGCTTTCCGGCAAGGCAGCACAGTTCAGATAGATCAACGGACTGGCGGCACGCGGCGAGCCTTCGTGAATGGCTTTCGCCACCAGCTCTTTACCGGTGCCGGTTTCACCGCTGATCAGTACATTGAGATCGGAGGCCGCCACGATATCGATCTCTTTTTTTAACTGCGTAATCCCCGCCGACAGCCCAATCATCTCGCTGTGCGCCGCCTGCTCGAAAGTGGCTGGCGCGCCCGGCAACATGTTCTGGCTCTCCAGTTGCTCAATCAACAGCGCATTGTTCAGCGCCCCGGCTGCCAGTGCCGCAATCAGCCGCAGCTCTTCATCGCTGAAGGTGTCGAACTGATCCGGTGCCATACCGTCCAGCGTCAGTGCGCCAATCAGGTTCTGTCCGGCAAATAACGGCAGGCCCACGCAGGCATGCACCTTCAGGCTCTCCTGACCGGGGATCAGCCCATCGTAAGGATCAGGCAAATCGCTGTCCGCCGGGAATCGCACCACGTCTCCGGCGCGGGCAATGGCCTCCAGCCGCGGGTGCCCTTCCAGCGTAAAACGCCGCCCCAGGACATCCTGCGCCAGTCCATCAATGGCGAGCGGGATAAACTGCCGCGCCTGGTAGCGCAACAATGCCGACGCGTCACACTCCAGCACCTGCCGCAGCGTGGTGATTAACCGCTGGAAACGATCCGCGTGACCGATACCGCTTTGTAGCTCAATGGCGATCCCCGCCAGCACATTCAGCGAAAAACTCATGCTTACCTCACTGTCTTTTTGACAATGCATAGTGTCATATTGACTATTTTCATCATAGTCGTAATGACTATTATTTTTTAGCCATAAAAACAAAAACTATAAAAATCAATCAACTAAAAACTGGCACGCTAATTGATATAGGTCCTGTATCGCATTCATCGCATTAAAGAAAACAGTACAGGACACTTGATATGGCTATTCATGTAAAAAACAACATTCACTGGGTTGGGCAACGTGACTGGGAAGTGCGCGATTTTCACGGTACGGAGTACAAAACGCTGCGCGGCAGCAGCTACAACAGTTACCTGATCCGCGAAGGTAAAAACGTACTGATTGATACTGTCGATCATAAATTCAGCCGGGAGTTTGTGCAGAACCTGCGCAGTGAAATCGATCTGCAAAAGATCGATTACATCGTCATTAACCACGCGGAAGAAGATCATGCGGGTGCGCTGACCGAACTGATGTCTTACATCCCGGATACGCCGATTTACTGCACTAACAACGCCATCGACTCCATTAACGGCCACCACCACCACCCGGAGTGGAATTTCCATGTGGTGAAAACGGGCGACTCGCTGGATATCGGTAACGGCAAACAGCTTATCTTCGTTGAAACGCCCATGCTGCACTGGCCAGACAGCATGATGACCTACATGACCGGCGACGCGGTACTGTTCAGCAATGACGCATTTGGTCAGCATTACTGCGATGAACGTCTGTTCAACGACGAAGTGGATCAGACAGAACTGTTTGAACAATGCCAGCGTTACTACGCCAATATCCTCACACCGTTCAGCCGTCTGGTAACACCGAAAATTACTGAAATCCTCGGTTTCAACCTGCCGGTGGACATGATCGCCACCTCGCATGGCGTGGTGTGGCGCGATAACCCCACGCAAATTGTCGAGCTGTATCTGAAATGGGCGGCGGACTACCAGGAAGATCGCATCACGATTTTCTACGACACCATGTCCAACAACACCCGCATGATGGCAGATGCCATTGCCCAGGGAATAAACGAAGTCGATCCGCGTGTCGCCGTGAAAATTTTCAACGTTGCCCGCAGCGATAAAAACGAGATTCTGACCAACGTGTTCCGTTCCAAGGGCGTGCTGGTTGGCACCTCGACCATGAACAACGTGATGATGCCGAAAATCGCCGGACTGGTGGAAGAGATAACCGGTCTGCGTTTTCGCAATAAACGCGCCAGCGCCTTTGGCTCCCACGGCTGGAGCGGCGGTGCGGTAGATCGTCTCTCCACCCGTTTGCAGGACGCCGGTTTTGAAATGTCCGTCAGCCTGAAAGCGAAATGGCGACCGGATCTCGACGCACTGGAAGTGTGCCGCCAGCATGGTCGTGATATTGCCCGCCAGTGGGCGCTGTCGACGCTGCCGGAAATCGTGAGTCAGCCGTCCGCCAGCGCACAACAGGCCTGTGCCTGCGCCGCCGCTGCGGCTGCCGAACTCGGCCCGCGCATGCAGTGCAGCGTCTGTCAGTGGATCTACGATCCGCAACAAGGCGAACCGCTACAGGATGTTGCGCCGGGTACGCCGTGGCGCGACGTGCCGGACACGTTCCTCTGCCCGGAATGTTCATTAGGTAAAGAGGTGTTTGACGAACTGGCATCGGAGGCAAAATGAGTGCAGGTATTGTCATTATCGGTTCGGGCTTTGCGGCCCGGACGCTGGTAAAAAACATCCGTAAACTGGACAGCGCCGTCCCGCTAACGCTCATCGCCGCCGATGGGATGGAGGAGTACAACAAACCGGATCTTAGCCATGTCATCAGTCTCGCCCAGCGCGCCGACGATCTCACCCGCCAGTCGGCGGGGGAGTTTGCCGAACAGTACAATTTACGTCTGTTCCCGCAGACCCGCGTCAGCGCCATTGATGCACAGGCGCGAGTGGTGAAAAGCGCGGATAAACAGTGGCAATACGACAAGCTGGTGCTGGCGACCGGGGCGTCGGCGTTCGTGCCTCCGCTGCCGGGTCGCGACATGATGCTGACCCTGAACAGCCAGCAGGAGTACCGCGACAGTGAAACATCATTGCGCGATGCACAGCGTGTGCTAATTGTTGGCGCAGGTCTGATTGGCTGCGAACTGGCGATGGATTTTCAACGCGCGGGGAAAAGTGTCACCGTGCTGGATAACGCCGCCAGCATCCTGCCGTCGCTGATGCCACCGGAAGTCAGCGCACGTCTGCAACACTGCCTGACCGCAATGGGCGTACGTCTGCTGTTGAAATCCCGCTTGTTGTCTCTTGAACGAAGCGGTGGCGGCGTGCGTGCGCAGCTTGATGACGATCGCTATCTGGAGGTCGATGTGGTGGTTGCCGCCACCGGTCTGTCGCCGCAAACCGCGCTGGCAAGCGCGGCGGGCATCGCAACGGGCCGCGGCATCGTGGTGGACGGCGCGCTGCAAACCAGCGATCCGCATATTTACGCCCTCGGGGACTGCGCAGAGATCAATGGCCGGGTGCTGCCGTTCCTGCAACCGATCCAGCTCAGCGCCATGACGCTGGCGAAAAACCTCACCGGCAACAGTGCGCAACTGGTGCTGCCAGCGATGCTGGTGAAGGTAAAAACGCCGATGATGCCCCTGCATCTGGCCGGGGAAACGGCGCGTGGCGATCTGCGCTGGCACATCACCACCGAAGCCGACGGTATGGTGGCAAAAGGGCTGGATGCCAGTGATAAACTGCGCGCCTTTGTGGTCAGCGAAGATCGGATGAAAGAAGCGTTCGCGCTGCTGAAGACGCTGTCCGCGTAAGACGGGCCGCCGCCACCAGCCCCTGACCAAAGGCAATCGCCCCATCTCCGGCAGGCAACTGATGCGGAAACAGCAGGGTGAATTGCGGCAAATAAACCCGTAAGCGGTTTTTCAGCAGGCGGTTATGCAGTACGCCGCCGCTGAAAACCAGCGTATCGATACCGCGTGACACCGCATGCTGGCGCGCCAGCGCCGCCATCCCCTGCGCCAGCGCATCATGAAATGCCCACGCCCGCGCAGCCGGGCTGGCTTTCCAGTTCAGCCATTGCCGCCAGAACACGGCCAGATCAAGCTGCCGCCCACGCAGCGGTAGCGTGACCGGATGGGTGACTTCGCTACTGGTTGCCGCCAGCGCTTCCAGTTGGCAGGCCGCCTCCCCTTCATAACTCAGATGCAGCGGCGCACAGCCCAGCGCGCAAGCCACCGCATCAAACAACCGCCCGCAGGAGGACGCCAGCGGCGCATTAATGCCACGTTCAATCGCCCGCGCCAGCAGCGGCCAGTTCTGCCGCTCCAGCACGGCGCATTCCGGGTAGTGCTGCCAGTCAGGAACGAATGCCAGCATCTGCGCCAGCAGGTTTCGCCACGGTTGCTGCGCCGCCAGATCGCCGCCCGGCAGCGCCACGGCGGGTAAGCCGCCCAGGTGCTCACATTCGCGATAATTCACCCGCAGGCATTCGCCACCCCACAGCGCACCGCCCGCGCCCATGCCAATCCCGTCCAGCGTCAGGGCTATCACATCCCCCCCTTCCAGCGGCCAGCCGTGTTCCGCCAGGCAAGCGGCGGCATGCGCGTGATGATGTAAAACGGTCTGCACCGGTAAATCGTAACTCTCAGCCCACTGGCTGGTACGGTAACCGGGGTGCGCATCCACCACCACTTGCCGCGGGGTAAAGTCATAGATCGCCTGCATCAGGCGCAGCGCGCTACGCCACTGCGCTTCCACGCCTTCATCCGTCAGGTCGCCAAAATGTTGCCCTGGTACAGCGCTGTTGCCACGCAGCAGGCAAAAAGTGTTTTTCATGTCCGCGCCAAGACACAGCAGCGGCGGAATGGCGTCAAACCCGTCCGGCAGCGGTATGGCGTCCGGCACATAGCCGCGGGAACGGCGCAGCATTTCGCCATTCGCCCGCATCACGGAGTCATCCATTCGCTGCACAATATCGCGGTTATGCAGTAAAAAACCGTCGGCGATCTCCGCCAGATCGTCCAGCGCCTGCCCATTGGTGATCGCCGGAGGTCTGCCGCTGAGATTGCCGGAGGTCATCACCAGCGGGCGCTGTAACGCCTGCGCCAGCAAATGTTGCAGCGGGTTCGCGGGTAACATGACCCCGACTTCATCAAGGCCGGGCGCAATCGCGTCGCATACCCCGCTGACGCCAGCTTTATCCACCAGCACAATCGGCGCGGCGGGAGTTGAGAGTAACGTCACGGCTTGCGCCGTTAAACCGGTCGTCCCCGGCAACATGACCGCCAGCGGCTTTGCCGGGCGATGCTTGCGCGCGCGCAGCAGTTGCACCGCCGCCAGGTTAGTGGCGTCACACGCCAGGTGAAACCCACCCACGCCTTTCACCGCCACAATACCGCCGCTGTGCAGGAGGGCTACCGCTGCCTGCAACGCCGCCTCTCCTTCAGCGTGCTGCGCGCCGCTGCGCCATTCAAGCTGCGGGCCGCAATCCGGGCAGGCGACAGGCTGGGCGTGAAAGCGCCTGTCCAGCGGGTTGCGGTACTCCGTCTCACAGGCCGGGCACAGGGGAAACGCCGCCATCACCGTATAGGGACGGTCATAAGGCATGGCGTGAATAATGGTGAAACGCGGACCACAGTGGGTGCAGTTGATAAACGGATAACGGTAGCGCCGCTCGGCGGGATCATTCATCTCCGCCAGACAGGCGGGACAGGTTGCCGCATCCGGCACTATTTGAGTATTCATGGCACCACCCGCGCTGTGGCGGATGGTGAAATCATTCGGCAGAGGTTGCCAGAGAAATGCCGTGCTAATCACACGATCAATACGCGCCAGCGGCGGGCATTGTTGCTGCAACAGGGTGAGAAATTCGTCCGCATTACCAAGCAGACGAACCTCCACACCCTGCGCATCATTACAGACATCGCCTTTCAGCCCGAGCTGCTGCGCCAGTTGCCAGACAAAGGGGCGAAACCCCACCCCCTGAACTTTTCCGTAAACGCGTAAGCAGACACCGTTGCTGTTGGTCATGTCATCATTGCATCGCCGCATTCAGCAAGCGAGTCTTCATCTGTTGGTAAGTGCTCTGAGTGTACTCCTCCGCCCAGCGCTGATCGTTGATCGCACTCACCCGTACTGCGCAATATTTGGTTTCCGGCGTTTTCGAAATCGGATCCAAATTATCCTGCGTCAGTTCGTTACAGGCGCCAATCCACCACTGGTAGGTCATATAGACGCTGCCGTGGTTGATACGCTCACTGACATCCGCGCGGGTAATGACTTTGCCGCGGCGGGATTCCACCCACACCAATTGCTTATCTTTCACACCCAGCGCTTCCGCATCGGCCGGATTGATCTGCACAAAGCCGGGTTCATCAGCAAGAGTTTGCAGCGCCGCGCAGTTGCCGGTCATGGAACGGCAAGAGTAGTGACCCACTTCGCGCACGGTGCACAACACCAGCGGGAAGTCGGCATCCGGGCGTTCCGCCGGAGCGCGCCATTGTGCGGCGAACAGGTGACCTTTGCCGTCAGGCGTATCGAACTTGTTGTTCTGATACAGATACGGCGTACCCGGATGATCAAGCGTCGGACAAGGCCACTGCACGTGCCCCATGTCGCCCATTTTTTCGTAGGTGACACCGTAGAACAGCGGGCAGAGTTCACGCAGCTCATCCCAGATCTGCTGGTTATTGTCGTAGTGCATCGGGTAGCCCATTTCCGTGGCAATCAGGCTGATGATTTCCCAGTCACGTTTGACGTTGTACTTCGGCTCAATGGCTTTTTCGAAACGCTGGAAACCACGGTCGGCGCAGGTAAAGACGCCACCGTGCTCACCCCAGGAGGTGGCGGGCAGCAGCACATCCGCCTGTTCGGCGGTTTTGGTCATGAAAATGTCCTGCACCACCACAAACTCAAGCGCTTCAAACCCTTTACGCACCAGCCCAAGATCGGCTTCGGTCTGTAGCGGATCTTCGCCCATGATGTAATAGGCTTTCACCTTCCCTTCCAGCGCCAGATGCGGCACCTCGGTAATACGCACGCCGACTTTATCGTCCATCGCAGCCGCATCGATGCCCCAGGCTTTGGCGAATTTCGCCCGCACGTCGGCATCCACCACGTTCTGGTAACCCGGGAACTGATTCGGGATCACGCCCATGTCGCACGCGCCCTGCACATTATTCTGCCCACGCACCGGCCCCACGCCCACATGTTCACGCCCAAGGTTACCGGTGAGCAGCGCCAGGCTGGAAAGGCCTTTCACCACATCCACCGCCTGGCCGAACTGGGTCACGCCCATGCCCCACATGATGGTAGCCGATGGCGCAGCGGCGTAAGTGCGCATGGCCTGGCGAACCTGTTTCGCCGGCACGCCGGTAAGGTGTTCCACCGCTTCCGGCGCGTAGTCTTTTACCGTTTCACGGTATTCATCCAGCCCGGAGGTAAAGCTGGCGACATAATCTTTGTCGTAGAGTTCTTCTTCCAGCAGCACATAGCCAAAGGCATTGACCAGCGCCATATTGCAGCCGTTTTTCAGTTGCAGGTGCTGATCGGCGATACGCGCGGTTTCAATACGACGCGGATCGCAAACAATGATTTTCGCCCCTTTCTGGCGGGCTTTGATCACCCGGCGCGCCACGATCGGGTGTGAATCAGCGCAGTTATAACCAAACACCAGCAGGCAGCGGGAGTTTTCAATATCGCCGATGGAGTTACTCATTGCGCCGTTGCCGAGGGTTTCCTGCAACCCGGCGACAGAAGGACCGTGGCAAACGCGCGCGCAGCAGTCAACGTTATTGGTGTTGATGACGCCACGGGCAAATTTCTGCATCACGTAGTTGGTTTCATTCCCGGTACCGCGAGACGACCCGGTGGTCATAATGGAACGCGGGCCATATTTCGCTTTGATTTCACTTAGACGACGCGCGGTGTAGCGAATCGCTTCTTCCCAGGAAACAGGGGTAAATTTGCCGCCGCGTTCATAGCGGATCATCGGCTGCGTCAGGCGTGGCGTCAGTAGTTTGGTATCGTTGAGGAAGTCCCAGCCGTAATACCCTTTCAGGCAGAGTTCATTTTGGTTGGTTTTGCCGTCGGCCGCTTCCGCACGGATAATTTTCCCGTCGTCCACCACCAGTTTCAGTTTGCAGCCCGCGCCGCAGTATGGGCATACGCTTGTGATTTTTTTCATCAGTAACAGACCTGTTAAAAGTGAAAGTGAGAGGTATTAAAACATCAGCGACACAGCGCCATCGAGCGCTGCGCGACGGCGTTTTTCCGCGCTCATCTGTTCCAGTAAGTTGCGGTCGACACACACCAGCGCCTTGGTCGGGCACGCCTGAATACAGGCCGGACCGGTTTCGCTGTGGTGACACAAATCGCATTTGTTGGCTTCGGCCTTTTCCGCATGCACGTTAAGACCCGCGCCGCTGTTGCGTACAATCGGGCGCACGACCACTTCCATTGCGCCGTACGGGCACGCCACCACGCACGTTTTGCAGCCGATGCAGCGTTCCTGCATCACATGCACAAAACCTTCGTCGCGGCTGATTGCGCCATTCGGACAGACGTTGGCGCAGGGTGCATCTTCGCACTGACGACAGATAGCCGCCGTCGACACGTTGACGCCTTTAATGACGTGAATGCGCGGTAAAAATGTCTCAGGGGTGAGCGCCGCGCAGTCCCGGTTTTCCTGATGAGAAACCACACAGGCGACTTCACAGGTGCGGCAGCCAATGCATTTCGCAGCGTCCGCCATGATAAATCGGTTCATTGTTTCCTCCAGCAATATGCCTTATCCCGCCGAAGTATTCATAAACCGTGCCAATATTTAATTTGCTGTAATATAAGGGTTTTTAAGAAGTGAGAAGCGGCAGGAAACTGTCATCGACAGAAGTGTCGATGACAGATGACGAGATCAGGCGTGGGGACCGGCAATCAGTGAGTCGCGTAACATTAATTCGCCCGGGAACGTTTGTTGATAGTTAAAATCGCCGCCATCCAGCATAAAGATCAGGCGATCAATGGTCTCTTTCACCATTTCAGTCACCGGAATTTTAACGCTGGATAATGCCGGCACGGTAAAAGGCGCCATCGCGATATCATCAAAACCAATAATCGAAACCTGCTGCGGCACAGCTATTTTGCTGTCGTGCAACTGTTTAATCGCACCAATTGCCATATCATCATTACTCGCCACCAGCGCGCTAAAGGTTACCCCGCGCGATAATAATTCCCGTACGCCCATTGCCCCACTGAGCGGCGTCCATTTCCCTTCCACAATCAACTCATTACGTACGGGAATATGCTGCTGAGTCAGCGCATCTTTATAACCGGATAACCGTTCAATACCGGTAGGAGAATCCAGTGAGCCGGTAATAAACGCAATATCCCGGTGTCCCTGTGCAATTAATTGTAATACCGCGCTCTGGCTTGACGCTTTTTGATCGGAATACACACAATGACTGCTGTTTTTACGCAAACGGCGATTAAGCACCATAATAGGTTGCGAATGGTTTTGAATTATCTCATCCAGCTCATCGACGCTGAGAAAACGCGGATAAATAATGATCGCGTCGCAACGTAAGTCGAGCAAATATTGAATCGCCTGCCGCTCTTCTTCCGCGCTGTGTTTACCGTCTGCCAGCAGCAACTGACGCCCTTTGTCTTCGGTCATGCGCGCCGCATGCGACAACAGCTCGCTAAAATAAACCCCGTGATAGAGGGTGTTGGTGACCACCAGCCCCAGCGTCTGGGTTTTATTACTTGCCAGACTGCGGGCCAGCAAATTCGGGCGATATCCGCTTTCAGCAATGGCCTGAAATACACGCGCCTTCGTCTCTTCGCCCACATAACCCTTGCCTGTCAGCACACGAGACACAGTGGCCTTTGATACCCCAGCCCGCTTTGCCACGTCCAGCATTGTCGCCATCTTTTCCCCCAACAAACCTCGTGAGCCGAAGTGTACTTCAGCCATCGGGATGATGGGAACACTTAACACCCACAGGCGGGAGTGCGGCGAAAGGCTTCATGGTGATCGATATCACGATTTTTGAAAGTGGTTAAATTTAGATCTTGTCTGACTCAAATAAACTCATCATGATTTTGTGGAACCGGTTACCTATTTCACGTTTCATGGCCGCCAGAGCGCACCGTGAAAATGTACCTCATTGATAAAACAGGATAAAAATCCGATGGCAAAGAACTATGCGGCGCTGGCCCACTCCGTGGTGAACGCGCTGGGCGGTGTCGAGAATATCGCCGCCGTAACGCACTGCATGACGCGCCTGCGCTTTGTGGTCAAAGACGCGTCGCACATCGACGGTGAAACGCTGAAAAACACCAGCGGCGTGATGGGCGTGGTGCGCAACGATAACCAGTGCCAGGTGATTATTGGCAACACCGTTTCTCAGGCTTTCCGCGAAGTGGTTAATTTGCTGCCGCAGGATATGCAACCGGTAGAGACACAATCCCCCCAGAAACTGACGCTTAAACGTATTGGCGCTGGCATTCTTGATGCGTTGATCGGCACCATGTCACCGCTGATCCCGGCGATCATCGGTGGTTCAATGGTGAAACTGCTGGCGATGGTGCTGGAGATGTCCGGCGCGCTGCCGAAAGGCTCCTCCACCCTGACCATTTTGACGGTCATCGGTGATGGCGCGTTCTTCTTCCTGCCGCTGATGGTTGCCGCGTCCGCCGCCGTCAAATTTAAAACCAATATGTCACTGGCGATTGCCATTGCCGGTGTGCTGGTGCATCCAAGCTTTATCGATCTGATGGCAAAAGCCGCGCAGGGCGAGCATGTTGAATTCGCGCTGATTCCGGTGACGGCAGTGAAATACACCTACACGGTGATCCCGGCGCTGGTGATGACCTGGTGCCTGTCGTATATCGAACGCTGGGTCGATCGTATTACGCCCGCGGTGACGAAAAACTTCTTAAAACCGATGCTGATTGTGCTGATTGCCGCCCCGCTGGCGATTGTGTTAATTGGCCCGCTGGGCATCTGGATCGGTAGCGCGATTTCCGCGCTGGTTTATACCATTCACGGCTACCTCGGCTGGCTCTCCGTCGCCATTATGGGCGCACTGTGGCCGCTGCTGGTGATGACCGGCATGCACCGCGTGTTTACGCCGACCATTATTCAAACCATCGCCGAAACCGGCAAAGAAGGCATGGTAATGCCGTCTGAAATCGGCGCTAACCTGTCGCTGGGTGGTTCATCTTTAGCGGTGGCATGGAAAACGAAAAACCCGGAACTGCGCCAGACCGCCATGGCGGCAGCGGCGTCCGCTATTCTTGCCGGTATCTCCGAACCGGCGCTGTACGGTGTGGCGGTGCGCCTGAAACGCCCGCTGATCGCCAGCTTAATCAGCGGTTTTATTTGTGGTGCGGTCGCGGGCATTGCCGGGCTGGCCAGCCACTCCATGGCAGCGCCCGGGCTGTTTACCAGCGTACAGTTCTTCGACCCGGCTAACCCGGTATCAATCGTCTGGGTGTTTGGCGTGATGGCACTGGCGGTGGTGCTGTCGTTCGTGCTGACGCTACTGCTCGGGTTTGAAGATATTCCGGTGGAAACCACGAATACGCCGCAGACGGCGCAGCCGGTTACGGTTAAAGAAGCACGAGCCTGATTAACGAAACGAGGTAAGGCATGTCAGTATTTCCGCAAGGATTTTTATGGGGCGGCGCACTTGCCGCCAACCAGTCGGAAGGGGGCTTCCGGGAAGGCGGTAAGGGGTTAACCACCGTCGATATGATCCCGCACGGCGCTAACCGCCTGCCGGTAAAACTCGGTCAGGAAAAACGCTTTGCACTGCGTGATGACGAATATTACCCGAGCCACGAGGCGATCGATTTTTATCATCGCTACAAAGAAGATATCGCGCTGATGGCGGAAATGGGCTTTACGGTGTTTCGCACCTCGATAGCCTGGAGCCGCCTCTACCCGGATGGTGATGAACTGACGCCGAACCCGGAGGGCATTGCCTTCTATCGCGCGGTGTTTGAGGAGTGCAAAAAGTACAACATCGAACCGCTGGTCACTCTCTGCCATTTTGATGTGCCGATGCATCTGGTGGTGGAGTATGGCTCCTGGCGTAACCGTAAAATGGTGGAGTTCTTCACCCGTTACGCCCGCACCTGTTTTGAAGCCTTCGATGGACTGGTGAAATACTGGCTGACCTTCAATGAGATCAACATCATGCTGCACAGCCCGTTCTCCGGCGCGGGGCTGGTGTTTGAAGAGGGTGAAAATCAGGAGCAGGTGAAATACCAGGCCGCGCACCATGAGCTGATTGCCAGTGCGCTGGCAACGAAAATTGCCCATGAAGTGAACCCGCAAAACCAGGTGGGCTGCATGCTGGCGGGGGGGAACTTCTACCCCTACTCCTGCAAACCGGCCGACGTGTGGATGGCGCTGGAAAAAGATCGCGAAAATCTGTTCTTTATCGACGTGCAGGCCCGTGGCGCTTACCCGGCCTATGCGGCGCGCGTGTTCCGCGAAAAAGGTGTCACCATTCGTAAAGAGCAAGGTGATGACGAGATCCTGAAGAACACCGTCGATTTCGTCTCTTTCAGCTACTACGCCTCGCGCTGCGCATCGGCAGACATGAACGCCAATAACACCAGCGCGGCGAACATCGTCAAGTCACTGCGCAACCCGCATATTGAAGTGAGCGAATGGGGCTGGGGCATCGATCCGCTGGGGCTGCGCATCACCATGAACATGATGTATGACCGCTACCAGAAACCGCTGTTCCTGGTGGAAAACGGGCTCGGTGCGAAAGATGAGTTCAATGACCGCGGTGAGATTGAAGATGATTACCGCATCAGTTACCTGCGCGAACATATCCGTGCGATGGGCGACGCCATTGAAGACGGCATCCCGGTGATGGGTTACACCACCTGGGGCTGCATTGATTTGGTGGCCGCCTCTACCGGCGAAATGAGCAAACGCTATGGGTTTGTCTATGTCGATCGCGACGATGCCGGTCACGGCTCGCTGGCGCGCAGCCGCAAAAAATCCTTCTGGTGGTATAAAAAAGTGATCGCCAGCAACGGCGCAGATCTCGACTAAGCTCGGGACTTACCCGGCCTGCCGTATTTTCAGGTCGGGTAAGCATTGGCTTTACGGATACAGAGACAGTAGCAATTGCCGCTTATCCTGATCGAAGATGACAAAATCGCGACTCAATGACGGATTGCTTGCTGCTAATTTTTTCTTCTCTGCCTCAAATCTGCCGTCATCAGTAAAAAAGAGCGCCATCAAATAGTCCATATTTTCACTACCTGAACGTTCAGACAGGCTGATGACATGTTTATAACAAGCGGCATCGCCATCATTAATCCTGTCCTTAAGCATGCATTCTTGTAATAGCAGAGAGGGGTTGTTTCTCGCTTTATTGACCGGCTCCAGCAAGGAAATCGCTTTTTCATACTCTCCTCGAGATGAAAGTATGCTGGTATAGCTGCGGATGACATTCACATTGTCCGGGTTATCCCGAGCCAAATGGTCAAAATCCTGAAGCACCGATGGCTTAGCGCTTTCATCAGCCATGACATATTTCTTCGACAATTCAGAAGCCTGTGCTGTTGGCTTATCCGCATAGCCGCCCGCCGCAACACTAACGCTAAAGATGGACAATATAAACAGCATGACAATGTTTTGATAACGCATGGCTTCTATCCTTGAAAAGGTGTCAGGTTTATAACACGTTTGAAACTTCCGGGTATCGGGGGAACAGTCCCCGTGTAGCCAGAGTCATAAAAATAACCGGCTTCTATCTCCAGGGAGGGGCTGTTGTGGACTGAATTAGGCATAAAAAAAGATACAGATCCAATAGGAACATCATCCAGGCCAACCGCCCAATACTCTCCTTTTTTTCGTTCTAAAACATATAGTTTACTATCAACCGTATTTTTTACTTTGCACCAAAATAAAAGATTCCCGCTGCCAGCTGCTTTTGCCGCATTACTTTTCCCAGTGGCCGCGACAGAAACGTTTTTACCACCGGGTGTATTTTCATCTGTTACGGTTAAATTAACGGAATAGCTAGCATGGATACCGACACCTTCTATACGTAGGTCAGCGATCTGCGAGAAATAAAAGTTTTTAATTGCCACAATATATCCTTATCAAGGCTGAGTGATGTTCTATATAAAAACACATCGTGATTCTATCCTGATACAGCCCTTTCCTGATGTCAAAATGGCATCTCTGTATTTTAAACTGGTTCGCTTATGTCTCCCAATTACGACAGATCATGAACAATCAGCCAGGCTTTACGCGCAATCGTTATAACGTGCCACATTATCGCTCCTTTATAGCGGGGGCCCTGTGAAGGGGCCGTATAGCCTTAAGGCTATATACTCAAGCGCGAATGCTTAATCAATAACCACGAAAGTGCTTTCAGGCTCCGACCCCAAACACTCTGAAGAGGGCGCTTTTGCCTTCGTCTGTCACGGTGACTTCACGGTAGCCAGGCGTTCTGCGTAACCATCCTTTATGTTCGAAGGCAATCAACAACGATGCGCCAGCATCGCCGCCAAGGTGGAAACGACGCTCGCTCCAGTCCAGGCAAGCGCAGCAGGGTTTGCGCCGGGTACGCGGGTCGAGCGTTACGCCCAGGGCTTCCAGTTTGCGTTTGCCCGGTTCCGTCACGGCACTGCCCTCGTCCGTTACCCAGCCTTCGCGCTGCATAAACTCATAAATGTCGACGGCGATTTCACCGGCAAGGTGATCGTAGCAGGTACGTGCGCGACGCAGTTCAACCGGAGTGCGGGTCGCCAACGCACGCCCTCCGCGCATTGACACCCCCATCATATTTTCCAGTAACCCGGCGACATCGCTCCCCGCCAGGCGGTAGTAGCGGTGCCGCCCCTGCGAAACGCAGACCAGCAGGCCATGGCTCAACAACCGGTTCAGATGCGCGCTGGCGGTAGATGCGGAAATATCCGCGACCGAACTCAGCTCGGTTGCAGTCCACGCCCGCCCGTCCATCAGTGCGCAGAGCATACGCGCCCGCGAAGGGTCGGACATCGCGCTGGCAATACCGGCCAGCGCCTCTTCCAGCGCTGTGCCGCTCTCATGTGAATGCTGTAAACCGGGTAAACTCATTGTGCCTCTGTACTCCAGGGCTGCGTGACCTCACGGGTCAGGGTGTCGTTATCCGTCAGCAGGATCAGGCGGTTAGCATGATCACTGTACTGCACGAGAATATTGATGCCATTTTTCGCGATCGTGCGGGCTATCGCGCCTAACTCACCGGGACGTTCCTGCTTTAGCTTGCGGATCACCGGCTGCGTCACCTGCAGCACCATAAAGCCTGCAGCTGCCAGCACCTGGCGGGCACGTTCCCCCTCCACGACCAGAAAGTGCGCATGACTTTCACGACCGACGGTGAATACGCCGCCACCTTCCAGGCCTACGCCATTTTTGCCAAGTGTTTCACCCAGCATCGCCAGCCCACCGGGCGCATTGTTAAGCATAACGTGAATATCATACATGGCCTGGTTTCCTGCTTTCCGATGAATAGTCACGCAGCACCTGGGCCACACGGATACGGTAAAACGAGAAAATTGCGCGCTGCCCCTCCGCCTGCGCGGCCTGGTGCAGCACATTTTGTTTCCAGGCCAGTACTGCAGCTTCATCACGCCACCACGACAGCGACAAAATCTTGCCTGTGGTGGTCAGGCTTTGAAACCGTTCAATAGTGATAAAACCGTCGATTTCCACCAGTAGCGGCGTTAACTCCGCGCCCAGTTGCAAATAGCGCTCCTGCCCTTCTGCGGCGACATCGGCTTCAAACAGTACAGCAATCATCGGCTCACTCCTTCTGTGTATTTGCCGCCAGTTTACGCAGCCTTCAAAGAGATGCTTCGCTCAGCAACGAAATGTGGCTGCAGGTGTTGCCGGACCCCATCGGGAAGTGATTTAGCTCGCAGAATTCCATGAAACCGGTTGCAGGCAGAGTTGACCAGGTTAGCATGAAACCGGTTTCACCCAGTTACACCTACTCAGTTTCCGATAATAAAAGGTAAATAAAAATGGCCGTTATCAGGGATTACAATAAGTTAGCGAGTGATATCCTCCGGGAGGTGGGTGGCGAAGAGAACATCAGCACCTTCTCCCGCTGCGCCACACGTCTGCGCCTGGTGCTCAACCATACCCCCGCCACGGCGAAAACCAACATCCAGAGCCTGCCCGGCGTCATTGCGGTCGTGGAAAGCGGCGGTCAGTTCCAGGTCGTGATTGGTACGCATGTCGCCGATGTTTTTAACGCCTTGTCCGGCATGGTGAAAGAGAGTGAACACGGTGCGCAGCAGCCCAAAACGCGCTGGCTGGATGCGGTGATCGCCACCATGTCCGCCGTGTTCGCGCCGATCGTCTATATTCTGGCTGCGGCGGGGATCTTACAGGGTTTGCTGATCCTGCTGGGCCTTGCCGATGCAGAGATCAAAACATCCGGCACTTTTGCGATCCTCAACTTCATGTCGTGGACGCCGTTTGCCTTCCTGCCGGTCTTTATCGCCATCACCGCTGCGCGCCATTTTAAATGTAACCCGTTTATTGCCGTGCTCTGCTGCTGTGCGCTGATCAACCCGGAATGGACCGCAATGGCCGGGAAGATCGCCGCCGGAAACGAAGTGAAATTTCTCTTCTTCCCGCTGGCGGAAACAGTCTACACCTCGTCGGTCCTGCCGCCATTATTCCTCGTCTGGGCGCTCTCCTGGTTCGAACGCCGCGTTGAAAAGTGGTTGCCGGAGGTCATCAGCCCATTATTCACGCCGTTACTCTGTTTTGTGGTGATTGTCCCGCTGACGCTTATCGTGATTGGCCCCATCACCAGTTGGGCGGCGCTGGGCGTGGCGCACGGCTATAACACCCTGTTCCATGCGGCTCCGGCGCTGGCGGCAGCGATTATCGGCGGTGTCTGGCAGGTGATCGTCATTTTCGGCGTCCATTGGGGGATCACCCCGGTGATCATGGCCAACTTCGACACCCAGGGCTATGACTCCTTCCAGGCCTATCAAACCATTGCAGTGATCGGCCAGATGGCAGCGGTCTTCGGCGTATTTATCAAAAGCCGCAATAAGCAACTGAAAGCCACCTCCCTGTCTGCGGGCGTCACCGCCATTTTTGGTATTACCGAACCAGCCATTTACGGCGTGACCCTGCGCTTTAAAAAACCGTTTATCTGCGGCTGCATTGGCGGTGCGATCGGTGCGGTGGTCGCCAGTTTGTTTGGTAGCCTCTATTACGCCTATGCCGCGCTGCCGGGCCTGTTTACGCTGGTGAATGCCATCAGCCCCGACGCGCCAATGTCGTTTATCGGCGAGCTGGCGGGCGCAGGAACCGCCATTGTGCTGACCATTGTGATGGTGCAATTCGTCGGCTTTGAAGATCCGATCGAAGAGACGACGCCAGACGAAAAAGCCCCGGTGCTGAAAGTCGGCGCCATGCAGATGCTTAGCCCGATCAAGGGTGAAGTGATTGCGCTGGAAAGCGTGGCGGATGAAGCCTTTGCCGGAAAAGCGCTGGGCGACGGCATTGCCATTATTCCGCACGAAGGTAAAGTGGTGGCCCCGTGTGATGCACAGGTCGCAACATTGATCGACTCTCATCACGCGGTGGGACTGATATGTGATAATGGTGCGGAATTACTGATCCATGTCGGGCTCAATACCGTCAATTTACAAGGGCGGCATTTTACCCCGCGGGTAAAAGAAGGCGACAGAGTTGCCGCGGGCGACACGCTGCTGGAATTCGACAAACAGCGCATTGAGCAGGAAGGCTACGACCTGACAACCCCGGTGCTGGTGGTGAACAGCGATGAATTCACCCTGACCCGCCATCAGTCACAGGGCACGGTAACCGTGGGGGAGCCGCTGATGTCGCTGGGCTAATCATAATAAGAGTGAGGTTGAATTATGGTAACGATACTGGATGTCGCCAGACTGGCTGGCGTATCAAAAGCGACAGTATCACGGGCGCTGAATGGCAAAGTCTTTGTGCGGGAGGAAGTGAAAGCCCGTATTTTTCAGGCGATTGCCGACACGGGCTATCGACCGAATCAGTTGGCCCGTAACCTTGCCAATAATAAGACCAACTCAATAGGACTGGTGATCACCAACGGGCTGTATAACGGCCCGTTCTTCGCCAGCATGATCTACCACGCTGCAACCAGCAGCGAAAGCTTTAGCCGTCAACTGGTGCTGGCGGACGGCAAGCACAGTGCACAGGAAGAGCGCGACGCCATTAACCTGCTGCTGTCGCTACGTTGCGAAGGCATTATGATCTACCCCAAGTACCTTTCCGTGGATGAGCTGGATGAGATTATCGATCACAACCCGACGCCGATCGTGGTGATCAACCGCGAACTTCCCCGCCACCGCAGCCAGTGCGTGTTTGTCGATCATCAGCAAAACAGCGAAATAATGATGGCGCATCTGCTGGCGCAAGGGCACACGCGTATTGCCTTTGTGGCGGGTTCAGAGGGATCGCCGACGGGCGAAAGCCGTTTTGCGGGTTACTGTCATGCCCTGCGCAATGCAGGTATTGAACCGGATCCGCAACTGCACGTGCGCGGCAGTTGGAGTACCGACAGTGGATATCAGGCCGCGCGACAGTTGCTGGCGCGCAACGTGCCGTTTACCTGCATTCTGGCGGCGAATGATGATATGGCGATTGGCGTGGCGAAAGCCTGCCAGGAAGCCGGATTACGGCTGCCGCAGGATGTTTCTCTGGCAGGGTTTGACGATTCGGTCATCGGTCAGTACTACAACCCGTCGTTAACCACGATTCATGTGCCAATGGATGAAATGATCCGCAATGCCGTCGGGATGCTGCTGCAACCGGACGCGCAACCCCTTAATTCCCATCAGGGCGAACTGGTTTGCCGGGAGTCGGTGGCAAGCGGTAAAAAGGCCCGGTAAAACCGGGCGCTTCACACTACCCCTGCGCAATACCGTTCAGTTTTTCCAGCGCCTCGGGCGGCAGCGTTATCTTCGCGCTCGCCAGGTTTTCCTGTAAATGCTGTGGCGAGGACGTACCAGGGATCAGCAGAATATTCGGTGAACGCTGCAACAGCCACGCCAGCGCGATCTGCATCGGCGTTGCGCCAAGGGATTGCGCCACGTCATTCAGCTCACCGGCCTGCAACGGTGTAAAACCGCCGAGCGGGAAGAATGGCACAAACGCAATGCCCTGCTCGTTAAGAGAGTCAATCAACGCATCGTCCGCCCGGTTTGCCACGTTATAAAGGTTTTGCACGCAGACGACAGGGGTCATCTTCTGCGCATCCGCCACCTGCTTCGCCGTCACATTGCTCAGGCCGATATGGCGGATCAGGCCACGCTCTTTCAGCGAGATCAATGTTTCCAGCGGCGCTTCCAGCGACCCCTCTTCCGGACCATGAACACCGAACATCGCGCGCAGATTCACGACCTCCATCACCTCCAGACCGAGATTGCGCAGATTATCTTCGACGGCGCGGGTCAGCTCTTCCGCGCTGAACGCGGGGAGCCAGTTGGCTTTATCATCACGACGAGCGCCAACTTTGGTGACGATACAGAGATCATCCGGGTAGGGATGCAGCGCCTGCTTAATCAATTTGTTGGTAACGTGAGGGCCATAAAAATCGCTGGTGTCGATATGGCGAACACCGGCGGCAATCACATCACGCAGCACCTGAAGCGCTTTTGCTTCATCGGCAGGCGGGCCAAACACGCCAGGACCGGCAAGCTGCATTGCGCCGTAACCCAGGCGACCAACCTGACGATCGCCAAGACGATAAGTAAGTGTGGGTTGAGACATGGAATACCTCCTGTGCATAAAGTAAACAGATTGTAGGAGCATTGCGGCTGTGCAACAATCCGCTGAAATTCACACACAGTGTACGGATTGTCGAACAATGAAGCTGGATTTCGCCCTGCTGAACGCCATTGTGGCGGTCGCCAATGCCGGAGGCTTTCGCGAAGCCGCTCGTATCACCGGCTCTAACCCTTCCCGCCTGAGCGATGCCGTCCGCCGCGCCGAGCAACAACTGGGCGTACGGCTGTTTAACCGCACCACCCGCACCGTCGCCCTAACCGAAGCGGGCAAAATGTTAATCGAACGCCTGCAACCGGCAATGAACGAAGTGGATGCGGCGCTGGACGCCATCAACCGCTATCGAACCACGCCCAGCGGCACCTTACGGCTGAATGTGCCGGTCAGCGCCGCACGCCTGGTGCTGCCCGCCATCGTGCCGGGTTTCCTTGCGCGCTACCCTGATATTCGCCTGGAAATTATTGCAGAAAGCAATGTGCAGGATGTCTTTCGCGACAGTTGCGATGCGGGGATCCGCTACGACGAATGCCTGGAGCAGGATATGGTCGCGCTGCCCATCGGCCCGCGTCGCCAGCGCTTTGCCGCAGCCGCCTCTCCGGCCTATCTGCAGCAGCATGGTCGCCCGGAACACCCCCGGGACCTCATTCATCACAACTGTATTCGCGGGCGTTACGCCAGCGGCGTGATGACCGACTGGGAGTTTAGCGGCGAAGCGGAGCCGTTTCGCGTACAAGTGAAGGGGTCGCTGGTGGTCAGCATCGGTAGCGCGGTGGATCTGGCGGTACAAAGCGCCATCGCAGGCAGCGGCGTTATTTATCTTTTTGAGGAGTGGCTACGTCCCGCACTGGAAAACGGTGCGCTGATCCCCATTCTTGAACCCTGGTGGTTGTCCTTCAACGGCCCATATCTCTACTATAATTCCAGGCGGCTGATCCCCGCTCCGCTCCAGGCGTTTATCGATTTCGTCCGCACAACGGGGCAAGCCACGGATATATAACGTTATGGCAACGCAAGCGTGATAAGAAATGTCTACACTTAAAAAGACTACCTTCAGCGAGGGGCTAACTATGATATTCCCGGCCATGCCAGTAAATGAAAATGAGCGGCTTAATTCGCTGTACATGATGGATTTATTGGATAAAAAGGATGATGAGCGTTTTGACCGACTCACCAGAATGGCGAAAAACACCTTCGATGTGCCGATAGCGATAATCAGCCTGCTTGACCGTGAACGCCAATGGCTGCTGTCTCACACTGGCATTGATGCCGACGAAACACCGCGCAATGTGTCGTTTTGCGCACATGCCATTCTTGAACAGGGCGCGCTTATCGTCAAAGACACGCTCGCTGATCCGCGTTTTGCCAAAAACCCGCATGTCGTCGGTGACCCGTGGGTGCGTTTTTATGCCGGTTGCCCGGTACGGCTACCGGACGGGGCCATTGCTGGCACCATCTGTATTGTCGACACCTATCCCCGTCCGTTTTCCTCGTCTGAAATTGATACGCTGCTCGATTTTGCCGCCCTCGTCGAAGATGAGTTTTTCATTCTCAGTATGGCGATGACCGATAATCTCACTGGCATGCAAAATAGCCGGGGTTTTTACCGCAGCGGCGAGAAACGGTTTGCCGGGTTAAAAGAGCACAACAGAGAGTGTGCCCTGCTCTATTTCAGCATCGATAATCTGAAACCCATTAATGAGCTGTTGGGGAATAAAGAGGGCGATGCCGTGGTGAAAAACTTCGCCACGAACCTGAATAAATGCCTAAAAGATCATGATCTTGCCGCACGACTCGGCGGCGGTGAATTCGCGGTGCTACTGGGGGATACCACGACCAATAGCGCGGATGCGTTTTTGCTCGATCTGCAATCCCGAATGGATGCCCAGGACGATATGTCCGGCAAGAATTATCACATCAACTATTCCTACGGCATGGTTGAAAATGAGGATAACAAATACGCGTCGCTCCGCGAGATGCTGGACGACTGCGACAAAGTGATGCACACAGAAAAACGCCGTCGCTAATCTGAAACGCTGCGCCGGGTTCACCGGCGCACATTTAAAGCAGCACGAAACCGCCCTTGCCTTCCCAGCCCGCCAGCCGCTGGTAAATGGTTTCGACCGCCGCCATCACTGGCGGCGTCATCGGGTAATAAAAACCGACGATATCCGGCTGAATGCCCAGAAAAATCACCTCATCAACGTCCTCTTTTAACTGATCGATAAGGTAGTTCAACGGCATATTGTGGGTGGTCATCAGGAACATTTCGGCGATGTCGTCCGGGTCCACCACGCGGATTTCACCAGGGTTCAGCCCCATATCGGTGGCATCCACAATCAGCAACCGCGACGGGCGCAATTCACGGATGGCCACCACATCGTTTTCCGGCGCGCTGCCGCCGTCAATCACCTTCCAGTTTGCTGGCGGGTTTACCGCACACATCTCCGCGAGCAGCGGGCCTGCGCCATCGTCGCCCATCATGCTATTTCCCACGCACAACAACACGTCAGTCACGTAGTCTCCTTACCATCAAATAGATGGCGCTCTCCAGATAAATATCATGCAGCATAGACAGCAGCGCCTTGCTCCATGCCTGTTGCTGTGCATTTTGCCGCGCCTGCGCCTGATCAAACGCCTTCGCCAGCAGCATAACGTGGCTGCTCTCAATCACGATTTCACCGTAACGCGGCACGCCTTCCATTTTGCGCCGCGCTTCGCTCCCCGCCTCCAGCGTGGCGATCCACGCCAGATAGGCTTCCCACGGGCAGGTCAGCGCCGTCTCCAGGCAGTCGATCACCCCCAGATGGTGGCCGATAGCCAGACTGTAGTAGACCACCTGTTGCGCCTGCTGCGGGGTATTGTCGTTTTCATCAACAAACTTACGCCGCAACTGGCTAAAGACCACCGATTCGCCCATCAGATTTTCGCCTCCAACACCACCTGATTGAGATGGCTGACAATCTCGGTAAGGCGCGGATCGTTCTCCTGCGCCAGCCAGCGCACCACTTCATGCTCGCCGACGCTGCGCAACCGCAGGTAATCGTCCGCAATCTGTCGACCATAGCGGTAACCGGCCAGGCGGCGCGCCGTGCGATCCACTTTCACGCGCAGCGGCTGCACCATCGCCGGGTGGAGGATTTCTGCCGGTTGGTCGTCCTGCTCGCCGGGCGTGCGGGCGTGAATTTTCTGCTCCAGCAGCCCCAGCGCCATGGCAAAGCCATACAGCGTGGCGGCAGGCGTCGGCGGGCAACCGGGAATATACACATCCACCGGGACGATTTGATCGGTTCCGCCCCAGACGCAGTACAGGTCGTGGAAGATACCACCGCTGTTGCCGCACGCGCCGTAGGAGATACAGATTTTGGGATCCGGCGCAGATTGCCAGGCGCGCAGCGCAGGTGAACGCATGGCGCGGGTCACCGCCCCGGTAAACAGCAGAATGTCGGCATGGCGCGGCGACGGCACCACTTTGATGCCAAAGCGTTCCGCATCGAACAGCGGCGAAAGCGTGGCAAAAATCTCGATTTCGCAGCCGTTACAACCGCCGCAGTCCACACGGTAAACGTAGGCGGAGCGTTTGATTTTATTCAGCAGCGACGCTTTCATGCTGGCGATGGACTCGTCCACCGTCATCGGCACCGGGATCCCCTCCGCATCGCGCGGACCTAATAGCTGGCTCATTAGCTGACCTCTCTCATATGGCGGGTCAAATCAAAGCGATCGGAAGGCACCAGGCACTTCTGCCGTTTACAGTCCGGGCAGGTTTCAAACGTGGCGCGGTGCTGCTCGGCGCGGCTGTCGCCGTTATGCGCCAGCAGCGCAATGGCGTAATCGATCTCTTTTTGCACCGCGAAAGGCCGGGCGCACTCGCGACACTGGCACAGTTCAAAACGCGACTGCTGTAAAAAATCGGCCTTGCTCCAGACCGCCAGTTCGTACTCCTGCGACAGCGCAATCGCCGCCGTCGGGCACACCTCTTCACAACGGCCGCAGAAAATGCAGCGCCCGAGGTTGAACTGCCACGCCAGCTCACCAGTGGCAAGGTCAGTCTCTACCGTGAGCGCATTCGACGGACAGGCGTTCACGCATGCCGCACAGCCAATACACTGCTGCGGATTGTGCTGCGGTTTGCCGCGAAAGTTCTTATCCACCGGCATCGGCGACAGCGGATAAGCGGTGGTCGCGGTGCCGGTTTTGATCACTTTTTTAATAAAGGTAAACATGGTTGCTCCACTGCGGTGTATTCATTTTCCCCTCGCCCTGGGGTGGGAATCCCCTCACCCCGGCCCTCTCCCCGGAGGGGAGAGGGAGAAGACAATTGCCTCACTCCGGCCTTCTCCCCGGAGGAGAGAGGGGGAAGATAATTCCCCTCACCCCGGCCCTCTCCCCGGAGGAGAGAGGGGGAAGATAATTCCCCTCACCCCGGTCCTCTCCCCGGAGGAGAGAGGGGGAAGATAATTCCCCTCACCCCGGTCCTCTCCCCAAAGGGGCGAGGGAGGAAAGCAATTCCCCTCACCCCGGCCCTCTCCCCGGAGGGGAGAGGGTGGAAAGCAATTGCCTCGCTCCAGTCTTCTCCCTATCCCGGCCCCCTTTAAACAGACGGCAGAGGGGCGATCCCCTCTCCCTTTCAGGGAGAGGGTTAGGGTGAGGGTCAAAAAAACACAGCCTATTTCAACGGCGAGTTCTTACGCTCAACCCCGTAACGTTCCAGCTCTTTGTACGCCACCACTTTGCTTTTCTTCTTGCGAACATCCACCACCGTCATCCGGTCAGTACAGGAGTAACAAGGATCGAGGCTACCAATAATAAGCGGCGCGTCGGACACAGTATTCCCGCGCAGCATATAGCGCAGCGTCGGCCAGTTGGCGTAGGTCGCCGCACGGCAGCGCCAGCGGTAAAGCTTCTGGTTATCGCCGGTCATACTCCAGTGAATGTCGTCACCACGCGGCGCTTCGGCAAAGCCCAGCGCAAACCGGTGCGGAATATAGGTAAAGCCTTCCACCATCAGCGGGCCGCCGGGCAGATTATCCAGACCGAAATCAATCATATTCAGCGCGCTGAGCACTTCGTTAATCCGCACTTTCAGGCGCGAAATCACATCGCAGCCCTGCTCGCTGTGCACGGTCATCGGCAGCAGACCATAACCCACAAACGGGTGATCGGCGCGGGTATCGCGGGCATGACCGCTGGCGCGCACCATCGGACCCACGTTACTGAAATCGCGGGCGATCAGCGGATCGAGACGACCAATACCCACGGTGCGCTGCTCGATATTCGGCGTACTCATCAGCACGTCCACCAGTTCGGTCACATCGCGGCGCATCTGCTGGGCTAACTGGCGCGTCTGCACCATGTCCTCTTTCAGCATGTCGCGGCGGATACCGCCAATCAGGTTAAGGCCATAGGTTTTACGCGCGCCGGTCAGGATTTCCGCCATCTTCATTGAGGCTTCACGCACGCGGAAGAACTGCATAAACCCGGAGTCGAAGCCCACAAAATGGCAGGCAAGCCCAAGGTTCAACAGGTGCGAGTGCAGACGCTCCACCTCCAGCAAAATGGCACGGATCATCTGCGCGCGCTCCGGCACCACAATGCCCATCGCGTTCTCGACCGACGTGGTGTAAGCGGTGCTGTGGGCAAAGCCGCAAATCCCGCACACCCTGTCAGACAGGAAGGTGACTTCGTTGTAACCCATGCGGGTTTCCGCCAGTTTCTCCATGCCGCGGTGGACATAGAACAGGCGGTAATCCGCATCGACAATGTTTTCGCCGTCGACAAACAGGCGGAAATGGCCGGGTTCGTCAGAGGTGACATGCAACGGGCCAATCGGCACCACGTTGTTTTTCTTATCACCCAGTTCGTTAATAAACTGATAGGTTTCGGCATCGGTGGTCGGTGCCGGGCGCTGACGGTAATCCATGCTGTCTTTACGCAGCGGATAAAGTTCATCCGGCCAGTCATCCGGCAGCACCAGTCGGCGCTCATCCGGTAAACCGACCGGCATCAAACCGTACATATCGCGCACTTCGCGTTCGCCCCAGACCGCCGCAGGCACACGCGGTGTGACGGAAGGGTACTCCGGCTTCAGAGCGTCAACTTCCACACGCACGGTGATCCAGCATTTCACGCCCTGCTCCATCGACAGCACGTAATAGACGGCGAAATGGCCGTTCAGCTTGCGTTCATCGTTGCCAAACAGCACGGAGAGCCAGCCGCCCTGCTGGTAATACAGAAACTCCACCACCTCCGGCAGGTAGTTCACTTTCACTGTGACAGTAAGCTGGTCTTTGGTCTGCCAGGCTTCATCCAGCACCACGCCAGGGAATTTCTCGTGCAGCGCGGCGAGATAGTGTTGACCGATTTTTTCTTCAGACATGCATAAACTCTCTTAATACGTCGCCAGTAAGGAGACGAACGCTAAAAAGGCGACGCCAAACCCGGCCCAGGTCACGCGTGACGTGGCAAGGAAGCGCAAACGCGCCATGCTGTTTTCAAACAGCGCAATCACCAGCACGCCCACAATCAATTTCGCCAGCGCCACCACCACCGCCAGCAACAAACCTGCGGTGCTGAAATCGCTCATCTGCCCCCAGGGCAGAAAGACGCCGACAAACATTTGCAGCACCACCAGTTGTTTCAGGCTGATGCCCCACTTCAGCACGGCAAAACCGCTGCCGCTGTATTCCGACAACGGCCCTTCCTGCAACTCCTGCTCCGCTTCCGCAAGGTCAAAAGGCAGCTTGCCCATCTCGATAAAGGTGGCGAAAGCGCAGGCGCACAGCGCCAGCAACAGCGGAAGAGTGTGATGCAGCGGCCAGTGGTAAACGGTAAACGTGATATTGCTGATATGCGTTGATCCGGCCACCAGCGCCGCAACCCACAGCCCGAGCAGCAGGATCGGCTCCACCAGCACGCCAAGCATCGCTTCACGGCTGGCGCCCAGCCCGGTAAACGGACTGCCGGTATCCAGCCCGGCGATAGCGAAAAAGAAGCGGGCAATGGCGAAGAGGTAAATCAACGTGATCAAATCCCCCAGCGCCGGCAGCGGAGACGCAATCGTCACCACCGGCAGCGCCGTGGCGATGGTCAGCATGACGCCGGTCATCACAAACGGCGTCAGGCGAAACACCCAGCCGGAGGCGGCCGGGGCGATGCTCTGCCGACCGAGTAATTTGAACAGGTCGCGGTACTCTTGCAGTACCCCCGGTCCGCGGCGGTTGTGCAACCGTGCGCGCGCCACACGACTGATGCCGGAAAGCAGCGGCGCAAACGCAAACAGCACCAGCGCCTGCAGTAAAGCAAACAGAAAACTCATCATCAGGCTCCTCGCGAAATCACCACCACCACCAGCACCGCCAGCTCGATCAGCGCCAGACGACGGAACAGCAGCGGCGCGGCATCGGCACGCCAGCCAGGAATGGGCAGCGTCGGCTCCAGCCATTTACGCAACTTCAGCACCGGGGCAAACGCCGCTTTAACCGGCATAGCAAAACCGTGCGCCGTCACCACCATCGACGCTTCGTGATCGTAACCGCAGACCCATGCCGTTCCCCGGCTGCGCGCTGGCAGGCGATCGCCTTTGAACACCATCAGCAGCAGCAGCGGCAATAACGGTGTGGCGATCAACAGCAGCGCTATCATCGGCGGCGACACCAGCGTATTCGCGGTTTGCAGCGGTAAAGGCACCGCCGCGAACAGGCGCGGCAACAGCCAGGGCGCAGCAACACCGCCCGCCACGCAGCACAACGCCAGGGCAGCGACACAGGTCGTCATCAGCCACGGAACAGGGTGCGGGTTTTCCGCTTGTGGCGTACGCGGCGCGCCAAGGAAGGTCACACCGTAGACTTTCGCCATACACATCACCGCCAGCGCGCCGGTGATCGCCAGACCGACGGCCAGCAGCGGCCCGAGCAGTTGCAGGGAAAACGCGCCGCTGGCGCTTAAACGGAAGAAGGATTGATAAATCACCCACTCACCGGCAAAACCGTTGAGCGGCGGCAGTGCCGCCATTGCCATCAGCCCCACCAGCATTGCCAGCGAGATAACCGGCATGCGCTTACCGATGCCGCCCAGTTTTTCAATGTCGCGGTAGCCAGTGCCAAACCACAGCGCGCCCGCGCCCAGGAACAACGTGCTTTTAAACAGGCTGTGGTTGAACAGATGGTACAAACCGCCCGTAAGTCCCAGCGCAATCAGCGCCGGTTGCCGTAACGCCAGGCCGGTGACGCCTGCGCCAAGGCCGAGCAGGATAATGCCGATGTTCTCCAGCGTGTGGTACGCCAGCAGGCGCTGGATGTTGTGCTCCATCAGCGCATACAGCCCACCAACAAAAGCCGTGACCATGCCAAGCACCAGCAGCAGTACGCCCCACCAGAGCGGTGGCTGGCCGCCAAGCAGCGACAGGCTGAGGATGCCGAACAGACCAATTTTCATCACCACGGTGGAAAACAGCGTAGCAGCCGGGGCTGGCGCATTGGCGTGCGCCTGCGGCACCCAGGCGTGCAGTGGAATGATCCCCGCCAGCAGGCCAAAACCTATCACCCCCAGCAGCCAGATATCGCTGCCCGGCGTTTGCGCGCTCAGTTGTAGCAAACTCAGCGTGTGATAGCGTTGCCATAACAACCAGCAGGCTATCGCCAGCAGTACCGTGCCCAGGCGTCCCATGGCGAACCACAGTTTGCCGGACTCACTGCATCCGGTGAGAAACACCGCGCTGAGCGCCATGATCTCCGCCATCACCACCAGCGCGCCGAAATTCGCCGCACTCACTGCGCACAGCGCGGCAGCCATCAGCAAATTGATCAGCAGACCGTTGGCTTTTACCGCATCGTGGCGATGCCACTGGATGTTATAGAGACTGGTGAAACCGCCGCACACACCCAGCGTAATCAGCCAGACCGCACTTAACGGCGTGACCAGCACCTGATACTGGATAAGGGGGATCGTTCCACTGACAGATTGCGCACCCAGCAGCGCCATCCCACCGGCCGCCGCCGCCATCACGCACCCCACCGTGCCGCCAAGCCCGGCAAGCAAGCCGCTGAGCGCTTTTGCGGGTGTAAACAGATACGCCAGCGCCGCCGCGCACACCAGCACCGCGATGGCGTCGCTTAACAAAGAGAGGATCGTCATTTCGCACTCCGGTTTTGCGCCTGAAACAGCGATAAATCGCCGTAGTCAGTGTTAAGGGTAAGTTCGCGTTTGCGTCGACTGGCGCGGGCGAGATCGCGGTTATTCACCAGGTGCAGCGCCTTGGTCGGACACATGCGTACGCAGGCCGGACCTTGCTCATCGAAATGGCAGAGATCGCACTTCACGGCGATAGCCCGCACGCCCGGCACCCAATCCAGCAGCGTGCTGACGCGTGCCGGTGCAGGCGGTGCTGCGGGCGCTTTTGGCGAGTTGACGTTGGCGGGAATATCCAGCGGGCGGCTACCGGAAAACTCGATAGCGCCAAACGGACAGGCAATCGCGCACAGCTTGCAGCTCACACACAGGCTTTCATTAAGCTGCACCGCGCCATCCACCCGGTTAATCGCATTGACCGGGCAAACGCCCGCACAGGGCGCATCTTCGCAGTGGTGGCACTGCTGCGGCGCAGATTCATTTTCGTTACGCATCACACGCAGTCGCGGCATCGCCTGCAACCCCTGCGCGCGGTGCGTCTCGGCGCAGGCGGCTTCGCAGGTATGGCAACCAATACACAGCGAAGCGTCGGCAATTACAAAACGGTTCACCAGCACATCCTCAGGTGATTCACCCTCGTTACGGGCGGTCATTTATGACGAAACGTGTCGCTCAAGGTGTCACTTTCGACACTTGTCGACACCCAAACTCAGGCCAGTGCAGGCGCGTGCGCGTTGCGGGCAATCGCCGTGAGCGTCACCGGCGAGTCCGTCTCCATGGCGGCATAGAGGTTGTTGTAAACGTCGGCGATAGCGTCCAGGTAGTGGTTCAGCACTTTTTCGCGATCGCGGTTGTTGATAACACCATCAATCAGGCCATCGCTGCTGAGCTGCGCCTGAGCAATCACGCGCGGCTCACCGCCGTCTTTACCGGCAATGGCGTACTCAATGGTGTGACCGTTAAATCCCCCGACAAGGGTGACAGAGAGTGTGAAGTGTTCGAACAGCACAAAGCTGAGTTGCTGTTCCGGCGCACAGCCGATGGCATGGTGCAATCGCGCTTTTGACAGGGTAATCCCCTGAACCAGCGTATTGCAGTAATGGCGCCACTCTTCCTGCAAGCGGTGATGCCGCCCGGCAATGAAGTCCGCCTTTTCGCTAATTTCCCAAATCGTCATGTCAGCTTACCCGGTTAATTGAAACAACGGCGGTAAAGCATCATCCATGCCAAATTTTAACTTTATGATTTTTAATGAAATTAAAGCAAAACCTTCGCCATTTCGACGTGTCATTTCGTCATGTTCGACATCGTCACCGTGACTTTAACCACGCTGGCACTCTTATTGCATTAACGCGGCAAAGTCCTAAGGAGGCGTTATGCACGAAATCACATTGTGTCAGCGAGCGCTGGAAGTGATTGAACAACAGGCGCGGGCAAACGGCGCGCGTCGGGTGACCGGCGTGTGGTTAAAAGTCGGCGCATTTTCCTGCGTCGAAACCGAGGCTTTAACGTTTTGTTTTGATCTGGTGTGCCGTGGCAGCCTGGCGGAAGGTTGTACACTGCATATCGAAGAACAACAGGCGGAGTGCTGGTGTGAGTCATGCCAGCAATATGTGACGTTGCTAACCCAGCGCGTGCGCCGCTGTCCACAATGCCACAGCGACCAACTGCACATCGTCGCCGACGACGGAATGCACATTCAGCGACTGGAAATTGAGGAGTAAACAATGTGTACAACATGTGGTTGTCAGGACGGTAACCTTTATATAGAGGGTGACGAACATAACCCGCATTCCGCATTTCGCGGTGCGCCGTTCGCCCCGGCCGATCGTCCGGCGCTGAAAATTACCGGCGTCAAAACCCGCGAATTTAACCCAACCGAGCTGGATAACGGTGACCTGCACTACGGTCATGGCGAAGCCGGCACCCATGCGCCAGGCATGAGCCAGAAACGCATGCTGGAAGTGGAAATCGATGTACTGGATAAAAACAACCGCATCGCCGCCCGCAACCGCGCCCGTTTCGCCGCGCAACAGCAACTGGTGCTGAACCTTGTCTCCAGTCCCGGATCCGGTAAAACCACCCTGCTGACGGAAACCCTCGAACGCCTGAAAACCCGCGTGCCGTGCGCGGTGATCGAAGGGGATCAGCAAACGGTGAACGACGCCGCGCGCATCCGCGCGACCGGCACCCCCGCCATTCAGGTGAACACCGGCAAAGGCTGCCATCTTGATGCGCAAATGATTGCCGACGCCGCGCCGCGTCTGCCGCTCGCCCGGCAGGGCATTCTGTTTATCGAAAACGTCGGCAACCTGGTGTGCCCGGCCAGTTTCGATCTGGGTGAGCGCCATAAAGTGGCGGTACTGTCGGTTACCGAAGGGGAAGACAAGCCGCTGAAATACCCGCATATGTTTGCTGCCGCATCGCTGATGCTGCTGAACAAAGTCGACCTGTTGCCGTACCTCAATTTTGATGTCGACAAATGCATCGCTTACGCCCGCGAAGTCAATCCGGATATTGAAATCATCCTTATTTCCGCCACGCACGGCGAAGGCATGGATCGCTGGATCGACTGGCTGGAGACGCAACGATGTGCATAGGCGTGCCGGGGCAAATTACGGCCATTAACGGCCTGCAAGCTAAAGTGGACGTCTGCGGCATTCAGCGCGATGTGGATCTTACGCTTGTGGGCAGCGAGGATGAAAACGGGCAGCCGCGACTCGGGCAGTGGGTGCTGGTGCATGTGGGTTTCGCCATGAGCATGATTAACGAAGAAGAAGCCCGGGATACGCTGGCGGCGCTGCAAAATATGTTCGAGGTTGAACCGGATGTCGGCGCCCTGCTGTTTGGTGAGGAGAAGTAATGCGATTTGTCGATGAATACCGCGCCCCGGAGCAGGTGATGCAGCTTATCGCCCATCTGCGCGAACGGGCGGCGCATCTCTCTTATACGGCGGCGCGCCCGCTGCGCATTATGGAAGTGTGCGGCGGCCATACCCACGCGATTTTCAAGTTTGGCCTCGACCAGTTACTGCCGGAGAATATCGAATTTATTCACGGTCCAGGCTGCCCGGTTTGCGTCCTGCCAATGGGGCGCATTGATACCTGCGTTGAGATAGCCAGCCACCCGGAAGTGATCTTCTGCACTTTTGGCGACGCTATCCGCGTGCCGGGGAAAAACGGCTCGCTGTTGCAGGCGAAAGCCCGTGGCGCAGATGTACGCATTGTCTACTCGCCGATGGATGCGCTGGCGCTGGCGCAGAACAATCCGCAGCGCAAAGTGGTGTTCTTCGGGCTGGGGTTCGAAACCACCATGCCTGCCACCGCCATTACGCTCCAGCAGGCGAAAGCCCGCAATGTGGACAATTTTTACTTCTTCTGCCAGCACATCACGCTGATCCCCACGCTACGCAGCCTGCTGGAGCAGCCGGATAACGGCATCGACGCGTTCCTTGCCCCCGGCCACGTCAGCATGGTGATCGGCACCGACGCCTATACGTTTATTGCCGATGACTTCCAGCGCCCGTTAGTGGTGGCAGGGTTTGAACCGCTTGACCTGCTGCAAGGCGTGATCATGCTGGTTGAACAGAAAATCGCCGCCGCCAGCCGGGTGGAAAACCAGTACCGCCGGGTGGTGCCGGATGCCGGGAATCACCTGGCTCAGGCCGCCATCGCGGATGTGTTTGCCGTCAATGGCAACAGCGAATGGCGCGGTCTGGGGATCATTGGCGAGTCGGGCGTGCACCTGACGGCGGAGTATCAACGTTTCGATGCCGAAGCGCATTTTCGCCCGGCAGTGCAGCAGGTGTACGACGATCCGCGCGCCCGCTGCGGCGATGTGCTGACCGGCCGATGCAAACCGCATCAGTGCCCGTTGTTTGGCAACACCTGCAACCCACAAAGCGCCTTTGGCGCGCTGATGGTCTCTTCGGAGGGCGCGTGCGCCGCCTGGTATCAATACCGTGCTCAGGAGTGTGAAGCATGAAGGAAGTTCAACTGGCCCACGGTAGCGGCGGTCAGGCGATGCAGCAGTTAATCAGCCAGCTGTTTCTGGAAGCCTTCGCCAACCCGTGGCTGGCGGAGCAGGAAGATCAGGCGCGGCTGGACCTGGCAGCGCTGGCAGCCGGCGGCGACAGACTGGCCTTCTCCACCGACAGCTATGTGATTGACCCGCTGTTTTTCCCCGGCGGCAACATTGGCAAACTGGCGGTCTGCGGCACGGCCAATGATATTGCCGTCAGCGGCGCGACACCGCGCTACCTCTCCTGCGGTTTTATTCTCGAAGAAGGCCTGCCGATGGAGACGCTGAGAAGCGTGGTTGACAGCATGGCGGCCACCGCCCGTAGCGCAGACATCGCGATTGTCACCGGCGACACCAAAGTGGTGCAGCGCGGCGCGGCAGACAAAGTGTTTATCAACACGGCGGGCATTGGCGCTATTCCCACCACGATCCGCTGGGCAGCGCAGTCACTGCAACCGGGTGACGTGTTACTGGCCAGTGGCACGCTGGGGGATCACGGTGCCACCATTCTCAACCTGCGTGAAGGGCTGGGGCTGGATGGCGAACTGATCAGCGACTGTGCGGTGCTGACCCCCTTGATTGCCACCCTGCGCGATATTCCCGGCGTTAAAGCCCTGCGCGATGCCACACGCGGCGGCGTGAACGCGGTCGCGCATGAGTTTGCCGCCTCGTGCGGTTATGGCATTGAACTGAATGAACGGGATTTACCGGTAAAACCGGCGGTGCGCGGCGTGTGCGAACTGCTGGGGCTGGATGCACTCAACTTTGCCAACGAAGGCAAACTGGTGATTGCCGTACAGCGCGAGGCCGCAGAGCAGGCGCTGGCGGCATTGCGCGCCCATCCGTTAGGGCGCGACGCGGCGATGATTGGTGAAGTGGTCGAACGCAAAGGTGTGCGACTGACGGGACTTTACGGCGTAAAACGCCTGCTGGATTTACCCCATGCCGAGCCGCTACCGCGGATCTGCTAATTTATTATTTTGATATTTTTTTACACCTGCGGGTGTGTTCCTGGATTAGCAAAATGTCGTATACACCGATGAGCGATCTCGGGCAACAAGGGTTGTTCGATATCACGCGGATTTTATTACAGCAGCCGGACCTGGCTGCGCTTAGCGAAGCACTGACCCGTCTGACGCGACAGGCGGCGCTGGCGGACAGCGCCGCCATTGTGCTGTGGCATGCCGACAGTCACCGCGCCAGCCGCTACGTGGTGAATGCCGACGACGACAGCGCCGACTATGACGACCGGGCGTTGCTGGCGGGTGGCCCGGTGCGCCATATTCTCTCGCATCCGCAGGCGCTGCGCTGCACAGCGGAGATGTTTGCCGACACCTGGCCGCAGCTCACACAAAGCGGAACCTATCCCCCTTTTGCCCACTACGCCCTGCTGCCCTTAGCCGCAGAAGGGAAAATTTTCGGCGGCTGTGAGTTTTTTCGCCGCGACGAGCAGGCCTGGAGCGAGAAAGAAGCAGAGCGCCTGCATACGCTGACGCAGATTGTCGCGGTGGTGGTGGAGCAGTTGCAGAGCCGCGACAATCCCACCCCGGATTACGAATTGCTGTGCCAGGAGCGCGACGATTTCCGCATTCTGGTGGCGATCACCAACGCGGTGCTCTCCCGGTTGCACATGGATGAGCTGGTCAGCGAAGTCGCTAAAGAGATCCACTACTACTTCGGTATCGATGCCATCAGCCTGGTGCTGCGCGGTAGCCGCAAGGGCAAACTGACCATCTACTCCACCCACTATCTGGATGAAGCAGACCCCACGCACGAAACGCAGGAAGCCGACGAAGAAGGCACGCTAACCGAACGTGTGTTTCGCAGCAAAGAGATGCTGCTGCTGAACCTGCATGAACGCGACAAACTCGCCCCCTACGAGCGGATGCTGTTTGAAACCTGGGGCAACCAAATCCAGACGCTGTGCCTGCTGCCGCTGATGTCCGGCAAGAATTTGCTGGGTGTATTAAAACTGGCGCAGTGCCAGAAAGAGGTCTTTACCCAGGCCAACCTGAAGCTGCTGCGCCAGATTGCCGAACGTATCGCTATTGCCGTCGACAACGCGCTGGCCTACCAGGAGATCCACCGGCTGAAAGAACGGCTGGTGGATGAGAACCTGGCGCTGACCGAACAGCTTAATAATGTCGACAGCGAGTTTGGCGAAATCATCGGGCGCAGCGAGGCGATGTTCAGCGTGCTCAAGCAGGTTGAGATGGTGGCGAAGAGCAACAGCACCGTGCTGATCCTCGGCGAAACCGGCACCGGCAAAGAGTTGATCGCCCGCGCGATTCATAATCTCAGCGATCGTAACAGTCGCCGGATGGTGAAAATGAACTGCGCAGCGATGCCCGCCGGGTTGCTGGAAAGCGACCTGTTTGGCCATGAGCGCGGCGCATTCACCGGCGCCAGCGCCCAGCGCATCGGTCGTTTTGAACTGGCGGACAAAAGCTCGCTGTTCCTTGACGAAGTGGGCGATATGCCGCTGGAGTTGCAACCCAAGCTGCTGCGCGTGTTGCAGGAGCAGGAGTTTGAACGGCTCGGCAGCAATAAACTGATCCGCACCGACGTGCGGTTGATCGCCGCCACTAACCGCGATCTGAAAAAAATGGTTGCCGATCGCGAGTTTCGTAGCGATCTCTATTACCGCTTGAATGTGTTTCCGATCCATCTGCCGCCGCTGCGCGAACGCCCGGAAGATATTCCCCTGCTGGTGAAGGCGTTCACCTTTAAGATCGCCCGCAAAATGGGGCGCAATATCGACAGCATTCCGGCGGAGACGTTGCGGGTACTGAGCGATATGGAGTGGCCGGGTAACGTCCGTGAGCTGGAAAACGTGATTGAGCGTGCGGTTCTGCTCACGCGCGGCAACGTGTTGCAACTGTCGCTGCCGGAAATCAGCGTACCGCAGGAGGTGTCCCGGCCTGCGGAAGTCGCGCGCGACGGAGAAGATGAGCATCAATTAATTGTCCGGGTGCTGCGCGAAACCAATGGCGTGGTCGCCGGGCCAAAAGGCGCGGCACAGCGGCTGGGGCTAAAACGCACCACGCTGCTTTCCCGTATGAAAAAGCTGGGCATTGATAAAGATGCCTTAAGCTGACATAACTGGGCTTTCCCCTTAATGTTCGAGTTCGATGGAGGCACTATGGCGGTTTCAGCACGTAATCAGTTAGTGGGCAAGGTCAGTGCGACCTCTCACGGCGCGGTCAACGATGAAGTTGAGTTAACGCTCGACGGCGGCGCGAAACTGGTGGCGATTGTCACCAGTAGCAGCAAAGCGGCGCTGGGTCTGGCGCCGGGTAAAGAGGCCATCGCGCTGATCAAAGCGCCGTGGGTGACGCTGGCAACGGAAGATTGCGGCCTGAAATTCTCTGCGCGCAACCAGTTTGCCGGTAGTGTAACGGCGGTGACCGAAGGGGCGGTAAACGCCACGGTGCATATCAACACCGATGCGGGTTTTGAGTTGGTGGCCGTGGTGACCAATGAAAGCCTGCAAGAGCTGCAACTGGCGCAGGGTAAACGCGTGATTGCGTTGATTAAGGCATCCGCGATCCTGATTGCGACGCGCGCCTGAGTGCGATAACCCTCACCCCAACCCTCTCCCTGAAAGGGAGAGGGAGCAAACCTGCACCCGCCTTATCCCCTTGCCCCTCCAGAGAGCCTGGATGAATGGAAAACCGCACCCGTCTTATCCCCTCTCCCCTCGGGGGAGAGGGCCAGGGTGAGGGGAAAATGCCAGCTCCTGCCCGACTGTTCCCCCGCCCCTCCGGGAAGAGTCCCACGGTGAGGGGAAAATGCCAGCTCCTGCCCGACTGTTCCCCCGCCCCTCCGGGAAGAGTCCCACGGTGAGGGGAAAATGCCAGCTCCTGCCCGACTGTTCCCTCTCCCCTCCGGGGAGAGACCCACGGTGAGGGAAAATGCCAGTTCCTGCCTGACTGTTCCCTCTCCCCTCCGGGGAGAGACCCACGGTGAGGGAAAATGCCAGTTCCTGCCTGACTGTTCCCTCTCCCCGCCGGGGAGAGGGTCAGGGTGAGGGGGAAATGCCAGCTCCTGCCTGACTGTTCCCTCTCCCCGCCGGGGAGAGGGCCAGGGTGAGGGGGAAACGTCTTCGTCAGCCTACCCTTTGCGGCGATACTTTTCGGGGAGTTCCGGCACCGGGCGTTTATCATCCATTAAATGGCGCACCGTCAACAGAGGATGACGCCACAACATACGCGGCCCTGCCCAGCGCATAATCTGCTTCATCTCTTCACGTTTAGCAGGCTGGTAACAGTGCACCGGGCACTGTTTACAGGCCGGTTTCTCTTCGCCGAACACACATTTATCCAGCCGTTTTTCCGCATATGCATACAGCTCCGCGTAGTGCGACGCACTGCTGACCGCATCCGGGCAGGCGCGCTGATAGAGCGCAATCATCTTCCGGATGGTCAGTTTCTCCCGCAGGATGCGTGGACCCGACATCATTCTGACCTCATCAATAAGCTGCATCAATAATACATCTTAAGACAGACAACATGCACCCCATTAGTGCACTTTCTGCGCAATGATGGGGGCCATGTTCGCCCAGGGCGCGCGATAGCAGGCCCCCGGCCCCGGCTGCAAGAGTGGCGCGTTTTTTGCGTAATCTACATTTCGTTTCACTCTGGAGACGTTTTCCCATTCATTTCGCAAGGTATCGCTATGGAATTGAAATGGTTCGAAGATTTTCTCAGTGTCGCCCGCAATGTCAGCTTCACCCGCGCCGCCGACGAACGGCATATCACCCAATCCGCGCTCAGTCGTCGCATCCGCCAACTGGAAGAGTGGCTTGGCGTTCCCCTGTTTGACCGCAAAACTTACCCGGTCACGTTAACGCCGGAAGGGCAAATCTTTCTCGCCACCGCCAGCGAAACGGTGTTCGCCATGACCCACTTACGTAACGATCTTCACCAACGCTTCCGTTCCCGCACCGCGGTGCTGCGTTTTGCGATGCTGAACACGCTCTCACTGACGTTTTTCCCGGACTGGATCCAGCGTCTTAACCTGCAACAGCAACTGGGTTATATCCGCATGTGCAACTCGAAGCCGAGTTTTGTCGAGCACATCGCCACCCTGCACAGCGGTGAAACCGATTTTCTGCTCACCTATGCCCACGACGCTGTGTCGCTGATCCACCAGCTTGCGCCCTATCCGATGATCCATCTTGGCCGCGAATGGGCCATACCGGTCTGTCGTCCGGACAGTGACGGTCAGCCGCTTTACCCCATCAATCCTCGCGGGCAACCGATCCCGTGGCTCAGTTACGGCAGCCATTCATTCTTTGCTCACGCGCTGGCGCAAATGCTCAGTGAACGGCCATTGCCGCTGGAAGCGGTGTATGAAAACGGCATGTCGGCCAATCTGAAGGCCATGACGCTGGCGGGTGGAGGCGTTGCCTGGCTGCCATTAAGTCTGGTGCATGAGGAGTTATCAAACGGTTCGCTGGTTCGCGCAGGCAGCAGCGACTGGGAGATCAAACTGGCAATCCGTCTCTACCGCCAACCCGTGCTGCGCAACCCGCAGGCGGAACAACTTTGGCAATTGATCCTGCACAGTGAAGCCGCGCATGCCGCCTGACAGCGGCAGACTATGCAAAAACGGAATAGCCGGTGTGAATTGCTCATTGGCACTGGCGAAACTTTTTCCCTCATTCTGGTGGTACGGCAACGTGAAAGACGTTTGCATTATTCCGAGCAACCAAACTGGGGAGCACCATGGAAAACAAAGCGTTAGTCTGGAAGTGGGTGGAAAAACATCAGCAGGATTTCTGCGATCTCAGCGATCGCGTGTGGGGTACACCGGAGATTTGCTACACCGAATATCGCTCGGTGGCTGAACATACCGCCATGCTAAAAACGCAAGGCTTCCGCGTGACCGAAAACGTGGCGGGCATTCCCACGGCGGTGATGGGCGAAGCGGGAAGCGGCGGGCCAGTCATCGCCTTCCTGGGCGAATACGACGCCCTGCCCGGCCTTAGCCAGGCTTCCGGCGTGGCGCACTACTCGCCATTGCCGGGCGATGGCCACGGTCATGGCTGCGGGCACAACCTGCTTGGCTCCGGCGCAATGCTGGCCGCCACCGCGTTGAAAGCCTGGCTGGAGGAGACCGGGACACCAGGGCGCGTGCGCTACTACGGTTGCCCGGCGGAAGAAGGCGGCGCGGCAAAATCATTTATGGCGCGCGCCGGTGCGTTCGACGGTGTGGATGTGGCGATCACCTGGCACCCCAGCGCGCATCACGAAGTTGCCAAACCCCTGTCGCTGGCTAACACGCGTATGGACTTCTTCTTCACCGGACGATCGTCCCACGCCGCTGCCTCTCCGCATCTCGGGCGCAGCGCGCTGGATGCCGCAGAGTTAATGAACGTTGGCGTGCAGTTTTTGCGCGAGCATGTGCCGCAGGACTCGCGTATTCACTATGCCATGCTCGACTCCGGCGGTATCGCGCCTAACGTGGTGCAGGCGAAAGCGGCTGTGCGCTACGCCATTCGCGCCCGAGATGTCCACGCCATGTTCGAACTGAACGAGCGCGTGAAACGCGTTGCCCAGGGCGCTGCGCTGATGACCGATACCAAAGTGGACATCAGCATTATGAGCGCCGTCTCCAACCTGCTGGGCAACCGCCCGCTGGAAGAGGCAATGCAACGCAATCTGGAAAGCCTGGGCCCGGTGCCGTTCGACGCCGCCGATCTGGCGTTTGCCGCCGAGATCCAGGGCACGCTGTCGGACGAAGAGATCGCCAGTTGCTACCGCAAAACCGGGATCAAACCCGCCAAACCCAAACCCCTCAGTGACTACATCATCCCACTGGATACCCACGGCGAAGTGATGATTGGCTCCACCGATGTGGGCGATGTCAGTTGGGTGCTGCCGACCGTACAGGCGCATATCCCCACCATGGCTATTGGTACGCCGGGCCACTCCTGGCAACTCACCGCACAAGGCAAGATGCCCGCCGCCCATAAGGGCCTCGCCCATGTGGCAAAAGTGATGGCGGCAACGGCTGTCGATGTACTGACCGATAAGGTTTTACTGGCGCAGGTGAAAAAAGCGCATTTCGAGCAGGTGAGTGAAAAACCGTACCACTGCCCGATCCCGGCGGAAGTGAAACCGCCCATCCAGCCACGCCCGGATAGCGTATAAGGAACCACGAGATGAAATACACACCGATTGCCCTTGCGCTGGCGCTAACCAGCGCCTTTAGCACCGCGCCTCAGGCCGCCACACCGCCGGACTCGCTGGTGATGGCCTGGAATATTGACGCCATCAGCACCTGGGACCCGGCGCAGATTGGCGAAGTGGTGACCAGCGAGATTTACGCCAACACCTGCGATGCGCTGGTGGAATTTGATGTGAAAGATGAGAAAAAGCTGACGCCTTCAATGGCCAAAAGCTGGGATGTCTCGGCGGATCGTAAAACTATCACCTTCCATTTGCAGGATAACCTCAAATTCCCCGACGGCACGCCCGCCAGCGCAGGCGACCTCGCGTGGTCCATGCAGCGGGTCGTGAAACTGGGCTACGGCAATGCCGCGCAGATCACCGAGTACGGCTTTAACAAAGAGAATGTCGACAGCCGCATTACCGCGCCGGATGACAAAACGCTGGTGGTGACGCTGGATAAACCCTACCCCACCAACCTGATCTTACAGGCCATTGCCGCCGACAAGGTCTCGTCGCTGATCAACCGCAAAGTCGTGGAAAAAGAAGCGGTAGAGGGCGATTTCGGCCACAAATACCTCACCACCCACACCGCCTGCGTCGGCCCGTATCAACTGGTGCGCTGGAATGCCGGCGAAGGGGTCATGTTACAGGCCACTGAGCACTACTGGGGCAAAGCGCCGGTACTGAAACGCGTGCTGATCCGCCACGTCGCAGAAACCGGTACCCAGCGTTTACTGTTGACGCAGGGCGATGTGGATATTGCCCGCGACCTGTCGGCGGACGACCTGAAAACCCTCGACGAAGGCGGCAAAGTCAAAGTCGATAAGGTGCTGAAACCGCAGCTCTTTTTCTGGACCTTCAATAACGAAGATCCGATTTTCAAAAATGAAAAAGTCCGTCTCGCCATGCGCTACCTGATCGATTACGACGGGCTGGCGAAAAGCGTCATGCCTTACCTCGGCGTGCCGCGCGCCAGCTTTGTACAAATTGGCGCATTCGGCGCGCTGGACGAAAAAGCGGGCCAACCGTTCACCCTGGATCTGGCGAAAGCCAAACAGTTGCTGACGGAAGCGGGCTACCCGGACGGGTTTAGCGCCTCGGTGATTTTCGGCACCCTGCCCCACTCCGCGCCGATTGCCCAGAGCATTCAACAAAATGCGGCGAAAGTTGGCGTCAAGCTCACGCTGGAGCGGATGGCTAACGCTCAGTTGTTCAGCCGGGCGCGCGGACGCGAGTTCCAGAGCGCCATGATGGCGTGGCAGACCTCCGTACCGGATGCGTACGGCAATGCCTCACGACTGGTGTTCAACCCGGATAACCGCAAAGACGCACGCGCCACGCAATATCCCAGCTGGCGTGCGGCCTACTACGACGCGCAGATGAACCAGCAGGTGGAAGCCGCTCTGCTGGAGCCGGATGATGCCAAACGTAGCGAGATGTACGCCACGCTGCAAAAAGACGTCATGGAGAAAGGGCCGATGGCCATCATGTTCCAGATGTACAACAGCGCGGGCATCAGCCCGGGCGTGAAGAACTGGACCTGGAATGGCTTCCGCGTCTGGTATGGCGACGCAAGTAAGTAACGGAGGTTGCTGATGTCACAGGTGATTGCACCCACCACAACCGATACCGCACCCTCCGCGCTGTGGCGTCTGTTAAGACGCATCAGCCGGGGCGCGATTTCCATCTGCTGCACGCTGCTTGGGCTGGCGGCGCTGACCTTCTTTATCGGTCGGCTGCTGCCCATTGACCCGGTAGTGGCGGTGATTGGCGATAACGCCAGCCATGAAGCCTACGAGAAGATGTATGAACAACTCGGGCTGAATCAGCCGCTGTGGAAACAGTTTGTCGATTATGTCTGGCAACTGCTGCACCTGGACTTCGGCACCGCGTTGACCACCAGCCAGCCGGTGGCACAGGACATTGCCCGCGTCTTTCCCGCCACGCTGGAGCTGGCGACCGTGGCGGCGATCATTGGCGTCGGCCTCGGCATTCCCGCCGGGGTTTACGCCGCCATGTACCGGAATTCATGGTTTGACCATCTGATCCGTTTCGTCGGTCTGCTGAGTTATTCCACGCCGCATTTCTGGCTCGGGTTGATGGGGTTGCTGCTGTTTTACGCCACACTGGGCTGGATCGGCGGGCCGGGGCGCATCGACTTTATCTACGAATTCGAGTTACGCCCGGTAACCGGCTTCTGGCTGCTGGACAGCGCGCTGAGCGGTAACTGGGCGGTGTTCAAAAATGTCTTCAGCCATATCATCCTGCCCGCTTCCATCCTCGGTCTGAGCGCGCTGGCCTACATCAGCCGCATGACCCGCAGTTTTATGATTGAGCAACTGTCGCAGGAGTACATCATCACCGCCCGCGTCAAAGGCTTGTCCTGGGCGCGCTGCGTCTGGGTGCATGCGTTTCGCAATATTGCCGTGCCGGTGCTGACGGTCGTGGCGCTCTCCTGGGCGTGGCTGCTGGAAGGCGCAGTACTGACGGAAACGGTATTCGCCTGGCCCGGTTTTGGCCGCTACTTAACCAACGCCCTGCTGGCGGGCGATATGAACGCCGTGGTCGGCTGTACGCTGCTGACCGGCGGCATTTTCGTGGCGCTGAATCTGCTGTGCGACCTGCTCTACCGCATCTTCGATCCCCGCACGCGACAGGAGGAGCAATGACCGATTCCATTAAATCCCTGCGTATTAGGCCGCGCCAGGGGTTGCGCGCCTGGCTCAGCGACCCGGCGCCGCAAACGCCACTGCAAGCCAGAGTACAACTGGGCTGGATCCAGTGGCGGCGGTTTTGCGCCAATCATTCGGCGCTGTTTGGTCTGCTGGTGCTGCTGATCATTGTCGCTGCGGCGATCTTCTCCCCGTGGCTGGCGAATCATGACATTTATGCGCAAAACCTGGCGTTGCGCCTGCAACCGCCGAACGCAGAACACTGGCTCGGCACGGATGAACTCGGGCGCGATATCTTCAGCCGCCTGCTGTACGGCGCACGTATTACGCTCTACATCGCCGGGCTGACAGCGTTAATTATCACCCCACTGGGCCTGCTGATTGGCGCAACGGCGGGCTACCTCGGCGGCCGCGTGGATACGCTACTGATGCGTCTGGTGGATATCTTTCTCGCCTTTCCGAGCCTGATCCTTGCGCTGGCGTTTGTCGCGGCGCTCGGGCCGGGCATTGAGAACGCCATCATCGCCATTTCGCTCTCCGCCTGGCCGCCGATTGCCCGTCTGGCGCGCGCCGAAACGCTGGCGATCCGCAAAATGGATTATATCGCCGCCGTGCGCTTACAGGGGGCATCCGCCTGGCACATCATCCTGCGCCACGTGATGCCAATGTGTCTGCCGTCGGTGGTGGTGCGTGTGACGCTGAATATGGCGGCGATTATTCTCACCGCCGCCGGACTGGGCTTTCTCGGTCTTGGCGCGCAGGCCCCCAGCCCGGAATGGGGCGCGATGCTGGCTTCCGGGCGCGAGTTCATGCTGAACAATGGCTGGATTGCCGCCATCCCCGGTTTAGCGATTTTGTTTACCAGTCTGGCCTTTAACCTGCTCGGTGATGGCCTGCGCGATGTGATGGATCTCCGCCATGAATAATCCACTGTTAGACGTTGAAAACCTCCGCATCCTGTTTAAGGGCGCGCATGAGGATAACCTCGCAGTACGCGATGTGAGCTTCCAGGTTGGCCGGGAAAAAGTGGCGATTGTCGGCGAATCGGGTTCCGGTAAATCGCAGACCTGCCGCGCGCTCCTGAAACTGACGCCGAAAACCGGCAGCGTGCACGCCAGCAAAATGCGCTTTGGCGATATCGATTTGCTCCAGGCCAGCGAGCGACAGATGCGCACCATTCGCGGCAACCGTATCTCCATGATCCTGCAAGACCCGCGTTTTTCACTGAACCCGCTGATGCGCATTGGCGATCAGGTGGCGGAGGCCTGGCGGCTGCATCGCCGGGTCAGCAAAGAGGAAGCCCGCGCCCGCGCGCTGGAGATGCTGGAGTCGGTGCATATTCGTGATGTGGAGAACGTCGCTCGCTTGTTTCCGCACGAAATCTCCGGCGGTATGGGGCAGCGGGTGATGATCGCCATGATGCTGATCCCCGAACCAGACCTGATCATCGCCGACGAACCCACCTCCGCGCTGGATGTCACCGTGCGTCGTCAGGTACTGGCGATCCTCGACGAACAGTTGCAACGCCGCCAAACCGGTCTGCTATTTATCACGCACGATCTCAATCTGGTCTCGCGCTTTTGCGATCGGGTGCTGGTGATGTACGCCGGACGCATTGTGGAAGAGATCCGCGCCAACCAGCTCGATCAGGCGCGACATCCCTATACGCAGGCGCTGCTCGCCAGCCAACCGCGCCTGCGCGATCCGGTAGAAACGCTGTGCGTGCCCACGCGCGATCCGGCCTGGCTAAATGGCCCCTGTTACCGTGATGGAGTTGCCCTATGAACCCGATCCCCACCGCTGAACGCGCCATCGAAATGGTCTCTCTTGGCATCGCCTTTGGTCACGGCAGCCAGCGCCGCCAGGTGGTCAACGATGTTAACCTGACGCTGGCGCGCGGAGAGAGTTATGGCCTGATTGGCGAGTCCGGCTGCGGTAAGTCCACCGTGCTGCGCGCACTCGCCGGGCTGAACAATGACTATCGCGGGCATATTTTGTTTAACAACCGCGAACAGCAGCCGCACCGCGATAAACCCTTCTACCGCCAGGTGCAGATGGTGTTTCAGGATCCTTACGCTTCGCTGCACCCGCGGAAAATGGTGTGGGCCAGCCTGCGTGAACCCCTGAAGCTGCACAACATGGATCGGCATGAAGCGCGGATCAGCGACATCCTGCATGCGGTCGGCCTGTCCGACGCCTTCCGCTATCGTTATCCGCACCAACTCTCTGGCGGTCAGCGCCAGCGCGTGGCCATTGCCAGGGCGCTGATCCTCGAACCGACCGTTCTGTTGCTGGATGAGCCCACCTCCGCGCTGGATGTGTCGGTACAGGCGGAAATCCTCAATTTACTGAGCCAGATGCGTCAACAGCGCAATCTGACCTATTTGCTGGTGACCCACGATCTGGCGGTGGTCGCTCACCTGTGCCAGCGGGTGGGGATTATGCATCGCGGGACACTGCTCGAAGAACTCAGCGCTGAACGCCTGCGTCGCGGCGAAGCCCGTGAAGACTATACGCGGCAATTTCTTGCCGCCAGCGAGGCATAAATGTTTGCACAACTGGAAAGCCAACTGGCGCAGCAGCAGAGCGCCGTGCTGCTGGTGTCGCGCGGCAATGAGGTTATCTTCCGCTACGGTGACGAAACAACGCGCTATCCCTGCCATTCGATGCGCAAAAGTTTTCTCAGCGCGCTGATCGGCTGCGCCGAAGCCGAGGGGCGTTTTGATCTCTCGCTGACGCTGGATGCGCTGGGTATTGACGATCGCGAAGGGTTAAGCGACGTGGAAAAAGGAGCGACGCTGTACGATCTGCTGACGGCCCGTTCCGGCATTTACCATCCGGCCAATTACGAAACCCCGTGGATGCGCCGTATTAAACCACCGCGCCACCGCTATGCACCGGGCGAGAACTGGTGTTACAGCAACTGGGATTTTAATGCGCTCGGTACGGCATGGCGGCAACTGACCGGCGAGGCGATCAATCAGGCATTCGCCAGCCGCATCGCTCAACCCATCGGTATGCAGGATTACCGCCCCCAGGAGGATAGCTGGTTGGAGCCTGGCGACAGTTCCGTACACCCGGCGTACCCCTTTATGCTCTCCAGCCGCGACCTGTTGCGCTTTGGACAGCTCTTTTTACAGGAGGGGCGCTGGCAAGGCCAGTCGGTGATCCCGGCGCACTGGGTGCGGCTTAGCACCGCACCGCTCTCTCATGCTGGCACGCGCGGCGCTTACGGTTTTATGTGGTGGGTGACCCGTGACGGCGTTGGCTGGCCGCAGGCAATCTTACCGCCGGGCAGTTTCTCCGCCCAGGGCGCAGGAGGACATTACTGCCTGGTTGCCCCTTCTCACCAACTGGTGGTGGTGCATCGCGTGGACACTACACAGGTGGGCCACGAAGTGAACCGTTATCAAACCGGGAAACTGCTGCACACCCTTTTCAGCGCACTACAGAGGCAGGAACGGCAATATGACGACCTTAATTGAAACACTGGCGAACTGGTGCGCCGCGCCAGGCCCCTTCAGCGAACGGGCACGGCAGCTTGCCGGCGAGGCGATCACCGACACCCTTGCCTGCCTGGTGGCCGGGCGGCAGGATTTCTCTACCCGCGCGGTCGGTGACGCATGGCGGGATATCCCCGCAAATCCGGCCCTGAGCGCGCTGATTAACGCCACCGCCGCGCATGCCATCGATTATGACGACAATTTCGCGCCGGGAATGAGCCACGCGTCAGCCGTATTATTACCCGCATTGCTGCCCATCGCGCTGGCGCAGGGCAGCAGCGGCAGCGCCCTGATTGAGGCCTATCTGGTCGGGTTGCAGGCACAGGCGTTTATTGGCGAGGCCATCGGGTATGGTCATTACACAGCGGGCTGGCATGGCACGTCCACGGTGGGTTGCGTGGGGAGTGCAGCAGGTGTGGCAGCCTTAATGGGGCAGGATGCCGGGGCGATTGCCCGGACGTTAAGCATTGCGGTAAGCATGGCAAGCGGCGTTAAAGGGCAGTTTGGCACTCCCTTAAAGCCCTTTCATGCGGGAATGGCGGCGCGCAATGCGGTCGATGCGGCAACCCTCGCCCGTACCGGTATGCAGGGGCGGCTGGACATTATCGAATGCCCGCAGGGCTTTGCTGAACTCTATGCCGGAACCTTGCGTACGCCGGACTGGCTTAACGATCGCCAGCATGTCATTGAACGCATTGGCGTGATGCCCAAAAAACACCCCTGTTGCGGATCGACACACCGAATTCTCGATGCCATCGCCGATTTACAGGCGCAGCGGGCCTTCAGCGCCGATGAGGTTGAGCAGGTGCACTGTCTGGTGGGGATCTCCAACTGGCGTAACCTCGCGTACCCGCAACCGACTGACGAGATGCAGGCGCGTTTTTCCATGCAGTATTGTGTGGCGGTGATGCTGGAAAAAGGGGCGCTCAGCGTGGCGGATTTCACGCCGCACGCGGTGGCGGCGCAGGCCGATGCGCAGAAACTCGCACGGATCGCCATGGAAGCCTGGACGCCGGAGCAGGAAGCCGAAGATCCGGCCCTGCCGCATGTGTTAACCCTGACACTGAAGGATGGCCGTACGCTCAGGCATGCGCGCTTGCGGGCGAAAGGTGCGCTGGAAGAGCCGTTCAGCGACAGCGAGCGTCAGGCGAAATTCCTCGACTGTTGCGCCCGGTTGCCGAATGCGCAGAAGCTTTACGATCGCTTGCGCACGCTGAACAGCGCCAGGGATATCGACTTTATTCGTCAGATGGTGGTGCAGCCCAGCGCCCGTGAGGCTGCATTCTTGGCCCTCTGACGTGGCGACGGTTAATAGACATCCCGCAGATAGCGTTTTTCCTGCGCCAGCGTCGCGATCCAGGCGCTGGCGTCATCCATGTTCATCCCGCCATGGATCTGCGCCACCTGTCTGAGCGCGGCATCCACATCTTTCGCCATGTGGTTTGCATCGCCGCAGACATAGAAATACGCCCCTTCAGACAGCCAGTGCCACAGGGTTTCGCCCTGCTCCAGCATGCGATGCTGCACATACACTTTCTGCGCCTGATCGCGGGAAAAGGCGGTGGTAAAACGGTGCAATACCCCCTCTCGCTGCCAGGCTTCCAGCTCATCACGGTAGTAAAAATCCGTCGCCGCATGCTGTTCACCAAAGAACAACCAGTTGCGCCCCGTGGCGGCGGTGGCCTGCCGCTCCTGTAAGAAACCGCGAAACGGTGCAATACCGGTGCCTGCTCCAACCATAATGATCGCCGCGTTGGGGTCGGCAGGCAGGCGAAAATGCGGTGACGAATGAATGAAGATCTCTGCACTCGTGGCACGATCCGCAAGGAACGTAGAGCAGACCCCGCCGCGCTGTTTCCCCTCACCATAACGTACCGTGGAAACGGTCAGTTGCACCTGCTGCGGCGAGACGGTCGGGCTGGAAGAGATAGAGTAAAAACGGGGCTGCAAGCGCCGCAACACCGACAACCACTCTGTAGCCGTCGCGCGAACAGGGAACATCCGCAGCAGGTCGATAATCTGCCGCCCCCATAACCACTGCGCTAAGTCCTCTTTACCTTCGCTGCTGAGCAGCCCGTTAAGCGTGGCGTTCGCTGCCCGTTTGCCGACAAACGCCAGCACCTCCGGTGTGATCCGCGTGATATCAACATGGCGGGTCAGCGCCTCAGACAGCGGCATTTCCCCCTGTTCCGCCACCTGCACTGGCGTATGCCCTGCCAGTCCCAGCGCATCAATGATGTGCGCCACGCTCTGCGCGCTGTTGCTCGGCCAGACGCCTAACGCATCTCCGGCCTGGTAGTGCATGCCGCTGCCCTGCAAATCAAAGGCAAACTGGCGGATCTCTTTTTCCGCCCCGGCGCCGCTCAGACGCTGGTTGATCACCAGCGGTGCCGATAATGGCACATGGCGGCTAAAACCGGGCGGGAGGTCATTGCAAGGGGCGCTGAGCACAACAGTGGACGCATCGCACAGTAATTGCAGCAGGGTGTTGAGCCACTGGTGCGCAGCCGCGCTGCCCGCTTCACAGTCCACGCGCGCGGTGAGCCGCTGCGCGCCTAATGCCGCCAGGCGTGCGTCGAGCTGGCGGCCAAAACCGCAAAACCGATCGTAGCTGGCATCTCCGAACGCCAGCACCGAGAACGTCGTGACAGAGAGTTGCGGCGCAGCCTCATCCTGCAACGCCGCCCACAGCGCTGCGCCGTTATCCGGCGGGTCGCCATCGCCGAAGGTGCTGGCAATCAACAACACCTGCGGTGCAGCGGCGAGATCCGCAACAGCAACGTGGTTCATCGCGCAGAGTCTGACCGTCATCCCGCTGCGCCGGAATCGGTCAGCGCAGGTATGCGCAAAAGATTCGGCATTGCCGGTGGTGGATGCCCACAGCATCAGCACATCCGCCGTGCCCTCTTCGTCTGTGGCGGGTGTGTTGTCGGCAGGTTTGATCACCGGCTGCTGGCTGCTGCGCACCAGCGAAATGGCGCAAAACTTCAGCTCGGGTTGTCGCGACAACGGATCGACCGCATCGCTGGTCACCGCGTTGATCGCCAGTTTGTCACCGAACAGATCGTTCCAGTGGAACGGGGCAAAACAGTGACCGGCAAGCACGCGATCGGTCACTACCGCAGGCAAGGTGGCAGAGCCGCGCCGGGAGCGCACATCCACATGATCCCCTGAGTGGATCCCCAGCCTGTCGGCATCTTGCAGGTGGATTTCGATAAACGGCCCCGGATTGAGCTTATTCAGCAGCGGGATTTTGCCGGTCTTGGTCAGCGTGTGCCACTGGTGCTGGACGCGCCCGGTATTCAGCACCAGCGGGAAATCCGCGTCCGGCATTTCTGCTGGCGGCAGATCCGGGCGGGCAAAAAAGTGTGCTTTACCGCTGGCAGTGGCAAAGCGCAGCGTTGACTGCCGGTAACGAATGGGATGGCGGGTATCGTTGTCCTCCGGTGGACAAGGCCATTGCAGCGGTGTTTCACGCAGCCGCTGATAGCTGGCGCCACGCAGGTCGTAGCCGGTATCCGGGTTCCACGCCTGGCGGAGTTCATCAAACACATCGCTGGCGCGGGCATAGGTAAAACCGTCGGCATACCCCATTTCGCACGCCACCTGCGCAATGATTTGCCAGTCGGCAAGCGCCTCACCCGGCGGGGTCACCGCCTGTTGCATCAGCGTCATGGTGCGTTCGGAGTTAACCATCACCCCTTCGGCTTCCGCCCACAGCGCGCCGGGCAGCAGGATATCGGCGTAACGGTTGGTTTCGGTATCAAGAAAGGCATCCTGGGCGATCACCAGTTCCGCCCGCTGTAGCCCGGCAATCACCTTTTGCCGGTTCGGCACACTGGCGACCGGGTTGGTGCAGATGATCCAGCAGGCTTTGATACGTCCGGCGCACATCTCATCAAACAGCGCCACCGTGCCGTCGCCGCAATCCGCACGCAGCGTGCCCGGCGGGCGCTGCCATAGCTGTTCAACAAAGGCGCGATCTTTTTCCACCAGCACCGAGCGCTGCCCCGGCAACCCCGCCCCCATATACCCCATCTCGCGGCCGCCCATGGCGTTCGGTTGCCCGGTGAGGGAAAAAGGGCCGCTGCCAGGGCGGCAAATCGCCCCGGTCGCCAGGTGCAGATTGCAAATGGCGTTGGTGCTCCAGGTACCGTGCGTGCTCTGGTTCAGCCCCATCGTCCAGCAGCTCATCCACTCGCCCGCCTGGCCAATCCACTCCGCCGCCTGGCGAATATCGGCTTCCGCCAGTCCGGTGCGCTCCGCCACCCACTGCGGCGGGTAATCCTGCAGGAAGTCCGGCATCGCCTGCCAACCATCGGTAAAACGCTCGATAAACGCCTGATCGGTGTGACCGTTTTGTACCAGCAGCGCCAGCAGCCCGTTAAGGAGTGCCAGGTCCGTACCGGGGTTGATTTGCAAAAACAGCGAGGCTTTCTCCGCCGTTGCGGTGCGCCGGGGATCGACGACAATCAGTTTAGCCCCGGCGTTTACCCGCTCCATCATGCGCAAAAAGAGGATCGGGTGGCAGTCGGCCATGTTGGCGCCGATCACCAAAAACAGATCCGCGCGATCGAAATCATCATAGGAACCTGGCGGTCCATCCGCCCCCAGCGACAGTTTGTACCCCGTGGCGGCGCTGGCCATGCACAACCGGGAGTTGGACTCGATATTGTTGGTGCCGATAAACCCTTTCGCCAGTTTGTTCGCCAGATATTGCGCTTCAAGGGACATCTGCCCGGAGACATATAACGCCACCGCATCCGGGCCGTGATGATCCACAATATCCCGCAGCCGCCGGGCCGTTTCGCGGATGGCGTCGCGCGCCTGAACCTGAACCGGCTGCTGCTGGCGGTCGGAACGCAACCACGCCTGCGCCAGTCTGCCCGGCGCAGTCAGGGCGACCGCGCAGCTCTGGCCTTTGGTGCACAGCCGACCTGCGTTTGTCGGGTGCGTTTTATCCCCCGTGACGCTGATAATGCGCTGGTTTTCCACGTTCATGACCAGCCCGCACCCTACCCCACAATAGGGGCATACGCTTTTTATCTGCTCCATTTTCGCCCCCTGATGCGGTTTATGACGCTTCGGCAATCGCCGGGAAGAGCGCCTGATCGACAGGCATGCGGTGCACCCAGATTTGCCCGTGCTCCACTTTTACCGGCCACACGCGCACCCGCAGGGCGGCATCATCCGGGCTGACGCCATCGGATAAGCGAAAACGTTTTTTGTAGAGCGGCGAAATCACCACCGGTTCACCCGCAACGTCGCCCACCAGCCCGCGCGACAGCACATTGGCGTTGCTACCGGGTTCATGGTTCTCCAAGGCGAAGATGTGCGGCTCGCTGCCCGGCAAATGAAACAGCGCGATTTGCTGCTGACCAAGGCGCGCCGCCACGCCTGCGTTGGCCGGAACGTCAGCCACAGCGCCAACGTGGAGCCACTCATCCTCAGCCGGCTTCGCTGGGCGCTGCGCCGGTTTTTCTTCCGCCGTGGCAGGACGGATTTGCCCGCGTTCCGGCACCATGACCACCGCTTCGTCAGGGCGATCGCTATTGATAAATCCGCGGAACAGCAGGCGGTTTTGCGGGTTATCCAGCGTGGTTTTCCATTCGCACTGGTAGCTGTCTACTACCTGCTGCATCTCGCTTTCCAGCTCTGCGCCAATGCCGAGGCTGTCCTGCAAAATCACCTGTTTGAGGTAATCAAGACCGCCTTCCATATTGTCCAGCCAGGTGCTGGTGCGCTGGAGCCGATCGCCGGTGCGGATGTAGAACATCAGCAGACGATCGATGATGCTCATCAGTGTTTCACTGTCGAGATCGCTGGCGAACAGATCGGCGTGGCGCGGTTTCATGCCGCCGTTGCCGCACACATACAGGTTCCAGCCTTTGTCAGTGGCGATCACGCCAATGTCTTTGCCCTGCGCCTCGGCGCACTCGCGGGTACAGCCGGAGACCGCCATTTTGATTTTGTGCGGCGCGCGCAGGCCCTTGTAGCGGTTTTCCAGCGCAATCGCCATGCCGGTTGAGTCCTGCACGCCGTAGCGGCACCAGGTGGAACCGACACAGGATTTCACCGTGCGCAGAGACTTACCGTAGGCGTGCCCGGTTTCAAACCCGGCGGCAATCAGTTCTTCCCAGATGGCGGGTAACTGTTCGAGGCGCGCGCCAAACAGATCCACCCGCTGCCCGCCGGTGATTTTGGTGTAGAGGTTGTAGCGCTGCGCCACCTGACCAATGGCAATCAGCCCCTGTGGGGTGATCTCCCCGGCCGGAATACGCGGCACCACGGAGTAGGTGCCATCTTTCTGGATATTGGCAAAAAAGCGGTCATTGGTGTCCTGCAGTGGCAGATGCTGCGGCGTTAACAGGTACTCATTCCAGCAGGACGCCAGCATCGACCCCACCAGCGGCTTACACACTTCACAGCCACTACCGCGCCCGAAGCGCGCAATCAGCGCATCAAAGCTGCGAATGTCATGCAGACGGATCAGGTGGTATAACTCCTGGCGCGACCAGGCAAAATGCTCGCAAACGTCTTTTTTCACCTCGACGCCCAGTTGCGTCAGTTCATGCTCCATCACCTGTTTCAGCAACGGAACGCACCCCCCGCAGCCGGTACCGGCTTTCGTGCAGCTCTTGATCGCCCCCAGTTCGCTACAGCCCCCGGCAACGGCGGCGGCAATGTCTCCTTTACTGACGTTATGACAAGAGCAGATTTGCGCGCTGGCCGACAGCGCCGCCACGCCGAGTCCTTTTGGCGCATCGCCGGAACGAGCCGGCAGAATGAGCGTCTCCGGCTGAGCGGGTAGCGGCATGGCGTTAAGCATCATTTGCAGCAACATGCTGTAATCGGCGCTGTCGCCAATCAACACCGCGCCGAGCAGCCGTTTGCCATCAGCGGAAACAACGATTTTTTTGTAGATTTCGTTCGGGCCGTCGGTCCACTGATAGCTCTGAGCGCCCTCAGTTTTGCCGTGCGCATCCCCCAGCGACGCCACCTCCACGCCGAGCAGTTTCAGTTTGGTGCTCATGTCCGCACCGGTAAACGGTGTTTCCTGCTGCGCCAGCCGATCCGCCACGCTGCGCGCCATCTGGTAGCCCGGCGCGACCAGACCAAAGATCTGCCCGTTCCATAGTGCGCACTCGCCAATGGCGTAAATCGCTTCGTCGGAAGTCTGGCAATGGTCGTTAATGACAATGCCGCCGCGCGGCCCTTTTTGCAGTTGCGCGCTCTCCGCCAGTTCATCTCGCGGGCGGATCCCGGCGGAAAACAGCAGCAGATCCGTTTCCAGTACGCTGCCGTCAGCAAAGCAGAGGCGGTGTCGCGCCTGTTCGCCGTCGACGATCTCCCGCGTCTCTTTGCGGGTATGCACCTTCACGCCCAGCGCTTCAATTTTGCGTTGCAGCATTGCCGCGCCGCACTCATCCAGTTGCACCGCCATCAGGCGTGGCGCGAACTCAACGACGTGGGTTTCCAGCCCCAACTGACGCAGCGCGTTAGCCGCTTCCAGCCCCAACAACCCACCGCCGATGACCACACCGCTTTTGGCCTGTTGCGCGCAGGCAGCAATGGCGTCCAGATCGTCCAGCGTGCGATAGACCAGGCAGCCAGGGCGCGTATTGCCGCTGATCGGCGGCACAAACGCATACGAGCCGGTGGCGAGCACCAGTTTGTCGTAGTGGGTCTCAACGCCTTGCTCGTCGCGCACGCAGCGTTGCTGGCTGTCGATAGCGACAATTTTGCTGGCGCTGCACAAGGTTATGCCGTGGTCAGCAAAGAAACCTTCGCTCACCAGCGACAGTGACGCGGCGCTGCGCCCGGCGAAATACTCCGACAGATGCACGCGGTCATAAGCGGGTAAACGCTCTTCGCCGAACACCACAATCTCGTACTGCTGATGCAGTTCACGCGCCACCAGTTGTTCAAGGAAATAGTGCCCAACCATGCCGTGGCCGATCACCACTAATACCGGCTTTTTCATAACCTGGATCCTTACATCGAAAGAGGGGAAGAGAGGTCAGGCCGCTTTCGGCTGTTTCTCGTAGAGGAACTGCAACACCTGTTGGCGGTATCGCTGGTAGCGGGCGTCGTCGGCCAGCGCCACGCGGGAACGCGGACGTTCCAGTTCCACCTCCATGATCTCGCCAACGGTCGCCGCCGGGCCGTTGGTCATCATCAACACGCGATCCGACAGCAGTACCGCTTCGTCCACGTCATGGGTGATCAACACAATGGTGGTGTGCAGGCGTTGCTGGATTTCCATCACCGCATCCTGCAAGTGGGCGCGGGTTAAGGCGTCCAGCGCGCCAAAGGGTTCATCCATCAGCAGTACGCTGGGTTTCATGGCCAGCGCACGGGCAATGCCGACACGCTGTTTCATGCCGCCGGAGATTTCGTGCGGGCGTTTATTCCACGCGTGGGACATATGCACCAGGTCGAGGTTATGCATGATCCATTCATGCATCTCCTGTTTGGGCATTTCACCGCGAAACACCTGGCGAACCGCCAGCGCGACGTTGTCGTAGGCGGTCAGCCACGGCAGCAGCGAGTGGTTCTGAAACACCACGCCGCGCTCCGGCCCCGGCCCGTCGATTTCACGGTTATTGCACAGCAGCCCGCCGCTGGTGGGCAGCGTCAGACCGGCAATCAAATTCAACAACGTGGACTTACCGCAGCCGGAGTGACCGATCAGGCTGAGGGTTTCACCGGTGTGAATGTCAAAGCTCACGTTATCCAGCGCCAGGAACTCACCGCCGCGGGTGTTGAAACGCTGGCTGACCTGCTGAACCTGAATAATGGGTGTTGTACGCATCATCGTCTCCTTAGCGGTGGCTGTAGTTAAAACGGCTGGCTATCCACATCAGCCCCTGCTCCAGCAGCAGGCCGACAACCCCAATCACCACGATGGCGATGATGATGTTTTCCACGTTCAGGTTGTTCCATTCGTTCCAGATCCAAAAACCGATGCCGATGCCGCCAGTCAGCATTTCAGCAGCGACGATCACCAGCCAGGCGATGCCAATCGACAGGCGCATACCGGTGAGGATGCCCGGCAGCGCCGCCGGCAGCAGGATTTTGCGCATAATGGCGAACTCCGACAGCCGCAGCACCCGCGCCACATTCAGGTAGTCCTGCGGGATCTGCCGCACGCCTTCCGCGGTGTTGAGGATCATCGGCCAGATGGAGCAGATGAAAATCGTCCAACTGGACGCCGGTTCGGCGCGCTGAAACAGCAGCAGGCCAATCGGCAGCCAGGCCAGCGGGCTGACCGGACGCAGCAGAGAGATCAGCGGGTTGAGCATGTTGGCGACAAAGCGAAAACGGCCAATCAGGAACCCGGCGGGAATGCCCACCAGCGCGGCGAGGCCAAAACCGGTTGCCACGCGCTGCAACGAGGCCAGCACGTTCCAGCCGATGCCCTGATCGTTTGGCCCGGCGATATAGAACGGGTCGGCGAACAGGGTCAGCGCCGCCTGCCAGGTCCGCCACGGTGTGGGAAACCCTTTACTGTTGAGTGCGGCAACCTGCCACAGGCAAAGCAGCAGGCCAATGCCCAGCAGTGCCGGAACCACGCGTTGCATCAGCGGACGAAGCAACGGCACGCGGCGGCGTACCACCGGTTTAGCGGGTAACGGGACGATCTCTGCCTGCGTCCGCGCGGGCGGTGTGTTGTCCAACGGAATGGGGATAATCTGCGCCTGATTTTTCATCTGCAACCTCTCACTTCTTCACGCTAAAGCTATTGGCGTACGCGGCAGGATTGCTGCCATCCCAGCGCACGCCATCCATCAATACGCTGCTGCGCATGTCGCTGCCCGGGAGCGAAACATTGCCCACCGCAGCAGCAGCCTGTTTGTAGATATCAATGCGGTTAACCTGGCGGGCGATGGCAAGGTAATCCGGGTCTTCGGTGAGGAATCCCCAGCGTTTATGCTGGGTGAGGAACCACATCCCGTCCGACAGCCACGGGTAATTCACCTCGCCATCATGGAAGAAACGCATGGCGTGCTGATCGGTCCAGCGTTTACCTATGCCGTTTTCGTACTGCCCTAACATGCGCCCAAGAATGGTCTCTTCTTTGGTGTTGAGATACGCGCGCCCGGCAATCACGCTGGCGGTTTCCCGGCGGTTGGCTTCCGAGGCGTCTATCCAGCGAGAGGCTTCAAGGATGGCGGCAGTGAGCGCACGGGCGCTGTTGGGGTTTTTCTCCACCCAGTCGGCGCGCGTGCCGAGCACTTTTTCCGGATGATCCGGCCAGATATCCTGCGTCGTGGCGGCGGTAAAACCGAGATTGTCGCTGATGGCGCGCTGGTTCCAGGGCTCACCCACGCAGTAGCCGACCATATTGCCAATCTTCATGTTCATCACCATTTGCGGCGGCGGCACCACCACGCTGCGAATGTCATTCAGCGGATGGATGCCCGCGCTCGCCAGCCAGTAGTTGAGCCACATGGCGTGCGTACCGGTCGGAAAGGTCTGGGCGAAGGTATACGTACCGGCCGGGCTGGCAGCGATGTGCTTTTGCAGGGTAGCCAGGTCGCTGACGCCCGCATCGTGCAGTTGATTCGCCAGCGTGATCCCCTGCCCGTTCTGGTTGAGGGTCATTAGCGATGCCATGGCAGTTTGCGGGCCGGAGAGCCCCATTTGCAGGCCATAAAGCTGGCCGTAAAGCATATGCGAGGCGTTCAGTTCACCCGACACCACCTTGTCACGCACGGCGGCCCAGTTGGCCTCTTTGCTGGGGAGCAGGGTAAAACCGTATTTTTTGTCGAAGCCTTTGACCGACGCCATCACCACCGATGCGCAGTCCGTCAGCGGGATAAACCCGACGCGGATCTCTTTCAGCTCTGGCGCGTCGGAGCCTGCGGCCCACGCGCGGTTGACGACAGATGGCAGCAGCAGACTGCCGCCCAGCGCTGCGCTACCCAGTAAAAACTGACGGCGGGAAACCGTCATCCCCTTTGTTTTGTTGTCGCTCATTGCCACCCTCGCGCTGCTCACCGTTGTGGGGATGCAAAAAAAAACGGCGTCCATAAGCCGGTGCAAAGCTGCACGCTTATGGACGCCGTTGTCCGGTTAACACACGCCCGACCGTCGTTGGCCGCGCATGCGTTATGTTGTGTTGTTGCTATGTGACTAAAGCAAGGGCTGTGCCAGGGTCAACGCATGGCGCATTCACGCGCTTCAGGGCCGCCAGAAAGCGGTTTTTCGTCACGTTTTCGCACTATCACAGAGCACATTTCGCACCCTTCACGTGCAGCTACCCCTTAAGTATTAGGCTGAAAAACGTCTGCCACTGCCAGCATTGCGCTGGCGATCTCAATCAGCTTTTTGTTCTGATTCATCGCCATCCGGCGCAGGGTTTTGTAGGCCTCTTCTTCGCTAATCTGCCGGTGCTGCATCAGCATGCTTTTGGCGCGCTCGATCTGTTTGCGTTCATTGAGCGTTTCGCGCAGCGCCGCCAGTTCGGTATCCAGCGCTTGCAAGCGTCGCGACTGCTGCTGCACCAGCGTTAACAAGGAGCGCCCGAGCTGCGGGCGTACGCCGCCGCTTTCCAGCCAACCGTGGGAATCAATAAACACCGAATAACCGCTCTCTTCCCCTTCCTGCGGCGGCATCAGGCTTTCCAGATCCGCCCGCTGTTCGCTGTTGGCCTGTTCAGTGGCGGCGATGCGCGCCCGGCAATGGGCCATCAGGGTTTGCGCCAGCGCATCTTCCAGCCTTTTCATCTCATCAATGCGCTGCGTGGCCAGCGCAAACCAGCGCAGACAGCTATCCGCTTCAATGAATTCGCGCCCGGTACAGGCAATGCGTCGTAAACGTTCAAACTGGCTGTCGGTGGTCATCTGTTGCCAGCGCAGACGGTGCTCATCATCGGCGAAATCGGCGAAGGTGGCGAAACAACGCTCCTGGCGTTCAATAAGATCGAGCCATTTTTGTTGTGTCTCGTCGCTGAAGGTGCCAACCGCAAAGGCCGCCGCCCCCGTTGCCCGCTCCTGCCCGGCGTACTCCTTGCCCTGCATAAAGCTGAACATGGCAATTAGCGCACGGGAAATGGCAGGCTCAGCGGCGGTATCGGAGAGCTCAAACACCAGCGAAAGCAGGTTGCGGATGATGTCGTTAAAAAAGGTCATCGCCTGCGGTAAACGCAGCGCGCGCTGGCGGATTTGCTGGCGCAGAGAGGGCAGTAAACTGAGGGCATAGACCACGCTCGCCACGTGGCTGAACAGACGACTGGCTTGCGGCAGCGCGGCTATCTGGCTTTCCAGTGTGTCGAGCTGCGTCATCAGCGGCGCTTGCGCTTGTGCCACGTCGCGCTCGCGCAGAAGTAACTCATCGGCAAACTGGCTGTCCGCCGAGCAGAGGAACATGTTGGATGTCCCCCGCTCGCGTTGCAGCATATGCACCAGTTGGCTGATTTTGCCCACCAGTTCACCGCTTTGCAGCAGATAACGCAGGCTGTTCAGCTCGCACTGGCGCGAGGCTAACAGGAAACGGATGGTGGTCGACGAATTGGCTATCATGCGCGTGCTCCCGGGAAGTCAATACTTCACTAATGCAAGCAACGCGCCAGCCATTATGTTATTGCGCTTTTTGCCCCGTCACGCTGTATGCACCATTCCTATAATGACCGAGCACATATTGCGGTGCGCCCCTGCTGACGGGGCGCATTATCACTTTATGCACCACGCATCCCGCCGTTCTCCCTGGCGAGTGAAATAATCACCCGGAAAAACTATCCCTTGACTTTGATCCCTGGCGAACCCAATACTAAACCGTACGGTTCAGTTTAGTTTCATGACTGCGCCACCCGGTTCAATAATCAAGCGCGATAAAAGGGTTTTTCGCATGAAAACAATCTCCAGGGGCATTCCCCCGACACTGCTGTTGCTGACGGTTTTCCTGGCAGGCTGCTCAGGAAGCGACCCGGTTCGCTATGCAGGATTACAGTCTACGACCCAACTGCAACCCAATACCGGCGATAACGCGTCGCGTATTCCTTACCGCTACAGCAAACCGGTGGACTGGCAGAAGTACCACAGCGTCATTATTGAACCGGTGAGCCTGTACAACGGCAGCGATAGCCAGTTTGACGACATGTCCTCATCAGACAAACAGGCGCTTGCCAGCTATATGCAGCAAAAGTTCCGCGAAACGCTGCAACCGCGACTGCGCGTAGAAAGCACACCGGCCGCCGACACCCTACGCCTGAAATTAACGCTGACCGGCGCAGGCACCACGCCGCAGGTGGTGGGCACCGTCACCAAGTTTGATCTGGCGGGCGGCCCGTACAACATTGTGCAGTCGATTCGCGGTGGGCAAGGCATGATGAGCGGCTATGTGAATTACGCCGTTGAAGTGTATGACGCGACCAGTAATCAATTGCTGCTGGCGTATGTCGCCAAACAGTATCCCAACGCCATGAACGTCTCAGCCACGATTGGCTCGCTGAGCGCCGCTGAAGTCGGCATTGATAAAGGGGCGGAAGAGCTGGCGGAGATGCTGAAGTAGCCCGAAGCGCACTCCCCGTGCATTCGGGGAGTGATCACATTGAATTACTGTACAGACGGCGATGAAAATATACCGACACCTGATGACCTGCCCCGTTTGTGGACACCTTTCCCGTTACCATCCGCAACGCGCGCGACAGGCGCTGTTTTGCACACATTGCCGTTCGCTGATCTGGCGCAGTAGCCTGATTCCGCATGCGCTGCTCTTGCCCCTGACGCTGACGGCGCTGATCGCCCTGGCGCTGGCCTGCTACAGCCCGGTCATGATGATTCAGGCCTATGGCATGCACAACGCCCTTTCGCTCTGGCAAACCGTCAACGCAGTGGTTGACCACGGCGACATGCCGCTGCTGGCGTTATGCGTCACCGTGCTGTTAGTGAGCGCGCCATTCATGCAGTTATTCCTGCTACTGCGGGTGTTGTTACTGTTGCACGGCAACCACCACGCGGCGGATGTGGCCTTCACTATCAAGGCGCTGCGCTGGGTTCGCCCATGGTGTATGGCAGATGTCGCGATCCTGGGTTTTGTGGTCTCCGCCGTGAAGCTCTCCTCGCAATTTGCCGTGGAAGCCGGTCCGGGAGGATGGGCGCTGGTCACTGCCGTAGGGCTCTCTATTGTGCTGGCGAATCAGCATCCCCACCGTTACTGGCTGCGGCTTTCCCCCGCTAACACAGGAAGCCTGACATGATCCCGTATGCTGAGACCGGCGTTTATGGTTGTCGTCAGTGTGGACTGGTGTGCCGTGCAGAGAAAGACATTGATGTCCCCGTTCATTGCCCGCGCTGCCTGTCGCCTTTTGCGCCGCCGACGCCTCGCCCACTTGCCTGGAGCTGGGCTTTACTGCTGGCGGCAATGATTTTCTATATTCCGGCCAATCTGGTGCCGGTTACCGCCGCTCGCTTTCCGGGCGGCAGTGAAGAGAGCACAATTTTCGCCGGGATCGTCACCTTCTGGCAGAGCGGTTCGATCGGCATTGCGGTGTTGATCTTCATCGCCAGTATCATCATCCCGCTGATGAAATTTATGTTGATGACGTTCCTGCTGTTAAGCGTCAGGCGCAGCACGCACCGTGGACGACGCCAACGCACCTTGCTTTACCATCTGATGGAATGGACCGGCTACTGGTCAATGCTCGACGTGGTGGTGGTGGTCGTGGTGAGCGGTCTGGTGCAGTTCCACGGGCTTGCCAGCATCGAGCCGCGGGCAGGCATTCTGTTTTTTGCGCTGGTGGTAGTGCTGACCATGCTGGCAGTGCTGAGCTTTGATCCGCGTGTGATCTGGAGGCGATCATGATCCGTGTTCCTGCGGGCAAACGGGGGCGGCTGGACTGGAAAAGCGCGCTGATCTGGGTGATTCCGTTGATTGCGCTGGCCTGCACCCTCAACATTCTTTTACAGGCGCGGCTGGCGGAAGGCCCGGACATTACCCTCTCTTTTCGTAGCGCGGCGGGACTGGAAGCGGGCAAAACCGAGGTGAAATATAAAGATGTCGCCGTTGGCGTCGTTACTGCGATCACCCTCAGTCAGGAAGATGACCAGGTTCGCGTTCACGTGAAGCTGAACCGCAGCGCCGCCCACCTTGCCCGCGCGGATACCCGCTTTTGGGTGGTACGCCCACGAGTCAGCATCGGCGGCGTCAGCGGCATCGACACGCTGCTTTCCGGTGCGTATATCGGCCTCGATAAAGGCAAAAGCCGCCTGCCCAATTATGCGTTTACCGGGCTGGAAAACCCGCCGCCGGTGGTCAGTGATGTACCGGGCCGCCTGTTCACGATTGACGCAGATGATTTAGGATCGCTGGAGAGCGGTTCCCCGGTCTATTACCGGAAAGTGCAAGTGGGGAAAGTGACCGCCTTTGCGCTGCGCAGCGACGGGAAAGGCGTGCGCTTAAGCGTATTTATTGAAGCGCCCTATGATCATCTGGTGACCGCCGCCACGCGTTTCTGGAATGCCAGCGGCATTGACCTGTCGGCAGGCAGCGGCGGTTTTCGTCTTAAAACCGGCACCGTCGCCACCATCCTCAGCGGCGGTATTGCGTTTTCTACGCCAGACGACGCCCCGCCAGCACCGGAGGCTGAACCCGCCATCTATCGCCTTGCGCCGGATGAAGAATCCGCGATGGCCCCCGCCGACGGCCCGCCGATCACCTTTCGCTTACGCTTCGATCGCGCGCTCCACGGTTTGAGCATTGGCGCGCCCGTGGCCTTCTCCAGCGTGGTGATTGGCCGCGTGAAAGCCATCAGCCTGGATTACGACCCGCAGCATTATGCGTTCCCGACACTGGTCGATATCGACGTTTATCCGTCACGCATGGGCAATGTGCTGCAAAAGTTGCCGCCGCATGCCAACGATCTCGACCGGGCGACGGCGTTATTTACCCGCGAACTGGTATCGCGCGGTTTACGGGCGCAAGTCTCGACCGGCAGTCTGCTGACCGGGCAGCTTTTCGTCTCCATCGACTTCTTCCCGAACGCCCCTGCCGTGCCGTTTGATCTCAATGCGGTGCCGCTGCGTATCCCGACCATCGGCGGTAGCCTGGATGACATCCAACAGCAGGTGGCCAGTATCGTCAATAAGGTGGATAAACTGCCCCTTGCCTCCCTCGGCAATAACCTCAATGGCGCACTGGTAGAACTGAACAAAACCCTGAAAACCGTGAACAGCCAAACCCTGCCCGCGGCGGCCACGCTGATGCAGCACACACAGGCCACGGCGGATAATGCGCGTACGCTACTGGAAGACGATTCGCCGCTGGTGCTTAACATTCTGCAAGCGCTGCAAGAGACAACACGCACGCTGAAATCCCTGCGCGGTCTTTCCGGGCAACTGACGCGCAACCCGGAATCGCTGCTGACCGGCACCCCCGCCGATCCCACTCACCCCGACACGACGTCTCAGGCAGAAAAACCATGAGTATCCGTACCCTCTTCACCACGGTCATCGTACTGCTGTGCGGCTGTACCTCCGCGCCTGTGCGCTACCACACGCTGTTATCGCCCGTGTCACCGCCACACGCGGTACAGGCCGCGCCGTATGATATTGATGTATTTGCACCGGGTGTGCCCTCGCAACTGGACGGGCAGCAGGTGGTGGTTCGTCAGGGGCAAAGCGGCATGGCGATACGGGAAAACGAGCGCTGGCTGAACCCACTCGGAGAGGAGTTGCAACGCGCGCTCTCCGCAGGTATTTCGGCGCAACTGGGGGCGCAGGATGTCGACGGTCTGGCGCACGAGCCGTCCCGACCGGTGATCCTCATCCAGTTGCAACTGCGGCGTTTTGATAGCTGGCCAGGCCATGCCCTGAGCCTGGAAGCTGACTGGCGGCTGGCGGTCAAAGGGAATGGGCAGCGCGGCGTATTGCTGTGCCAGAGCCGCTTAACGCGCGCGTTAACCGGACAGGATGATATGTACGCCGCCTGGCAGGCGCAGGTGGCGCAACTTGCCGGGCAGATAGCCAGCACCCTGTCGCAGTGGGCGGCATCGGGCTATCAGCACGCGGTTTGCCCCCGGTAATTACGCCCGCGCGCCATACAGAAAGAGGCGGACGCCGCGTTTGACCATCTCGCCGATCTGCGCCGGAGTGAAGACCGGGATCGCCTGTTTCAGCAGCAGCGCGTCCGTCTCGGCTTTGATCAGCGCGGTGAACTGGCTGGCAAGCAGCGCCGGACAGGCCTCGGCCAATTCCCCTTTCTGCACCGCCTCGCCCATAACCTGCGCCAGCGTTTCCATGCTTTCGCGGATGCCCGACTCCCGAAAGAGTGTACCGATATCCGAATGCCCCGCTTCCCCCACCACAATGCGGTAAAGTTGCAGCGCCTGGTTATCCCCGGTCAGCACCTGCAACATGCTGACGCCAAAGCGCGTCAGCCGCTCTTCCAGCGTAAGCGCCTGGCTTTGTGGGCTGGTTAACTCGGCTGCCGCCTGGGTCAGGAATTGCGTACTGTAAGTTCTGACCACCGACTCAAATAACGCCTCTTTCGAGGTGAAGTAGTTATACAGCGTGGCCTTGGAACCACCGGCCCGGCGGGCCACTTCGCTCATCGACGTGCGCTCATAGCCCTGTTCCTGAAAAACAGCCGCCGCGGCAGTGATAATGGCCTGACGACGTTCCTCGCTAAGTGTTCTCAATGCTGCCTCGATAATTAACTGAACGGTTTAGTCTGACTTTACCATTTTGCCGCCAGCACAACCATCGCGCAGGCATACCGAAACAGGTGCGAGCCGCGTATAGTGGCGACCAGAGTGAAATGACAAAGGAGTGTGATGTGTTCAACAAGGTGCTCAACCCCACAACGTTCGGCTGGTGGCTGCTGGCTAACCTGGTAAATTATCTGACTCAGACGGTATTCAGCGCGTTTGCTAGCAACAATCTGCTGGTGCAGATGCTGATCGCGGTGGTGATGTTTATCTGGTATGTGGAGTTCAGCCTGACCTACTATCGCGCGCTGAAAGCCCGAAACAGCATCGGCCGTTTCTTTCTTGCCGCATGGGTGGGCTCGACGCTAATCGCGTTTATTACCGCCTCAGTCTGGCTATTTTTGCTGTTCCGTTAATGGATCTTTTAGGGCGCAACCTGCTTGCGGACAACTTTTTGATTGCAAAACACTGCGCCGCTTAGCAGCGCAGTGTTGTCGGCATTACACCACCCAGCTCAGTAACAACGTTGCCGCAATCACGGTCGATGCGCCGCCAATACGGGTGGCGATCTGCGCAAACGGCATCAGCGACATGCGGTTTGACGCCGAGAGGATAGCCACATCGCCGGTACCGCCCAGGCCACTGTGGCAGCTGGTGACAATCGCCGCTTCCACCGGGTACATGTTCAGCCACGACGCAATGAAATAGCCGCTGAGCGCCATGGCAATCACCACCGAACCGCACACCACCACATAGCCGACGGAAAAGACCGCGACAACGCTTTCCAGCGGCACATACAGCATGCCAAGGCCGATCATCAGCGGCCAGACCAGCGCAGCCGACACGAATTTATAGCAACTGTGCGCGCCCTGCTCCATGGACGCCGGGATCACCTGCGCATATTTGCACAGCACGGCAATCAGGATCATCAGCACCGGTCCCGGAATATGCACCAGTTTTTCAAATAACCCGCCGACGATAAAAAAGGCGCAAATCATCAACAACCCGCCGCCCATTAACTGGAAATCCGTCTGCTGCGCGCTCTGGGTCTGGGTAAAAATACGGTTATCGTCATCGCTGCGGATCAGCATACCGTTACCGGTAAGCGAAGGACGGCGCACGCCAATGCGCGCCAGCACCCCGGCGCAGATGATGGCGAAAATATTGCCCACCACCGCCGCTGGCGCCAGTTGCGCGACGTAGACATCCGGCGTTTGCCCGAGGATAGCCGAATAGGCGAGCGACAACGGTAATATCCCTTCGCCAATGCCACCGCCAATGATCGGCACGATGATAAAGAAAAAGGTGTGGTACGGCGTGTAACCAAACAGCATGCCCACCAGCAGCCCCGACATCACCGCCATCACGGTACCGGCCACCAGCGGCACAAACATACGGATCATCCCCTGGATCAGGATAATCCGGTTCATCCCCAGAATGCTGCCCACCACCAGACAGGCAATAACAAAATAGAGCAGGTTGGCTTCTTTCATCAGCAGATGAACCGTCGCCATGGTGTGGGGTTCGAACATGCCAAAATAGACCAGCACCGACGGCACCATCAGGCACAAAATTGCCGGTCCGCCAATGTCTTTCAGGACGGGCAGCATGCGCCCGATTTTGGCGAAGGCGAAGCCCAGCGTCATGATCACCGCCAGGCCGCCAATCATATTTTTGGGCAGTAACCCGGCGGATGCCGATACCGCAACGATCGAAGCAATACCCACAAACAGCAGCAGCGGTACCGCGCCGACTTCAAGCCCTTGCAAACGGGCGAGTTGCCCGCCTGCCGGGGCGGTTTCTACAGAGGGGTTAAGAGGATTATCTTTCATTATTTTCACCTGATTCGCTATTAATGAATAACAGTGGGCCAGGAATAACCTCAGGGTTATTCGTAATGGATAAAATGCTTGAAAAAATAAAACCAAAGTAATAAATATTGCCACCAGGAAGTTATTATTGAATAAATACCAACGACTGCTGACTGTAAAGAGCATGCCTGTTTTCTAATGTTAAAATTGTGAATGTCGTGGTAATTCCATTTTAAATAACTTAACTCAGTTATTTGTAAATAAAGTAACCAGAAAAACATTCATTTCAGATATTCCTAATAAAAATAAAACCTTAAGCCTTTCTTATATTCCGTTTAATTAAAGTAGCCATTATGAAACTAATTAAAACGGGAGAAGTGTGATTCCAGTCACCTCCGGGGATAAAGGCTCCCGATAGAGTGCCGCCTGAAAACAAGTTAAAACAAAACCCAGGAAATCTTATGCCTTCACTACTTTTACAATCTTTATTCCCATTGGTATTTATCATGCTATTGGGCTGGCTGAGCGGGAAATTAGGCTATACGCGTCGTGAAGATGCCACGGTGTTAGCCACGGTGGTGATCCGATTTGCGCTCCCTTTCCACCTGTTTATCGGCGCACTGAACACCAACCCGGAAAAGATCAAAAACTTCTCGTTTATGGCAGTTCTGATTATTGGCCTGATGGGGTCATATTTATTGACGCTGATCCTGTCGCGCTATGTTTTCCGCCACGATATTAAAACCAGCGCCATACAGTCTCTGGTTTGCGCATTTCCTGATATGGCATATTTCGGCGCGCCGGTACTGGCAGTGCTGATCGGGCCGGAAGGTTTCTTAGGCGTGCTGATCGGTAACTTAATCACCAGCGTATTTATGATCCCGTTGACCATTATTCTGATCCGCATGGGGGATAAAAATGCCGACAGCGAGGCGCTGCATCCTGGCAAATTGATTTTGCAGAACCTGGTGCGTGCGGTGCGTAATCCTATCGTCTGGATCCCTATCTCCGGGGTGCTGCTCAGTCTGGCTGGCGTGCAATTGCCGCACCTGCTCAGCGCGCCAATTGAGATGGTCGGTAAAATTGCCGGTGGTCTGTCGCTGTTCGCGCTCGGCCTGCTGTTCTACGGTGAGCGCCCGTCGTTGAACCTGCAAACGTTTACCAACATCAGCATTAAAAACCTGATCCAGCCTGCCATGATGGCTGCCGCCGGACTGGCTTTCGGCCTGAGCCATACCTTAATGCAGCAGGTGGTGATTATTGGCGCTACCCCATCCGCTATCGCTGCGGGCATGTTTGCCCTGCGCAGCGAAACGTATATCGAGTCCGCATCCTCTTCCATTCTTATTGGCACCGCGATCGGCGTATTAACTGAGGGAATCATGATCTATCTGATTTCATAACACTGAGATCTGATATCCCCGATACAACGACCGTGGTGTCGTTATTATTTAGTCAGGAGCAGCAATAATGTCACGCAAAGAAACACTTTATACGCCTTATAATGGCGCAGTGTTACTGGAAAACCCGTTACTGAATAAAGGACTGGCGTTTACTGAAGAAGAGCGCCTCGCCTTTAACCTGCACGGTTTATTACCTCACAATGTTGAAAGCATTGAAGAGCAAACCGATCGCGCGTGGAAACAGTTCTGCCATTTCAAAAAAGATATCTCTCGCCATGTGTACCTGCGCAATATTCAGGATACTAACGAGACCTTATTTTATAACCTGCTGCGCACGCATATGCAGGAAACGCTGCCGATTATTTATACCCCGACAGTGGGTGAAGCCTGCGAACACTTCTCGGAAATTTACCGCCGCGCACGCGGGTTATTTATCTCATGGCCGAACCGTCATCATATTGATGAAATGCTGCAGAGCTTCTCCCGCAACGACATCCGCGTGATCGTCGTGACCGATGGCGAACGTATCCTGGGTCTGGGCGATCAGGGCGTCGGCGGGATGGGCATTCCGATTGGCAAACTCTCGCTGTATACCGCCTGCGGGGGGATTCACCCGGCGTCAACGCTGCCTATTATGCTGGATGTCGGTACTAACAATACCCAGCACCTGGAAGATCCGCTGTACATGGGCTGGCGGCATCCGCGCATCAGCGACGATGAATATCTTGAGTTTATGGATATGTTCATTGAGGCCGTGAAGACTCGCTGGCCGGACGTGCTGCTGCAATTTGAAGATTTTGCGCAGAAAAACGCGACGAAACTGCTTAACCGCTACCGTAATGAGCTGTGCTGCTTTAACGACGATATTCAGGGAACCGCTGCGGTCACCTCCGGCACGCTGATGGCAGCATCGCAGGTGGCGGGGACACGTTTACGCGATCAGCGCGTGGTGTTCCTCGGTAGCGGATCGGCCGGGTGCGGTATCGCCGACAAAATCATGGCGTTGATGGTTGCCGACGGCGCAACGCCGGAGCAGGCGCGCAACAACATTTTCATGATTGATCGCTTTGGTCTGCTGACGGATGACATGCCTAATTTGCTGGATTTCCAGCAAAATCTGGTCACCTCGCGCGCGAGCATTGCCCACTGGACGGTTGAGTCGTCCAATATTTCGCTGCTGGAAGTGGTGCGCAACGCTCACCCAACCGTGCTGATTGGCGTCTCCGGTCAGCCGGGACTGTTCAGCGAAGAGGTGGTCAAAGAGATGCATCGCCACTGCCCGCGCCCGATTATCATGCCGCTGTCCAACCCCACGTCACGTGCGGAAGCGCAGCCCAAAGATCTGATCGAATGGACGCAGGGCGCTGCGCTGATTGCCACCGGCAGCCCGTTCGCGCCGGTATTCTGGCAGGACGAACATTACGAGATTGCCCAGTGTAATAACGCCTACATCTTCCCCGGCCTTGGCCTCGGCGTACTGGCAAGCAAAGCCAGCCGCGTAACAGAAGCAATGCTGGTCACGGCCAGTAAAACCCTTGCGGCGCATTCGCCGCTGGCAACGACCGAGAAAGGCGGATTATTGCCGCCGGTGGAAATGATCGAAAGCGTGTCTCGTGCGATTGCACTTGAGGTCGCCCGCGTGGCACAGCAAGAAGGGGTTGCACCCGCTATGAGCGAAGACGCGTTGCAGCAAAGCCTGGATAAAACCTGGTGGAACGCCACCTACAGCGCCTATAAACGCGCCTCTTTCTAAACCTGCCTGACCACGGAGGACTACGGTCCTCCGTCATCCCTCCCGATGGCGTTTTCCCCCGCCCATTTACCCAAAGTGTGAAGAGGTGCATAGCACCAGGTCAACCACAGACAATTTTGTTGACTGAGGAAATACCGACTCCGGAAGCGCTACCGTATACTTGTTTCAGTCCGGGAAAAAAGTTTTCCGCTGTAACCAGTAGCCAGAACCGACATCTGGTCGCCAGGGAAACGCACATTGAGGGTCGAGTTTATGGAAAAGAAACATATTTATCTGTTTTGTTCTGCGGGCATGTCGACATCGCTGCTGGTCTCTAAGATGCGGGCCCAGGCTGAAAAATATGAGGTCCCGGTCATTATTGAAGCATTTTCTGAGACGCTGACCACCGAAAAAGGCCCGCAAGCGGACGTCGTCTTATTAGGCCCGCAAATCGCCTATCTGCTCCCTGAAATCCAGCGCTTGCTACCCGATAAACCCGTTGAAGTGATCGACCCCCTGCTGTACGGCAAAGTCGATGGCTTAGGGGTGTTAAAAGCGGCCGTCGCGGCAATCAAAAAAGCCGCTGCCCACTGATTTTTTTGCCATTCCATCGTTATTTCCTCATGTTCACCGCGCGATATTCGCGCGGTCATTAAGGGTATTTTTCTATGAGTAATGCCATTGCTTCACTTGAAAAGATACTTCTTCCTTTTGCAGTTAAAATAGGAAAGCAACCCCACGTTAACGCCATTAAAAATGGCTTTATCCGGCTGATGCCATTAACCCTTGCCGGGGCGATGTTCGTTCTGATCAACAACGTTTTTCTGAGTTTTGGCGACGGATCGTTTTTCTATTCGCTGGGCGTGCGCCTGGATGCATCCACCATTGAAACGCTCAACGGCCTGAAAGGCATTGGCGGCAATGTCTACAACGGCACGCTGGGCATCATGTCATTAATGGCGCCCTTCTTTATTGGTATGGCGCTGGCGGAAGAGCGCAAAGTGGATGCGCTGGCCGCCGGGCTGTTATCCATCGCCGCGTTTATGACCGTGACGCCTTACAGCGTGGGTGAAGCCTATGCTGTGGGGGCAAACTGGTTAGGCGGCGCCAATATTATCTCCGGGATTATTATTGGCCTCGCAGTGGCAGAAATGTTCACGTTTATTGTGCGCCGCAACTGGGTGATCACCTTGCCGGATAGCGTACCGGCATCGGTTTCCCGCTCCTTCTCGGCGTTAATTCCCGGCTTTATTATTCTCTCAATCATGGGGGTTATCGCCTGGGCGCTGGCGAACGCGGGCACCAACTTCCATCAAATCATTATGGATACCATTTCCACGCCGCTGGCTTCACTCGGCAGCATTGTCGGCTGGGTTTACGTGCTGTTTGTGCCGCTGCTGTGGTTCTTCGGTATTCACGGTTCGCTGGCGCTGACCGCGCTGGATAGCGGCATCATGACCCCGTGGGCGCTGGAGAACATTGCCACATACCAGCAATATGGCTCCGTGGCCGCGGCGCTGGACGCCGGAAAAACCTTCCACGTCTGGGCGAAACCGATGCTGGATTCCTATATTTTCCTTGGCGGCAGCGGCGCAACCCTTGGGCTGATCATTGCCATCTTTATCGCATCACGCCGCGCGGATCACCGCCAGGTTGCCAAACTGGCGCTGCCATCCGGCCTTTTCCAGATTAACGAACCGATCCTGTTTGGTCTGCCGATCATCATGAACCCGGTAATGTTTATCCCGTTTATTCTGGTGCAACCGGTGCTGGCGGCCATCACCCTGCTGGCTTACTACGCGGGCATTATTCCGCCGATTACCAACATTGCGCCATGGACCATGCCAACCGGGCTGGGCGCTTTCTTTAACACCAATGGCAGCATCGCCGCCCTGTTGCTGGCGCTGTTCAACCTCGGCATCGCCACGCTGATCTACCTCCCCTTCGTGGTGGTCGCCAACAAGGCGCAACACGCCATTGAAGAGGAAGAGAGCGAAGAAGATATCGCTAACGCGTTGAAATTCTGATCATCACCGGCATGCACCTACGCGTGCCGGGCCGCTTACAAGGAGACACCATGTTCGATATCGACAATGCCATGGAGACGCCGCTGGCAACCGATGCGCTGGAAGAAGTGATTATGGGGCTTATCATCAACGCCGGTCAGGCGCGCAGCCTGGCCTATGCGGCGCTGAAACAGGCCAAACTGGGCGATTTCGCCGCCGCGCGAACCATGATGGAACAGTCGCGCATGGCGCTGAGTGAGGCGCATCGGGTGCAGACTAAACTGATTGAAGACGATCAGGGCGAAGGAAAAATCAACGTAAGCCTGGTGCTGGTGCATGCGCAGGATCATCTGATGAACGCCATGCTGGCGCGTGAACTGGTTACCGAGTTGATCGATGTTCATGAAATGATGAATAAGTGAGGAGCAAATGATGCAGCCGCAGGTCAACACCCAGGAAATCACCACCGTCCGTGAACAGCAGTTGTTTAACGGCAAAAATTTCCATGTGTTCATCTACAACAAAACGGAGAGCGCCAGCGGGCTGCATCAGCACGACTACTACGAGTTTACCCTTGTGTTAACCGGCCGCTATTACCAGGTCATTAACGGTAAGCGCGTGCTGCTGGAGCGCGGCGATTTCGTGTTTATTCCGTTGGGATCGCACCATCAAAGTTTCTACGAATTCGGCGCGACGCGGATTCTGAATGTGGGTATCAGCAAGCGGTTCTTCGAACAGCATTATCTTGCGCTGCTGCCGTTTTGCTTTGTCGCCTCGCAGGCTTACCGCACCACCAGCGCGTTCCAGGCCTATGTCGAGACGGTGATCTCCTCGCTCAATTTTCGTGAAAGCGGGCTGGATGAATTTGTTGAAGCCATTACCTTCCATATTATCAACCGTTTACGCCATTACCGTGAAGAGCAGGTGATTGATGATACCCCGCAATGGCTGAAATCCACCGTGGAAGCGATGCACGATAAAACGCAGTTTGGCGATCATGCGCTGGAGAATATGGTGCGCCTGTCAGCAAAATCCCAGGAGTATCTGACCCGTGCAGTACGGCGTTATTACAGCAAAACGCCGATGCAGATTATCAATGAGATCCGCATCGATTTTGCGAAAAAACAGCTGGAGATGACCAACTATTCGGTTACTGATATCGCCTGGGAATCCGGTTATAGCAGCCCCAGCCTGTTTATTAAGACGTTTAAAAAGATGACGTCTTTTACGCCCAATGGTTATCGCAAAAGTTTAACGGAGTTAGTTCAGTAATCCGTTTATTTTCCTGCATTTTCAACCGGCCCAGCCATGACGGGTGGCAACGCGTTTCTTTCTGCAACCGGGCTAAGCACACTGAAGGGAGATGTTATGAGCCAGAAATTAAAAATCGTCACCATTGGCGGCGGCAGCAGCTATACCCCGGAGCTTCTCGAAGGTTTTATTAAGCGCTATCACGAGCTGCCGGTGAGTGAATTATGGCTGGTCGACGTTGAAGACGGAAAAGAGAAGCTGGATATTATTTTCAATCTTTGCCAGCGCATGGTTGAAAAAGCGGGTGTGCCGCTGAAAGTGTACAAAACGCTGAACCGCCGCGAAGCGCTGCAAGGGGCGGATTTTGTCACCACGCAATTGCGTGTGGGCCAGTTGAAAGCGCGTGAACTGGACGAACGCATCCCGCTAAGTCATGGGTATCTGGGCCAGGAAACCAACGGCGCTGGCGGCCTGTTTAAAGGGCTACGCACCATTCCGGTGATCTTCGACATTATTAAAGATGTCGAGGCTATCTGCCCGAATGCATGGGTGATTAACTTTACCAACCCGGCCGGCATGGTGACCGAAGCGGTTTACCGCCATACTGGCTTTAAAAAGTTTATTGGTGTTTGCAATATCCCCACCGGGATGAAGATGTTTATCCGCGATGTGCTGAAATTAACGGAGAGCGACGATCTCGCCATCGATCTGTTTGGCCTGAATCATATGGTCTTTATTAAAGAGGTGCGGGTGAATGGCGTTTCGCGCTTTGCGGAATTACTCGATGGCGTGGCAAGCGGAGCATTAAGAGCCTCGACGGTGAAGAATATTTTCGACATGCCGTTTAGCGAAGGGTTAATCCGCTCACTGAACCTGCTGCCTTGCTCCTACCTGCTCTACTACGTCAAACAAAAAGAGATGCTGGCCATCGAGATGGGCGAGTATTACAAAGGTGGCGCCCGCGCGCAGGTGGTGCAAAAGGTCGAAAAACAGTTGTTTGACCTCTATAAAGATCCGCAACTGAATACCAAGCCGAAAGAGCTGGAGCAGCGCGGCGGCGCATACTACTCCGACGCAGCCTGTGAAGTGATTAACGCCATTTATAACGACAAACAGAGCGAACACTACGTCAACATTCCCCATCACGGACAGGTGGATAACATCCCGGCGGACTGGGCGGTAGAGATGACCTGCCTGCTCGGTCGCGATGGCGCAACGCCCCATCCGCGCATTACCCATTTTGATGAAAAGGTGCTGGGACTTATCTATACCATCAAAGGGTTTGAAGTGGCGGCCAGTCAGGCGGCGCTGAGCGGCAAATTTAACGATGTGGTGCTGGCGCTGAGTCTCAGCCCGCTGATTCATTCCGACAGCGATGCCGAAGTGCTGGCGCGCGAACTGATTCTGGCGCATGAGAAGTGGCTGCCGAACTTTGCCGACTGCATTAAAACGCTCAGGGATGAACGACGCTAAGAGGTGGCTATGGAACGCTTATTGATTGTGAATGCCGATGATTTTGGCCTCAGCAAAGGGCAAAACTACGGCATTATCGACAGTTTTCTCCACGGTGTCGTCACGTCGACAACCGCGCTGGTTAATGGTGAGGCCGTTGAACATGCAGCACAGCTGTCCGGCGAATTGCCCGCGCTGGCGGTGGGCATGCACTTTGTGCTGACGCTGGGTAAGCCGCTTACGCCGATGCCGGGCCTGACCCGCGACGGGCAACTGGGGAAATGGCTCTGGCACATGGCGGAACAGGATACGTTACCGCTCGATGAGATTGCGCAGGAGCTGGCGAGCCAGTACCGGCGTTTTGTCGGCCTGTTTGGCCGCGAACCGACGCATCTCGACAGCCATCATCACGTGCATATGATCCCGCAACTCTTCCCTCTCGTGGCGCAGTTTGCCGCAGAACGGGGTCTGCCGTTGCGCATCGACCACCGGGCGATGTTGCCGGCAGATGATGTGCCGCCGTCACTGCGCAGCACGCAGGGTTTCAGCAGCGGTTTTTACGGCGATGGGGTTTCGCAAGCGCTTTTTTTACAGGCGCTGGATGCCTCCGCAGACCGCGGTGAATCTTCGCTGGAGATCATGTGCCACCCGGCGTTCATCGATAATACGATTCGCCAGAGCAGCTACTGCTATCCGCGCGTAACAGAGCTGGAGATCCTCACCTCTTCATCACTGAAATATGCCATTGCAGAGCGTGGTTACCGTCTCGGCACCTTTCTGGATCTGGCGATGTAGCACCAGCGTTTTGCGGCGCAACGCGCGCCGCAATTTTCCTCTCCCTTACCACCAGACTTCCGCTTGCGCGCCAATGGTCAGTTGGTCTTTTTTCCGATCGGCAAACCTGAACTGACTGATCCCATTATCCTGCGCCCGAATATAGGTGGTGTAGAAACGCAGTTCAGGCCGCGACTGCAACAGGCTGGTGTCGACTTTCAGCGCGTGGAACAGCGTGGCTTTATAGCCTTTCTCAGCGTACTCGTTGCCCTGCTGCTGGTTGGTCTGCTTAAACCACGCCAGCTCCATGCCGGTCTGGTTGCCGCTGTCCCAGATCCAGGCCGGGCGCACAACCGCCCGATAGCTGCGGAAGTCGGTATGCGCCCCGGTATCATAACTGTAGATATCATTGCCCGCCGACCAGGCTAAAGCATGCGCCAACACAACAGACGAGGTGGGGTAAAACTCGCCCTGCGAGATCACGCGCAGCGCCTTGCCATAAGTGTGTTCACCATAGTAGTTATCGCCATTGCCATACCCCGGACTGGCATTGGAAATCAGCGCAAAATTGCTGGCCAACGAGTTATCCGCCGCCTGGACGGTCAGCTCTTCAAAACCGCCGGCATCAAAGCGGTGTCGCAGCATCGCGCCCGCGAGCCAGGCATCTTTCACGCTATAGTGGCTGCCGTTATTTTCACTGTTTTGGTAACTGTCGGACTTGTTCGCCCGCGAATAGCGGCCAAGAAGTTCCGCCGTCGTGTTGCTCGCTACGGGAATGTCTTTATAGCGAATATCCACGGTGTTGGTATTCACCTGCATTGCGTCTTTGGTCACCGGATAGTTAACGGCGTGGGCGTTGAGATCCTGGCGAACCAGCGCCATGCTGAGCTTCCCGGCACCCACCTGCCAGTTCTCAATCCCCACCCCGGCGCCGCTGTCGGTCAGGTGGCTTTTCCAGTCCAGCATCTGAATTTCGTATTTGGCGAGGTTGTGTTTACCGACCCACAGAGAGGCGTCTGGCGCAAAGGGGAGAAACCCGGTGGTGGTGAGATAGATGTCGGAAAATTGCAGCAGGTTTTCCGAATCTTTATCAAACCATGCCGTGCCGTACTGCTCACCCACGTTACCATCCAGCGTGACCACCGCATGGGCAGATTTGCCATCTTGCGCATAGACGCGCTGCTTAAATTGCAGATCGAACCACGACGAGAATTCATTACCGAAGCGACCCAGCGAACCAATGGCATACTCTTTTGGCGAACCGTGGTTGCCCGTTCCCCACCCGGAGCGCAAATATCCGGTAAACGAGAACCCCATATCCTCTTTTACAAAATCGCTTAACGCTTTCAGCGTCTGCGGCGTATTTTCTGTTGTCGAACCATTCGTATTTTCGCGATTGATTTCAGATTTATTTGCTTCTTGATTATTAGTCGCCCCGGTAATAAAAACGGGAGTCGCTGTTTGTTTGTATTTACTCAATTCAGCTTTGGTTTGGCTGAGTTCACGCGCATTTTCTTCCAGTTTTTTCTCCAACTGCGCAAGCCGCTCTTCAACGGATAACGTTTGCCCCCAGGCGTTACCACACGCGGCAGAGATCAACAACACGAGCAATGATTTTTTCATAGCATACAATCCATGTGTTATATAATTAGAATACAAAGTTAGTGGTTTGCTTATTTAAAGACACTCTATTCCAAGAGCGAAAATAATTCTAACCCAGGTTAATTAAATAAATACAGTTAAAGATAATTCATTTATTTAAGAAATAAGAATTCAAATATTATAAAGATGAATGTATACGCATTAAAAAAATAGAATTCATCAGGAAGTTTTTAGATTCAGGTCATATCGATGGATAGTAATCAAATCCGTTAATGGAACATGTAAATTTGTGAACATCACGAGCATCCCCCATTCACACGCTCGTACCATCGCATTTTGTTATTTAAAAACGCGATCTATTTCCGTCACCAGCCACAGACAATGCATAAGCCGTAAACACGGCAGAATGAACCGGTTGTCATAAAAATATCCCACCTTAAATACTATTAATCTCTATACCCTGGCACACATCATAAGCATGCTAAGGATTTGGCATCTGGTTATCTATTAACATTCTTACGTCTGGAAATAACTCCTTACTTTAAAATTTTATTCACCACTGGTGGATATCATCACTTTTGTCATTAATAGTCGGTAATGTGCAGTGCGTACCGATTATCGTGCTGACGTTTAAGCGTTCTTCGATAAAAATATAACCATTCAGGGTTAACATAATGCACAACCGTTTTACGCTGAGTCTGATGAAAGTAATCTGCACATTGCTAATTCTGATATGTTCGCCTTCAGGCAATGCTGATGCCATTAAACCTTCCGCCGCGTTTCAGCAACTTGATGGGCTAATAAGAGAACCACTTCTGCTGCCTGTCACCCTGGACAATGGTCAGCCTGCAGTTCTGGATGCCTTTGTGACACGTCCGGTCAGCCAGACCCCCTTGCCCGTAGTGTTAATCACTAACGGCACGGTCGGCACCACCGAGTTCGATCGCGGGGAAATCAACCCAAATCGTTACGCGTCCACCGCCATCGCGTTTGCCCGTCACGGTTATGCAGCCGTAGTTGTTTTGCGAGAAGGGTACGGTGAATCAAGCGGCGCAGCGGAATATGCGGGCGGATCCTGCGAACAACCGCATCATCTTATAGCGGGAGAAAAAGATAAACGCGATTTGCTGGCGGCACTGAAAGCCATTCGACATCAGCCCTGGGCATTAAATAATAAAACCCTGCTTGTTGGCATGTCGGCAGGCGGTTTTGCGGTGCTTGCAACAGACGCCGCAAATCCACCGGGTGTGCAGGCCGTGATTAATTTTGATGGCGGCAGAGGGGCAATTGACGGCAAATCACTCTGCGATAAACCAGAGTTAATGCAAGCCCTCGCGCTTTATGGAAAAACAGCTCAGATACCTTCGCTGTGGCTCTATGCAAAAAATGACAAATCATTCCCACCGGAAATAAGCAAAGAGATGTTTGACGCCTACCGGCAGCAGGGGAATAAAGCTGAATACATCGCTATGCCGGATTACGGGCAAAACGGGCATACGTTTATGGATACGGCTCCGGAGGATTTTTGGTGGGGAACGGTGGCCCGCTTTTTAGAACAGCAGCATTTACCGTTCAGGGAAACCGTCGCACTTCCTGAAATACATGTTACTTACCCTGCCGCACTTAACGCTGCCGGTAAACAGGCGTTCACCGAATATGTTGCGGCGCAACGCTATGAAAAAGCATTTGCGACCGATCAGAACGGCGACTGGGGCAGCGCCTTTTGGGCCCGAAGTAGTCACGAAGCAGCGGAAATCGCCCTGCATAACTGCAACAAGGAACAACGCCCCGGCGCAGCGAAATGTACGCTGTACGCCGCAGGCAATAACATTGTGACAAAAGCCATTCCATAAATACCGATGCAGCAATCAATGGAACAGCTCAACCTCGCGCGCGCCGGGCATAACGACGGCGCTCTATTTCCCCCCCTCAGCTCACGAGTCCGTTTTACGGTCGCCAGCACGCTGGGCTGCAAACCGGCGGCAAAATCGCTGTTATTGAGCTCATATAAACCGTGAATGCCTACGCCCGCAGGAGAATTATTGATATCCAGATTGAGCAATGGCGGAAAACAACAGCAGTCGGGATCTCTCCAACACGTTTTATCGAATAGAAATCGCTATTGCCGCGTTTACCCATCATGAATACACAGAGGGGATCGCGTTTATGACTGAAAAACCATCACCGTTAACATGGCGACGCGTTAACACTGCCCTCCTTACCCTGCATCGCGCCCCGGCCTCAGCGGCACGGCCACGCGTTGCCTTAACCCGGAGTTCACAATGCGCATAATTTCATTTTTCCATTCCATGACCCTGCGACGTTTTCTGTTTCCGGTGGTGTTTGTTCTGCTGCCTGCCATGCCCGTTTTCGCAGCGGGTGACGATAATACCAACAGCAAGACACCGGATTGCCCCCGCGGGCAGGTTTATGACAGCACGGCAAAACAGTGCGTAGCGGCGAAAACAAGCCGGCTCAGCGATGAAGATAAAACCCGTTATGCTTATCATCTGGCAAAAAAAGGGGAGTATCAGGCGGCACTGGATCTGCTCAACACGCTGAAAAACGGCAATACTGCTGAAGCCTGGAATTACCGGGGATATGCCACGCGTAAGCTGGGCCGAACTGATGAAGGTATCGGATATTATCAGCGTTCATTAGCACTCGATCCAACCTATGCCAAAGCACGCGAATACCTGGGCGAAGCCTGGCTGGTCAAAGGGCGTCCTGACCTGGCAAAAGCGCAATTGAAAACCATCGCCACCCTTTGCGGCTATCGTTGTGAGGAGTACAGGGATCTGCAGGCGGCTATCGACGGCCATCCTGAATCCTGAGTCATGGTATGAGGATAAAAAGATTACGACCAGTGACGTCCGTCAGCATCTTGCTGAACATCTGACACGCCTGTGGCGCTATGGGCTGGTTCTGTCGCGTAACCGTGAGGTGGCGGAAGAACTGGTTCAGTCTACCTGTGTTCGCGCGCTTGAAAAAAGCGCGCAGTTCACCCCTGGCACACGCATTGACAGTTGGTTATTCACTATCCTGCATTCCATCTGGATTTCAGATGTGCGTGCCCGCCGGGTGCGCCAGGGACAAGGGTTCGTTGAAAGCGATGAATTACTGGCGCCGGATACCCATGAACAGGATGAAGCTCGCCTGCACTATGCGAAAATCATGCACTACGTAAGCGCCCTGCCGGAAGCCCAACGCAATGCCGTGTTCTTAGTCTATGTTGAAGGTTTTACCTATCAGGAGGCGGCAGACACATTGTCTGTACCGATTGGCACGATCATGAGCCGGCTGGCTACGGCGAGGGCGAAAATCGCCCAGGTGATTCATACGCCGCCCCCTGTGCAGGAGAAACGATATTGAAATCAATGAGATTTACAGCGCCGTACAGCGACGAGGCGATAGTCGCCTGGCTGGATGGCGAAATGCAGGCCAGTGATGCAGAGCGCTTTGAGATAGCGCTTAGCCAGGATGAACAACTGGCCGAGCGAACCAACGTGTTAAGGCTCAACCAGGCAGACGTTGCCCGCGCCTTTGTGCCTCTCCTGAAGGATGCGCCGCAGGCTCGCATGGAGGAACAACTGACCAACGTGCTGGCCCAACAACCCGCCCCCCTTCCCCGGGCAGCGGGTGTCAGTCGACGCGCGTTGATCGCGGCCTCACTCAGTTTTCTGGTTATCGGTTCAGGGCTGGGCTATTTCGCACGCCCCGCCATCAGGGCTCAGGGAGAACGCGAAAAAATTCGTGACCTTGAGGCACAGTATATGTCTCTGTACAGTGCGGAAACGTTGCTTGATGCAGACAGTTCTCCTTCAGTGTTGCAGCGTGGACTGGCGCGTACGGCACAAGACATAGGCTTGCGGGCGAATGCGCAGCAACTTGTTCTGCATGGCGCAGAGCTGAAAATGGTGCGTATGCTGCGCTATGACAGCACCTCGATTGCGCAAATCGCCTGGATGCATGCCGATTACGGCCCGATGGCGCTCTGTATTTCACCGGACAGCCATCCTGCCAGCACAGAACTTCGTCATGAACAGCGCCATGCGATGAACCTCGTCTGGTGGCATTCCAGAGGCTATCAGTTTGTGTTGATAGGCCGTAACCCTGCTGCCCAGTTGCAACAAAACGCACTGACGTTGCAGGCTGCACTGGCATAGCAAAAGAGACCCGATTGACTGGCTACCGGGGTTATTTATACCGCCAGATGTGGGCGGGCCTGAATCTCAATATTGATCGTCACGGTGTCATCCACCAGGGCAGCGAAGCTATCCATATTGAATGCTGAGCGCGAAATCGCTGTGGAGGCATGCAGAAAAATGTTCTCCGCGCCCGAGAGTTCGCCATGCTTTCCTTCCAGTGAAGCATTAAGGATCACCGGGCGGGTGACGTTTTTCACGGCCAGGGTTCCGAATACCCGAAAATGTCCATTTCCCAGCGCCACCACGCGACTACTGGTGAATGCGATGTTTGGATAGTGTTCAGCATCAAAAAAAAGGCGGCCTTTCATCTGATACGTTAACAGCGCATTGGACGCCTTAAGGGTAGCAACCGGAATGGTGACATCTATCCGGTCGCCACTTTCATTGCCGGTATCCAGCGTAATATCTCCCGTCACCTTTCCCAGGCTGGCTTCAGAGGTATCCCCAAAGGCATGCCAGGAGAGGGCAATTGTTGTTTTCTGCGTGTTGATGCTGTAGCTGGCAGGGCTGGCATAGACCCAAAGTGGCGTGATTAAAAATCCGAGAGCGATGACGGGCACGATACGAGTCATAGTGGTAATCCTTGATGTGGTTACCGTGTAAACGCATCAATCTTGCTTTTTATTCGATCCCGCATATCGTTTCACGCAGACAGACGGTAAAGGGGAGAAGATCAGTAGCAGCCCAGACTGAACGACAACACGGTTTTGATCCCAGCCCTGCGGAGGTTCCCATTTTGAGGCACTCCCAAAATGCTTTCCGAATAGCGCGCCTGAAGCCTTACGAACATCTGATGAGTGGCCAGGAGCGTCTACCGGGCAGGCGTCCGCCCACCTCGAATTTGAGACCAACGTTGCCCTTTGTACACACCGGAAACTAATTTTTACGAGTCAGGTCACCTGTAGACTTCTTCAAAAAAATTGCCGGATTTGTTATATTATTGCTCATTGCTTATTCACCTCTGCGGTGCCAAAAAGAACAAGATTCACCGCAACCCAGGACAATGAAATGTTAGATTACCGCTTCCCGACAGCTTTGCAGATGGTTCTCAGCGTAGCGATGGCGGAGCAATTGGGTGAACGTTCGACGAGTGCGATTCTGGCCTACGGTTTAGAAGCGAATCCGAGCTTTATCCGCAAATTAATGGTTCCGCTCACGCGTGACGGCATTATCGTCTCAACGCTTGGCCGCAACGGCTCTATTCATCTGGGTCGCCCGGCGGAAAAGATCACCCTGCGCGATATCTACGTTTCCGTCACAGAAGATAAAAAGCTGTGGGCGTCGCGTCCCGACATACCGGCTCGCTGCGTGGTCAGCGCCAACGCGTGCTGGTACTTCAAATCTATCTCCGATGAAGCAGAGCAGGCTTCGTTAGAGGTGTTAGCTCGCCATACCGTGGCAAGCGCGCTGGCTGAAGTCAAAAAAGCCAATACCAGCGGGTTAGATCTGGTACCTGACATGGTTGCTCAGCATAAAAAAGCGCTTTGATTCTTTTCTGATTGCGAAAAAAAACCGCCTTCACAGTGAAGGCGGTTTTTTGTTATCTGCACCAACTTAAGCGGGCAGAACGTCGCTAACCGGCTTGCCGCGCGTAACCAGTTTACGCAGCGTAACGTAAAACACCGGCGTCAGGAACAGACCAAACAGCGTCACGCCCAGCATCCCGGAGAACACCGTGATCCCGGTGACGCCGCGCACTTCTGCACCCGCGCCGTGGCCGAGGATCAGCGGAATGGTCCCGGCAATAAACGCGATGGAAGTCATCACAATCGGGCGTAAACGCAGGTGACACGCCTCCAGCGCCGCTTCCATGATACCTTTCCCCTGGATTTCCAGCTCGCGGGCAAACTCAACGATAAGAATCGCGTTTTTACAGGCCAGCCCCATGAGGACGACCAGACCGACCTGCACGAACACGTTGTTATCGCCACCGGTCAGCCAGACGCCAAACAGCGCGGACAGCATCGTCATCGGGACGATAAGGATCACCGCCAGCGGCAGGGTCCAGCTTTCATACAGCGCCGCCAGCACCAGGAAAGCCAGCAGAACCGCAACCGGGAAGACAATCAGTGCCGTATTGCCCTGAGTGGCCTGCTGGAAGCTCAGATCCGTCCACTCAATATTCATCCCGTTCGGCAGTATCTGCTTCGACATCTTGTCCAGTTGCGTCATCGCCTGTGAGGAAGAGAGTATGCGAGGATCCGCATCGCCAATGAGATCCGCTGCCGGATAACCATTGTAGCGAATCACCGGATCCGGCCCGTAGGTGGTACTGATCTTCACCATACTGCCGATTGGCACCATTTCGCCCTGATTATTACGGGTGCGCAAATTAGCAATATCTTCCACGCTGTCGCGGAACGGCCCGTCGGCCTGCGCCATCACACGCCAGGTACGCCCGAACTGGTTGAAATCGTTCACATAAGACGATCCCAGATAGGTTTGCAGCGTACCGAAAAGATCGGTCAGCGACACCCCCTGCGCTTTCGCCTTATCTCGATCGACCTGCACATCCAGCTGCGGAACGTTAGCCTGGTAGGTTGAGATGGGGAAATGCATCCCCGGCGTCTGCATAATCGCACCGGACATCGTGTTCACCGCGTTTTGCAGCGCACCATAACCAAGGCCGGCGCGATCCTGTATGTACAGCGAATAACCAGACCCCTGACCCAGCCCTAAAATCGGCGGCGGCAAAATGGAGAAGCCGAAGCCCTGCTGGATTTGTGCGATTTTCGCGTTGATCTCAGCGTTAATTTCCGCCGCAGAATGTTTGCGCTGGTCGAACGGTTTCAGGCCAAAAAAGACCGTCCCGGTATTCGGCGTGTTGGTGAACTGCAACGCATTAAGCCCAGGAAAAGCGACCGCATAATCCACCCCTTCGGTATTCATGCCGATTTCGCTCATTTTGCGGATCACCGCATCGGTGCGTGCCAGCGAAGAGCCTTCCGGCATTTTCACGCCGCCAATTAAATACAACTTGTCCTGCGTGGGAATAAACCCGCCGGGTACCGCTTTAAACATGACGCCAGCGGCACAAAGCAGCAGCACATAAACAACAAACACCGCACCACGTCGTCCAAGCGTTTTGCCAACCAGCCCCTGATAGCGGTTTGAGCTACGGTGGAAAAAGTGGTTAAACGGACGGAAAAGCCAACCGAACAGACGATCAATCAGCCTGGTCGGGAAGTCTTTCGGCGCGCCGTGCGGCTTTAACAGCATGGCCGCCAGCGCCGGAGAGAGCGTCAGCGAGTTGATGGCGGAGATCACCGTTGAAATCGCGATCGTCACCGCAAACTGTTTGTAAAACTGACCGGTGACCCCGGAGAGAAACGCCATCGGTACGAACACCGCACACAGCACCAGCGCAATCGCGATGATCGGCCCGGACACTTCACGCATCGCCTGGTGCGCCGCCTGAAGCGGAGCAAGCCCCTCTTCGATATTTCGCTCAACGTTTTCCACCACCACGATGGCATCATCCACCACGATACCGATCGCCAACACCAGCCCGAACAAACTCAGGGTGTTAAGCGAAAAGCCAAGCAGGTAGAGAATACTGAACGTGCCCACGACCGATACCGGCACCGCGATCAGCGGAATAATCGACGCGCGCCAGGTTTGCAAAAACAGAATCACTACCAGCACAACCAGCACCACCGCTTCCAGCAGCGTTTGCACGACCGCGCGAATGGAATCGCGAACAAAAACCGTAGGATCGTAAGGTGCCGCCCATTTCATATCTTCCGGGAAACGCGTGGACAGCTCGTCCATTTTGGCACGCACCGCGTTAGACAAATCGATGGCGTTCGCCCCCGGGGACTGGAAGATACCAATCCCGACTGCGTCTTTGTTGTTAAGCTGGGAACGCAGCGCATAGCTGCCGGAACCCATTTCGATACGCGCCACATCGCGCAGGCGTACCAGCGAGCCGTCTTGCGCCGTTTTCAGAATAATATTGCCAAACTCTTCTTCCGTGTGCAGACGCCCCTGGGCGTTTATGGAGATCAGGAAATCGCTCTCTTTCGGCAGCGGCTCAGCGCCAAGCTGCCCGGCAGAAACCTGTACGTTCTGCTCCTGCATCGCCGTCACCACATCCGAAGCCGTCAGCCCACGCGCCGCCACCTTATCGGGATCCAGCCAGATACGCATCGCGTATTCGCCCGCGCCAAAAATCTGAATTTGGCCGACGCCGGGCAGACGCGCCAGTTCATCCTTCACTTTTAGCGTGGCGTAGTTACGCATATACAGCGAATCGTATTTACCGCCGGGCGAAAACAGATGCACCACCAGCGTCAGCGTCGGCGATTGTTTCTGGGTGGTGATACCCAAACGCCGCACATCTTCCGGCAGACGTGCCTCGGCTTGTGATACCCGGTTTTGCACCTGAACCTGCGCCTGATCGGGATCCGTACCCGGACGGAAAGTGACGGTGGTCACCAGTACGCCGTCGGAACCTGCAACGGATTTCATGTACATCATGTTTTCAACGCCGTTGATCGCTTCTTCCAGCGGCGTCGCCACGGTCTCTGCAATCACTTTCGGGTTGGCGCCTGGATACTCCGCACGCACCTGCACGCTTGGCGGCACGACGTCAGGATATTCGCTGACCGGCAGCAGCGGGATAGCGATTAATCCTGTGATAAAAATCAGAATCGACAGCACCGCGGCGAAAATCGGCCTGTCGATAAAAAAGCGGGAAAAGTCCATGTGTCGGATTCTCAAATAAGGGATCAGTTGAGGGCGGTGCTGGCGGTCATGGCAACGGTTTTCGCGTTAACCGGCATACCCGGCATAAACACTTTTTGTAAACCATCGACGATGACTTTATCGCCAGGCTTCAGCCCCTGCTGCACGATGCGTAAACCGGCTGCCAGACGCCCCGGAGTAATATCGCGACGCTGCGCTTTCCCCTCTTTATCAACGATATAAACATATTTGCGATCCTGATCGGTCAGCACCGCTTTGTCGTCGATAAGCGTGGCGTTGAATTCAGCGCTGCCCGGCAGGCGTACGCGGGCAAACAGTCCCGGCGTGAACTGACGCTGCGCGTTATCCAACAGCGCGCGCATGCGGATCGTGCCGGTACTCGGCGTTAGCTGATTATCCAGAAAATCCACTTTCCCCTGATGGGGGTAGCCATCCTCGCCAACCAGACCAATCTCAACCGGTAGCGCCTGCTGATTACTGGACGCCCCTTGCCCACTGCGGGCGAGATTTTGATAGTGGAGGTAAGTCGACTCATCCACGTCAAAGTAGACGTAAACCGTCTTCTGCGAGACCAGCGTGGTGAGCACACTGGCACTGTCACCGGCGGTGACCAGATTACCGCTGGTGATCAACGCACGGCTGGCGCGGCCATCGATAGGCGCGGTGACTTTGGTGAAATCGAGGTTAAGTTGCGCGGCGTCAACCGCCGCCTGCGCTGCGCGAATGTCGGCTTGTGCCTGGACGGCGGCCGAACGGCGCTGCTCCCATTCTTCACGGGAGACCAGGTTGGTATGAATTAATTTATTGGTGCGCTCAGCCTCACTTTGCGCCAGGCTGGCCTGCGTTTTGGCTCTCGCCAGGGTCGCCTGCGCCTGTTCCAGCGCGGCACGATAGGTTCTGTCGTCGATAGTGAACAGCACCTCGCCCTTTTTCACTTCCTGACCGTCGGTGTAATTCACTTTATCGATGTAGCCGGAGACACGGGGGCGTAGCTGAACACTTTCCACCGCTTCAATCCGGCCGTTAAAACTATCCCACTGACTAATGGATTTCACGACCACGTCAGCGGCGCTGACGGCCGGCGCTTGTGGCACGGCGTTCTGCGCGACACCGTCATCGCAGCCGACAAGCAGTACGGAGAGTAACATTGCTCCCAACGCATGCAGATGAAAGTTAACCCAAGGTTTTTGCAGGCTCATTATTTTTATTCCGCTAATTGTAGCCGCCGGGCAAGACGCGGTGGGAGACGCCGCGCCACTTCCTTTGTCCGGGCTGGCTTAAGGCCATTTGTGTCGTTCATCGCCACAAAACTGTAACAGTTACGAATACACTATCGCGGCGATTGTAGGGAGGCGCTAAATTTAGTGCAACAATAATTAATACACTTTATGTGCTATTTTAGTCAGCGCAAAAGACGCGTTTCCGGCAAGGTATTAAATGCAACAATAAAACTTGCAATTAATGCAAAATCGGGCCACCTTTAAATGCAACAGATAAAGATACCTTTTAAGCTGCATGGGGGAAACGAGATGAACACTGACGCATTTATGCACGATTTACTTGACTGGATCGACAACAACCTTGAAAGCCGTCTGGACATTGGCACCGTTTCCCGGCGCGCTGGCTATTCGAAATGGCACCTCCAGCGGATATTCAAAGAACATACTGGTGATACCCTCGGTGAGTATATTCGTGCGCAAAAACTGAAAAAATCGGTCGAGCGTTTAACGCACAGCTCTGAACCGATTTTGAACGTGGCGATGGCGTTGGGCTTTGACTCCCAGCAATCCTTCAATCGCAGTTTCAAGCGGCAGTATGGCGTGGCTCCCGGAGTATGGCGCCGTAGTCTCGGCTCCTCTGCCATGCAGACATTACGCCAGCAATCCACATAATGCGTCGTGGTTTTCGCCGCGCCCCAAGCAGGATGAAATCGTCGGCCTGATAGCGGCATTACGTGCATGCCGCCTGGCGTGTCCGGTTTGACGTTTCATTCAAGAAGAAAAAAGAGTTAACCCCGGTTGCGCCAACATCCGCTTTATCTTTGTCACCTGGCTTGAACATTTCTATCGCTTTAAACAACAACATCTCCCCGTTGTTTTCCTGCCATAAAGACTTGGTTATCATGCTCGCTACGTCCTTATGAAAGGAAGTGCAGGATTTCATGAGATCCAATGAGCAACGTGAAACCTAATGAGAATTAAAAACATCACTAACTCATTAAAATTTAAGAAAATGGACATCATAAACTAATGAGTACACTCGAGAATTTCGACGCCCATACCCCGATGATGCAGCAGTATCTGAAGCTGAAAGCTCAGCATCCGGACATTCTGCTGTTCTATCGCATGGGGGATTTTTACGAACTGTTTTATGACGATGCCAAACGCGCATCGCAGTTGATGGATATCTCGCTGACCAAACGCGGCGCATCGGCGGGTGAACCGATCCCAATGGCGGGCGTGCCGCATCACGCTGTCGAAAACTATCTGGCGAAGCTGGTCAGCCTTGGCGAGTCCGTGGCGATTTGCGAACAGATAGGCGATCCCGCCACCAGCAAAGGGCCGGTTGAGCGCAAAGTGGTGCGCATCGTGACGCCAGGCACCATCAGCGACGAAGCGCTGTTGCAGGAGCGTCAGGATAACCTGCTGGCCGCCATCTGGCAGGACAGCAAAGGCTTTGGTTACGCCACGCTGGATATTAGCTCCGGGCGTTTTCGCGTGAGCGAACCGGCCGATCGCGACACCATGGCCGCCGAATTACAACGCACTAACCCGGCCGAGCTGCTGTATGCCGAAGACTTTGCGGAAACCGCATTGATTGAAGGCCGTCGCGGTTTGCGTCGTCGCCCGCTGTGGGAGTTTGAAATTGACACCGCCCGCCAGCAGCTCAATCTGCAATTTGGTACCCGCGACCTGGTTGGCTTCGGCGTCGAGAACGCGCCGCGCGGTCTGTGCGCCGCCGGTTGCCTGCTGCAATATGTGAAAGACACGCAGCGCACTGCCCTGCCGCATATTCGCTCCATCACCATGGAGCGCCAGCAGGACACCATTATTATGGATGCCGCCACGCGTCGTAATCTGGAGATCACCCAGAACCTGGCAGGCGGGATAGAAAACACGCTGGCGTCGGTGCTGGATTGCACCGTCACCGCCATGGGTAGCCGTATGCTGAAACGCTGGCTGCATATGCCCGTGCGCGATACCCGGGTGTTAGTCGAACGCCAGCAAACCATCAGCGCGTTACAGGAACGCACTGGCGAATTACAGCCGGTACTGCGCCAGGTCGGCGACCTTGAACGTATACTTGCGCGTCTGGCGCTACGCACCGCTCGCCCGCGCGATCTGGCGCGTATGCGTTACGCTTTCCAGCAGTTGCCGGAACTGCGCCGCCAGTTGGCGGATGTCGACAGCGCGCCGGTTCAGGCGCTGCGCGAAAACATGGGCGAATTCACCGAACTGCGCGAATTGCTTGAACGGGCGATTATCGACGCTCCGCCCGTGCTGGTGCGCGATGGTGGCGTTATTGCCCCCGGTTATAATGCCGAGCTGGACGAGTGGCGCGGGCTGGCGGATGGTGCGACCGATTATCTCGACAGACTCGAGATCCGCGAACGCGAACGCCTCGGGCTGGATACCCTGAAAGTCGGCTATAACGCCGTGCACGGTTATTACATCCAGATCAGCCGCGGTCAGAGCCACCAGGCACCCATCCACTATGTACGCCGCCAGACGCTGAAAAACGCCGAACGTTACATTATTCCGGAGCTGAAAGAGTACGAAGACAAAGTCCTGACCTCCAAAGGCAAAGCGCTGGCGCTGGAAAAACAGCTGTATGACGAATTGTTCGATCTGCTGATGCCGCACCTGGCGGATCTGCAACAAAGCGCGTCTGCGTTGGCGGAACTGGATGTGCTGGTCAACCTGGCGGAACGCGCTGAGACACTCAATTACAGCTGCCCGACCTTTAGCGACAAACCGGGCATTCGCATTAGCGAGGGCCGTCACCCGGTTGTGGAACAGGTACTGAAAGAGCCGTTTATCGCTAACCCGCTGAATTTATCCCCTCAGCGCCGGATGCTGATCATTACCGGGCCGAATATGGGCGGTAAAAGTACCTATATGCGCCAGACGGCGTTGATTGCGCTGCTGGCGTATATCGGTAGCTATGTTCCGGCACAGAAAGTCGAGATTGGTCCTATCGACCGTATCTTTACCCGTGTCGGCGCGGCGGATGATCTGGCCAGCGGGCGATCGACTTTTATGGTGGAGATGACCGAGACCGCCAACATTCTGCACAATGCCACCGAAAACAGCCTGGTGTTGATGGATGAGATTGGTCGCGGAACGTCCACCTATGATGGTCTGTCACTGGCGTGGGCCTGCGCGGAGAATCTGGCGAATAAAATCAAGGCGCTGACGCTGTTTGCCACCCACTACTTTGAGCTGACGCAACTGCCGGAGAAAATGGAAGGCGTGGCGAACGTGCATCTGGACGCACTGGAGCATGGCGATACGATTGCCTTTATGCACAGCGTGCAGGATGGCGCGGCCAGCAAGAGTTACGGGCTGGCGGTCGCCGCACTGGCAGGGGTGCCGAAAGAGGTGATCAAGCGGGCGCGCGGTAAGCTGCGCGAACTGGAAAGCCTGTCGCCGAATGCCGCAGCAACGCAGGTCGATGGTACGCAGATGTCGCTGCTGGCCGCCCAGGAAGAGACCAGCCCGGCAGTTGAAGCGCTGGAAAATCTTGATCCGGACGCGTTAACGCCGCGTCAGGCGCTGGAGTGGATTTATCGCTTAAAAAGCCTGGTGTAAGTTGCCCTCACCCCGGCCCTCTCCCACAGGGAGAGGGAGAAAACCGAGCCCTTACCCCGGCCCTCTCTCACAGGGAGAGGGCGAAACTCGTGCCCTCACCCTGACCCTCTCCCACAGGGAGAGGGGGAAAAACCGAGCCCTCATTTCGCCAATAGCGGTGGAATGGTCGGGACTTGTGGCGCGTTATCAATATCCTGCTGCGTCATACGAAACGCTTCCGGGTAGTGTTCACGGCTGGTGCGGCGCAACGGTTCAGTGTCGCGCCAGGTATATAAACAGTGCTGGCACTGATAAACCGTCCAGACCCCTTTCACTGGCGAGGTCGCCATCACTTCAATCTGCTCATCGGCACAACGTGGGCATATCATAATTCGCTCCTTATCGACGATTCGCCAGCATGGCGGTCAGTTTTTCGGTCCAGGCTTTGGTTTCCGGCAAGTCGCGCACCGGCTGGCTGTAGTGACCGCGGTTATCCGGTGCGACCGGCGTTGTGGCATCGATAATCAGTTTGTCGGTGATCCCCGCCGGGCTGGATCCCGGATCCAGCTCCAGTACCGACATATTCGGCAACTGCACCAGATCACCTGCCGGGTTCACTTTCGATGACAGTGCCCACATCACCTGCGGCAAGTTAAACGGATCGACATCTTCATCCACCATGATCACCATCTTCACATAACCCAATCCGTGCGGCGTGGTCATGGCACGCAGCCCAACAGCGCGGGCAAAACCGCCGTAGCGTTTTTTCGTGGAGATGATGGCCAGCAGCCCGTGGGTGTACATGGCGTTCACCGCCTGGACTTCCGGAAACTCGGCTTTCAGTTGCTGATACAGAGGAACACAGGTGGCGGGTCCAATCAGATAATCTATCTCTGTCCACGGCATGCCGAGATAGAGTGATTCAAAAATCGGCTGGTTGCGGTAAGAGACTTTATCAATGCGCACCACCGTCATATTGCGCCCGCCGGAATAGTGCCCGGTAAACTCACCAAACGGCCCTTCGATTTCACGCTTACGCCCTTCAATTACCCCTTCGAGGATCACTTCTGAACCCCACGGCACATCGAAGCCCGTCAGCGGCGCGGTGGCAATTGGATACGCTTTTTCACGCAGCGCGCCCGCCATTTCATATTCCGATTGATCATATTTCAGCGGCGTTGCGCCCATCAGCGTAATGATCGGTTCATTACCCAGCGAAATCACAATCGGTAAGTCTTCGCCGCGCTCTTCCGCTTTATGCAGGTGCAGCGCAATGTCGTGCATCGGCACCGGTTGCAAACCAAGTTTGCGTTTGCCTTTCACTTCCATGCGGTAAATGCCGACGTTCTGTTTACCAAAATGTTCAGGATCGGTTGGGTCGCGAGAAACCACGCAGGCTTTGTCGAGGTAAAACCCGCCATCGCCATCGTTGAGGCGGAACAGCGGCAGAATATCGAACAAGTTGATGTCGTCACCGTCAACGCTGTTCTCCGCCCAGGGAGGATTGTCGCGGCGTTCCGGCGCAACCGGGAATGTATCCCAACGGCGAATAAATTCATCAATCTGCTGCTTCACGGGCGTGTTGGCCGGTAGCCCCATGGAAATCGCATGGTTTTGCCACGAACCGATGGTATTCATGGCTATGCGGGCATCCACAAAACCGCGAATATTATCGAACCACAGTGCGGGTGCGCCTTCGCCGATGCGGCCTGTCGCATTCGCAGCGGCGGCCAGATCCGGCTCGGCATTGACCTCTTCACCGATCCTGAGCAGTTGCCCCTGGTCTTCCAGCGCGTTTAAAAAACCACGCAAATCATCAAAAGCCATTATGCATTCTCCTGTGAAAAATTCTGTGCCGCCTGCAAGCCGCCCCAACGTTTGGCTTGCGGCAGCGACAGACCAAACTGATCCAGCACGCGCGCAACAATGTGCAGCGTGATGTCTTCAACCGTCTGCGGGTGGTTGTAATACGCGGGCATTGGCGGAACCATGGCGACGCCAAGTCGGGACAGCGCAAGCATGTTTTCCAGATGGATGGCGCTCAGAGGCATTTCGCGCGGGACCAACACTAACTTGCGCCCCTCTTTCAGCACCACATCAGCGGCGCGCCCTACCAGCCCTTCGGCATAACCCGCGCGAATGCCTGCCAGTGTTTTCATACTGCAGGGGATAATGATCATGCCGTCGGTATGGAAAGATCCGGATGAGATCGTGGCCGCCTGGTCCGCCGGGTTATGGCAGTAGTCCGCCAGCGCGGCGACATCGCGTGCGCGATAAGGCGTTTCCAGCTCAAGGGTGGTTTTCGCCCATTTCGACATCACCAGATGGCTTTCGACGTCCGGCATCGCTTGCAATGCCTGCAACAGCGCCACGGCTAATGGCGCGCCCGTTGCGCCGGTCATTCCTACAATCAGTTTCATCTGGCACTCCATTTTGTTCGTACACGAACGTTATGCAAATAACTTACGCCTGCCCCAACAGACTGACAAGAGAGTCACGGAGTTAGCCGCATAAAAGGTTAAAAACAGAGGCGTTATAAAGCAGTGCGGAAGCCGCTATGATAGAGAGAAGATCATGATGTGGAGTGCCCATGGAATTAAGAAACGAAGCGTTTCACCTGTTACGCCAGCTCTTTCAGCAGCATACAGCGCAATGGCAGCAAGCATTGCCGGCGCTGACAAAGCCGCAGTATTCGGTGTTACGCTCCATTGCCGAACATCCGGGGATTGAACAGGTGATATTGACGGAAGCCGCAGTCAGCACAAAAGCGACGCTGGCGGAGATGCTCAGCCGCATGGAAAACCGTGGGCTGGTGCGTCGGGAAAGCGATCCGGCAGATAAGCGCCGACGGTTTGTTTACCTGACGGAAGAAGGCGAAGCGCTGCTGGCGGCCAGCATTCCTGTTGGCAACGATGTGGACGAGGCGTTTTTAGGTCGACTTACCGCTGAGGAGCGACAGGCTTTTTCGCTGCTCATCAGGAAAATGATGGCAAAAGCGTAATGCCAGAAATGAAAAAGGCCGTGTCATCTGCGACCGGCCTTTTTGGCTTGAATGGGTGCTTATTCGCGGAACAGCGCTTCGATATTCAGCCCTTGCATTTGCAGGATTTCGCGCAAACGACGCAGACCTTCAACCTGAATCTGGCGAACTCGTTCACGGGTGAGGCCAATCTCGCGGCCCACATCTTCGAGTGTCGCAGCTTCATAGCCCAGCAGACCGAAACGACGCGCCAGCACTTCACGCTGTTTGGCGTTCAGTTCGAACAGCCATTTGACGATGCTCTGTTTCATATCATCGTCCTGCGTGGTGTCTTCCGGGCCGTTATCTTTCTCATCGGCCAGGATATCCAGCAGCGCTTTTTCAGAATCACCGCCCAGCGGTGTATCAACTGAGGTAATGCGCTCGTTGAGACGCAGCATACGGCTGACATCATCAACAGGTTTATCAAGCTGTTCGGCAATCTCTTCCGCACTCGGTTCGTGGTCCAGCTTATGGGACAACTCACGCGCGGTGCGCAGATAAACGTTCAGCTCTTTTACAATGTGAATCGGCAGACGAATGGTACGGGTTTGATTCATGATCGCCCGTTCAATGGTCTGACGGATCCACCAGGTGGCGTAAGTCGAGAAACGGAACCCACGTTCCGGGTCAAATTTCTCAACGGCGCGGATTAACCCCAGGTTACCCTCTTCAATCAGATCCAGCAGCGCCAGACCACGATTGCTGTAACGACGGGCAATCTTCACCACCAGACGCAGGTTACTTTCAATCATGCGACGGCGGGAGGCTACGTCACCTCGTAATGCACGGCGTGCGAAATAGACTTCTTCTTCGGCCGTCAATAGCGGGGAATACCCGATTTCCCCAAGGTATAGCTGAGTTGCGTCTAAAACACGCTGGGTAGCACCCTGCGATAACAGCTCCTCTTCAGCCAGGTCGTTATCACTGGGTTCCTCTTCTACTAAGGCTTTTTCGTCAAAAACCTCTGCTCCGTTCTCATCAAATTCCGCATCTTCATTTAAATCATGAACTTTCAGCGTATTCTGACTCATAAGGTGGCTCCTACCCGTGATCCCTGGGCAAAGCACCGGAACACTCATCACTGTGCCCATTACAGCGGCATCTGCGCACGCTGCAACGGCTCAAATGGGGAGTGCTTCAATCACTTTGCACCGATTCATCGCTGCGGCAAATAACGCAGCGGGTTTACGGATTTCCCCTTGTAACGAATTTCAAAATGCAAGCGTGTAGAACTGGTACCGGTGCTACCCATGGTAGCTATTTTCTGCCCCGCCTTAACTTCTTGTTGTTCCCGGACCAGCATCGTATCGTTATGGGCGTAGGCACTCAGGTAATCATCGTTATGTTTAATAATGATGAGATTCCCGTAACCGCGCAGCGCATTACCGGCATAAACGACGCGCCCATCTGCGGTCGCGACAATAGCCTGTCCTTTGCTACCCGAGATATCGACCCCTTTATTGCCACCTTCAGTAGCAGAGAAGTTGTCGATAACTTTACCGTCAGTCGGCCAGCGCCATGCAGAGATTGGCGAACTGGTTGATGTACTGCTGACAGTCGGTTCGGTAGTGCTGACAGAAGGTGCCGTAACAGGCGCTGTGACCACGGTCGCAGGCTTATTGTTGGGCAACATTTTATTAGCACTTTGTTCACCTGAATCTTCAGAATACGTAATTGTCGGTTTCGAAGCAACCACTACGGTTGAATTTTGTGCAGGTTTTGAGACGATTCCTTGCGCTGATGCATCAGCCTGAGTTATTGCATTACCACCTGTGATTGGCGCACCAGATGCATTGCCCACCTGTAGCGTTTGTCCGACTTCCAGGCCATACGGGGCAGCAACATGGTTGCGTTGCGCTAAATCACGGAAATCGTTCCCGGTGATCCACGCGATATAAAACAGCGTGTCGCCACGTTTAACGGTGTAAGTGCTGCCGCCAGCATAGCTGCCTTTTGGAATGTTGCCGTACTGGCGGTTATAGACAATGCGCCCGTTCACCGTCTGCACAGGCTGCTGCGCGACCGGTTGGATTTGCGCAGGCTGAACGCTCTGGCGTTGAACCGGCTGGATTGTCGGTTGCTGCTGCGATGCCGTGCCAATTTTTGGCGGCGGTGTGATGAGCATTCCTGAACCGGAATGGGTACTTGTGCCGGCGTTACCGCCAACCGAACTCACCGGCGCAGGCGCGTTAGTGGAATTTGAACACCCTGCCAGCCAAAGTGAAACCAGCGACAATGCCGCAATACGACTTACGGTGAATTTAGGGCTTCCCGTGCTCATTTTTCCCCCAACAATATGTATGATACCAATGACTTAATAATAACCGTGAACGTCAACGGCAAATTTGCCCACCATACGCTGTTATCGCCTGAAAATCCCAGGAAAACTCTGTTTCTCAGGCCAGTTCACCCCGCACCAGCGGGACAAAGCGTACGGCTTCCACGGTATCGATAATAAATTCGCTGCCCCGCCGACGAACACGTTTCAGTTGTTGGTGTTCATCGCCCACGGGCAAAACGAGAATTCCGCCTTCATCCAGTTGCGCCATCAGCGCAGCGGGGATCTCCGGCGGTGCGGCGGTCACGATAATGGCATCAAACGGCGCCCGGGCTTGCCACCCTTGCCAGCCATCGCCGTGACGCGTAGAAACATTGTGTAAATCGAGCTGCTTCAGGCGGCGACGCGCCTGCCACTGTAGCCCTTTGATGCGTTCAACGGAACAGACGTGGTGCACCAGTTGCGCCAGAATCGCCGTCTGGTAGCCGGAACCGGTGCCAATCTCCAGCACGCGGGAGGCGGGCGTCAACTCCAGCAGTTCCGTCATGCGCGCCACCATATAAGGCTGGGAAATGGTTTGCCCCTGGCCAATCGGCAGCGCAACGTTATCCCACGCTTTGTGTTCAAACGCTTCATCGATAAATTTCTCGCGCGGCACGCGCGACAAGGCCTCAAGCACCTGCTCGTTTTTAATGCCCTGCGCACGTAATTGCGTGAGAAGATCCTGAACGCGTTTGCTTACCATCGCCTGTTCACCCCGGCTCGCTCCAACCAGCCCGAGACCACATCATGCGCGCTGTAAGCGGTTAAATCCACATGCAGCGGCGTCACCGACACATAACCTTCGTCGATGGCGGCAAAATCGGTATCCGGCCCGGCGTCGCATTTTTCCCCCGGCGGACCAATCCAGTACAGCGTGTTGCCTCGCGGATCCTGCTGTGGAATCACCTGATCGGCCGGATGGCGGCTACCGCAGCGGGTCACGCGAATGCCTTTGATCTCCTCAAGCGGAAGATCCGGCACATTGATATTCAGGATACGCCCGGTACGCAGCGGTTCACGGTTCAACGCCCGCAGAATCGAGCAGGTGACAGCCGCCGCCGTTGCATAATGGGTATGCCCGTTGAGCGATACCGCCAGCGCCGGAAACCCCAGGTGGCGGCCTTCCATTGCAGCGGCAACGGTGCCGGAGTAGATAACATCATCGCCAAGGTTCGGCCCGGCATTAATACCGGAGACGACCACATCCGGGCGCGGGCGCATCAGCGCATTCACGCCAAGGTAGACACAGTCTGTCGGCGTGCCCATCTGGACGGCGATGTCGCCGTTATCGAACGTGAAGGTGCGAAGCGAAGATTCAAGCGTGAGCGAATTAGACGCGCCGCTGCGGTTACGATCGGGTGCGACGACCTGTACGTCGGCAAACTCCCGGAGAGCCTTTGCCAGCGTCTGAATGCCCGGCGCATGGATCCCGTCATCGTTACTCAGCAATATTCGCATAATCACCCGATGTGTTGATAAGTTCCCTGACCACACTGGTGGCAAAACTTCCCGCCGGGAGCCAGAAACGTAACTCGACGGTAACGTCATCCCACCAGTTCCAGCGCAGCGACTGCGGGTAAAGCAGCATCGCGCGGCGCGCCGCCTCGACTTTTTCCCGCACCAGCAGCGCCTGTAATTCCGGCGCGTCGGCAATGGCGTGTTGCTCAAAGGCCAGCGCCTCGCGCTGCGATCCCCATTCGCCGCTGCCAGGCAGCGATGCGGTGATCATTAACGCTTTGGCATCTACACGAGCCTGCAATTCAGCGCGTTCGTCATCGGTTGCGACGAACCAGCTTCCGCGCCCCGCTAATTGTAGCGCATCGCCGTCAACAACTTGATTAAAGTCCGGTTTTTTCAGACGCTCGCTAACCATTTGATTAAACAACGCACTGCGGGCCGCCGACAACCAAAAACTGCGTTTGTTGCGATCGCGCACCGGCGCATTGCTCTGCGCCCAGCGCAGCGCGCCCTGGACGTTACTGCCGCCAATGCCAAATCGCTGAGCGCCAAAGTAGTTTGGCACACCGCGTTCCGTAATGGCCTGCAATCGCGATTCGACATCCGCGCGATCGCTCACCTCGCGCAATACCACCGTGAACGCATTGCCCTGCAAAGCGCCGAGGCGCAACTTACGTTTATGGCGGGCATACTCCAGCACCTTGCACCCTTCCAGTTCAAAGGCGCTGAGATCCGGCATGACATTACCCGGCACGCGGGCGCACAACCACTGCTCCGTGACCGCATGTTTATCTTTCTGCCCGGCAAAACTCACTTCCCGCGCGGGAATTTTAAGGAATTTTGCCAGCGCATCGGCAACAAAACGCGTGTTACAACCGTTTTTCAGAATACGTACAAGAACATGCTCGCCCTCGCCGTCTGGCTCAAAGCCGAGATCTTCCACCACCACGAAATCTTCCGGATTGGCCTTTAAGATTCCTGTCGCTGCCGGCTTGCCGTGCAACCAGGTCAGGTTCTCAAAATCGATCATTTTGCCGCCTTAACCAGCAGCGCCACCGCTTCACAGGCAATGCCTTCGCCACGACCGGTAAAGCCAAGCTTCTCGGTAGTGGTGGCTTTCACGTTGACGTCATCCATGTGGCAGCCAAGATCTTCGGCAATAAACACGCGCATCTGCGGAATGTGCGGCAACATTTTTGGTGCCTGGGCGATGATCGTCACATCGACGTTGCCAAGGGTATAGCCTTTGGCCTGGATGCGGCGCCACGCTTCGCGCAGCAGCCCGCGGCTATCGGCACCTTTAAACGCCTGATCGGTATCCGGGAACAGTTTACCAATGTCGCCCAGCGCCGCGGCGCCAAGCAGGGCGTCTGTCAGCGCATGCAGCGCGACGTCGCCATCGGAATGCGCCACCAGGCCTTTTTCGTAAGGAATGCGCACGCCGCCGATAATAATCGGGCCTTCGCCGCCAAACGCGTGTACGTCAAAACCGTGTCCAATGCGCATTATGCTTTCTCCTGGAGGTCTGAATGGGTCAGATAGAATTCTGCGAGTCGTAAATCTTCAGGTCGGGTGACTTTAATATTATCCGCACGCCCGGCAACCAGTTCCGGGTGAAAACCACAATGTTCCAGCGCGGAGGCTTCATCGGTGATGATAGCCCCCTCATTCATTGCCCGAATCAGGCAGTCGTGAAGGAGTTCCAGCGGGAAAAACTGCGGCGTCAGCGCATGCCATAAATCATTACGTTCAACCGTATGGGCGATGGCGGTTTTACCAGGCTCAGCGCGCTTCATGGTGTCGCGCACGGGTGCGGCGAGAATACCGCCGACGCGGCTGGTTTCGCACAGTTGCAACAGACGGTTTAAATCGTCCTGATGCAGGCAAGGACGCGCAGCGTCATGCACCAGCACCCACTGCGCGCCCGCGGCGGCTTTCAGGCCAGCGAGCACGGAATCGGCGCGTTCAGCGCCACCGTCCACGACGGTGATCTGCGGATGCCGGGCGAGCGGCAAGCTGGCGAAACGTTCGTCGCCAGGGCTGACGGCGATGATCACCCGGCCAACGCGCGGGTTAACGAGCAGCGCGGAAACCGCATGCTCAAGGATCGTTTTATCGCCAATGGAGAGATATTGCTTAGGACATTCCGTTTGCATGCGACGGCCGAATCCGGCGGCCGGCACCACGGCACAGACGTCCGGTATCATTGCTGACATGTCGTAAACCCGGGACTGTTAAGGTCTGTTTTGTGTATTTTGTGTATTTTGTGAATTCTGCGTGTTTTGCGTTGACCCCGGCGCGCGTTTCGATGCGTCCGGCACCAGACGATAGAATGTTTCGCCCGGTTTGGTCATGGTCAATTCGTTGCGTGCGCGTTCCTCAATCGCTTCCTGACCGCCGTTGAGATCGTCAATTTCGGCGAAAAGCTGATCGTTGCGCGCTTTTAATTTGGCGTTAGTCGCCTGTTGTGCCGCCACATCTTCGCTGACGCGGCCGTAATCGTGCAGACCATTCTTGCCAAACCACAGCGAGTACTGTAGCCAGACCAGCAAAGCCAGCAATAGCAGCGTTAGTTTACCCATCCTGCCCCCTGAAAAACGGCATCATCATCCCATAACTTTTCGTCAGACTCCACTCCGGGGCCGGGTGATACCGCACAAGCGCCAGACTTTAGCACATTTGACTGCCGAACCGTAGCCCACACCCCATCCCGGACACATTGTCTTAATGTGCGTTACGGTTTGAAGTATGCATGCCCTTAGCCGAGCAGCCACATAAACAGCACGCCGAACATGGCGATCACCGTCAGCAATGTCGCCACGCTACTGTACAGCAGCTTGCCGCCCAGCAGTGAATGCAACGCAATGCCGACCACCACCGAAACGGGCATCAGCGCAAGGAAGAAGGGCCAGGTGTAGAGAAAGAAGAAGAGCGTGTTGGGGCCGTAAATCATAAACGGGATCGCCAGCGCCACCAGCCATGCAACGAACCCCACAACGGCCCCGGGGAGAGACCATGTGGTTTCGTCTGTGGTCGTCGTAGAAAGTGACTCCGACCGGGAGAGGGTGATGTTCTGACTGTTACGCATATCTGATCCTGTTACCTGAACGACCGGCAAAGGGGAGATACGCGCAATCATCAGGCAGTGTGGAAATTAACGCCGGGCCACCTGAAGATGACGGGTATCGCCAGTACCGTCTCAGGATCTGATAATATCGCCCTGTCGGAGGAGATCTAATAATTGGCTTACCAAATTTGTTACCAATTGTTCACCATCCAGATGAACCTCCGCAGAGAGCGGCGCTTCGTAAACCGAGTCGATACCGGTGAAGTTACGCAGCTCGCCAGCACGCGCTTTTTTGTACAATCCCTTCGGATCGCGCGCCTCGCAAATAGCCAATGGCGTATCGACAAACACTTCGATAAAGCGCCCTTCCCCAAGCCGTTCGCGCACCATCTGGCGCTCCGCGCGGTGCGGAGAGATAAACGCCGTTAACACCACCAGCCCTGAGTCGACCATCAGTTTGGCCACTTCGCCCACCCGGCGGATATTCTCTTTACGATCGGCATCGCTAAAGCCCAGGTCGCTGCACAACCCATGGCGAACGTTGTCGCCATCCAGCAAATAGGTGCTCACGCCCACGCGGTGCAGCGCCTCTTCCAGCGCCCCGGCGACGGTAGATTTACCCGAGCCGGAGAGCCCGGTAAACCACAGCACAACCCCACGATGACCGTGGAGTTGCTCGCGCTGCTCAGCCGTAACCGGATGCGCATGCCAGACGACGTTTTCGTCATGCTGCGCCATTACTGACCTCCCAGCAGATCACGCGCGCCCCAGTGCGGGAAGTGCTTACGGATAAGCTGGTTCAGCTCCAGCTCAAAGGCGCTGAATTCGGAAGTGCTGGTCTGTTGCCCGGCATGAACGTCACGCACCATGCCTGCCCCAACGGTTACATTGCTCAGACGGTCAATAAAGATAATCCCACCGGTGACCGGGTTCTGCTGGTAGGCATCCAGCGTTAGCGGCTCATCAAAGGTTAAATCGATAAGACCAATGCCGTTCAACGGCAGGCTTTCCACCTGGCGCTGTGTGAGGTTATTGATGTCAACCTGATACTGAATGTTGTCCACGCGCGCGCGGGTCTTTTTACCGGCGACTTTAATGTCGTAGCTTTGCCCCGGCTGCAGCGGTTTTTCCGCCATCCACACCACATCGAGCGAAGCACTCTGCACCGCTGGCAGCGTTTCCTGCGCATCGAGGATCAGATCGCCGCGGCTGATATCAATTTCATCTTTCAGCACCAGCGTAATCGCTTCACCGGCGGCCGCTTCCTGTAAATCGCCATCAAAGGTGACGATACGGGCGACAGACGACTCAACGCCAGACGGTAAGACTTTGATACGTTGCCCCACTTTCACCACACCGGACGCCAGCGTACCGGAAAAACCACGGAAATCGAGGTTCGGGCGGTTTACATACTGCACCGGGAAGCGCATCGGCTGCGTATCCACCACGCGCTGGATCTCAACCGTTTCCAGCACTTCCAGCAGCGTCGGGCCGCTGTACCATGGCATTTGCGGACTCTGGCTTGCGACGTTGTCGCCTTCCAGCGCCGAGAGAGGCACAAAACGGATATCCAGATTGCCCGGCAATTGTTCAGCAAAGGTCAAATAATCCTGACGGATGTTCTCGAAGGTCTCTTCGCTAAACGCCACCAGGTCCATTTTATTCACCGCTACCACCAGGTGCTTAATGCCCAGCAGCGTGGAGATAAAGCTGTGACGGCGCGTCTGATCCAGCACGCCTTTACGGGCGTCGATCAGCAGGATCGCCAGATCGCAGGTCGACGCCCCGGTCGCCATATTACGGGTGTACTGCTCGTGCCCTGGGGTATCGGCAATGATAAATTTGCGTTTCTCGGTGGAGAAATAGCGATAGGCCACATCAATGGTGATGCCCTGTTCGCGCTCCGCTTGCAGGCCATCCACCAGCAAGGCCAGATCGAGCTTCTCACCCTGCGTACCGTGACGTTTGCTGTCGTTGTGCAGCGTAGAGAGCTGATCTTCATAGATCTGGCGGGTGTCGTGCAGCAAGCGGCCAATCAGGGTGCTTTTCCCGTCATCGACGCTGCCGCAGGTCAGAAAGCGCAACAGGCTTTTGTGCTGCTGAGCATGCAGATACGCTTCGACGCCGCCTTCATTAGCAATTTGTTGTGCGATTGTGGTGTTCATGGCGGCTCCTTAGAAATATCCCTGACGTTTTTTCAGCTCCATGGAGCCGGCCTGGTCGCGGTCAATCACGCGGCCCTGACGTTCACTGGTGGTGGAAACCAGCATCTCTTCGATGATCTCAGGCAGCGTTTGCGCATCCGACTCCACGGCCCCAGTGAGAGGCCAGCAGCCCAGCGTACGGAAACGGACCATCCGCTGCTCGATCACTTCACCCGTTTGCAGATCGATACGGTCGTCATCGATCATCATCAGCATGCCGTCACGCTCCAGCACCGGGCGTTCCGCCGCCAGATACAGAGGAACAATCTCGATATTTTCCAGGTAGATGTACTGCCAGATATCCAGTTCGGTCCAGTTTGACAGCGGGAACACGCGAATACTTTCGCCCTTGTTAATCTGGCCGTTGTAATTATGCCACAGCTCCGGGCGCTGGTTTTTCGGGTCCCAGCGGTGGAAACGGTCACGGAACGAGTAAATACGCTCTTTGGCGCGGGATTTTTCTTCGTCGCGACGCGCGCCGCCGAACGCGGCATCAAAACCGTATTTGTTCAGCGCCTGCTTCAGCCCTTCGGTTTTCATGATGTCGGTATGTTTCGCACTGCCGTGCACGAACGGGTTAATACCCATCGCCACCCCTTCCGGGTTCTTATGCACCAGCAGCTCACAGCCGTAGGCTTTCGCGGTACGGTCACGGAATTCATACATCTCACGGAATTTCCAGCCGGTATCCACATGCAGCAGCGGAAACGGCAGCGTGCCCGGATAGAAGGCTTTACGCGCAAGATGCAGCATCACGCTGGAATCTTTGCCGATGGAATACATCATCACCGGGTTGGAAAATTCGGCGGCCACTTCGCGGATGATATGGATGCTTTCCGCCTCCAGTTGTCGCAGGTGGGTGAGTCGTTTTTGGTCCATAACCATTCCTTAAGCCAGATTAATCACAGAAGCGTCGAACGCTTCCGTTCCTGTCGTATGCCGGAACCAGGCGAGTTCGCGATGAAGCCCAACCACCTCGCCCACCACTAACAAAGCGGGCATCGGGGCAGCTTTCGCCAGTTCCTCAAGTTGTTCTAATGTGCCAGTAGCCACATGCTGATCCGCGCGCGTACCGCGGGAAATCACCGCCACTGGCGTGGTGTTATCGCGACCGTGGGCGATCAGTTGCGCGCTGATTTCCGCGGCCTTCATCGTCCCCATATAGATAGCCAGCGTCTGGCGGCTTTGCGCCAGCAGCGACCAGTCGAAAGGAGTGCTGTCGGCTTTGTAATGCCCGGTAACAAACGCCACGCTCTGCGCAAAGTCCCGGTGCGTCAGCGGAATCCCCGCATAGGCGGTCGCGCCCGATGCGGCAGTCACGCCCGGCACCACCTGAAAAGGGATACCCGCTTGCGCCGCTGCCTGTAACTCTTCGCCACCGCGACCAAAAATAAACGGATCGCCGCCCTTCAGGCGCACCACCGTTTTACCTTCGCGAGCGGCATCCACCAGCATGCGATTGGTTTCATGCTGCGCAACCGCATGTGCCCCGGCGCGTTTACCTACACAAATTTTTTCCGCATCCCGACGGGTCAACTCCAGCACGGCATCGCTGACCAGATGATCGTAAAACACCACATCGGCTTGCTGAATCACCTGCAAACCGCGCAATGTCAGCAACCCTGCGTCGCCCGGCCCTGCGCCGACCAGAATAATCTCCCCGCTCGCCGAGCCTGGCTGCGTCAGTTCCGCTTCCAGCGCTTTCTCCGCAGCGGGTTCATCGCCTGCGGCCATCAGGCTGGCAAAACGCCCGCGAAAGGCGCTTTCCCAAAAACGGCGACGTTCATCGGTGGTCCGACGAAAGGCTTTAATGCGTGTGCGCCAGCGCCCGGCGACTTCCGCCATGCGCCCCAGATTGCCGGGTAACAACGCTTCAATCTTTTCACGCAACAAGCGCGCCAGTACCGGCGCGTTACCGCCGGAGGAGATCGCCACCAGTAGCGGCGAACGATCAACAATCGACGGGAAAATAAAGGAGCACAGCGGCTGATCGTCAACCACATTGACCAGCCGGTGGCGCGCGTTGGCGGCATCAAATACCCGGCGGTTAAGCGCGGCATCATTGGTAGCGGCAATCACCAGAAAAACGCTATCCAGTTGTGATTCGTCAAACGTTGTCGCCAGCCAGTGGATAGCCTGCTGTTCAGCAAGCTGTTGCAGCGGCACGTCCAGTTGCTGCGCCACAACCTGGACCTGTGCGCCCGCGCGACGCAAAAAAGCGATTTTGCGCGCGGCGATTTCGCCGCCGCCAATCACCAGAACGGGGCGGTCTTTTACAGCAGCAAACAGAGGAAGGTAATCCACAACGCAACAACTCACTCATAGCCAGCAATACAGGGACTATAGGGGGCGGTTTAGAACGAATGAAATTACGAATTGGAATGAGTAGTTCCGCAAAGGAATAACGCCCGTGCAAAGCAAATATCAAAAAGTGCTTAACGCGTGTCTTTTCGCATGGTTAAGAAGAAATGAAATTGTGTAAACCCGGTCACAGTTTCATACTAAGCGCGTCAAAATTTTTGCTGCATAAAGGACTCTCTATGTTTTCCGCATTGCGCCACCGTACCGCTGCCCTGGCGCTCGGCGTATGCTTTATCCTTCCGGCGCATGCCCGCCCTTCCCAACCCGGTGAGTTTGCTAATGAGCAGGCACGCCATATTGCCACTCTGTTTCCAGGCCGAATGACCGGTACACCCGCGGAAATGCTCTCTGCCGACTATTTGCAGCAGCAGTTCGCGCAGATGGGTTATGAGAGCAATATCCGTAAATTTAAAACCCGTTACAGCTACACGGCGAAAGATAAACAGCAGAGCTGGCAAAACGTTACCGGCAGTACGGTGATCGCCGCGCATGAAGGCAAATCGCCGCTGCAAATTATCATTATGGCGCATCTCGACACCTACGCGCCGCGCAGCGACGCCGATGTGGATAACAATCTGGGCGGCTTAACCTTACAAGGGATCGATGATAACGCAGCCAGTCTGGGCGTCATGCTGGAGCTGGCGCAGGCGCTCAAACAGGTGCCAACGCAGTACAGCATCCGTTTTATCGCCACCAGCGGTGAAGAAGAAGGCAAGCTCGGCGCACAAAACCTGCTCGATCGCATGAGCGAAGCCGAGAAGAAACACACCCTGCTGGTGATCAACCTGAACAACCTGATCGTCGGCGACAAACTCTACTTTAATAGCGGTAAAAACACCCCGGCCTCAGTGCGTAAACTGACGCGGGACCGTGCGCTGGCCCTTGCCCGCACGCAGGGTATTCTCGCCATGAGCAACCCGGGGCTTAACGCCAGTTATCCTAAAGGCACCAGTTGCTGTAACGACGCAGAAGTGTTTGATAAAGCGGGGATCCCGGTGCTGTCGGTGGAAGCCACGAACTGGTCGCTGGGCAATAAAGATGGTGAGCAGCAACGCGCAAAATCGAAAACCTTTCCTGACGGCGTCAGCCATCACAATGCGCGACTGGATAACCAGCAATACATTGATCGCGCGCTGCCTGGGCGCATAGAACGCCGCAGTCGCGATGTTATGCGCATCATGCTGCCGTTAGTCAAAGAGCTGGCGAAAGCGGGCAAATAACCCGGACAAAAACGCCTGCTGATGCAGGCGTTTTTTCTGACTGTTCAGGCAATAAGAGCCTGGTGTCGTGCGATTAACGCTCGTCGCGCCGCCCGCCTACCGCAGCCCACATCCGGCGCACATGCACCGTCACTTCTTCACGATCGTGGTACAGCTGTCGCGCCTGAATCTGCGCAGCGATGCCGTGCTCATCCAGTTGGGCCTGAATATACGCCAGGTTGTTGGACACCTCTTCGTAGCGTTTTTTCATCGGCAGTTTAAGGTTAAAAATGGTTTCGCGACACCAGCCTTCTGTCAGCCATTGCGCCATCAGCGCAGCGACTTTCGCCGGTTTCTCCACCATATCGCACACCATCCATGAGATGTTGTTGCGATTGGGGCGATAGCGGAAGCCATCTTCCCTTAGCCAGGTCACCTGGCCGGTATCCATTAGACTTTGCGCCATCGGGCCGTTATCCACTGAGTAAACCCACATGTTGCGTTTCACCAGTTGATAGGTCCAGCCGCCAGGACATGCGCCGAGATCGACGGCATACATCCCATTGGCCAGGCGCTCGTCCCACTCATCCTCCGGAATAAAGACGTGGAACGCCTCTTCCAGCTTTAACGTTGAGCGGCTCGGCGCGTCGGACGGGAACTTCAGGCGCGGGATGCCCATATAGAACGGCGAGTTATTAAAGGAGTAGGAATACCCGGTATAGCAGCAGCCAGGGGCAATAAAAAAGACATGCACCACCGGACGTTTTGGCGTATCACTGCGCGCCAGCACGCCCACTTCACGCAACGCGGAACGCAGCGGCACGGTGAATTTGCGGCAGAACTTCATCAGCTCTTTGCTTTCGTTGGTGTCCGCCACTTCAACCCGCAGATCGCCGCCTTTATCCACCACACCCTGCAGCATACCGACAATCGGCGTAATGCGATCTTCCGGCGGTAAATCCTTCAGTAATTCCCCCACCACAAACATCTGACGGGCGAAAATCAGGCTGTTAAACGGCAGTTCGCGCGCCAGCTTATCTGCATCGCTTTCCTGATAACATTCAAACACAACATAGCCCGCGTTTTCTTTTACGCGCGCAAAACCGAACACCTCAAGACGCCCGGCCTTATCGGTAATTTCTGCTGCGCACTCTTTCTCAAAACCCGGGCGGCACAGCAACACCACTTTATTCATGAACAACGCCCTTACGTTTCAGACGGATCGCGCCAGTAAACATCAATGCCCAGCCGATTAAAAAGCAAACACCACCGACTGGCGTAACAAACACCCACAGGCGTAAATGGGAGAGCGCCAGGCAATAAAGGCTGCCGCTAAACAGCACGGTGCCCAATGCCAGGAAAACGCTACTCCAGTAGAACCAGATGCTGATACGGCGCTGCATGGCAACCGCCAGTCCCAGCACCGCAAGCGTATGAAATGCCTGGTAGTCGAGGCCGGTCTGGATCCAGCTCATCTCCACCACACCCAAAGACTTACTTAAAACATGCGCGCCGAATGCTCCCAGCGCGACATACACAAAACCGCTCACCGCGGCGAAAATCAGCATAAAACGGCTGGTCATGTGGTTACCCTAAAAGTCATACGCGCCGCTGCGCGCGAATTATTGTTCGTAACGGAAACGAAATTTTTCCTGTTCGTTTGCCGCTTTTGCCAGTATCCACTGTCGAAAGGCGGCTATTTTACCCAGTTCTGCCTGACTGTCATGACAAACCAGATAAAACGCATTTTTACTGACCAAAACATCATTAAAAGGACAAACCAACCGGCCTGCCTCAATTTCGGACTGCGCCATCACATTATTCGCCAGCGCGATCCCCTGTCCGTGAATAGCCGCTTGCAGCACCATCGAGCTGTGGCTGAATATCGGCCCTTGCTGGACGTTAAGATTAAGACCTAACTGGCGCGTATAAGTTTGCCAGTCGCGACGGGAAGCGTCGTGCAATAATGTGTGCTGCGCCAAATCCTCTGGCTTTTTCAATGCTTTATCGCCGGTAAGCAACAGCGGAGAACAGACCGGCAGCAGATATTCGGCGTACAATTTTTCCACGCGCAGCCCTGGCCAGTTACCGCGACCGTAAAAAATGGCCACGTCGACATCATCCGCCAGTTTATCTTCTTCACGATCCACAGCCTGGATACGCACATCGATTCCCGGATAAGCTGAGTTAAAGCTAGAGAGTCTTGGCACCAGCCATTGAATGGCAAAACTGGGTAACAAACTTACCGTCAGAGCACCTTTGGCGCTGCGTGCCTGGAGCTTACGCGTCGCCTCATTGAGCTGTGAAAATATCTCTTTGATGTCCTGGAAATAACTCTGCCCCTCTTCGGTCAGCAGCAGCGAGCGGTTACGTCGGCGGAAGAGTTTCAGCCCGAGAAAATCCTCGAGAGACTTGATTTGGTGGCTTACTGCGGCCTGCGTCACAAAAAGCTCATCAGCAGCGCGAGTGAAACTCAAATGGCGTGCAGCGGCATCGAAAACGCGTAATGCATTTAGTGGTGGTAATCGCTTTGACATGGTTATCAGGCTTAGATGTAAACTCAATTTAACAAACAGGAAACAAGGGTTAACCTATTAGTTTTTTTTATCTGAGCCATTATAAATTGTCCGTTGAGCTTCTACCAGCAAATACCTATAGTGGCGGCACTTCCTGAGCCGGAACGAGAAGCTTTTTTTGGAATGCGTGTTCTGAAGGGCTTTTGGCTTACGGTTGTGATGTTGTGTTGTTGTGTTTGCAATTGGTCTGCGATTCAGACCCCGGTAGCAACGCTACCCCTTTTCACTTCCTGTACATTTACCCTGTCTGTCCATAGTGATTAATGTAGCACCGCAAAATTGCGGTGCTTTTTTTTACCCAAAATCCGGCCTATTTTTTCTCCAGAGCGACCATCTCTTTCACGTCGGAACGGTTAATCTGCTGCTCATTACCATTCGCGTCTTTATAGGAAATCATCCCCGTCTGATCATCTGTTTTCGGTTTCCCTTCCGAGACGATGGTGCGTCCATCATTGGTGTGTAACGCATAATTCGGACCAGAACAGGCGCTCAGGGTAAAAGCAAACATACATGCAGATATAATTGCGGCAGTCTTTTTCATGTTCTTCTCCTTCTGGCAATTAATGCTGTGAAAACCTCTTTCAGGAAGAGGCCAAAACATTTACCTAACACTATTCAGCATAACCTGCTTCTCCGGCCCTGCCAGGACAAACAGACTATTCCGATGGAGCGCAACGTTCTTGCTACGCCGGAAAAATTGCGCGACGATCGTGTTATTAGTATGAGGAGCCCCATGAACGCATTTAACCCATCGCTATTTCGCGCCCAGTTTCCGGCGCTGGCTGACGCTGGCGTCTATCTGGACAGCGCCGCCACCGCCTTAAAACCGCAGGCGGTGATCGATGCCACGCAGCAGTTCTACAGCCTGAGCGCCGGCAATGTGCATCGCAGCCAGTTCGCGCAAGCGCAGCAGCTAACAGCCCACTATGAAGCCGCCCGCGATCAGGTCGCTGCACTGGTGAATGCACCATCCGGTAAGAACATTGTCTGGACGCGCGGGACAACCGAATCCATAAATATGGTCGCGCAGTGTTACGCCCGCCCACGCCTGCAACCGGGCGATGAGATCATCGTCAGCGAAGCCGAGCACCACGCCAATTTGGTTCCGTGGCTGATGGTAGCGCAGCAAACCGGCGCACGAGTGGTGAAACTGCCGCTGGGTGCCGATCATCTGCCGGATATCGCGCAACTGCCGCACTGCATCACCTCACGCAGCCGTATCCTCGCGCTGGGGCAAATGTCGAACGTCACTGGCGGCTGCCCGGATCTCGCAAAAGCCATCACGCTTGCCCATGCGGCGGGCATGGTGGTGATGGTCGATGGCGCACAAGGCGTGGTGCATTTCCCGGCGAATGTGCAGAGCCTGGATATCGATTTTTATGCTTTTTCCGGCCACAAGCTGTATGGCCCCAACGGCATTGGCGTGCTGTATGGAAAAGCCGAACTGCTGGATGCCATGTCGCCGTGGCTCGGCGGCGGCAAGATGATCACCGAAGTGACCTTTGACGGTTTCACCACCCAGCCCGCGCCTTACAAACTGGAAGCGGGGACGCCCAATGTCGCCGGGGTAATTGGCCTGAGCGCAGCACTGGAGTGGCTGAAGACGCAAGATATCGCCAAGGCGGAAAGCTACAGTCGCGGGCTGGCGACCCTTGCAGAAGAGCAACTGGCGCAGCGCCCCGGGTTCCGCTCTTTCCGCTGTCAGGACTCCAGTCTGCTGGCCTTCGACTTTGCCGGTGTGCATCACAGCGATATGGTGACGTTGCTGGCCGGGTACGGCATTGCACTGCGCGCCGGTCAACACTGCGCGCAGCCGCTGCTGGCTGCGCTTGGCGTCAACGGCACATTGCGGGCATCCTTCGCCCCTTATAATACGCAACACGATGTGGATGCGCTGGTGAACGCCGTTGACCGCGCCCTGGACATACTGGTGGATTAATGACAAACCCCGCTTTTGCCGGACACCCGTTCGGCACGGTGATAACCGAAGCAACACTGCGCCAGGCCTTTGGCACGCTGACCCAGTGGGAAGACAAATACCGGCAGTTAATCCTGCTCGGGAAGCAGTTGCCTGCGGCAACAGATGCGCTGAAAGCACAGGCGCGGGAGATCCCCGGTTGTGAAAATCGCGTCTGGCTGGGAGCAACGCCCGCTGCGGATGGCGCTCTGCATTTCTTTGGCGACAGCGAAGGCCGCATCGTCCGCGGGCTGCTGGCGGTATTACTGACCGCCGTGGAAGGCAAACGCCCGGCGGAGCTGCTGGAGCACGATCCGCTGGCGTTATTTGATGAACTCGGTTTGCGTGCCCAGCTTAGCGCTTCACGCAGTCAGGGGCTGGCGGCAATGGCTGCCGCCGTACAGGATGCTGCCCGTCAGGCGCTGGTCTGACGTTCTGCTTTTGCCATCAGTTTTTTCAGCGCATGGGACACCGCAACAAAACCAAAGGTTGCGGTAACCATTGTCGCAGCGCCAAAACCGGATGCGCAATCCATACGTTTTGGCCCTTCGGCCGTGCTTTTCATCGCGCATACGGAGCCATCCGCCTGCGGATAGACCAGCGCCTCGGTAGAAAAAACACAGTCCACGCCAAGCTTGCCTTTGCTGTTTTTTACCACACCAAAGTCGCTTTTCAGCCGCTCACGGAGTTTCGCCGCAAGCGGATCCTGAATGGTTTTCGCCAGATCGCTTACCTGGATTTGCGTCGGATCGATCTGCCCGCCCGCACCGCCGGTGGTGACCAGCGGGATCTTGTTTCGACGGCAGTAGGCGATCAATGCTGCTTTCGGGCGCACGCTGTCGATAGCATCAATCACGTAGCTGAAGCCTTGATCCATCAATTGCGCCACGTTGTCGGCAGTGACGAAATCATCAACGACCGTCACCACGCACTCCGGATTGATCTGCCGGATGCGATCCGCCATCACTTCCGCTTTCGCCAGGCCCACGTTGTCACGCAAGGCATGGATCTGACGGTTGGTATTGGTCACGCACACATCGTCCATATCAATCAGCGTAATCGCACCGATTCCGGTCCTCGCCAGCGCTTCCGCTGCCCAGGAGCCGACACCGCCAATGCCCACCACACAAATATGCGCGTCGGCAAACCATTGCAGTGCATTTTCACCGTATAAACGCGCTGTACCGCCAAAGCGCTGGCGCCAGGCGTCGCTGATGACAACAGACATAAAACCTCAGACATGAAGAATAAAGACAGGAGTTCCCCTCTCCCGGAATCGGGAGAGGGGGGAGTTTATCACACTCAGCCGCTGAACACGCCGCCAGCGCCCGGTGCATTTTTCAGTACCCAGACACGACCATAATGGTTGTACCATCCGGCGCGGTGACCAGCATCCGGGCCAATCCCCTGGTAAATATCAAAGTGCTGGCCTTTTATCGCGCCGCCAACATCCAGCGCGACCATCAGGCGCAGCTCATACTGGCCGTTAAATTTGCCATTGTTATCAAGCTGCGGCACTTCCGCCAGCAGCGTCGTACCCGGTGGGATCACGCTACGATCGGAAGCCACAGAGGCGCGCCCAACCAGCGGTACCGCACTGGCACCTTTTACCGGCGCCCAGGACTGCGGCTTAAAGAACACGAATGAGGCGTTCTCTTCCAGCAACGCACGCACCTCTGATTCGCTGTGCTTCTCACCCCATTCCCGGATGGCCTGCATCGACATATCTTCTTTCTTCACTTCACCGCGATCGATCAGCACCTTACCGATACTGCGGTAAGCATGGCCGTTTTTCCCGCCATAGCTGAAGAAGTTAAGCGGGCTGCCGTCGCCAAAATCAATATAGCCGCTGCCCTGCACATCCATAATGAAGTTGTCCATCAGCGAGTTGCTGTAGGCCAGCACATAGCTGTCGCTCAGCGCACCGGCATAGATTTCGGCACGGGACGGTAACCGGCCGCGTTTGGACGGCATACGATAGATAGGGTACTGGAATTCGCCCTGGCGGGTGTGGCGCGCCTGTATCACAGGGGTGTAATAACCGGTGAACTGCACGTTGCCGTAATTATCTGTGCCTTCCATCTGCCAGGCATCGAGGCCGTACTGACGCAACGCGCGCGTATCGCCCCCGGCTCGTAGCCACTCCTGGATAGCGTTATAAATGTTGCTTTGGCTGCTATAGAGGCGCGGCGAGGCGCTGCGGATCTGGCTCACCTGCTCAGAGAAATCACCGGCATTGATTGGCGCGCCTACGGCGTCAGGCTGGTTGACCAGGGAAAACGGCTGGGAAAATTTCCCGTCTTTATACTGTTGACCGCGATCGGTCGGTTTAGAAGTACAGGCTGCGAGGATAGCAACCATCGCTCCCGTGAGTGCGTACTTAACCCAACGTCCTTTCATTCTCTCTCATCTTCTGAATTAACCCGGAGCGAGGTGAAGATAACAAACCCCACTCGCTAATGAAATGCGCCAGCGCAACCCAACACAAATTTCGTTCAAAAAACAAACTAATTGTACTGTTTTTACACATAATCTCAGCTAATTACGCATTGGGGCAAAAAAAAGGTTGCATCAAAAAGTTTGCAGCGTATAGTGCGCATCCACGGACGCGGGGTGGAGCAGCCTGGTAGCTCGTCGGGCTCATAACCCGAAGGTCGTCGGTTCAAATCCGGCCCCCGCAACCAATTAAAATGTGAAGAAAAAAGTTTACATGATGGAAGTGTAAACAGACGGACGCGGGGTGGAGCAGCCTGGTAGCTCGTCGGGCTCATAACCCGAAGGTCGTCGGTTCAAATCCGGCCCCCGCAACCAACACAATAAACACCTTAACGGGTGTTTTTTTGTTTCTGCGGTTTGTAAAAAGAAACCTGTGTAAAACCAGAAGCGTGTAAAAAGAAAATGGCGCTTTTCAGCGCCATTCTGTTATCCCCTTCGCGCCAGCGTCGCGCCATCCGCGAAATAGGCTTTAATCCCCGCAAGAATCGACTCTGCCACTTCCTGCTGGAACTTGGCGGTCTTGAGCTTACGCTCCTCTTCCACGTTACTGATAAACGCGGTTTCGACCAGAATCGACGGAATGTCCGGCGCTTTCAACACCGCAAAGCCCGCCTGTTCCACCTGGTTCTTATGCAGGTTGTTGACCGAACCAAGACGGTTAAGCACCGCTTTGCCAAACTTCAGGCTGTCGTTAATGGTCAGTGACTGCACCATATCAAACATGGTGTGGTCCAGATAGCGGTCGCCGCTCTTACTGACGCCGCCTATCAGGTCAGCCGCGTTTTGCGTATCGGCGAGGTATTTCGCGGCGGTACTGGTTGCCCCTTTGGTGGAGAGCGCAAACACCGACGACCCGCTGGGCTGGCGGCTACTGAATGCGTCTGCATGAATCGAAACAAACAGGTCCGCGCGCTGTTTCTGCGCTTTAGCAACACGCACCTTCAACGGGATAAACACATCCTCGTTGCGCGTCATGTAGGCCTTCATATTGCTTTCTTTTTCGATCAGCGCATGCAGACGGCGAGCAATTTGCAGCACCACGTCTTTTTCGCGGGTGTGATATTTGCCCGTCGCCCCCGGATCTTCACCGCCGTGCCCAGGATCGAGCATGATCACAATCGGTCGATCGCGCCCGGCTTTACCCGGCTGCGGGCCGCTTTCGGCTGGCGGCACCTGGTTATCGAGATCGCCTTTGTTGTACTCTTCCAGCAAAGCCAGCAGCGGATCCTGCACATCTTTCGCATTCGCCGGATAAAGGTCCATCACCAGGCGCTCTTTAAATCCGGCAACCGGCGCCAGCGCAAACAGCTGCGGAGTGATGTTTTGTTTCAGTTCAAACACCATCCGCACCGTTTGCGGATCGAACTGACCCACGCGAGCCGATTTAATATAAGGATCGTCACCGCGAATTTGCGCGCCCATGCCTTTCAGCACGGAATTAAGATGCACGCCTTCGAGATCCACCACCAGCCGGTCAGGATTACTCAGCGCAAACTGCTTATATTTAATGACCTGGTTAGACTCCACCGTCACGCGTGTGTAGGTTGAGGCGGGCCACACGCGGACCGCCACCACCTGGCTGACTGCGGCCAGACCGACCTGGCTCACGCTTAATAACCACATGGCCCCCGCCCCTTTTAATAATCTGCGGCGGCTCAGCGCTGATTGACTTCCCGACATGCTTCTCCCGAGCAATTAAACTGAAATAGTAATGAACGTCAGAATTGACCGAAAACTTTAACGAATGACGCATAAACTGTCATCTATTAAAGGGTAAACATATGTCTGGCTAATGGCTTTCTCGGCGCAGGTTTATTGTTTGCTGAAAAATTTTGCACTTGCGTACGGTGCCAGAAAAGAATAAAAATACACAAATTACGAATAATCATGCAGTGAGGGTAGGCCGTGGTAAAGGAACGTAGAACCGAACTGGTACAGGGATTTCGCCATTCAGTTCCCTATATTAATGCTCATCGGGGAAAAACGTTTGTCATTATGCTTGGCGGTGAAGCCATTGAGCATGAAAACTTTTCCAGTATTGTCAATGACATCGGTCTGCTGCACAGCCTGGGTATCCGGCTGGTGGTGGTCTACGGTGCGCGTCCGCAAATCGACGCGAATCTTGCTGAACATCATCATGAACCGATTTACCATAAAAATACCCGTGTTACCGACGCCAAAACGCTGGAACTGGTGAAGCAGGCAGCAGGCCTGTTGCAACTGGATATCACCGCACGCCTTTCTATGAGCCTCAACAACACACCGTTGCAGGGCGCGCATATAAATGTGGTGAGCGGCAACTTTATTATTGCGCAGCCGCTGGGCGTGGATGATGGCGTTGATTACTGCCACAGCGGACGTATTCGCCGCATTGATGAAGAAGCGATCCATCGCCAGCTCGATAGCGGCGCGATTGTTCTGATGGGCCCGGTTGCCGTGTCCGTTACCGGCGAAAGCTTTAACCTGACTTCCGAAGAGATCGCCACTCAGCTCGCGATCAAACTGAAAGCGGAAAAAATGATCGGTTTTTGCTCCTCGCAGGGTGTGATGAACGACGACGGCGAAATCGTCTCTGAGCTGTTCCCTAACGAAGCCCAGGCGCGCGTGGACGTGCTGGAAGAGCGTGGAGATTACTACTCCGGCACCGTACGTTTCCTGCGCGGTGCGGTGAAAGCCTGCCGTAGCGGCGTGCGCCGTAGCCACTTAATCAGCTATCAGGAAGATGGCACTCTGTTACAGGAACTCTTCTCGCGCGACGGGATTGGTACGCAGATTGTGATGGAGAGCGCCGAGCAGATCCGTCGTGCGACCATTAACGACATTGGCGGTATTCTCGAGCTGATCCGTCCGCTGGAGCAGCAGGGCATTCTGGTGCGCCGCTCCCGCGAACAGCTGGAAATGGAGATCGACAAGTTCACCATTATCGAGCGCGATAACCTGACCATCGCCTGTGCAGCGCTCTACCCGTTCCCGGAAGAGAAGATTGGTGAAATGGCCTGTGTGGCGGTGCATCCAGACTACCGCAGCTCTTCACGCGGCGAGATGCTACTCGAGCGTGTGGCGGCACAGGCGAAACAGCTGGGGCTGGCGAAACTGTTTGTCCTGACCACCCGCAGCATTCACTGGTTCCAGGAGCGCGGGTTTACGCCCGTGGATATCGACTCCCTGCCGGAAAGTAAAAAGCAGATGTACAACTATCAGCGCCGCTCCAAAGTGCTGATGGCGGATCTCACCTGATCCTCTCCCCCCGCGTTCTGCGGGGGGTTACATAAGCCGATGAAATAACGCCTCCAGACCGCTGCGCCGCTCCGTACGGGTGGTGATGGCCTGCATCAGCACACGCTCGTCCGCATACAGCGATAAGCGCCTGCGCGCGCGGGTAATCGCGGTATAGACCAGCTCACGCGTCACTACCGGTACGATCTGCTGCGGCAGGATCAGCGCGGCGTGATCGAATTCCGATCCCTGCGACTTATGCACGGTCATCGCCCAGGCGGTGTCGTGATCCGGTAAACGCCCCGGCTGCACCGATTTGATGGTGCCATCCGGCAGCGGAAACCAGACGCGGATCCCCTGCCTCTGATCGAGCGCAATGCCGATGTCGCCGTTAAACAGCCCCAGCGATGAGTCATTACGCGCGATCATTACCGGTCGCCCGTGATACCAGCGGGAGTGCGGCGAGCGCGTAATCTGCCGCTGGCGTGACAGCGCCTGCTCAAGTCGCTCATTCAAGCCGCTTACGCCGAACGGTCCGTCCCGCAATGCACACAGCAACTGGTATTCGCCAAACGCCGCGATCACCTCTGCGGGAGCCGCATTGCTGTGTACCAGTGAGAGATAACGGGCGTAACCGGCAAGGGCATCATCCAGCATCTGCTGATACTCTTCCGTGGTGTGTAACGGCTTATGCTCAATATCACTAAACCCCTGCCCGAATACGGCCCGGGTGGCCGATTTATCCCCCCGGTTTACCGCCGCAGCAAGCTGACCGATGCCGGAATCGCTGCCGAAGCGATAGCTTTTTTGCAGCAGACACAAGCTGTCGCGCAGTGCGCTGGCAGCACGCCCGTCTCCCGCCGGTACCTCGCAGCCGGTCAGGCGCGTCAATTGAGCCGCGCGTTCCGCCGTGTAACCGGCGTTAACCCACGCGCAGATATCCCCCAGCACAGCACCAGCTTCCACCGACGCCAGTTGATCGCGATCGCCAAGGAAAATCACCCGGGCATGCGGCGGTAGCGCGTCAATCAACCGCGACATCATCGGCAAATCGATCATTGAGGCTTCGTCAACGACCAGCACATCCAGATGTAGCGGGTTACCTGCATGATGGCGCAAGCGCTGGCTGCCCGGCTGCGCCCCCAATAATCGGTGCAGCGTGCTGGCCTCATCGGGCAGCATCGCTTTTTGTTGCTCATTCAACGCCAGCTGGCGCAGGGCATTACCCAGCGACTCGGTTAATCGCGCAGCAGCTTTACCGGTGGGTGCTGCGAGGCGGATACGGCACTTGTCGCCTTCAACCATCTGCACCAACGCAGCCAGCAGTTTCGCCACGGTGGTGGTTTTGCCGGTTCCTGGCCCCCCGGAAATCACCGAAATCCGCCGGGTTAATGCCACGGCGGCGGCCACTTTCTGCCAGTTGACGTCATGGCTTGCCGGAAAAAGCGACGCAAGTGCCTGCGTCAGGCGCGTCTCATCAACCGCCAGCGGCGTGTTCTCTTGTGCAAAGAAGGCGGCGACCTGCCGTTCGTTGCACCACATCCGGTTAAGGTAAAGGCGCTCGTCGGTCAGGATCAGCGGCGTGGCGGCATCCCCCTCGCTGACCGCAGGCGATGCCAACAACGTTGCCTGCCAGTCATCCGGTTGCCCGGCACATTCGAACAATTGCGCCAGTAGTGTAGAGGGGTGAGCGAACGACTCAGGCGTAAGACGCGCCAGCGGTAGGCAGACATGCCCTTCCCCCGCTTCATGACTGAGCAACGCAGCCGCCAGCATCACGGCGGGCTCATCTTCGGTGGTCACAGTAAGGGCAAACTGGACGTCCAGCGGCCGCAGCAACTTCTGCTGCGCCGCTTCACGTAATAGGGTCGTCATGCTCATGGCGTCATCTCCTGCACCTGCCCGGCAAATAACGCATCCATTTGCGCAATCAGCGCGCCATCAGGTCGGGTAGCAAAAATACCCTGCTGCGGGCTTTGCGCTTCCACGCCGCGTAAAAAGAGATAGATCACGCCGCCGAAATGGCGTTCATAGTCATACCCGGCAATGCGATGGCGCAAATAACGGTGCAGCGCGAGCGTATAGAGCTGGTATTGCAAATCGTAGCGATGCGATTGCATCGCCGCTGCCATCGCGTCTTGCGAGTAGGCCTCCGCGCTCTCACCCAGCCAGTTAGATTTGTAATCCAGCAGGTAATAGCGCCCGTTATGGCGAAACACCAGGTCGATAAAGCCTTTCAGCATGCCGCGGACATCGCGAAAATCAAGCGGCGGGCAGCCTGCCGATAGCGGGTCGTAGCGGCGAATCAGCGCATCAAGCGCAGGCGCGGTCAATGTCTCGCTGATGGGGAGATAAAATTCCATCTCCACCTGTTTATCTTTGCCGCTCAACTGGCGCAGACACACGCCGGACTGTGCCAGCGGTGCGCACAATACCGTCTCCAGCCAGTCGCTGAATACCGGTTGCCAGTGCTCTTCATAGCCGCCCGTAAGCAGTTTTTCCGTTACCCACGGCGCAGAAACCGGTTGGGTGAAATCCATCTCTTCAAACAGGCTGTGTAAAAACGTCCCGGGCGATGCGCCACGAGGAAACTGGTGCGGCGTGAGCATCGGCTCAGCTTGCAGCTCGCGCTCTCCGGCGGCATCCATATCCAGACGCGGCAGTAAATCCAGAGCGATGCCGTGAGCACGCTGCTGTAGCCCGGAGTAGCTGGTTACGCGCCAGTCATCGGCAATGCGCCGCTGCACGTCACGCGCACTCAACGCAGGTGGTTGCGCCTGCGGCATCTGCCAGGGTTCACCGTCCGGCGTTTGCGGCACACAGACGGCGATGTCGTCATCGCACAGTTGCTGCAATGCACTTTGCAGCGCGGTAGCATCCAGCGCCTCGCCTTTTTGCAATAACCGGCCAAGCGCGCTTAAGTGAAAATCCGACGCCCCGGTTTTCTCGCCACGGCGACGGAACAGCGGCGCAATGCCAAGGCTGCAATGCCATATGGAACGCGTCAGTGCGACATACAGTAAACGCAAATCTTCCGCCAGCCGTTCCTCCTCCGCCAGCGCAACGCTGTCATCAGCATGGCTAAGGTCAAGCACGGCCTGGAAAGCGTCGCGATCGTGATAGAACCCTTGATCCTGCACGCGGAAATTCGCAATAAACGGCAGCCATACCAGGGGATACTCCAGACCTTTCGATTTATGGATCGTGACGATTTGCACCAGATGTTTATCGCTCTCCAGACGGAGCTGCTCGCTGGCGGCGTTGGTGTTTGGCTCGGCAATGCGTTGCGTTAACCAGCGCGTAAGCGCGTGCTCACTCTCCAGTTGCGTTCCCGCTTCCTGTAGCAGCTCGCTAATGTGCAAAATGTCGGTCAAACGGCGCTCGCCGCCGGGCGTCGCCAGTAAGTTTTCCGCGACATGGCGTGCGCTCATCAGGGTGCGCAGCATCGGCATGACACCCCGTTTTTGCCACAGCTCACGGTAGCGGGAAAACTCTTCCACCACCGCATCCCACGCCAGCTCGTCGAGATTCAGCGCTTCAATATCCTGCGCCGTCAGTCCCAGCATTGAGGTCGCCAGCGCGCTGCGCAGCGTATTTTCACGCTCCGGCGCCAGCACCGCCTGCAACAACCACAACAACTCCTGTGCTTCAGGCGTTTCAAACACGCTGTCGCGGTTGGACAGATACACCGAAGGAATATTCAGCAGCGTTAGCGCATCGCGGATCAATGACGCTTCGTGGCGGCTGCGCACCAGCACTGTAATATCCGATGCTTTGACCGGACGGGCTTTTTCCCCCTGCAGCAACAGCGCCTCGCCCTGCTGCCCGGCGCTTAGCCAGTCACGGATCTGCGTTGCGCACAGTTGCGCCATAAAGCTCTGGTAATCCCCCACACCAACGCCGTCGCCCTCCATCAGCCACAGCTTCATGGCGGGCTGCGTTTCGCCCCGAAACGCAAAACGCAGCGCATCATTTTTAGCCGCGGATTTGACCGGCAAAAAGGGGATCTGCCGGAACATAAAGGCGTCATCCATCTGGCTGAACAGCCGGTTAACGCTGGCTACCATCCCCGGCGCCGAGCGCCAGTTGGTATCCAGCGTATAGCGGGCGCTCACTTCGTCCCGCGCCTTCATATAGGTAAAAATATCCGCCCCGCGAAACGCATAAATTGCCTGTTTCGGGTCGCCAATTAGCAGCAAGCCGCACGCCGGTTGCCCCAGCCAGATACGGCTGAAAATACGATACTGTTGCGGGTCGGTATCCTGAAATTCATCAATCATCGCCACCGGGAAGCGGTTGCGAATAGCAGCGGCCAGCGCTTCGCCATTCGGGCTTTGCAGCGCGCCATCCAGCCGACTCAGCATATCGTCAAAACCCAGCTCGCCGCGGCGACGCTTCTCTTTGGCTACCGTTTCACGAATTTCACGCATGGCGGAGGTCAGCACCAAATCGTTAAGCGTCAGAGGCTGCGCCAGGAGATCGTCGATGGCGACAAACAGGACATGCTCCGGCACCACGCCGCCGGCTTTGGTGCGCTGAACCAGAAACGACTGGGCAAACTTTTCCAGTGCGTCCGGTAACAGATAACTTGTTGTCTCTTCCTGCGCCCAGGCGGTGATTTTCTCTATCCACTTCGCCTGGTTGCCGCGGTTGAACTTACGCCTGTCGATGCCGGAGTTTTCGAGCAACGGCTCCAGCTCATCCAACGCGGCATTCCACTGGCGCTTTACGGCGTCGATTTGCGCAATGATTTTCTGATGGCGAGAGGCCAGCGTTTCATTGGCTGCTGGCGGCACTTTGATTTGCGGTGCTTCGCCTTGCAGATAGCGATCAATCGATTTCAGCAGCTCCTGAGGGCCTTGCCAGACGGCGTGGATTGCCTGGGCAATGTCGCGCGGCAACGGGTAGCAATGACGTCGCCAGAAATCCGCGCAGGCCTGATAGCGCAGCAGTGACTCGTCTTCCACCAGTTGCTGCTCAAATAACATGCCGGATTCAAAGGCGTTCAGGCTCAGCATCCGCTGGCAAAAACCGTGAATGGTGAAGACAGCCGCTTCATCCATCTGGCGTTCAGCCAGCAGCAGCCAGTGCGCCGCCTGCTGTTTATCGTCAATCTCATCCAGCAAGCGGGCATACAGAGGGTTATCGGTGGATTCACGCAGGCAGGCTATACGCAGCTCGTGAATATTGCTGCGAATGCGGCCACGCAGCTCTTCTGTGGCCGCCTCGGTGAACGTCACCACCAGCAGTTCTTCAACGCTAAGCGGGCGCGGGAAGGCGGCATTGCCGCCCAGTCCTAATAACAGCCGCAGGTAAAGCGCGGCGATGGTGAAGGTTTTACCGGTCCCTGCCGAGGCTTCAATCAGGCGCTCGCCAGTAAGCGGCAAGCGCAGGGGATCAAGGGGCTCAGCGGTGGCTTCATTCATCTTTCTCGACCATCATGGGTAAGGATTGCTGCAACGCGCTGACGCTATCCCAGACCTTCCAGCCCTGTGGTCGGGCATATTCGGCTTTTCCACTCTGGCTACCGGAGATCTGCGACAAAATCGCCATACCTTGCGGCTCGACCACCGCCTGATGGAAGAAGTCGGCAAGTTTTTGCGGCGTCAGCTGTTTTATCTGAGCCACTACTTTATCACGTGAATCGAAACGCATATTGCCGCGGTCGAAATCTTTGCTCAGTTTGGAAGCCTCTTCACCTAACGTCTGCGGCGCTTGCTCAATTTGCGCAATCACACCCTGCTGAATTTGAGCGAACTCTTCCGGCTTCATGGCGCGCAGCCGCGTTTCCGCCGTCGGGAAGAACGCCTTATAGCGATCCCAGAGATACGCGGGTTGTTTGCCATTGCTTTGCAGCAGGAAACCCATTCCCCACTGGCGGCCAACACTCATCGGGAAGGCGAAAACCGCATAACCCAGTTGTTCTTCAGTACGCAGTTGGTTATAGAACCACGGCTGGACAATCTGCCCTAACATCGTGCTGTATGCAGAGCTGCTGTATTCATCGAATCCTGGAGGAACAAATACAGCCGCGAGTGCGGAGTCTGTGCTGTTACCCGCTTTTTCAAAGCTCACATTCTGCTGTTTATCAACCAGCACATCTTTGTTGCGACACCATTCCGTGCCTTTTGCGCCGAGCTGTTTCTGCACGTTATGCGCCAGATCTTTTGCCTGCTGCTCGCCGAGATTACCGATGACCAGGAACTCCGGACGTGCGTTCGTTTTTAACGTTTCGCGGTAGTTCAGAATGTCCTTCAGGGTAATGGAAGGCAGCAGTTCACGACGCGTTTCACGCTGAAAATAGGGCACCTGCGATAGCATCTGCACCGGCATAATCGCCAGATCGAATGCTTTGCCCTTCTCTGCCGAATCCATCATCTGCGTGTACCAGGATTTCGCCTGCGCCAGTTGTTCTTCAGTCGGCGTATAGCTGAAATAACCCGCTAACAGCGCCTGGAAGAGCTGAGGTAAACGTTGCGTGTAGCCATTGGCATTCAGCATCAACCCATTGTTAGCATTGGTGGAGAAACTGATACCGCCGACCGCCGCCTGATTACTTAGCTGATCGAGAGCCAGCCCGGCCAGGTAGTCATTGAGCGCAAACAGCACCTGATTTTTCGCACTATCCATCGCTTGCGGGTTGCGCAGCACGACGCTGACATCGGCCTTCGGCTCGCTGGCGAAATAACGGCTTGGCATGTACACCACGCGTAACGTGGGCTCATCAACGATCAGTTCCGGATGCGCAGACTGCTTCTCAGGTTTGATCAGCGAGAAGTCATCGGGAATATAAGGGTTCAGCTCCGGAAATTTCAACGCAATCGCGCTTGCACGCTGCTGCCAGTCAGCGAAGGTTTGCGGGGTGATTTTATCCACCTGATACGGTGCTTCAACGAAGTAGGCGGTTTTATCATGGGGTTCGTCCGGACTGATGTACCAGATACGGGCGTTTTGCGGCGTCATTTCATCAAGACGGGCCTGCACCGCTTTCGCATCGAACTGGTCGGCGATATTCACTGAATCAAGGGTGTGCGCGACCGGGACACGGATCATGGTGTCCGCCAGCCACTCGACATAATCCATATCGCGGGTAATAGACGGATAGCGGAAATCGAGATCCAGAATATGGGACAGCTCGTCGAAATAACGCTTATCCACGCCTTTTTCACGCAGCAGTTGTAAATAACTGAAGATCGCCGCGACCACCTGATCGCGGTTTGCCTGGCCTTTATCGGTGAGCGTGGCGGAAATCGCCAGCACGCCGCTGTTACCGTTGACTACCGGGTCGGAATCACCGCGAATGCCTTCCACCAGGCCCTGGCTCTGCAACCAGTCAGAGAGCGTACCCAGGCTGCGGTTGCCAATCAGGTAGGTGATCAGTTCATCCGTTTTGCTGCGAAACGCAGCTGTGTTGTTATCAATACGGAACTCAACGCGCACAACTTTGCGCGGCACCGCCGGAACATAATGGATGATGATGCCTTTTTGCGCATCGGTCACCACCGGAGTGGTAATCTCCGGCTTGCTGATATTTTTATTCGGCACGCGACCGTAGGTTTCTACGGCGATCTTCGCCAGATCCGCCAGCGGACGATTACTGTAGATCACCGCCTTCATCAGGTTGGCGGAGTAGTATTTATCGCGAAACGCCAGCAGCGCATCATGTACGGGGCTGCCGGGTTTGTCACTGAGGGTTTCAAGGTTGCCGCCGGAGAAGCGGGCGCCCGGGTGGGCCGGGTTGATGGTTTCTGCGCTCACCTGCGCCATCCGCATCCCGTCGCGGGTACGCGCCATCGTCAGTTCGGCATTCACCGCATTACGCTCGCGCTCCGCGTATTTTTTATCCAGCATCGGGGCGGCAATGGCATCCGCCAGGCGGTCAACGGCACCTTCCAGCGCGTTATTCTCCACTTCCAGGTAGTACGCCGTGCGATAAGGCGCCGTACTGGCGTTATGACTGCCGCCATGCAATTTGAGGAATTCGGCGAGACTGTCCGGCTGCGGGTATTTTTTCGACCCCATCAGCGTCATATGCTCAAGATAGTGAGCAAGACCGGGATGCGTATCGGGATCTTCCAACGACCCCACCGGCACAACCAGCGCAGAGAGCGACTTCACCGCCTGAGGATCGGACACCAACAACACGACCATGCCGTTATCAAGGCGAATGGCCTGATACTGGCGGGTATCTTTATCGCTCTTACGGATAGTTTCCTGAACAGGTTGCCAACCGTTATCTGCCTGACTGAATGGCGCCCAGAGGGCAAAAAACAGTACGAAAGCTTTTAACCAGGTGCTGCGGGGCATTCACGAACCTCATCATTAACGATCCCGGAGATACCCGTAACTGCGGATATCGCCGGGTAAAACATGTGCTGACTGCGCCAACACTCTTGTTATATCAGTCCGTGATCGTCGCGCATGATAATAGAAGCGTTCATGTTGCGCAATTTTTATACAATCAGCCGGACTGATTATGTCGATAAAGCGGTAACAGGAAACGCCGCGCCTGTTCGGTGATTTCTGCATAATATTCAGGCTCAAGGGTGCGCCACAAACGCTGATACCAAAGATCATCGCCTTCGCCGCGAACCACCATATTGCCTTCGTACGCCTGCAGAAATTTGCTCTGCGCTTTTTGTAACGTTTCGTCATCCATTACCATGGCATCATTTGCCGCGTCATAACAGACTTTTATCCATGCACCGCCGCTTTCCGGCAGCAGTAATAACGGTTTTGCCATGCCTTCCCGGTACCCGTCAATCATCAGAGCCAGATAATCCATCGCATGGTCAGGATTCAGAGGTGGGAAGCGCCACTCGCCGTCTTTGCGCACAAACAGTCGGCTCTCACCGGTTCCCCCGCTGGCACAGTAGACAAGATGCTCCAGCCAAAGTTGCACCCCTTGAGAAACGCTCAATAGCGAGGGCCGCCAGCGCAGCAGGCCATCCGCCTGTACGCGCGGTAACCAGCCGGTTAAATGCACGCCTGCACAATGCAGGTCGATTTCGAGGCTATCGGCAGGCTGGCGCAGCTCGCTGACACGACTGGCCAGCGCCTGCATCTCCTGGCATTGCGTCTCCCAGATGATCTCACCAAAAGCACCATAAGGCAGTGCGCCCGCCGCGCGGTAACGCCGGAACAATTTCTCCGCATCTTGTTGTTCAACCAGCGCATTAAGCAATTCATTATTCAGTTGATAACGACTTAACCCATCCAGCACAAACGGTTCTGCATCCGGAATTTCACTCTCTTCCGGGCGGAAGTTAACCTGCAGCCGCATTTGGAAAAAAGCGCGCACCGGGTGAGCCCAAAAACGCTGAAGCTGGTCAAAGGCCAGCGTCTGCAGCGGCAACGGCTCCAGCGGCTGAATAAAAGCGGGATGTGTTTCGCCCTGCTGGCTTGCGGCCGGCAACCAGTCGCGTGCATAGCTCTGCCACTCATCAGCGACATAATTAGCGGGGTCGAACGGCATACGGGTATGCAGATGAGTGATATGCGCCTTCACCCGCTGTTCACTCTCATCGCAGTTTGCGGCTTCATCACCAGGCAGATAGTGGCTTTGGCCGATGTAGTCCACCAGTTCCTGCACCAGCACCGAAGGGAAACGTTCTTTATTATCCTGAATGGCACGCCCGATATAGCTGATATAGAGCTGCTGTTGTGCGGAAATTAGCGCCTCAAGGAACAGATAGCGGTCATCATCCCGACGGCTGCGATCACCACGCTGGGGTTTTTGACTCATTAAATCAAACCCCAGCGGCGGCAGCGTACGCGGATAAACGCCATCATTCATCCCCAGCAAGCAGACCACTTTAAAGGGGATCGAACGCATCGGCATCAGCGTGCAGATATTAACCGGTCCTGCGAGAAAACGCTGGCTGATACGCTCCTGGTCAAGGCGCTGCGCCAGTTCATCACGCAGTAAAGAAAGGGGGATCGCCTCACCGTAGTTCGCCCCCACGCCCTGGGCGATGATCTCCTGCCACTGCTGTTCAATCAGCGCCAGCGCCGCTTCGGTGTCCTGATCCGGCAAGAAAAAGTCGTTCAGCATTTCGCGGCAAACCGGCAACCACTCCTCCAGCGGGCGCACCTGCGCAAGCCCACGCCGCCAGATGTTCAACTGCATCAGCAGTGACGCCAGGTGCCCCACCAGTTCCGCAATCAGCCCGCTGGATTCATCGTAAGGCAAAATAGATTGCCACTCACCCTGACGGCTCTCCATGGCGTAACCCAGAAGCATTCGCGTAAGGCCAAACTGCCAGGTGTGCTGCCCGGTTGGAGGCAATGCCAGTTCGCGCACGTTATCGTCGTCCATCCCCCAGCGAATGCCCGACTCGTTTACCCACAGGCGCAAATAGCGCAGCCCCTCTTCGTTGATATTGAAACGCGCAGCCAGTACCGGCACATCCAGCAACGCCAGCACATCTTCTGACACGAAACGGCTGTCCGGCAACGACAGCAGGCTGATAAACGCCTGCAACGCCGGGTGCGCCTGGCGGGCGCGGCGGTCAGAAATGGCATAAGGCACATAGCGTTCGCCGCTGGCACTGCCAAACACCGACTGAATATAAGGGCTATAGCTATCAATATCCGCCACCATCACCACAATATCGCGTGGGCTCAGTTCGGGATCGGCTTCCAGCATCGCCAGTAAACGATCGTGCAGGATCTCAACTTCCCGCTGCGGGCTGTGACAGACATGTACGGTGACGCTGCGATCGCCCGGTTCAAGCCTGCGTTTCTTATCGCTACGGGAGAACTCTTCTGCGGTCACACCGGCTATAGCGGCGTTTTTTAATTCAAGGATGTCGTATTTAATATTCTGTAGCAGCGTACCTGGCGTTATATCGACAAACGCATCCAGTTCCTCGTAGCGTTCCATTCCCGCCAACAGATAAATATTGTCGCGCCCCAGTTTGCCCCATGAGCCGAGCAGCGGGTTACTGACATCCTGTTCTCCCTCGTCGTTGAATAAACTGCCGGCAGTTTGCGTATCCCGGAACAGTGGAAACTGGCGGGCTTCCCGGTGATGTCGACGCTGGCGGGTGATAAGCTTCGCCAGAAACGCAGGATCTTTGATGTCCCCCCAGTAGTAGCGACAAGGGTTCGTGAACAGCAAGTGAACATCAATGTGCTTACCCAACGCCTGTAATGCTTGCAGATAAACCGGCGGCAGAGCGGAAATCCCGCAAATAAAAACCCGTGAGGGCAGCCCTGCGGGGCGCGACTGTGCAGAGTCGAGTTTATCGATAAAACGTTGATACAGATTAGCGCGATGCCAGTGAGGCTGGCCGAGAGCGGCGGTATGCTCCACCAGCGCCCGCCATAGCGGCGCCTGCCAGCGTTGCGCCTCATCCAGACCTTCCACGCTCTGCCCCACCTCCCAGCGCGTCAGCCACTCCGGGCGGTAAACAAGATATTGGTCATAGAGATCCGCCACGCGGGAAGAGAGCTGAAAGAGCTTGCGCTTATCATCATCGTCGCTCAGGTAATGATGCAGCATGGTGAACTCTTCGCGCTGCAACATGCCAGGTAGCAGCGACATCAGTTTCCAGCTCATGCTCTGTTTGTTAAACGCACTCTCTTTCGGAATATCGTCCAGCACGCTGACGAACATGTCCCAGATAAAGCTCGCCGGAAGAGGAAACGTGATATTCGCGGCAATGCCAAATTTCTGCGCCAGCGTCATTTGCAGCCATTGCGCCATGCCGGTGCTCTGCACCAGGACAACTTCAGGTTCAAAGGGATCGTCAAGCGGATCGCGCTCGACAATAAACTCCATCAATGCTTCCAGCACATCCAGACGATTGGAGTGATAAACCCTTAACATAAGCGCTCCTGACTACTGACTGAGTGGGCAAAATAACCGTGTCATTTGCCCCTGCCTGCCCACTGGCGAGATGACGGTAACATGGATGCTGACACATCCCTCTGCGGTTGTCTGCAGCCGCTGGACCCGCCAACCTGGAGGCAACGGCGGAGGTGTCGGTTGCGCCTGCTGCCATGTGCAACGCCACAACTGCCGCCACTGACTGGCGCTGGCAAAGCCCGACGCCAAAGCCCGATGATAACCGCCAAGGGCGGTGACCACCATCACCATTAATACCATGGCCAGCAACACTTCCGTCAGGCTAAAGCCTGCCTGATGATTTACGGGAGCAGACATTGCGCAGGCTCCTTTAACGGGCAGAAATCACTCCAGCCGTGTGGCGAAAAAATCACGCGTTGCTGACTCACCTGCCCGAGTCGCCACAGTTGCGCCTCTTCATATGCCACGATCAATAATGCGGTCTCATCGGCAAAAATACGCAAACAAGCTCGCCACTGCCGTTCAACCTGTTCGAGACACTGCAACGCAGGCTGCGGCGTCCAGAGTTGAACCCGCGCCCACTCCATTGCTGAATGGCTCTCGGCCAGGCGGCGCAACATTTTGCGTTCATGGTTGACCCGCCAGATATGGCTGGTTAACTGCTGGTTCAGACCATTTAGCATCAGGCTACCCAGCAACAGTAACAACAAGACCAGCGCCAGCGATGACATCCCGCGTTGACGGTTCATAAGTTGTACCCCGTCACGTCGAGGGCTGCGACCATCTCTCGCCCGTTTTGCCCGGCCACGCGTGCTGCCAGCGTCACTGTGATGATGGGAGCAAAACCTGCCGTACGACGTAGCGCAACGTTAAAACGCTGTACCGTCATCAGAGCCGGATCGGTGGTCTTTTCCCAACCGCGTCCCGTGCACGTGGTTGCGCCACGTAGCGTTTCCAGCGCCCCTTTTTGCAGACGAAACCCGGTCTGCTCTGGTTCGCTATGCCCTGAAGGCTCCCAGCGGCCATTACTGTTCGCATCCCATTGCACAATCACACACGCCCCGGCATCGCGAATCACCAGAGGTTCACCGCTACAGCGCCCTTTGCAATACCCTGCGCGTTGGAGATGTTTCGCCACGGTCCACGCACGCAGCCACAGTTCATCGTCCGCCGTTTGTGTGCGGTAGTGCTGTAACACTCCCGATTGCAATGCCGGTAAAAAACGAGCCGAAGCGAGCAGTAGCACGCTGCTTATCGCCATCGCCAGCAATGTCTCCAGCAGTGAAAATCCTCGCGTCCGGTTTAACATAGCGACTCCACGGCTTGTTGGCACATTCTGATCCTTCCCCACGTGGAAACCACTATTCGCCACTCCCCGGCGTCACTGCGCAGGTGAATATGCCCCGGCCATGCGCTATTGCGCAGACCATAGAACCCTAATGAAGGCGTGACCTCCACCAACGTCACTTCTGACCAGTCAGGGGTCAACACAAAAGGCCCAGTGGCCTCGCAGGTCTGCACGGGTGTGTTTGCCAGACACCAGCGTCCCCCCTCATGTACGCCATAAACGCGCTGCGAGCGGTTTAGCCCGTTCGCGTCATCGCGCAGGCGTTCCAGAAAATGACGCGCCTGTAATGCGGTTTGCCACAGTCGTTGCTGTGCCTGCCAGCGCTGCCAGCCGGAGAGTCCCATTCCGCAGAGGATAACGATCAGTGCTATCGCCACGAGGGTTTCCATCAGGGTAAAGCCATGTTCACGTTTCATGGCGAGAGTCTGTGATGCAAGAGACACGATAGCGAGCGAGGAAAACGGTTTTTACGAGGAGCTACGAAGGAAAGATTCGTTGTTGCAAAGCGTTGCAGATTTGCCGGAAGCGACGCCGAAAATGCATTTTTTAGGCAAAAAAAACCGGCGCATCGCTGCACCGGTTGTGTCATGTTGAACGCGATCAGATAGCGACCGGCGCTTTAATCCCCGGGTGAGGATCGTAGCCTTCAATCTCGAAATCGTCGAAGCGGTAATCAAACAGCGACGCGGGCTTACGTTTGATAACCAGTTTCGGCAACGCGCGAGGTTCGCGGCTCAGTTGCAGGCGGGTCTGATCCAGGTGGTTGCTGTACAAGTGGGTATCACCGCCGGTCCAGACAAAATCACCAGGCTCCAGGTCGCACTGCTGCGCCATCATATGCACCAGCAGCGCGTAGCTGGCGATATTAAACGGCAGGCCGAGGAAGATGTCGCAGGAGCGCTGATAGAGCTGGCAGGAGAGCTTGCCATCCGCCACATAGAACTGGAAGAAAGCGTGGCACGGGGCCAGCGCCATTTTATCCAGCTCGCCGACGTTCCACGCCGAAACGATAATACGGCGTGAATCCGGGTCGTTTTTCAGTTGATTGATAACGGTGGTGATCTGGTCAATATGGCGGCCATCCGGCGTTGGCCATGCGCGCCACTGTTTGCCATACACCGGGCCAAGATTGCCCTGCTCATCCGCCCATTCGTCCCAGATGGAGACATTGTTTTCATGCAAATAAGCGATATTGGTATCACCCTGCAGAAACCACAGCAGCTCATGAATAATTGAACGCAAATGGCAGCGCTTGGTGGTCACCAGCGGGAAGCCGTCCTGCAGGTTAAAGCGCATCTGATGGCCAAAAATAGACAGCGTGCCTGTCCCGGTGCGGTCGTTTTTCGGGGTGCCTTCATTCAGCACCTTTTGCATCAATTCTAAATACTGTTTCATGGTTCCTCAGGAAACTTGTTGCTGCGGACGACGGTAAGCCCAAATCATCATAATGAGGCCCGCGACGATCATCGGAATGGACAGGATCTGCCCCATGCTGATGTATTGTACCCATGCACCGGTAAATTGCGCATCCGGCTGGCGGAAGAACTCAACGATAATACGGAACGCACCGTAGCCAATCAGGAACAGGCCGGAGACTGAGCCGGTCGGACGAGGTTTGCGAATAAACAGGTTGAGAATAATAAACAGCACGATGCCTTCCAGCGCCAGCTCGTACAACTGCGACATATGGCGCGGCAGCATGCCGTAAGTATCAAAGATGGATTGCCATTCCGGATGTGACGGCAGCAACGCGATGTCTTCCGCGCGCGAACCGGGGAATAACATGGTGAACGGGAAGCCCGGATCAACACGGCCCCACAGCTCGCCATTAATAAAGTTGCCTAAGCGACCCGCGCCCAGGCCGAATGGGATCAGCGGCGCAATAAAATCAGAGACCTGGAAGAACGTGCGCCCGGAACGTTTGGCAAAAATGATCATCACCACGATCACGCCGATCAAACCACCGTGGAAGGACATGCCCCCATCCCACACGCGGAAAAGGTAAAGCGGATCGTTAAGGAACAGCGGGAAATTGTAGAACAGGACATAGCCGAGACGGCCACCGAGGAATACGCCGAGGAAACCCGCGTAGAGCAGGTTCTCAACTTCGTTTTTCGTCCAGCCACTGCCCGGACGGTTTGCCCGGCGCGTCGCCAGCCACATAGCAAAAACGAAGCCCACCAGATACATCAAACCGTACCAGTGGAGGGAAACCGGCCCAATGGAAAAAATCACCGGATCAAAGTCCGGAAAATGCAGATAGCCACTGTTCATGTGTCACCACAACTTGTTGTTATTCCGCCAGAAAAAGCCAGCGGTTCACACGCGAGACCGCAACCGGCGGCCGCTCCAAAGCTGCGAATCATAGCATAAGGCGAAGGCGCGGGTGGCGGTGAAGTGTAAAAGATATGTATAAAGCCCGCCACACAGTGAGCTGCCCAGCAGCGCTTCCATCACCGGATGGCGCTAACGCTTATTCGGCCCACGCCAAATTAACGCCCCGGTGATTAAATACCGCCGCGAATCAACCCGCCGAGACCGCGTCGCTCCATAAAGGCCGCGATCTGATGACGGACTTCTGTCGCCAGTTGCGCTTCCAGAGCGCGCCTTGCCAGCGTCTGCGCCTCTTCACAATCGATGCGGCGCAACAGGTATTTGATACGCGCGACAGAGCGACCGTTCATCGACAAATGGCGATATCCCAGGCCAATCAGCACCGCAACGCACATAGGGTCGCCGGCCATTTCACCGCACAAGCGGATATCAATACCTAAACGTTCAGCCTCGTCCGCCACCATCGCCAGCGCACGCAACACGGCCGGGTGCAGACTGTCGTACATATTCGCCACACGGGTATTGTTGCGATCGACCGCTAAAATGTACTGTGTCAGGTCGTTCGTCCCCACCGAGATAAAATCGACGCGGGTCGCCAGGTGAGACAACATAAATACCATCGACGGGACTTCCAGCATCACGCCAATACGCGGTTTGGGAATGGCGTAGCCAATCATCTCTTCCACTTCACGCCCTGCGCGCTCAATCAACCGCTTCGCTTCATCCACTTCATCAATGCTGGTAATCATGGGCAGCAGAATACTGAGGTTGCCGGTCGCCGCATTTGCGCGCAGCATCGCCCGTACCTGCACCAGGAAAATTTCCGGTTGGTCGAGCGTAATACGGATGCCACGCCAGCCGAGACACGGGTTCTCTTCACTGATTGGCATGTAAGGCAGTTGCTTGTCGGCGCCGATATCCAGCGTACGCAACGTGACGGGCTTATCGTTGAACATCTGCAACATGCCCTGGTATTGCGCCACCTGTTCCTCTTCCGACGGAAAACCGCTTTGCAGCATAAACGGAATTTCGGTGCGATACAGCCCGATACCGTCGATGCGGCTACCGAGCTTCTCTTCATGCTCCGGGCTTAACCCCGCATTGAGCATCACTTTTACCCGCTCGCCGCTTTTTAGCTGGGCGGCAAGGTTCACATCATCTTCGGCCAGACGACTTAATTCGTTCTCTTCCGTGATAAGCCGTTGGTATTCCTGCAGCAGTACCGGTTCAGGATCCACCAGCAATTCACCGCGGTACCCGTCCACCACCAGTGTGCGACGCTGCAGCAACGAAGGCTGGATGTCCGCCCCCATGACCGTCGGAATGCCCAGCGCGCGCACCATGATCGCCGCATGCGAGTTGGCTGCGCCATCGCGCACCACCACCCCGACAAGCCGGTCGTGCGGCAGCTCGGCAAGCGTCGTGGCGGACAGTTCATCCGCCACCAGAATAAAGCGTTCCGGCCAGCTATTCGGCCCGGAAATGGAGTCATCAAGATGGAACAGCAGGCGCTGCCCCAGGGTGCGTAAATCCCCCGAACGCTCTTTCAGGTAGCCGTCAGTAAGCGCGGCAAACTGCTCAGCGAAACGTTCAATCACCGTTTTCACGGCCCACTCCGCCACCACACCCCGGTCGACTTCCTCAAACAGCTCGCGGCGCAAACGCGCATCGGAAAGCAAATGCGAATAGAGGTCGAAAATCGCCGCCGTTTCTTTCTGCGCACCGGCGGAGAAACGTTTGCTATAACGGCGGAACTCGTTCGCGGCCTCTTCAAGCGCAGCGGTCAGCCTTTCCCTTTCGAGGGTGGTGTCCAGCGTGGAGGCCTGATAGACCTGCTCCATCAACGGCAGCGTTTCATCCACCCACCCTTCGGCGATTGCCACACCCGGGGAGGCCGGAAGCGCGCGAATACGCGTCTGGCGATATTGGCCAAACAGCGCGTTTAATTGTGACTGGGAGAGAATCGCCGCCATCTGCGTGGCGAGCGTCACCAGAAAGGACTCTTCACTTTCATCGTACTGGCGCAGCTCACGCTGCTGAACCACCAGCACGCCAAGCAACTGACGACGCTGAATAATAGGCACGCCAAGAAACGCGCGAAAACGCTCCTCTTTCACGGCGGGAATATATTTAAAGCTGGGGTGTTTTTGCGCATCGGCAAGGTTGATAGGTTCCGCCAGCCTGCCGACCAGACCAACAATCCCTTGATCGAATGCGAGTGTGACAGTACGACCACGCGGTTTTTTCAAACCGCGCGTCGCCATCAGGTAAAAACAACGTCTGTCGTGATCTGCGAGATAGACCGAGCACACTTCGGTTTCCATCGCCAGGCAAACGTCGGTAACCAGTATTTCCAGCGCTTCGTTAAGGCGCGGCGCGCTGGCGACTTTCTCAACTATTTCTCGCAGTCGGGTGAGCATGATGTGGGTGGCTTAACCTCGTTTACGTCGCCAGGCAGGCGCATTCTGCGGCTTAGGAGGCGTTTCCTGAAGCAGCATGACCGCGCTTGCGAATTCTTTCATCACCCGCCGGTAGACATCGCGTTTAAACGACACTACCTGACGAACAGGATACCAATAGCTTACCCACCGCCAGCCATCAAATTCAGGCGTACTACTGGCTTGCATATTGATGTCGGTATCGTTACCGACCAATTGCAGGAGAAACCACTTTTGTTTCTGGCCGATACACACCGGCTTTGTGTCCCAACGCACCAAACGTTTCGGTAACTTGTAACGCAACCAGTTACGGGTAGAAGCAAGGATACGAACATCTTTACGACTTAAGCCCACTTCCTCGAACAGTTCCCGGTACATTGCCTGTTCCGGGGATTCTCCAGGGTTGATCCCCCCCTGGGGGAACTGCCATGAATGCTGTCCAAAGCGCCTGGCCCACATCACCTGGCCCTGTCGGTTACAGATTACGATTCCCACATTTGGGCGGTAGCCATCGTCATCAATCACCGGACTACCTCAAAATAAATCTGAATGAAGCGATTGTTTCACACTCGTGGATAACGGTAAACCACTCTATTACAGGGATACGGACGGATAACAATTGAATAACTCACAGTTATCGTCAGAGTTATAAACAGCGCCCGCCTCCGCCAACGGGTTTTATTCACCTTTTCTGTGGATAGAGTTGTGAAGAAGTGTGGAATTACCCAGGGAAAACCCGGAACAGTCTGAATAACTCATGATTGGCCGATAAAAATAAAATTCATTAATTCATCGAGTTAAATGGCTTATCAACCTTTTTTTCGGGCATAGTGTGATGATCATCACTCTTCGGATCCCGTCGCTGATGAAAGATCGAACAGAGCCGTTTTTATCCACAGATTATGCCAATAAGTTAGGCACATTTTGTGCAGAAATTCGATTTTCGTCGCACGTCAAGGCTGTAAATCGAAACAGTAGTGGGGCTTTTCCCCAGTTATCCCACTTTTCTGTGGATAACAGGGTGTAAGATCCTGTTTATTGTCAGTGACCAGATTTGGAAAACCGATCGCACTGTTGCGCAACGCTCAGTTGATAAAAATAAATTACCTTATAAATCATCGCATTGCTCAGCCGACACGGAAAAAGGTAAACTGCACGGATGCGGTGCAAAACTGCCGTCTGTTTTTTAACCAAAAGGTTTTTAGCATGTCTGCGTTATCTCCACTGACAACTCCTCCGGAAACAGAAGCTCAACTGCTGGCTCAGGCGCAGCGCCTGGCAGGCTACTCACTGGGAGAACTGGCGGCAAAGGCAGGGTTGCCGGTTCCCCGCGATCTCAAGCGTGATAAAGGGTGGACGGGCGTGTTGCTCGAGCTGTGGTTAGGCGCAAGCGCAGGTAGCAAACCAGAACAGGACTTTGCAGCGTTGGGCGTCGAGTTGAAAACGATCCCTGTGGACAGTCAGGGACGCCCGCTGGAAACGACGTTTGTTTGCGTCGCGCCGTTGACCGGCAACAGCGGCGTGGTGTGGGAAACCAGCCACGTGCGCCATAAACTCAAGCGCGTCTTATGGATCCCCATCGAAGGATCGCGGGAGATTCCGGTGGCAGAGCGCCGGGTTGGATCGCCGCTGCTCTGGAGCCCGAACGAAGAGGAAGAGCAGCAGTTACGTCTCGACTGGGAAGAGTTAATGGATCTGATCGTGTTGGGGAAAGTTACCCGCATTACCGCACGTCACGGCGAAGTGATGCAGTTACGCCCGAAGGCGGCCAACAGCAAAGCACTCACCGAAGCAATCGGCGAGCATGGCGAACGGATCCTCACTTTGCCCCGCGGTTTTTATCTGAAAAAGAACTTCACCAGCGCCCTGCTGGCTCGCCATTTTTTATTATCCGGATATTAAATTTTTGCCACAGCAACGCTCGCGCTTATAATTAGCGCTTCTTTTTTTTGGCAGGACTTTGCTTAAATGTTATTTGCATGGATAACCGACCCCAACGCCTGGCTGGCGCTCGGAACACTGACGCTTCTGGAGATCGTTCTCGGGATCGACAATATTATTTTCCTCTCTCTGGTGGTCGCCAAACTTCCCACTGCGCAACGTAATCACGCACGTCGTCTTGGACTTGCTGCGGCAATGATCATGCGCCTGTTACTGCTGGCGTCCATCGCCTGGGTGACCAGGCTGACGCACCCACTGTTCAGCGTGTTTGATCACAGCGTTTCCGCCCGCGATTTGATTCTGTTTCTCGGCGGCTTGTTCCTGATCTGGAAAGCAAGCAAAGAGATCCACGAATCGATCGAAGGGGAAGAAGAAGGGCTGAAGACCAATGTGCACTCTTTCCTTGGCGCTATCGTGCAAATCATGCTGCTGGATATCATTTTCAGCCTTGATTCCGTGATTACCGCCGTGGGCCTGTCGGATCATCTGTTTATCATGATGGCCGCCGTGGTGATTGCCGTTGGTGTGATGATGTTTGCCGCGCGGCCGATTGGCGAATTTGTTGATCGCCATCCATCGGTCAAAATGCTGGCATTGTCGTTTCTGATCCTTGTCGGCTTTACGCTGATTCTGGAAAGCGTCGCTATTCATGTGCCAAAAGGCTACATCTACTTTGCGATGTTCTTCTCCATCGCCGTTGAGACGCTCAACCTGATGCGTAACAAGAAAAATCCGCTGTAATGATCACGCTTCCTCTTCGGAGGAAGCGTTTTCGCCGTTCCTCTTTCCTAAACATATATTTTCAGATAATCCCGCTTTTTCATCGCCAGATCGCGCGTTATTACTAGACTTGTGTATGACAGGCCGTGAGAGGGGCAGGATGATGAAAAAATGGGCAGTACTGATTTCCGCAGTGGGACTGGCTTTTGCTGTTTCCGGATGCAGCAGCGATTATGTCATGGCGACAAAAGACGGCAGGATGATCCTGACGCAAGGTAAACCGGAAATTGATGATGAAACCGGGCTGGTCAGCTATCACGATCAGCAAGGCAATAAAATGCAGATTAACCGTGATGACATATCCCAGATTATCGAACGCTAAGAAATCCCTATAAAGGTCAGTAACCTGCTGGCCTTTTTTTGAATTTCCGCTTTCCCTTTCTCTTCCCCTCTGCCATGGTTATATTCCTTTGTCAGGAGCTCTGACGTTGTTTGATTGAGGAAGCCGGCTATGCACTATCACCGTATCCCCCACAGTTCGCTTGAAATCAGCACCCTGGGGCTGGGCACAATGACGTTTGGTGAACAAAACAGCGAAGCCGACGCCCACGCACAGCTCGACTATGCCGTCAGCCAGGGCATTAACCTGATTGATGTCGCAGAGATGTACCCTGTACCGCCACGCCCGGAAACACAAGGGCTGACTGAAACCTACGTCGGCAACTGGCTGGCGAAACGCGGCAGCCGCGAAAAACTGGTGATCGCCTCTAAAGTCAGCGGCCCGAGCCGCAACAATGACAGCGGCATCCGCCCCAATCAGGCGCTGGATCGCAAAAACATCCGCAGCGCGCTGGATGCGAGTTTAAAGCGTCTGCAAACCGATTATCTCGACCTGTACCAGGTGCACTGGCCGCAGCGCGCCACTAACTGCTTCGGCAAACTGGGTTATAGCTGGGTAGAGAGTGCACCGGTCGTCACGCTGCTGGAAACGCTGGAAGCGCTGACCGAGTTTCAACGTGCCGGGAAAATCCGTTATATCGGCGTTTCTAACGAGACCGCATTTGGCGTAATGCGCTATCTCCACCTGGCGGAAAAACATGAACTGCCGCGCATTGTGACCATTCAGAACCCGTATAGCCTGCTAAACCGCAGCTATGAAGTGGGGCTGGCGGAGGTGAGCCAGTATGAAGGCGTTGAGCTGCTGGCTTACTCCTGCCTGGCCTTTGGCACCCTGACCGGCAAATACCTCAACGGCGCGAAACCCGCAGGCGCGCGCAATACGCTGTTCAGCCGCTTCACGCGTTACAGTGGGGAGCAGGCGCAAAAAGCCGTTGCGGCCTATGTGGATATTGCCAAACGGCATAACCTCGATCCGGCGCAAATGGCGCTGGCTTTCGTGCGCCGTCAGCCCTTCGTCGCCAGCACCCTGCTGGGCGCAACGACGATGGAACAACTGAAGACCAATGTGGAGAGCCTGCACCTGGATCTCAGCGAAGAGGTGCTGGCTGAAATCGAAGCGGTGCACCAGGTGTATACCTACCCCGCTCCGTAACCGGCTACCGGCGGCGCTGCCAGATCCACAGCGCCGCAATCGCCAACGCAAACAGCGTCCCAAACCCAACGCCCACGCCGACCACCGGCGCACCTGCTTTTACCGCCAGCGAATAGAACCCCAGCATCAGCAACATCGCCATATTTTCGCCGAGGTTTTGCACCGCGATGGCATTGCCCGCGCCCACAGACGCTTTACCGATAGCCTGCAACAATGCATTTAAAGGTACGACGAAGAAGCCGCCCAGCGCGCCGATCAGCAGCAAAACGCCATACGCCGGGAGTAATGCATGTTGTAACGAAAACAGCGTCACCGCCACGCCAATCAGGATCCCGGCAGGCATACAACGGGCAACGGTTTCCAGCGTCACCAGTTTTGCCGCCAGGCCCGCTCCCGCCACAATGCCCACGGCCACCATCGCATTAAGATAGGTTGGCGTGGCGTTATCGGTAATGCCCAGCGCCACCGGCACCCACAGCACCAGTAAAAAACGCAACGTCACGCCCGCGCCCCAGAACAGGCTGGTACCCACCAGTGAAAAACGGGTCTCGCCGTTGCGCCACAGGCTTTTGCAGGCGCTAAAAAAGCTGTGAGTCATCGGCGTAAAGCGCCAGGATTGCCCCGGTCGCGCGGCGGGAAGTTTCGGGATCATCAGGTTGGCCACCACGGCCGCACCATACACCAGGGCGCATACGCCCAACGCCGCCAGTACATGCCAGTCGGCCAGAACGCCGCCTGCCACCGAACCCAGCAGGATCGCTGCAATAGTGGAAGACTCCATCAGGCCGTTGGCTTTCACCAGCTTATCACCCGTCGTAATTTCGCCCAGAATGCCGTATTTCGCCGGGGAGTAGGCCGCTGCGCCAATCCCCACCAGCAGATACCCCACAAACGGGTTCACACCGATACAGATACTCGCCGCACCCAACAGTTTTAACCCGTTGGCCACCATCATCACCCGCCCTTTGGCATAGCTGTCGGCGACCTGACCAACAAAGGGAGCGAAAAGAATGTAAGCGCCCACAAACACCATCTGCAATACCGGCTGGCTCCAGTCAGGGTAAAACTCCGCTTTCAGCAGCGCTAAGGTGGCGAATAACAGCGCGTTATCGCCAAACGCCGAGAGAAACTGAGCGGCAATCACCGCCATCATTCCCCGGGACCACAGTGAAGTGTTAGTGCTTACTGACTCACGCATGCGTGGATTCATCCTCTTCAACCATACCTTTCAGGGTGACGAAATCGGGTTTGCCGCTACCAAGCAGCGGGAGTTGCTTCAGGAAACGAATATCGCGCGGCACGGCCAGTTCCGGGATGCCATGCGCACGCGCCTGCTGGAGCAGTTTGTCGCGCGTCAGCGCATCATCGGTGGTAAACATCACCAGCGCCTCGCCTTTGCTGGCATCGCTTTTGATTACCGTGGCATGCAGTTTGTCAGGCGAGGTCATCAGCGCCAGCTGTTCCACCGTCTCCAGCGACACCATCTCGCCAGCGATTTTGGCAAAGCGTTTTGCGCGCCCCTGAATCTGAACAAAGCCTTGCTCATCAAAACGCACAATATCGCCCGTGTCATACCAGCCTGGCTCCAGCTCACCGTGGATATTCTCCGCGGCGGGCGTTTCCAGCACGCCGGGGTTTTCTACCCGCAGGTAGCCGGTCATCACATTAGGCCCTTTAAGTTGCAGACGACCGCCCTCTTCAATGCCCGGCACCGCCAGCAAACGGGCATCCATCCCCGGCAGGATCCGCCCGACGGTGCCCGGTTTGGCGGCCATCGGCACATTGATCGACACCACCGGCGCGCACTCCGTTACGCCATACCCTTCAAGAATGCGCAAACCGAACTTGTCCTGCCAGATCTGACGAGTGCTGTCCTGCAACTTCTCCGCACCAGCCACCACATAGCGCAGGCGGTAAAAATCATACGGATTGGCAAAACGGGCGTAATTCCCGAGGAACGTCGAGGTGCCGAACAGCACCGTACAGTTCCGGTCATACACCAGCTCCGGCACAATGCGATAGTGCAGCGGGCTGGGGTAGAGAAACACCTGCGCGCCAGTCAGCAGTGGGGTCAACAACCCAACCGTCAGGCCAAAGGAGTGGAACAGCGGCAACGCCGACATAAAGCGGTCATTGGCGGTAAAGTCGGCGATGGTCTTAATCTGCTCGACATTCGCAAGCAGGCTTTTGTGGCTATGTACCACGCCTTTAGGATGGCCTTCAGAACCGGAGGTAAAGAGGATCAGCGCCGGATCTTCCGGCTTCTGCGCAACCTGCGCTTTTAACGGCGTCAACAAATGGCGGAAAATCCACAGCTTATCTTCCAGTTTGACGTCGCTTTTCAAATCTTCGAGGTAAACCCAGCGCACCTGGGTCAGTTGCTCCGGCAGATGCCACAGCTTGCCTTTGTCCATAAAGGTGCGCGAGGTAAAAATGGTCTTGATCTGCGCCGCGGTAATGGCGCTGCTCAGCCCTTTCACCCCGGCGGTGTAGTTCATCATCGCCGGAATACGCCCACGGGCGATCGCGCCGAAAATCACCGCCGCGCTGATCCCAGCATTCGGCAGCATCAGGCCAATTTTCTCCCCCTGTGTCGTGTATTTATCCAGAATACGCGCCACAAACAGCGTTTTGGTCAACAGCTTGCGGTAACTGTCGGGGGTGAAGTTGATATCTTCCACGCAGGGCTTCTTTTCACCATAGCGGTGCTGCGCCGAGAGCAACGCTTCAAACAGCGTTTCGCGTGGGCGCACCGCCATGCGGGCTTCCATCATGATTTGATGCAGCATCTCTCCCGCCAGTTTACGGCGATCGCGCGCACGCGGAGCATCCGGCATCGGTAATTGCGTTGGCGGCAGAATATGCAGCGTAATGCGCGGGAACAGGCGCTGTTTCACCAGCCCTTTCAGGCGGCTGAAATACGTAAGCTCCGCGCCATCAATGCGCAGCGGAACCACCGTCGCGCCGGACTTTGCCGCCACAAACCCTGCGCCATCGTAAATTTTCATTAGTGAACCGGAGACGGAAATACGCCCCTCCGGGAAAATCACCACCGGGCGTCCCTGCTCTACCAGCCGCACCAGATGTTTAATGGACATCGGTTTGGTGGGGTCGAGCGGCACGAAGTCAATGATTGAGCTTATCCAGCGCATATACCACTGGGTGCTGATAGAGGTGTAAACAGCGAAAACCGGGCGCACAGGCAGGAACAACGCCAGCAGGATGCCATCAATAAAAGAGACATGGTTAGGGGTGATTAATACACGCTCGCCATGCAGCGCCTCTGTTTTTCCGGTCAGTTGCACCCGGAACAACACCTGAAACAGGCTGCGGAAAAAGCCCAGTAGCATTTCAACTCCTTTTGCCAGTCAATTAAGCACAATGTCTTCAAATTGTGGCAGATTACACGAGAAGCGAAGGAGGGAAAACGCGGGCGAAAAAAAACCTGCGCGTCCGCGCAGGTTGGTGCAATAAATAAGTACGAAGAGTGTACCGAATACTTCACCAATCAATACCTCTGGGATCTTGATTGTGGCGTGGGGTACCGCGCGTTACCAGCGGGAAAAAGCAAGAGAGTGAGCCGAAGTGAAACCAGGTATGTCTATCATCGATTCCTGTAACACCCCGGAAAAAAGCAAAAAAAAACCTGCGCATCTGCGCAGGTTGGTGTAATTCGAGTGTGCAACCCCGAGGGTTGCCTTCACCTATCAATACCTCTGGGATCCCTACTTTGTCACGTGGGGTATAGCGCCACCAGCAGACAATCGAAACAGCCTTTCGCAAAGTGTAACTAAAGGTTTTAGCTGTATTAATCGGTAAAACTTTTATGTGTAACGTTTTCACCTGCTTGCCACGCGTCACTTCACGTTTGCACGTTCCCGTCCGGCAACATCCTTGATTAGCCCTCCCTTTTCCGTAACACTACCCGGTGTGTAAACGCTTACCTCTAAGGACGGTGCATCATGGCGACCATCAAAGATGTCGCTCGGCTGGCGGGCGTCTCCGTAGCAACGGTTTCCCGCGTCATTAACGACTCGCCAAAAGCGAGCGAAGCCTCGCGTCTGGCGGTGCAAAATGCGATGGATTCCCTCAATTACCATCCCAATGCCAACGCCCGCGCGCTGGCGCAACAGTCGACAGAAACCGTCGGCCTGGTGGTGGGCGATGTGTCCGATCCCTTTTTTGGCGCGATGGTGAAAGCGGTCGAACAGGTGGCCTCCGCCACCGGCAATTTTCTGCTGATTGGCAATGGCTACCATAACGAAGAGAAAGAGCGTAAAGCGATTGAGCAGTTGATCCGCCATCGCTGCGCTGCGCTGGTGGTGCACGCCAAAATCATCCCCGATGACGAGCTGGCGTCGTTGATGAAGCAGATGCCGGGCATGGTGTTAATCAACCGTATCCTGCCGGGCTTTGAGCAGCGTTGTGTGGCGCTGGACGATCGCTACGGCGCCTGGCTGGCGACCCGCCATCTGATCCAGCAGGGCCATACGCGGATTGGCTATCTCTGTTCGAACCACGCCATTTCCGATGCCGAAGATCGGTTGCAAGGTTACTACGACGCACTGAAAGAGCACGGCCTGCCGTGCAACGAGAGACTGGTAACCTTTGCTGAACCCGATGAGAGCGGCGGTGAACAGGCGATGACCGAACTGTTGGGGCGCGGCAGAAACTTTACCGCCGTAGCCTGTTATAACGATTCAATGGCGGCAGGGGCGATGGGCGTGCTGAACGATAACGGCATCGACGTGCCGCGTGAAATTTCGCTGATTGGTTTTGATGACGTGCTGGTGTCGCGCTATGTGCGCCCACGCCTGACGACCGTGCGCTACCCGATTATCACAATGGCGACGCAAGCCGCTGAATTAGCGCTGGCGCTGGCGTCTAATCAGCCATTACCCGATGTCACCCACCTGTTTAACCCGACGCTGGTGCGCCGCCATTCGGTGATTACACCACTGGAAAGCTGACTCTCGTGTTAATTGTGCGCTACCCGGCCTGAAAGCCAGGTAAATATCACAACGCAATGCGATAAAGATGAACGGTGGTGTTGGGGTAGTCGAGCGCATCGCCAATGTAATGCCAGCCGTAACGCTCGTAAAAGTCGCGGCAGGCGGAGTAAAGATGCAACTGGCTGAAGCCCATGGCTTTGGCCTGTTGCATGACATGGCGCTGTAGCTGCCCCGCCAGTCCCTGCCCGCGCGCGCGCTCTTTCACATACAGCGCCGCCAGCCACGGGAACAGATCCTGGCGGCTGATCAGATCGCAGCGCCACAACCCCACCGTCGCCAGTAACTCATCCCCGTCGAGCAACACAAAGGTCAGCGGTAACTGCCCCGGCGTCTGGCTGTGCTGAATAATACTGGCGAAAAAATCACGCGGCAGCGAATCGCCAAACTCACGCCACAGCCATTCGGTGACCTGCTTCGCATGGTGCGGGGCGTCGTACAACGGAACGATCGTCACAGTAATTTTCCCTGAAAAATCGGCACGGATTCAAAAAGATAGCCGTCAAAATCCGGCGCATCCTCGTCGGACAGCTCCAGCAGACTCTTTTTTACATTTTCCAGATGTTGCCACATTGCCTGCCACGCCCCCATCACATCGCGGCGGCGCAGTGCCGCCAGCAACGTCTGGCGATCGCCTAGCCATTTCAGGCGATACGGGCGGCTGGCAATATGCACATTAAATTGTTGCCACAGCGGGCTGCTGTCCATGTGGTGCCAGATGCTTTCCACCGTCGCCAGCAGCATCTGGTTTTGCGATGCGCCCGCCAGCACCAGATGGAACATCTTGCTGTTATCCTGCGAGGTGTCATTCATGGCGATGGCGCGCTGCTCTTGCTCGAGAATGCGCCGCAGATTATCGATATCCGCCCGGGTGGCCATTTTCGCGGCGAAAGCGGCGATATTACTTTCCAGCAGTTGGCGCGCCTGCAAAATCTCAAACGGGCCAACATCGCTACTTAAAAAGCGCTCTTCCTCATTTTCATGCTCCTGCGGAATGCGCATCACATACACGCCCGAGCCCTGGCGAATATCCACCGTGCCTTGCAGTTCCAGCATCAGTAAGGCTTCGCGAACAATAGTGCGGCTGACGCCATACTTTTCGGCGATATTGCGCTCCGGCGGCAAACGCGAGCCAACAGGGTAATGCCCGTTGATGATTTGCTCACGTAAATCTTCGCCAATCTCCTGGTACTGTTTTTTCTCCGGCGGGACGACGGCCTTCTCCACAATATCACCTGCGCTTTTCAGTTATTGCGTTCTATTTTACGTCATCATCAAGGGTGAGGGTCAACTGACGCTCATCGCTTAACCGGCGATACCACGACAAGGACTTCTTCGCCCGGCGATCGCGGTTGTTTTGCAGATCAATCTCCACTAACCCGTAGCGGTTCTTGAAGGCATTCATTGGCGAGACATTATCGGTGAACGCCCACAACATGTAGCCCAGACAGTTCGCGCCATCTTCCCGCGCGCGCAGAGTTTGCCACAAATGCTCGCTGATAAACGCAATGCGATAATCATCTTCGATCATCCCTTGCGCATTGCGGAACTGCTCTTCGTTCTCCACGCCCATACCGCTTTCGGCGACAAACCACGGAATATTGCCGTACTCGTTTTTAATGCGCATCGCCATGTCATAAATAATGGAGGGCAGGATCTCCCAGCCACGGGATTTGTTCATCCGCCGCCCCGGCAATTCAAACGGCTCATAATAATATGCCGGGTGGAAAGGGGTTTCCGGATGCCAGGCGCGGGACGGCGCTTTGACCCGGTGCGGATAGTAGAGATTAATCCCCAGCTCATCGACGGTGTTATCGCGGATGAGCGCCAGCTCTTCTTCGCTGTAATCCCAGGCGACCTGGTGTTTCTCCAGCAGCGCAAACAGCTCCGGCGGATAGTGGCCTTTGACCATCAGATCGAGAAAGACGCGGTTATAGAACAGGTCGTAACGCTCTGCGGCCAGCACGTCGTGCGGCGCACGGGAGCGCGGATAGGTCACTTCCGGGTTGAGGATACAGCCCACCGTACCGGTGTAGCCCTTTTCGCGGAACAGCTTAACCACCTTTGCCGTCGCCAGATTTTTGTGGTGATTCCACTGCATCCAGGTTCCGGTGTTTTGTTCATACGGCCAGCGCAGCGCATCAAGGTAAACGCGGGTTTGCACCACGATCGGCTCATTAAAGGTAAACCAGCGCGTCACTTTATGATGAAAACGCGCGAACACCTTTTCTGCATACAGCAGATACAACTCCACCACTTTTTTCGACGCCCAGCCGCCATACGTTTCCAGCAGATAACCGGGTAGTTCGTAATGCTCAAGGCAGATCATCGGCACAATGCCATTGCGCTGCATCTCATCGAACAGTGCGTCGTAATAAGCCGCGTAGGTTTCATCCACCACACCCTGTTCGTAATCGGTCAGAAAGCGCGACCAGTTGATCGACGTGCGGTAGTGGGTCAACCCCGCCTGCTTCATCAGTTGCACATCTTCGCGAAAACGCTGGTAAAAGTTGGTTGCCACCGCCGGACCATAGCCCTCATGCCAGACATGACGATCGTTTTTGTACCAGAGATCGGGCCAGGAATCCTGCCCCTCCCGTTTGTCGATCCAGCCTTCGGTTTGCCAGGCCGACGCGGCGGCGCCGAGGATAAACGACGGTGGTATGGCGATGGTTTTCGTGCTCATGGCTTCCTCAGGCGTTAGACGGCGTTTCTGCCTGCAACTGCGCCTGCTCTGCGCGGCGGGAGGCAATTTTCACAAACGGCAAGTAAATAACAACGGCGGTAATAATGCAGATCAGTTGCGTCACCACCGCGCCCATCGAACCGGCGGTAGAGAGCCAGGCGTTGATCAGAGGCGGCGTCGTCCAGGGCACCATCACCACGGCTTTGCCGGCAAACCCCGTCACGGTGGCGAAATAGCCAATCGAGCCGGTCACCAGCGGCGTGATAATAAACGGGATGGCGAGGATCGGGTTTAGCATGATCGGCATGCCGAATATCACCGGTTCGTTAATATTGAAGATCCCTGGCCCGATGGAGAGCTTCGCGATCTCTTTCATCTCTTTGCGTTTGGTGGCAATCATCACCGCAATCAGCAGACCGATGGTCAACCCGGAGCCGCCGATGCTCATATACACATCCCAGAACGGCATGGTGATGATATTCGGCACCTCTTTACCCTGCTCAAACGCGCTCATATTGACGGTGATCGCCCCCAGCAGCAGCGGTTCGCGAATCGGTTTGATCATCTGGTTGCCGTGAATACCAATAACCCAGAACAACTGCGCGACAAACATCAGCAGCAGGATCCCCGGCAGACTCTGCACGACGCGCTCCAGCGGCTGTTGCACCACCTGGTAAACGGCATCGTACAGATACATGCCGGTTACTTTCTGAAAGGCAAAACCGAAAGTGGCAATCACCGTGGTGGTGATGATCGCCGGGATCAGCGCTGAGAAGGACGCGGAGACATTTGGCGGCACCGTATCCGGCATTTTGATCTTCAGCCCTTCACGGTTTTCCAGCCAGCAGTAGATCTCCACCGACAAAATGGCGATAAACATGCCAAGGAACAGGCTACGGGTGTCGGAGAACTGGCGCAGCAGCACATCTTTCACCACGTGCATCTGCCCGTCCACCAGCATCTCAACGGTGGTTGGCGTAACGCAAATAAAGCAGATCACCGCCAGCAGGCCAGGAAACAGCGACTTGATGCCGTTAATACGCCCCAGCTCGATACCGATTAAAAACACCGCGCCAATGTTGAGAAAGTTCAGCGTGGCGTAGTTGATGGCGCTGGTAATGGGTTTCAGCGCCGCCAGAAACGACAGTGCCTGAAAACTGGCGAGTCCGTTTTTCGGATCCAGCACCATATTGGAGATCAGCACGGAAAACGCGCCGACGATGATCACCGGCATCAGGGTAATAAACGACGATTTGATCGCCATGATATAGCGATAGCTGTTGAATTTTGTGGCAAAACTACCCAGAGAATCGATGAGTTTGTCTTGTAGGGCCATGTGTTAACACCTCAGTAAAGGGGTTTTTTTATCGAAACCGGGATACAGCTAAATCCCATTTGGCATACCAAAAATAGTCATGGATGGAGAAAAGTTCTGTGACCCGCCTCGCAACGCCGCTTCTGGTATTCCAAAACGAGACGATAGTCCGCATTGGCATACCACCTTGCATTTATCAGGGCTTTTTAACGAGTGTGGTAAACTGCGTTTCATTACGCGAAACGAGAGCCCGTCATGGTCACAATGCTGGAAGTCTCACTGCGCGCGGGTGTGTCGAAAGCGACGGTGTCCCGCGTTCTCAACAACACAGGCCAGGTAAAAGAGAGCACCCGCAACCAGGTCTTTAAGGCGATGGAAGAGCTGGGCTACCGGCCTAATTTCCTTGCCCGTTCGCTGGCGAACCGCACCAGCAATAGCATCGGTCTGGTGGTCTCCAGCTTTGACGGCTTCTATTTTGGCCGTCTGCTGCAACAGGCCTCCCGCCAGGCGGAACGGCATGGCAAACAGTTGATCGTGACCGACGGGCACGACACACCGGAACGGGAAGAGCTGGCGGTGCAGATGCTGGCCGATCGTCGCTGCGACGCCATTATTCTCTACACCCGCTTTATGAGTGAAAACGCGATCCTGCAACTGATCGACAGCGTGCCGATGCCACTTGTCGTCATTAACCGCGAAGTGGTGCAGGCGCACGATAAATGCGTGTTCTTTGAACAACAGGATGCGGCTTTTCAGGCGGTGGATTACCTGATACGCCAGGGGCACCGCGAAATAGCCTGTATTACCGTTCCGATGCATACCCCCACCGGCAAAGCCCGGTTGATGGGCTATCGCAAGGCGCTGGAACACCATGGGATCGACTGGGATCCGGCAAAAGTAAAATACGGTGACTCCACCATGACGCGCGGCTATGAACTGTGTCGGGAAATGTTGCAGGAAGGTGTCCGGATCAGCGCCCTGTTCGCCTGTAACGACGATATGGCGCTGGGGGCTTCCAAGGCTATCTGGCAGGCAGGTTTGCAGATTCCACAGGATATTTCCCTGTTCGGCTTCGATGACGCCCCCAGCGCACGCTGGCTGGAGCCGGGGCTGTCAACGGTCTATCTGCCTATCGACACCATGATCACCACAGCGATTGATCAGGCGATCAGGCTGGCCAACAAGGCGACGGTCGATGCGATCCCGCCGTTTACCGGCACGCTGGTGTTGCGCGAGTCGGTGGCGACGGGGCCGTATATTGCCGCTTAGCACTGCTCCAGCGCGAGCAGTTCTTCAATGGTCTGACGGCGACGAATCAGTCGCGCCACACCGTTATCAAACAGCACTTCCGGCAGTAGCGGGCGGCTGTTGTAGTTCGACGACATCGATGCGCCGTACGCGCCGGTATCATGCAGCACCAGATAGTCGCCCGGCGCAACCTCAGGCAGCGCGCGGGTTTCCACTTTACCACCCTCTTGCTGGGTAAAGACGTCACCGGATTCGCACAGCGGCCCCGCCACTACGGTGTCAATCAGAGCGGCATTTCGCAGGTCCCGGCCATCTGCCGCCAGCGCGGTAATGTGGTGATAGCTGCCATACATTGCCGGGCGCATCAGGTCGTTAAAACCGGCGTCGATCAGCACAAAGTGGCGGCTACCCATCGTTTTCACGCTGCGCACCTGTGAAACCAACACGCCGGACTCCGCCACCAGGAAACGCCCCGGTTCGATCTCCAGTTTCACCGCATGCCCAAGATGCCGGGCGATCTGCTCACGCGCCGCATTCCACAAACCGAAATAGTGCGCGGTATCGACCTGTGCTTCCCCTTCATGATACGGAATAGAGAGACCGCCGCCTGCGGAAATCGCCGGCAGATCCTGGCCGAAATCCACCACCTGGCGCACCATCGCACCGCATACCTGCTCCAGATGACCATAATCCACACCGGAACCGATGTGCATATGAATGCCCGCCAGCTGCAACTGGTAACGCTGCATCACCGCCAGCGCCGCAGCCAGATCGCTGTACCAGATGCCGTGTTTACTGTTTTCACCACCGGTATTGGTTTTCTGGCTGTGACCGTGACCAAAACCCGGGTTAACGCGCAGCCAGACACGATGCCCCGGCGATACCGCGCCCAGTTGTTCCAGCATATCCACCGAACCGGCGTTGACCGCAATCCCCAGTTCGCTGACACGCGCCAGCGTCGCGTCATCAATCACGTCCGCGGTGAAAACAATGTCATCCGGATGTGTTTTGGGATCGTAGCCCGCCGCCAGCGCACGCTCAATTTCGCCCAGCGATACCGAATCCACTTTGACGCCCTGCTCACGCATCAACCGCAAAATATGGATGTTTGAGCAGGCCTTCTGCGCGAAGCGCACCACGTCGAAGTCACGCAGTTTGGCAATTTGCGCGCGAATGATTTGCGCATCGTAGACCCACACCGGGCAACCGAATTCGGCAGGCAGTCTCAGCAGGTTGGCAGCGTTAAGGTCAGTCTCAGTCTGGTGCAATGGGCGTGGCATGATGGACTCCGTCAATATTTTTTATGATTACGCCACACGGCGAAGAGAATAAAAAATATCGTTTTATCGCGAGTCTATGCAAAAATGATATGGAATACCTTCAACAACCGGATACCGCCATGCCCGCTGTTAACCTGCGCCATATCGAAATTTTTCACGCGGTGATGACCACCGGCAACCTCACCGAAGCCGCCGCACTGCTGCACACCTCGCAACCGACAGTGAGCCGCGAGCTGGCGCGGTTTGAAAAAGTGCTGGGATTAACCCTGTTTGAGCGCACGCGTGGACGCCTGCACCCTACGGTGCAGGGGCTGCGGCTATTTGAAGAGGTACAGCGCTCGTGGTACGGGCTGGACAGAATTGTCAGCGCCGCCGAAAGCCTGCGCGAATTCCGCCAGGGCGAACTGTCGGTCGCCTGCCTGCCGGTCTTTTCGCAATCCTTTTTACCGCTGCTGTTACAGCCCTTTCTCGCCCGTTACCCGGATGTCAGCCTGAATATCGTGCCGCAGGAGTCGCCATTGCTGGAGGAGTGGTTGTCGGCGCAGCGCCATGATTTGGGGTTAACGGAAACACTGACCACACCTGCCGGTACGGAACGTACGCCGCTGCTAACCTGTAATGAAGTATGCGTGATGCCGCAGGATCATCCACTGGCGCGTAAAAGCGTGCTAACGCCAGCGGATTTTCACACCGAGAACTACATCAGTTTGTCGCGTACCGACAGCTACCGACAACTGCTGGATACGCTATTCAACGAACATCAGGTGAAGCGCCGCATGGTACTGGAGACCCACAGCGCCGCGTCAGTTTGCGCGATGGTGCGCGCCGGGGTCGGCATTTCGGTCGTGAACCCGTTAACGGCGCTCGATTACGCCGCCAGCGGCGTTGCCGTACGCCGCTTCAGTATTGATGTTCCTTTTACTGTCAGCCTGATCCGCCCTCTGCATCGCCCTGCTTCCGCGCTGGTCAACGCGTTTGCACAGCACTTGCAGACCGCCATGCCGCGGGTAACCCAACCGCTGGCGGCGATGCTCGGGTCCGTTTAAGAGAGCATAAATTCAACGGCGTCGGCGGCATGGAGCGCCGCGGTGTCAAAGACCCTGATCGGGCAGTGCGTCTCCGGCAGCAGCAGACCGATTTCGGTACAGCCAAAAATCACCCCCTCTGCCCCTTCCGCTGCCAACTGTTTGATCAAATTCAAAAAGTAGTAACGCGACTCGTCGGTGAAGGTGCCGAGGCACAGTTGTTCGAAGATGATTTCATTGACGCGTTCGCGATCTTCCGGACCCGGTACGCGGGTTTTGATGCCGAACTGTTTTTCCAGTCGCCCGCGATAGAAATCCTGCTCCATGGTGTAGCGCGTGCCGAGCAGCGCGATATTGCTCAACCCGGCGTTTTCAATTGCCCGGCCAGTGGCATCGGCAATGTGCAGAAAGGGAATATTGCAGCGCTCCTCGATTTGCCCCGCCACTTTGTGCATGGTGTTGGTGCACAGCACAATCGCCTGCGCGCCCGCCTGCTCCAGCCCTGCCGCCGCCTGGGCAAGAATTTCCCCGGCTTTGTGCCATTGCGCCGTGGCCTGACAGGCTTCAATCTCATGAAAATCCACGCTGTGCAGAAGTATGCTCGCGGAGTGCAAACCACCCAGGCGGGCTTTGACACCCTCATTAATCAGGCGGTAGTAGGGAACGGTCGATTCCCAGCTCATGCCGCCCAGCAATCCTATCGTTTTCATCGTTTGTCTCCGTGGGTTAGTGCACTCAGTCAACCAAAGTTGTGATCGACTTTCAACTTCTCTGGCCTCACGTTTATTTTTGCCTGCCGCTGAGATAAATTATTTTGAAACATCGTTTCATCTTATTACTCAACCACAGGACAGCCAGATGTTTATTTTTCATAAAGACACTCAGCTTGACGATCTGGGCAATGGTGTTACCCGCCGTATTCTGGCCCATGACGGCAAAATGATGGCCGTCGAGGTCATGTTTGAACAAGGCGCCATCGGCCCGATGCATAACCATCCTCATGAACAACTCACTTATGTCTTATCCGGTGAATTCGAATTTACCATCGGTGATGAGAAACATATCGTCACGGCAGGCGATACTCTTTATAAGCAACCGCACATTATGCACGGCTGCGTGTGTCTGAAAGCCGGTACGTTGCTGGATACGTTCACGCCGGTACGCGAAGACTTTTTGAAAGCGTGATCCCGAGCACGTTATTGAGCCCCCCGGTTAACGCCCTCTCTGCTGAGGGCGTTTTCATTTTGTTTCTTTGATTAATTTCCCTGAAAAACACTTCGCCAGATAATTGTTTAAATATTGAATGATTTCATTCAGCGATATTTCCACTGTTCTGGCAGATGCCGTCAGCGTTTTTTATTTCCGGCGAAACCTGTGTTTTTTCGGCAAAAATGTCATCCACCTCACCTTATTGAAACATCGTTTCGACTTTGATCACATTTCGCGAATTAATCGAATGACGGCAAATCAAAACGCAATAAAATATTTTAAAACGATGTTTTACAAATCAAGAACGCAAGTTGATAGGATTTTAAAACCCGGAAGATTGCTAATGATTTCGGGCAGTTAAAGATTCACATCGCATTGATTACGCTAAATATTGTGATCAGGCGCACGCACAGAACCTGTTTTTACCCCCAAACGCCCAGGCGTCAGGGGAAAGAAGTTAATCTCCGAATCCGTATTACACCATTGTTCGCCAGGTAGGTATGTATGAATGAAAACAGACTACTGGGATTGGCCTGGATATCACCCTACGTTATTGGGTTGATAGTCTTTACGGCATTCCCGTTCATCTCATCGTTCTTTCTCAGTTTTACTGAGTATGACCTGATGAGCCCGCCGGTATTTAACGGCATCGAAAACTATCGCTACATGTTTACTGAAGACACCCTCTTCTGGAAATCAATGGGCGTAACGTTCGCGTACGTATTTTTAACCATCCCGCTGAAGCTTGCTTTCGCGCTGGGTATTGCCTTTGTACTGAACTTTAAATTACGCGGTATCGGCTTTTTCCGTACTGCTTACTATATTCCCTCGATTCTCGGGAGCTCAGTGGCTATCGCCGTGCTGTGGCGCGCGCTGTTTGCCATTGATGGTCTGCTGAACAGCTTTATCGGCGTGTTTGGCCTTGATCCGGTTAACTGGCTGGGCGAACCGTCGCTGGCGCTGATGTCGGTGACATTACTGCGCGTGTGGCAGTTTGGCTCGGCGATGGTTATCTTCCTTGCCGCGCTGCAAAACGTACCGCAGTCTCAATACGAAGCAGCCATGATCGACGGTGCCAGCAAATGGCAGATGTTTATGAAAGTCACCGTGCCGCTGATCACGCCGGTTATTTTCTTCAACTTCATTATGCAGACCACCCAGGCGTTCCAGGAATTCACCGGCCCGTATGTCATCACCGGCGGCGGCCCGACCTACTACACCTATCTGTTCTCGCTCTATATCTACGACACGGCCTTCAAGTATTTCGATATGGGCTATGGCGCGGCGCTGGCCTGGGTTCTGTTCCTGGTGGTGGCGGTCTTTGCCTCTATCGCCTTTAAATCGTCGAAATACTGGGTGTTCTACTCTGCCGATAAGGGAGGCAAAAATGGCTGATATCCAACACGTCACGCCGGGCATGCAGGAAGCAGAGCGTGAAGTGGCGCGTACCCTGCGCCGCGAGAAAGTGAGCGCGTGGATCCGCTATGTGATCCTGCTGTTTGTCGGCCTGCTGATGCTCTACCCGCTGGCGTGGATGTTCTCGGCATCGTTCAAACCGAACCACGAGATCTTCACCACGCTGGGTTTGTGGCCGCAGCACGCCACCTGGGACGGGTTTATCAACGGCTGGAAAACCGGCACGGAATACACCTTCGGTCATTACATGCTGAACACCTTTAAGTATGTGATCCCGAAAGTGATCCTGACCATTATCTCCTCCACCATTGTGGCTTACGGCTTTGCCCGCTTTGAGATCCCGTGGAAGAACTTCTGGTTCGGTACGCTTATTGCCACCATGCTGCTGCCGAGCACCGTGTTGCTGATCCCGCAGTACCTGATGTTCCGTGAAATGGGCATGCTCAACAGCTATATGCCGCTGTATCTGCCAACGGCGTTCGCCACCCACGGGTTCTTCGTCTTTATGCTGATTCAGTTCCTGCGCGGTGTGCCGCGCGACATGGAAGAAGCGGCGCAGATCGACGGCTGTAACTCCTGGCAGGTGTTGTGGTACGTGGTGGTGCCGATCCTGAAACCGGCGATTATCTCGGTGGCGCTGTTCCAGTTTATGTGGTCGATGAACGACTTTATCGGTCCGCTGATTTATGTCTACAGCGTGGATAAGTACCCCATCGCACTGGCGCTGAAAATGTCCATTGACGTGACCGAAGGCGCACCGTGGAACGAAATTCTGGCAATGGCGAGTATCTCCATTCTGCCGTCCATCATTGTCTTCTTCCTGGCACAGCGCTACTTCGTACAGGGCGTGACCAGCAGCGGAATTAAAGGTTAAGAGGGAAGTATCATGGCTGAAGTTATTTTCAACAAACTGGAAAAAGTTTACTCCAACGGCTTCAAAGCGGTACATGGTATCGACCTGAAAATCGCCGACGGTGAATTTATGGTGATTGTCGGCCCGTCCGGCTGCGCCAAGTCCACGACCTTGCGTATGCTCGCCGGTCTGGAAACCATCAGCGGCGGTGAAGTGCGCATCGGTGAGAAGATCGTCAACAACCTCGCGCCAAAATCGCGCGGTATTGCGATGGTGTTCCAGAACTATGCGCTCTACCCGCATATGACCGTGCGCGAAAACCTCGCGTTTGGTCTCAAGCTCAGCAAGATGCCGAAAGACGAAATCACCAAACAAGTGGATGAAGCGGCAAAAATCCTTGAGCTGGAAGAACTGATGGACAGGCTGCCGCGCCAGCTTTCCGGTGGCCAGGCACAGCGTGTGGCGGTAGGCCGTGCGATTGTGAAGAAACCGGACGTGTTCCTGTTTGACGAACCGCTGTCTAACCTCGACGCCAAACTGCGCGCCTCCATGCGTATCCGTATTTCCGACCTGCACAAGCAGCTCAAGAAGTCCGGTAAACCGGCCACCACCGTCTACGTGACCCACGATCAGACGGAAGCGATGACCATGGGCGACCGTATCTGCGTGATGAAACTCGGTCACATCATGCAGGTGGATACCCCGGACAATCTCTATCACTTCCCGAAAAACATGTTCGTGGCGGGCTTTATCGGTGCGCCGGAAATGAACATCAAACCGGCGAAAATTGTGAAAAAAGACGACCAGTTACATATCACGGTCGGTCACGACACGCTGGCGCTGAATACCCGCCAGCAGGAAAAAGTCGCGGATTATGAAGGCAAAGAGGTGTTCTTTGGCGTGCGTCCGGAGTTTGTCTCCGTCGCCGATCAGCCTTTTGCCGACGATTGCGGTTCCGGCGACCTGGTGCGCGTAGAAAACATGGGACACGAGTTCTTTGTTTATCTGAAAGTCGGCGACTACGAGCTGACCGCCCGAATTCCGTCTGATGAAGCTAAGCCTCTGATTGAGAAGGGACTTCACCGGAAGGTGTACTTTAAGTTTGATATGAATAAGTGTCATGTTTTTGACGCAAAAACGGAACAGAACATCTCTCTGTAAATTAAAACTGGAGTATAAAAATGAAAAAAGTGCTAACAGGCGCCGTTATCTCCGCAACTCTGGGCATGTGCGCTGTACCCGCTATTGCCGCTGATAATGTAGACCTGCGTATGTCCTGGTGGGGGGGCAACGGTCGTCATCAGGTGACATTGAAAGCGTTGGAAGAATTTCATCAACAGCATCCGAATATTACGGTTAAGTCTGAGTACACCGGCTGGGACGGTCACCTTTCCCGTCTGACCACGCAAATCGCGGGCGGCACCGAGCCGGACGTGATGCAGACCAACTGGAACTGGCTGCCGATCTTCTCAAAATCCGGTGACGGTTTTTACGACCTGAACCAGGTGAAAGACATTATCGATTTGAGCCAGTTCGACGCCAAAGAGCTGAAATCCACCACCGTGGACGGCAAACTGAACGGTATTCCGATCTCCGTCACCGCACGCGTGTTCTATTTCAACGATGAGCAGTGGAAAAAAGCGGGCGTCGCCTTCCCGAAAACCTGGGATGAGCTGTTAGCGGCGGGCAAAACGTTTGAAAGCAAACTGGGCAAGCAGTACTACCCGGTGGTGCTGGAGCACCAGGATACGCTGGCGCTGCTGAACTCGTACATGGTGCAGAAATACAATATTCCTGCCGTTGACGAGAAAGCGAAGAAATTCAGCTACACCAATGAGCAGTGGGTGGAATTCTTCCAGATGTATAAAAAACTGGTCGACAGCCACGTGATGCCGGACGCGAAGTACTATGCATCGTTCGGTAAGAGCAACATGTATGAAATGAAGCCGTGGATCGAAGGTGAATGGGCCGGTACCTACATGTGGAACTCCACCATCACCAAATACTCCGACAACCTGAAGCCGCCAGCCAAACTGGTGCTGGGTGAATACCCGATGCTGCCAGGCGCAACGGATGCAGGTCTGTTCTTCAAACCGGCGCAAATGCTGTCGATTGGTAAATCCACCAAACACCCGAAAGAAGCCGCACAGGTGATTAACTTCCTGCTGAACAGCAAAGAAGGCGCGGAAACCCTCGGTCTGGAGCGTGGTGTACCGTTGAGCAAAGCCGCAGTTCAGACGCTGACCGCCAATGGCGCAATCAAAGCGGAAGATCCGGCTGTTGCGGGCCTGCGTCTGGCGCAGTCGCTGCCAGCCAAACTCTCTGTGTCGCCGTATTTTGACGATCCGCAGATTGTTGCCCAGTTCGGCACGGCAATTCAGTACATCGACTATGGTCAGAAAACGGTGGAAGAAACCGCCGCAGACTTCCAACGTCAGGCTGAGCGCATTCTGAAACGCGCCATGCGCTAAGGTTTTACCGTCACACCCTACCCTGCCGGATCCGGCAGGGTATTTTTTTATCTATGGAGAGAGGATCAGGAGAGAAGATCATGGCAAAAGGCAAAATCATCCCGCTGACATACCGTAGCCAGAAGGATCCGCATACCGGGCGCGAGGTTATCCGGATGACGCCTCCGCACATTATTTGTCACCGTAACTACTTCTACCAAAAATGCTTTACCCGCGATGGCGGGAAACTGATCTTTGGCGGCGCATTCGAAGGCCACTGGAACTATTACCTGCTGGATATCGCCCGCAGCGAGGCCACCCAGTTAACCGAAGGGGCCGGAGATAATACCTTTGGCGGTTTTTTGTCCGCCGACGACCACTCGCTATGGTATGTAAAAAACACCCGTGAATTACGCCGCGTCGATCTGACCACGCTGGAAGAGTATGTCGTTTATCAGGTGGACGATGACTGGGTAGCTTACGGCACCTGGGTCGCCAATTCCGACTGCACCAAGCTGGTGGGCATCGAGATTAAAAAAAGCGACTGGCAGCCGTTAACCGACTGGCAAAAATTCCGCGATTTCTACTTTACCAACCCGGAATGCCGGCTGATCCGCATCGATCTGCAAAGCGGTGAGCGCAGCACGTTGCTGCAAGAAAAACGCTGGCTGGGGCACCCGATCTACCGCCCGTTTGACGATAAAACCGTGGCGTTTTGCCATGAAGGCCCGCGCGATGCGATTGATGCACGCATGTGGTTGATCAACGAAGATGGTAGCAACCTGCGCAAGGTACGTCAGCATGAGGCTGGCGAAAGTTTTACCCATGAATTCTGGGTACCGGACGGCTCCGCGCTCTATTACGTGGCGCACCGGGAAAACGACGCCCGGCGCTATCTGTTCAGCGCCGACCCGCAGACGCTGGAAAACCGCCAGCTTATGGCGATCCCCCCTTGTTCTCATTTGATGAGCAACGATGACGGCAGTCTGGTGGTCGGTGACGGCGCGCCCCATCACACCGGAGATATTCATCTTAACGATCCCTTTATTTGGGTGTTTGATGTGCAAAGCGGCGAGCAAACGGCCATCTGCCAGCATAACAGTAGCTGGAAAGTGCTGGATGGCGACCGCCAGGTCACCCACCCGCACCCGTCATTCTCACCGGATAACCAGTGGGTGCTCTATACCTCAGACGCTGAAGGCATGCCTGCGCTCTATTTAGCCAAAGTCTGAGTGTTCCCTCCGCCCTCTTCGCCACGATGAGGGCCTCTTTCCTGACGCTTTTTTGCACGCTTTCCGCCCCCCTTTTTACGCGCTTTTCCAGCCTTTGATGTTTACTCAAAAACCACACAACTAGTTGTTATTATTATAATTTTTATTTAATCATGGCTATTGACGGGGTGAATATCTCAGGCGTAGCATCGCCCTTGCTGTAGCAAAATACCTGTTTTTATATACAGCACATTCGGTGTGGCAGAACGTCTCTGGTCTTCAAAAAGATGCGCACCGGATTTCCCCAATCCAACTCAAAAAATGACAAAAGAGGAAAACAATATGCCTGGATTTAACTATGGCGGTGGCGTAGGTGATGGTACCAACTGGAGTTCAGAACGCGGTTCAGAGCCGTCACCTGGCGGCGGTTCAAACGGACATGGCGGCGATCGTGATAACGGTGGTTCAGCGAACGCGACGCCGGCGCAAAAACAGTTGGCCGCGATCCAGAATGATCAGGCGCTCCGTCAGAAGCTGGCGAACCTGATTCTGGCCGCCCGCACCATTAACCCGTTAACGAAACTGAAAATTGAACAAGTGAAACCCAATGGCATGCTCAGCATTTCGGCTGAAGGGTTAACGGCCGATCAAGCGACGGACATTGGCCTGTCTGGCCTGGTGATGGGCCTTCGCGGTAATGGCGTGACGGTTGCGATTGGCGACTTCAACTCCGGTCATCCGCTGCAAGGCAAGCAACCGAATAACGGCAAAGGCGGGCTCAACGCCGACACGATCGCCTCTTCATCGGTTGGTCAGTTTGTGACGGTATTGCAGGGCGTATTGCCTTCCGGCTACTGGCTGAGTAACGGTAAAGTGATGACCAAAGTTCGCCGGGAGATCACCACCGGTGGCGGTGGGAAAAACGGCAACGAGCATACCCGCATCGTGACCGTTGAACAGGAAGTGCCTGCGCTGACCCAGGCGTATAAGCAGGGCGAAGCGCAACGCGCGGACGTTAAAGACGCGGTGAAATTTACCGCCGATTTTTACAAAGAGGTGACGGCGAAATTCAGCGAACAGTCGGCGAAAGTTGCCCAGGAGCTGGCCGCAGCCGCCAAAGGCAAGAAGATCCGCAACGTTGAACAGGCGCTGGCTGCTTTCGATCGCTATCAGGCCGTGCTGGATAAAAAATACAGCGTGGCCGATCGCGAAGCGATTGCAAAAGCGCTGGAGTCCGTGAACCGCGCCAACATGGCCAGCAGCCTGGCGAAGTTCAGCAAAGGGTTTGGTTATGTGGGTAAAGCCATCGATGCGTATGATGCGATCCTGGTCGAACTGCCGAAGGCTATCCGTACCAAAAACTGGCGTCCGTTCTTTGTGAAAGTGGAAGCCATCGCGGCAGGTAACGCGGCAACGGCATTGACGGCGTTCGTGTTCAGCGCCATCACCGGCAGCGCCCTGGGCATCCTCGGGTTTGCATTGATGATGGCCATCGTCGGCGCGCTGGTCGACGAGGCTTTTATCACCAAAGCGAATGCCCTGTTAGGCGTGTAATGGCAAACCAAAGGCCGGTATTAACCGGCCTTTTTCTTCAGCAACAGATAGAGCAAATACACCAACCCGAGCGGCACCGCGAACAAAAAGCACGCGCCGTAATACAAGGCATAAAGCCCGTTTTTCCCCGGCGTCTCTTTGAAATATCCCCGCTGCCAGAAAGCTCGCGTCGTAAACGTCAGCGCCAGGGTCTCAACCCCTTTTTTGGCTAACGGGTAGAGCGGGCAACTAAAGAGCGATAACACAAAGAAGTATTGAGAGACGCGATCCTGCATATCCTGGCTCCATGCCCAGGCAAAACCGGACAGAAAAAACATCCCCCAAAAAATATTCTTGAAGTAGTATTTCGCGGTCATAACGCGCCCATTCCTTATGATTTATCAACCGTAACTGATTAATATCACCATAAAAAGCAGCAACGTTGCACGCGCTTTTCACCAGCAATGTGAGCGTGACGCCCGTCAGCGCCACGCGCTGTGGTTATACCCCAATGTTACGCAGCTTCTCGCCCGCCATCAGTCGGCGTTCAATGTGCTCAAGCGTGACGTTTTTGGTTTCCGGAATCAGCCAGAAGGTAATCCCGACAAACACCAGGTTCAGCGCGGTATATAACCAGAAAGTGCCCGCCGCACCAATCGCATCCAGTAGTGTCAGGAAGGTCGCGCCAATGATCATGTTCGACACCCAGTTGGTGGTGGTCGAACAGGTAATGCCGAAATCACGGCATTTCAGCGGCTGGATCTCTGAACAGAGGATCCACACCACCGGCGCCGCGCTCATTGCATACCCGGCGATGCAGATCATGGTCATCCCGACCGACAACCAGGAAAGCCCGTTCGATGCCGTACCGTTATCAAACTGCATCAGGCAGTAACCAAGGATCAGCGTACCCAGCGCCATCACGCTAAAGCCGATTTTCAGCGCTGGTTTGCGCCCGGCTTTATCCACCGTGAATACCGCAATAAACGTGGCGAACATAAAGGTCAGTCCGACCACCAGCGTGGCAATCATCTGCTGCTCGGTGGTGGTGAATCCCGCCATTTTAAAAATACGCGGCGCGTAATACATGATGATGTTCATCCCGGTGAACTGCTGCATTGCCTGCAACAACATGCCGAGGAATACCGCACGACGCACATTGCGGTTAGCTTTAAACAGCTGGAATCCCCCCTGTTTTAGCTTCAGGCTTTCGCGAATTTCATTCAGCTCTTCACGGGCTTTTTCAGAGGTATCACGCAGCATGCGCAACACCTCTTCCGCTTCGATATGTCGCCCTTTTTGCGCCAGCCAGCGTGGGCTATTGGGCAGGAACACCACCAGAATAATCAACAACACGGCCGGCAGCGCCAGCACGCCGAGCATCGCCCGCCAGTTGCCGCTGTAGCTGAACGCCGTATCAGAGAGGAACGCCAGCACAATGCCCAGCGTCACCATCAGTTGATACATGCTGATCATCTTGCCGCGCACATTTTCGCTGGCCATTTCCGACAGATAGAGTGGCGCGGTGTAGGAGGCAATCCCCACCGCCACGCCCAGCACCACGCGGGACACCAGCAACAGTTCCACGTTACCGGCGAAAGCCGATCCCAGCGATCCGGCAACAAACAACACGGCACCCGCCATCAGGCTGTATTTACGCCCGAGGCGGAAAGAGAGCCAGCCATTGAACAGTGCGCCGAGCGCTGCGCCGAGCATCATGCTGCTGACGACCCACTCCTGCAACCGGCTGCTTAAGGTGAAATGATCGGTAATAAACGGCAACGCACCGGCGATCACGCCGATATCCAGGCCAAACAGCAGCCCGGCGACTGCCGCAGAGACAGAGACAAACAGGTTCATACGCCGGGTATCACGCAGCGCACGCGGTAAAACTACAGACTCATTACTGATAGATGCCATTTTTTTCGCCTGCACAGAATAAGATGTCTTATGAAAGTAAGTCAGCGGCGTGAACGAGCGTCAGTCTATAAAACGCGAAGATATGGATAAATTCGCTGTGGCATGATGTTTTGTGATGGAGTTTACAATTTTGAAAATAACGTTTAAGCCATAAACTATTTTTAACTCCTTTATTTGTAATAAATTTTTAAACAAAGCCTGCTAATTAAGATAAAAGGATATGGATTTTTTAAGCAGTGACATATGGACAAATAATATGCGGATATAAAAAAACCTGCCCACTGGCAGGTTTTTATCGGACGCAGGCGGGGACTTAACGCGCCAGCCAGCCGCCATCCACGGCAATGGTGTAGCCGCTGATGTAATCAGACGCCTGAGAGGCGAGGAACACAACGGGCCCCATCAGGTCGCTCGGCAGCCCCCAACGGCCAGCCGGAATACGGTCAAGGATCTCCGCGCTACGTTGTTCGTCGGCGCGCAGTTGCTGGGTGTTGTTGGTGGCCATATAGCCCGGCGCAATGGCGTTGACGTTGATATTGTGCTTCGCCCATTCATTCGCCAGCAGACGGGTCACACCCATAACGCCGCTTTTCGACGCGGTGTAAGACGGAACGCGGATGCCGCCCTGGAAGGAGAGCATGGAAGCGATGTTGATGATCTTGCCGCCGTGACCCTGCGCGATAAAGTGTTTCGCCGCGGCCTGAGACATAAAGAACACGCTTTTAATGTTCAGGTTCATCACGTCATCCCAGTCTTTCTCGCTGAAGTTGATCGCGTCTTCGCGACGGATCAAACCGGCGTTGTTGACCAGAATATCGATTTTGCCGAATTCCGTCACCGCGCGCTCCAGCAGTGCCGGAATACCGTCAATCTGACGCAGATCGGCTGTCAGGCTGAGAAAACGACGACCCAGCGCAGTGACACGCTCGATGGTTTCCGTCGGTTCAACAATGTTGATGCCAACGATGTCGCAGCCTGCTTCCGCCAGACCCAGCGCCATGCCCTGACCGAGACCGGTATCGCAACCGCTCACTACCGCAACCTTACCTTGAAGAGAAAATGCATCCAGAATCATGTTTGTTCCTTAATCTATCAGCGCCTGTACCGGACAGGCATGGTTTTATGCTGCCCGCGACTAGCGCAGATCTTTTACAGCGACGTGGTCCATGTCATCAAAGACCTGGTTCTCCCCCACCATCCCCCAGATGAAGGTGTACGCGCGCGTACCCACACCCGAATGGATTGACCAGCTTGGAGAAATTACAGCTTGTTCGTTATGCATCACGAGATGACGCGTTTCCTGCGGCTGGCCCATCATATGGAATACGCAGGCGTCCTCTTCCATATTGAAGTAGAAGTAGACTTCCATCCGGCGTTCATGCGTGTGGCACGGCATGGTGTTCCACAGGTTGCCCGGCTCCAGCTCAGTCAGCCCCATGCTCAACTGACAGGTTTCCAGCACGTCCGGCACGAAGTATTTATTGATGGTGCGACGGTTGCTGGTTAGCGGATCGCCGAGAGTGACCGGTGCAACATCGGCTGGCGTCACTTTTTTGGTCGGGAACGTCATGTGCGCAGGCGCGCAGTTGTAGTAGAACTTCGCCGGTTTCGCGCTATCGATGCTGGCGAAAACCACCTCTTTCGCCCCTTTGCCCACATACAACGCATCGCGGTGGCCGATTTCAAAGCACTGACCGTCAACCGTAATGGTGCCCGGTCCGCCGATGTTGATCACGCCCAGTTCACGACGCTCAAGGAAGTAGCTGACGCCGAGTTGTTTACCCACTTCGCCGCCCACGGACACGGTTTTCTTCACCGGTTTGATGCCGCCAACAATGATGCGATCAATGTGGCTATAGACCATGGTGTATTCGTCATCGACGAAGACTTTTTCGACTAAAAACTCATTGCGCAGGCCCTGGGTGTCCAGCGTTTTTGCGTGCGCACTGTGGATGCTTTGTCTGACTTCCACAATAACCTCCGAAGTAAATTTTGACCGAAACGTCACTCAACAGAAGAGAAACAATGTTCCGTTTCTTGTATTAGTGCATCTTATCCCGGCTAAAACGTGTTTTCAATCGTAAATAAAACGACGTTTCACTTTTTCTGTTACTTCTTTCAAGATCTGTAAGTCCGATCACGAATGTTCGGCGTTGACAGCGCCGCCATATTGAGAGAGCGGCAAAATTTCCGTTAAATTAATCATAGCAAACAAGAATTTAAGAGCGTCTTTGAGTTTTGACAGTCGAAGAGCACTTTTCCTGTTTAAAATCAAAGTCGCGCATTTTCCGTTGCCTTATTGCGTCCTGTTTTGCGCTTTTCTTATAAAGTGCGTCAGCAATCACACATATTGAAACATTGTTTTGATAAATTAATACCCAGTTTTTAAACTTGAAAGCATCTGTGGTCACATTAGGGCGCTTGCTTGCCCACCGGACCCTTTAAAGGAGTGAGATATGGCAAAAGGCATGCGGGTAAAACTGCAATACGCAGTCAGCCGCGATCCGGACACCGGCGCGGAAATCACCCGCTTAACCCCGCCGGAAGTGACCTGCCACCGGAACTACTTTTATCAGAAGTGTTTTTTTAACGATGGCAGTCATCTGTTGTTTGCCGGTGAATTTGATGGCAACTGGAACTACTACCTGCTGGATATCGCGAATGCAGAAGCCGTACAACTGACGGAAGGCGCAGGCGATAACACCTTTGGCGGCTTTCTCTCGCCAGACGACAGCACCCTCTATTACGTGAAGAATGACCGTACGCTGCGCGAAGTGAATTTGCAGACGCTGGCCGAACGTGAAATCTACCGCGTACCGGATGAGTGGGTAGGCTACGGTACCTGGGTTGCCAACAGCGACTGCACCAAACTGGTGGGTATTGAGATTGCCGCCAGCGACTGGACACCGCTGAACAGCTGGCAATTGTTCCACGATTTCTTCCATAAAGGCCCGCACTGCCGTCTGTTGCGCGTGGATTTGCAAAACGGTCAAAGCAGCGTCATCCATGAAGAGAAAAACTGGCTCGGTCACCCGATCTACCGCCCGTTCGATGACAATACCGTGGCGTTTTGTCATGAGGGTCCTCATGACTTGGTGGACGCGCGGATGTGGCTGGTCAATGAAGATGGCAGCCATGTGCGTAAAGTGAAAGATCACGCCGAAGGCGAAAGCTGCACGCACGAATTCTGGGTGCCAAACGGCTCCGCGCTAGTGTATGTCTCGTACCTGAAGGGTAAACAAGGGCGCACGATTTACCGCTTTAACCCGGACAGTGGCGTAAACGAAGCCGTGATGCCGATGCCAGCCTGCTCTCACTTGATGAGTAACTTTGACGGTACGCTGCTGGTCGGCGATGGTTCCGGTACGCCGGTGGATGTGAAAGACACCAGCGGCTACACCATTGATAACGATCCCTATTTGTATGTGTTTGACGTGGCGCAAAAGGCCTATTTCCGCGTTGCCCGTCATGACACCTCATGGGCGACGGTGGCAAACAGCCGCCAGGTGACACATCCGCATCCTTCGTTTACCCCGGACGACAGCGCCATTTTGTACAGCTCTGATAAAGACGGCAAACCGGCGCTCTATATCGCAAAACTTCCCGCGCAGCGCGTCATGCTGCAGGCATAAATTTTTAGTCGTGTTTCTGTAACTGGCCTTGCCCTCCTCCTGGGGGGCTTTTTTTTACCCGTCGATGCCAGGATAAATTTTCGCGTTCACAGACCGGCGTTTGCCCGGAATAGTGTGCATTTCAGTTGGCTCCACGGAGTTCGGGTGGTGCTGAGTGATTCGGCCGCCAGGCTATTGTCAGCACAGGCGCTGTTCAAAACGGAAGAGCTGAAGTGAGTAGAAAATGGGGAAGTGAGCAGTAACGCCACGGCGGTTCTAAATAGCGCAAAAAAATCCCCGGCCAACGGCTCCGGGGATAATTTTTGAGGGTAATTCAGACAATCAGAAAGAATACGCTACGCCGAGACGGAAACGGGTCTGGCGTTCGTCGGTACTTTTCACGCCCACGTTGCCCAATTCAACATACGGAGACCAGTTCTTATCGAGTTTATAAGCCACCTTGGCGTTATATTCGTTTGAATAGGTTTTGTTGTTTTCGCGAATAACGTCTTCGGTGCTCTTGGCATAAACATAGTTCAGCTCAAAACGGAAGTCGCCCAGCGCCCAACCCACCCAGGTATCGAATTTGTTGACTTTATTATCAACGGTGCTGGAATCCGGGTTACGTGTGTATTCATAACGATAGCGGCCTGCAATATAAATGCCGTTATCAAAGCTGTATTGCACATGCAGATACGGTTTATAAATGGAGTTCGTATCTTTACTTTCGATATTAAAGCCCGGGGTCAGCGCAAAATTCTTGGTCGCAGCCCAACGCCAGTTGATCGACTCTTCGTGACCATTACCGACAATTTCAGTTAAGGGTTTATCGGCATCATCACCGCCGGATTTCCATTTTGCTTCAACACCAAAGCCCACGCCGTTATCAAAACGGTGAGAGACCGCCACACGATCGGCGTTAGAGCCGCTGTCGATGTATTCATGACGTAAGTCGACGGTAACAGCTTGTGATGCGAAGGAAGCGCCAAGGAGTGAAGCAAGAGCCAGAGTTTTCTTAAGCATGAGTCACCTCAATAATTAAAATTATGTTCCATTTTTATGGAATTCTATTTTATTTTTTTGGTAACTTTATTTTAGTGATCTCGATCGTAAATAATTGTATAGAGTTGAACTATCTATAACAGCGTGATGAATATCAATATATTTTCCGTTTTAGCCATAAAAAACAGGCTCAAGATCACACCAAATTTTTATTAACCGCATTGTTACAACTTGAAATACAACTCAAGAACACAATTAAAAACAGTCACCTACAAAATGAAAAATATAATAATAAGCATGCTTACCTTGCACAATGACAATGGTAACGGGGGCAACAATACAATTTCAGGGAGTTTAAGGTGTGTGTTCTAATTACGTGGAATGATTATTAGGTGAAGTCGTGAAGGTTTTAATTTAATTGAAACACCGCCTGAGATCGCCATCACAAATAATAAAGCCTTCCGGGTGGAAGGCTTTATTTGACTTAAAAGAGAAGGTCAGTCGCGTTCAATAGCCAGCGCTACGCCCTGGCCACCGCCAATGCATAATGTTGCCAGCCCTTTGCGCGCGTTGCGCTTTTGCATCTCGTGTACCAGTGAAACCAGAATACGGCAACCGGATGCGCCAATCGGATGACCCAACGCGATCGCGCCGCCATTGACATTGACGCGTTTCTCGTCCCATTCGAGGACTTTCCCCACCGACAACGCTTGCGCAGCATAGGCTTCGTTCGCTTCAATCAGGTCAACATCATTTAACTGCCAGCCAGCGCGCTCCAGGCAACGTCGCATCGCATAAACGGGCGCGATCCCCATCAATGCCGGGTCAACGCCAACGCTGGCAAACGCCCGAATACGCGCCAGTACCGGCAGATTCAGCGCCTGCGCTTTATTCTCGCTCATCATCAATACTGCCGCCGCGCCGTCATTCAATGGTGAGGCGTTACCGGCAGTGACCGAGCCGCTCACGCCAAAAGCCGGCGACAATCTTGCCAGCGCTTCGGCACTGGGATCGGTACGCGGCTGCTCATCGGTATCGACAATCACCGCCCGACCATCTGCGGCAACTGCATTCACCGGGACAATCTCAGCACGAAAGCGACCTGAATCAATGGCCGCACGCGCTTTATGCTGGGAACGGAGCGCCCATTCATCCTGATGTTCGCGGCTGATGCCATACTCCCGCGCCAGATTTTCCGCCGTCATACCCATATGGTAATCGTTGAACGCATCCCACAGCCCGTCGTGCACCAGACTATCAATCAGTTGGCTATTGCCCAGCGGCGCACCAGTGCGGCTGTCGGTGAGCACATGCGGTGCACGGCTCATGTTTTCCTGGCCGCCTGCGATCACCACATCCGCCTCACCGCACTGAATAGCCTGTGAGGCCAGATGCAGGGCTTTGAGCCCTGAACCGCAAACATCGTTAATGGTGATGGCAGAAACGGTATTCGGTAGCCCACCTTTAATGGCCGACTGGCGTGCAGGGTTCTGCCCGGCTCCGGCAGTTAACACCTGGCCCAGGATCACTTCATCAATATCTTGTGGCTGCACGCCGCTGCGTTCCACCAGCGCCTGCACCACCAGGCTACCAAGCTCAACGGCGGAGTGGCGCGACAAGGCCCCCTGAAAACAGCCGATTGGCGTGCGGACAGCCCCCACGATCACGACATCTTTCATCTCTACCTCCGCCCTGGAATGAACCTGGCAATAGTAGTGCATTGTTAATGGGTGTTAACAAGGTTGTTTAAATTTGGTGATATTAATCACAAGGAAATAATGGACCAGAAACGACGGAAATAAAGAAGGAGGAGAAAAAAACAGAGCAACAGGCGCGCGGCCAGAACAGCCGCGCGCCAGAAGGATCAGTTATTAACCGGGATCACCGCGCCTTTATATTTGGTGCGGATCCACTCCTGAATCTCCTTGGAGTGCAGCACGTTCACCAGCGCAACGATATCTTTTTTCTTCTCATCGCCGCGATGAACGGTAATGATGTTCGCGTACGGGTTGTTTTCACCGCTCTCTACCGCGATCGGATCGTGCACCGGATCCAGGCCGGCATCGATCGCGTAGTTGGCGTTGATCACCACCGCGTCGCCTTCATCGTTGTTGTACATCTGCGGCAACAGCGCCGCTTCAACGTTCGGCAGGAACTTCAGTTTTTTCGGGTTCTCCACGATGTCGTCAATACGCGCCGTGACTTTATCAACACCCGGTTTCAGCTTGATCACGCCCTCTTTTTCAAAGATGGACAGGATACGCCCCTCTTCGGAGACCGCATCACGCATGATGATTTTGCCGCCCTGCGGCAGATCTTTCAGCGACTTGTATTTTTTAGAGTAAATACCAATCGGCTCAATATGAATCGCGCCCGCGCTAACAAAATCATAGGTCTTGTCACCCGCATGGTCTTTGATCACGCTGTTCAGGTACGGGATGTGCTGGAAGTAGTTGGCATCCAGTTCACGGCTGGCCAGCGCGGTGTTCGGCAGGATGTAGTCCTGGAACGGTTTAATTTCCAGATCGATGCCCTGCTTCGCCAGAATCGGTTTCGCCTGCTCCAGAATTTCAGCATGCGGCACATTGGATGCGCCAACAATCAGCGTGTCTGCCCAGGATGAGAAGCTCAGAACGCTCAGGGAGGCTGCGGCAATCAGTGTCAGTGTTTTTTTCATGATGGTGGTTTCCAATAATTATCGTTTATCTAACAGAGAAGTAATCACGTCGCCGCAGAACTGGATGATGAAGACGATGATCAGGATAGTCACCGTCGCCACCAGCGTGACGTCGTTGTGGTTCCGCTGGAATCCTTCCAGATAAGCAAGGTTGCCCAACCCGCCTGCGCCAATAACCCCGGCCATGGCGCTGTAGCTCACCAGCGCAATCAGCGTCACGGTAATACCGGACACCAGCGCAGGTGATGATTCAGGCAGTAACACCCGAAAAACCAGTGTGCTTAGACGCGCGCCCATTGAACGCGTCGCCTCAATCACCCCTTTATCCACTTCGCGCAGCGCAATCTCGACCAGACGCGCATAAAACGGCGCAGCGCCAACAATCAATGCGGGCAATGCTGCATTAGCACCGAGAATGGTGCCGACCAGCGCCTTGGTAAACGGGATCAACAGCACAATCAAAATGATGAACGGGATCGAGCGGAAGACGTTCACCACAATCGAGATCACGCTGTACAACGCGCGGTTCTGGAACAGACCGCCACGCGCAGTCAGAAACAGCGCCAACCCAAGCAAAATACCCAGCACAAACGTCGCCGCGCCTGACAGCGCCGTCATATATAACGTCTCTTGCGTGGCGGCCCAGAGTTGCTCCCATTTCAGATGGGGAAAAAATGACTCAGCCATGCGTTACCACCTCGCTTTCAATCTCGCTGTTGCGTAAGTCGGCGAGGATATTGTTCAGTTGTTCCGGGGTCGCCACCACGTGCACCCATAATTGTCCAAAGACACCGTGCGCCGTTTGCGACATTTTGCCGTGCAGAATATTGAACGGCAGGCCATAGCGCAGGGTCAGCTCCCCCACAATCGGCTGGTGCGTGTTATGGCCGGTAAAGGTCAATTTAATGACGGCGCCACCCAGATCGCTGCTCAGTTCCGGGTTAAATGCCTCGTCTTCTTTATACTGGCTGACCTGGCGCACAAACTGCCGGGTGATCGGTTTTTGCGGGTGAGTAAAGACGCTTAACACATCGCCCTCTTCCACCACCTGACCGTTCTCCATCACCGCCACGCGGTCACAGATTTTGCGCACCACATGCATTTCATGGGTGATCAGTACGATGGTCAGTTTGAAGCGGCGATTAATATCCAGCAGCAGATCGAGAATCTGATCGGTGGTCTGCGGATCCAGCGCCGACGTTGCTTCATCACACAACAGCACATCCGGATTATTCGCCAGCGCACGGGCAATACCGACGCGCTGTTTCTGCCCGCCGCTCAACTGCGATGGATAAGCGTTTTCGCGGCCTTTCAGCCCCACCAGCTCAATCAGTTCCGCCACCCGGGCGCTGATTTTCGCTTTCGGCGCACCGGCAATCTGCATAGAAAACGCGATGTTTTCGCTGACCGTGCGCGACCACAATAAATTGAAATGCTGGAACACCATGCTGATCTTCAGACGCGCCTGGCGCAGCGCTTCGCCCCGCGCGGCGGCTATATCCTGCCCATTGATCACCACACTGCCGGAGGTGGGCTTTTCCAGCCCGTTCAGTAAACGGATCAGCGTACTTTTCCCGGCGCCGCTGTAGCCGATAATCCCGTAAATTTGCCCCTGCTCAACGGTCAGATTGACGCTGTCGACGGCAGTAATCGATGCCTTTCCCTGGTCGAAAATCTTGGAAATATTCCTGAGAACGATCATGCGTTGGTGTTTCCGTTTGGCAGTTTAGCGGTATGGATGTCCAGACGATAATAATCACCCGTAGTGATATTTCAAATAACCAAATGGACATTATTTATAACTAAATGCGCTAACCGGGCGAAAACGTGGGATTTTTCGAAAAGGATTTATTTCGCATTGCATTGCCAAAAAACGCATAACTCCCGCGAACAGAACGGGAAAAGCGCATGAAATCAGCGCTAAAACGCCCTTTTTTGGCTATCAACACATCCGGACGACTATATGGCTCTCCGTCCCGATGGCTAAACAGAGCTTTATATTTCAGTTTGTTCTAAACGACAAATAAAGATTCTTTAAAAGCGAAAAATGGCAGACCTATCATCCGCCCATCACGATTATCTACGGGTGAACATACGATGTCTGTCTTCCATTCAGTAACCGAATTGATCGGCCAAACGCCGCTGCTGCAACTGCATAAACTTGACAGCGGGCCATGCGAATTATTTCTCAAACTGGAAAACCAAAACCCGGGCGGATCCATTAAAGACCGGGTCGCTCTGTCGATGATCAATGAAGCCGAACGCCTGGGTCTGCTCTCGCCTGGCGGCACCATTATTGAAGCCACTGCGGGGAATACGGGCCTGGGGCTGGCGCTGATTGCGGCGCAAAAAGGGTACTCACTGGTGCTGGTCGTGCCGGACAAAATGAGCCGCGAGAAAATTTTTCATCTGCGCGCATTGGGTGCAAACGTGGTGCTCACCCGCTCTGACGTCAATAAAGGACACCCGGCCTATTATCAGGATTACGCCCAACGTCTGGCGCACGAAACACCGGGCGCATTTTATATTGATCAGTTCAATAACCCGGCCAACCCACTGGCGCACACCACCACCACCGCGCCGGAAATTTATCACCAGCTTGACGGCAATATCGACGCCATCGTGGTGGGCGTGGGTTCCGGCGGTACGCTGGGCGGGTTACAAGCCTGGTTTGCCGAACACTCGCCGCACACCGAATTTGTGCTGGCGGATCCGGCAGGTTCCATTCTGGCCGACCAGGTCGAAACCGGTCATTACGGTGAACCCGGCTCATGGCTGGTCGAAGGGATTGGCGAGGATTTTATTCCGCCGCTGGCGCATATCGATGGCGTGAAACAGGCGTTTCGCGTGACCGATCGTGAAGCCTTCGCCACCGCGCGGGATCTCCTGCAACAGGAGGGCATTCTGGCGGGGTCGTCAACCGGTACGCTGCTCAACGCCGCACTGCGTTACTGCCGGGCACAAACCACGCCGAAGCGCGTGGTCACTTTCGCCTGCGACAGCGGCAACAAATACCTGTCGAAAATGTTCAATGACGACTGGATGCGCCAGCAAGGCCTGCTCACCCGCCCGTCGAGCGGCGACCTGACCGATTTTATCGCGCTGCGTCACGATGAAGGCGCGACGGTCACCGCCGCACCGCAAGACAGCCTTGCCGCAGTACTGGCGCGCATGCGCTTGTACGACATTTCGCAGTTACCGGTGCTGGAAAAGGGTCGCGTGGTCGGGATTGTTGATGAGTGGGATCTGATAAGCCACGTGCGCGGCGACAGCGCGCGTTTTTCCCTGCCGGTAAAAGAAGCGATGACCCGCAACGTTGAAATTCTTGATAAGCATGCACCGGAGAGCGCGCTGTACGCCATTTTCGATCGCGGCCTGGTGGCGGTGATCGCCGACAACGGCCATTTTGTCGGCCTTGTCACCCGCAGCGACGTCCTCACCACCTGGCGCAACCGCCTTGAACAATAAAGAACAAAAGGAAAAAAGAGTGAAAACACTGGCAACGCAGAGTGTCCACAGCGGCACATTCAACGACCAACACGGCGCAGTTATGCCGCCGATTTACGCCACATCAACCTTCGCGCAACCCGCGCCGGGGCAGCACACCGGGTATGAATATTCGCGCAGCGGCAACCCGACGCGCCACGCGCTGGAAACCGCCATTGCCGAACTGGAAGGCGGCACGCGCGGCTATGCCTTTGCATCCGGTCTCGCCAGTATTTCAACAGTGCTTGAACTGCTGGATAAAGAGAGCCACCTGGTGGCTGTCGATGATGTCTACGGCGGCACTTACCGCCTGATTGAAAACGTTCGCCGCCGCAGCGCCGGACTACGGGTCAGTTGGGTAAAACCCGACGATCTCGCCGGGCTGGAAGCCGCCATCCGACCGGACACCCGCATGATCTGGGTGGAAACGCCCACTAACCCGCTGCTGAAACTGGCGGATCTGGCGGCCATTGCCGCTATCGCCAAACAGCATAACGTGCTGAGCGTGGCGGATAACACGTTTGCGTCACCGGTGATCCACCGCCCGCTGGAGCTGGGGTTCGATATTGTGGTGCACTCCGCCACGAAATACCTGAACGGGCACTCAGATGTGGTGGCCGGGCTGGCGGTGGTTGGCGACAACCCGGCTCTCGCCGAAAAACTGGGCTATTTGCAAAATGCCATCGGCGGCGTGCTCGATCCCTTCAGTAGCTTTCTGACGCTGCGTGGGATCCGCACCCTGGCGCTGCGCGTGGAGCGCCACAGCAGCAACGCGCTGGCGCTCGCACGCTGGCTGGAGCAACAGCCGCAAGTGGAAAAAGTGTGGTTCCCGTGGCTGGAGTCGCACCCGCAGTACTCGCTTGCACGTCAGCAGATGGCGTTGCCGGGCGGTATGATCTCGGTCGTGATCAAAGGTGATGATGCGCGGGCGGCGGTCATCATCAACAAATTGACGCTATTTACGCTGGCGGAAAGTCTTGGCGGCGTGGAGAGCCTGGTAAGCCAGCCTTTTAGCATGACGCATGCCTCTATTCCGCTGGAACAACGGCTGGCCAACGGCATTACGCCGCAGCTGATCCGCCTGTCGGTAGGGATTGAAGACGAAAACGATCTGATTGCCGACTGGCGGCAGGCGTTGGCGTAAACCGGAGAGACCTACAGCGCCAGCACATCGGCGCAGGCGCTGTGGGTATTTACCGCCGTGGACGATGCGGCGAATTCAGGGAACCGTGTGGGCATCCCGCGCGGAAACCACCTGATTGCGCCCCTGCTTTTTTGCAGCATAGAGCGCCGTATCCGCCCGGTGGATCAAGCCACTGGCAATCATATGCAGCGGTTTGCCCTCAATACAGATTTGCCTGCCATGCAGGGTCGCCACGCCTATGCTGATGGTCAGATAACCGGTCGGACTGGCATGGTGCGGCAGTTCCAGCGCATTAATATTGCTGCGCACCACTTCCGCCACGCCCAGCGCCTGCACCAGATCGGTGCCAGGCAGAATAATCAGAAACTCTTCGCCGCCATAACGGCTGACGTTATCGCCGCTGCGCAGGCGTGACGAGGTGAGGGTTTTGGCGACAATGCGCAAACAGTCGTCCCCCGCCTGGTGCCCGTGGGTATCGTTGTAGTTTTTAAAGTAATCAATATCCGCCAGACAGACCGACAGCGGGAAATCGTCCTGCATGGCGCGGGTGATCTCCGCCACCAGGCACTCATCCATATAGCGGCGATTAAACAGCCCGGTCAGATGATCGTGCTGGGCATATTGTTGCAGGACTTTGTTGGCGCTCGCCAGTTTCTGCTCGGCATGACGGCGCTCGGTAATATCCACCCAGGTCACCGACAGACCGATGACATTATCCATCGCATCGCGCACCGGCACCGACTGAATGTCGTAGCAGCGATCAAACCAGCCCAGTTCTCGCGAAGGCAGCGTTTCGCCGCCATCAGCCAGTTCGAAATCCGTACGAAAGAAGTGCCAGTATTCTGGCATCAGGCTCTGGAAATGGATCTCCGCGCTCTGCGGCGCACGTTCTCCCAACAGCTTTGCCATCGCTTTATTGGACATCACCAGCCGCCCCTGGCGATCGATCATGCAGAGCGCCACCGGGGTGGTTTCATAGATCGTCTCCAGTTGCAGTACGCGCTCTCCGAGCGTGGAAATGTTGCGGTCGATCCCACGGTACCCGCACAGCTCGCCGTTATCGTCAAACAGCGGAATACCGCTGGTTTCCAGCACCACGATGGTTCCGTCAGCGCGCTGGTTACGGTTTACCAGCCCGGAAAACGCTCGCTTTTCCATTACGATCGCGCCAAAAGCACCGGCGACCCGTTCCGCTTCGCCAGGCGGCATAAAATCAAAGGGCGTTTTGCCAATCACCTCTTCCGGCGGCACACCCAGCAGCTCCGTCACCACATCGGAAGACCAGGTATAACGCCCCTGAGCATCCACTTCCCAAACCCAATCCGAATTATTATTTAGCAACTCAAAGAGATGCTTAACATCTTCATCCCTGTGGTCTGTCCGTCTTTTTTCACTCATGATTTTTGTTCCGCATGACCCGCTATGCGCTTAACAACAGCCTGGTGATTGGGTGAAGGCGAAAGGCACGCCAGTAGCCGCTAAAGTCGCACTCCTTGCCAGGATGACCTTCAGCCGCAAACGATTCACCGCAAATAGATAACTACGCGTCATGCCTAAGCTGCAGGCTAACCCTGTGAAAGTGAATCAGATTTGCACTCATTTTGCATAATTATTGTTAAGTGCTTTCCACTTACCAGAGTCTGCTTTAGCCCTGTCGCGCCCCACATCCATTACGAGAAGTAATCATAGTCCTGCCGGGAAGCAATGCATCAGGCTTTTTCGTTATCCCTGTGCGCGCCACCACAATACCGCTGCCACGTCTTAGCCCGATGTTGCCCGGGATAAGTACTCAATCACCGTTATTTATTTGTTCTCCACCCGAACAAAACCGGCAATTATAGAGCCTGCCTATCTTAATAAATTTATTGTCCCAAACGCAAATTTCCGCATGGATTTTTATTTTTTTCCAGGTAATATAATTTTTCTTCGCTTATTATTGTCGCGCACGCATAAGAAAAAAAGGTAATCATCGCGGCCTGTCTATATATATAAGCGAATTAATTAAAAGTATCTATAAAAGAAAAAATAGCCTTCCTGCATTTATTGCGGCGGCTTGTTATACCTATGTTCGTTCCTGTGAAGCGCCGTGCCGCAAGGCCTGGCGTAGGTCATCATTAACTTCGGACACAGTAAATTTATGAGCATGAATAATAGCGAAAATAAAACAACCAGCACGAATCCGGCCCGTCAGGCGCACCGTCACATGTCGTGGGGAATGCTGGGATTTTGTTTATTACTTATCATTTTGAAGTGTTTTAGTTAATTCGGCGAAAAATCTTTCTTATAAAAATAAGACGGGAATAATTTATACACATTATTCAGCTTGCCGCAGGGGGCAAGTCGGTAAATGTTGAGGACGTGTCTGACTCAGTCGGTGAAGGGGAAACAAAAAAATAATCCCCCGGCACTGGACGCGCACCGGGGGGCTTATTCCGGCCTGATTATCCTTTCAAGCCTGGGCCACTGCTACCGTGCAAACTCACTCTTAAATCATTTCACTTTGTGGTCTGCTTTGCAGCCATCCGGCCAGCGCTGCCGCCGTGAGCGCGCGGGAATAAAGATAACCCTGCGCAATATCACATTGCAGATCGCGTAACTGATTACGCTGCTGTTCCGTTTCCACACCTTCGGCAACCACCGTCTGATGCAGACTCTGACCAATTTTGACCACCGTGGTGGCGATGGCTTTCATTTTGCTGCCTTCGCTCAAATCACGCATAAAACTCTGATCGATTTTCAGTTCGGTCATCGGCAAATGCGCCAGTCGGGACAAGCAAGAGAAACCGGTGCCAAAATCATCCATCGACAACCCAACGCCTAACTCGCGCACGGCACAAATCACTTCCATCGTTTCCGGTCGCTTGTCCATCATCACCCCTTCGGTGATCTCGATGGTCAGGCAACTGGCCGGAATACGGTACTGCCGGAGCAGATACGAAATGTAATTAGGCAGGCTGCTGTTATAGAAGTTGATCGGCGACAGATTAACCGACACCACAGGCACCTCAATACCGTTGTTGCGCCATTCCGCCATCTGGCGGCAAGCTTCATGGAGCGTCCAGCGACCAATGGCCTCAATCTCGCCGGTTTCTTCGGCCAGGGCGATAAATTTTCCGGGGGGAATATCGCCAAGAACCGGATCCGTCCAGCGCGCCAGCGCTTCGACTCCATAAAGCTCGCCATTTTTAAGCCAAACCTGCGGCTGATAGTGCAAATGCAGCAGATTACTGGCGATAGCCAGTTTTAATGCCGCCGCCAGTTTTAACCGTTCCTGATCCACCTGATTCATCTCGGTGCTGAAGAACAGGTAGCCGCCGGAGGCCGCCGCTTTCGCCAGATGCGACGCGTGGTTGGCATGCTTGAGCAAACCATCCCGTGAAACGCCATGATCCGGATACAGACTGATACCGGTACTGACGGTCACATTCAACGCCAGATCGGCAATCTTAAACGGCATGCGGAACAGCGCCTGGATTTTCTGCGCGATACTGGTTGCCCGGGTGCTATCGCAATCCGGGATCACCAGCACAAACGCGTCGCTGTCGGCGTGGCTGACAAACCCCTGGCGGGAAAACTCGGTGCGCAGACGCTGCGCGATGGCCACCAGCACGTTATCCCCGGCGGCGTAGCCGAGCGCATCGTTAACGTCTTTAAAATGATCCAGATCGAGGAAGAAGAACGCCGCGCGGGCATGCTCTCCACTGGCCATCATCTGATCGATATACTGATGCAACGCGCTGCGGTTCGGCAGCCCGGTCAGACGGTCAAAGGTTGAAAGTTTAGTGACACGCTCCTGGTCAATATGCACCACAACACGACAAGGTGCGCCTGTATTTCCTGGTCCGTCATAACTGATGGTTGCCGCCAGCGATGTCTCTTCGCCGGTTGCAGTAATGACGGTCAGCGCCTGCTCATTTTCTGCTTCGCAGGACAGCACATCGATAGCGCCAAACAACGGAATGGTTGACGCCTTACAACCGAGGACCGAAATCCGCGGGTAGCCCCATAATTGCTCAGCTGCGCGATTAAAAAAAAACACGGTTTCCGTACTATCAAGTAGTACGACAGCATCGTGAACATTTTCGAGTGCGGCGAGCATATTCTGAGAGCCGAAAATATCATTTTCAGAATGCATAATCGTTTTTCTTAAAGAAGTGTTCGGACACATCCTAATTGAAAGTATTAAAGGGTTCAATATCACACAGCAGCTATATTAATAGAGAATGATGATTTATAGATGGTCTCAATATATAAACATTAATTAATCGCTAAAGAATCCAAAATAATTTCCGATAAAGACAGTGCGCACAAAAATCGAGAAATTATGAATAAATTGTGAAGAATTGATGTCGGGTAATTATTAATAAAAAGTTTAACTAACAATCCTCGTGATAATTTTTACCTCTCACGCCCCGCAACGCCACGCTCCCTGCGGCTTTGACTCGGCTCACAGTAATAAATAAAGCCGGTATTCATAGATACCCTTAATAAGTGTATCCTAATTTATTGATATCGTCACTTGACCTTAACCGCCCGCCACCGACAGTATATAAGGAAATTCTCAAATAAATCGGATGTCTGAAATTTACCTTAACGAAGACATTGGATTTTAGGTTTCCCGCTTGATAGCGCGGTAAATAGAGAAAACAACCTTGCTTATTATAGCTCGTATTCAACACATCGGGGTCAGGCAAATACTATGTATGATGATTTAGGTTCTTTGGCTGGAAAACTAAAGATGTCCGGTGTCTCTTTCCAGGAAATGAATGAAGAAGATGGTGCCACTATGCAAGCAGTAACTACAACGGCAGTCACCTCAGACGCCAGCGACGAAAAACAAGAAGCGGCAATCACTGAAATTCCGGCGGCCAGCCGCAAGGAAGTCAGCCATGCCAGCGCGCCAGCAGACATACCGGCTAACACCTTGTCCTGGCCGAAAAGCAAACCGGCGCCGGTCGCTGCACCCAATGCGTTCAGCACACCGGTAAATAACATTATGGAAAGCGTTGCGGCCATCAGCCGTCCGGCGGAATTTGAAGTCCGCGAACGTAATCCGGTACGGCTGGATATGTTATTTACGGTGATTGGCAAATAATACCGTTCAGCCATGTGGAATCCACACATGGTAATAATCAGCACAATTTTTCATGACCCACTGCAGGTGATGCTATCGGTCTATGGCTAATTTGATGACCGGCAGAATGCGTCATGATTTTTAACAGGTAACCGGAAACATTGTTATGCCGGCGTACCTTTATTATTTTCTGTGCAAGATGATACAAACATGAAAAAAATCATCGGAATTATATTCACGCTGATGTTGTTAGCATTATCCCTGCTGGTGATCATCACCCCTATGGGCAGCGATAAGCAATACCTCTTCGGCCTTAGCGTGATGGCAGCCGTGCTCATTCTTGGTCGAATAAAGGGTAAGAAAGCCGTACTGGCAATGCTCACACTTTCATTGCTGATGTCAACCCGTTATATCTGGTGGCGTGCCACCACGACGCTGCATTTTGACTCCACGCTGGAAATGCTGCTGGGTAGTTTATTGTTTGCTGCTGAAATTTATTCGTGGACGATTTTGCTGTTAGGTTATATTCAAATGGCATGGCCATTAGAGCGCCCTATTGCGCCGTTACCACAGGATAAATCGACATGGCCGACAGTCGATATTTATGTTCCTTCTTATAATGAAAGCCTCGAAGTCGTTCGTGATACCGTTCTTGCGGCGCAGTGCATCGAATATCCGCAAGATAAAGTCAAAGTTTATATTCTCGATGACGGCAAACGCGATGAGTTCCGTGATTTTGCTGCCGAAGCCGGAGTAGGCTATATCACGCGCCCCGATAACAGCCACGCCAAAGCCGGTAACCTGAACCATGCAATGACGGTGACCCACGGCGAGCTGATTTGCGTGTTCGACTGCGACCACGTGGCAACCCGTGTCTTCCTGCAGGCCACCATCGGCGAGTTCTTCCGCGATGACAAACTGGCGCTGATCCAGACGCCGCACCACTTCTATTCCCAGGATCCGTTTGAACGCAACCTGACTGCGGCGAAACGCGTTCCGCACGAAGGCGCGCTGTTCTATGGCCCGGTGCAACAGGGTAACGACAACTGGAACGCCACCTTCTTCTGCGGTTCCTGTGCGGTGATCCGCCGTGCTGCGCTGAACGAAGTGGGGGGTTTTGCGGTTGAAACCGTGACCGAAGATGCGCACACCGCGCTCAAATTGCAGCGTCGTGGCTGGAACACCGCTTTCCTGGATATTCCACTGGCTGCCGGCCTTGCAACAGAACGTCTGGCGCTGCATGTGAACCAGCGTATTCGCTGGGCGCGTGGGATGACGCAGATCTTCCGTATTGATAACCCGTTGCTGGGCCGTGGCCTGAAGCTGACGCAGCGCCTCTGTTATCTCAATGCGATGCTGCACTTCCAGTATGGTCTGCCGCGCGTGGTGTTTCTGACGTCGCCGCTGGTGTTTATGTTGTTTAACCTCAACATTATCTCCTCGTCGGCCACGTTGATTTTTGCCTATGTGCTGCCGCACCTGGTACTTTCCACCATGGTCAACTCGCGGATCACCGGGCGCTACCGCTATGCGTTCTGGGGTGAAATCTACGAAACGGTGATGGCGTTCCACCTGATCCTGCCCACGTTGTTAAGCCTGATTTCACCGCGATTGGGTAAATTCAACGTGACGGATAAAGGCGATCTGACCGACAAAAACTACTTTGACGCCCATACCGTTCGCCCGCTGATCATCACCACCATTCTGATGGTCGGCAGCATGATCTGGGTTGGCGTTCGCTACTTTATGCATGACTACGCCGGTATCGACCCGCGCGTGATCCTGTTCAATATCGCATGGGGTACCTTCAGTACCATTATTTTGCTGGCCTCCATTGCCGTCGCAAAAGAGACCAAGCAAATCCGCAAAACCATCCGTATCTTCGCGCGTCTGCCGGTGACGATTCACTTTACCAACGGGACACAGATGCAAACCCGCACCTTCGACATCTCCATGGGCGGCGCACGCGTGGCGCTGGTGAAAGGGGAAGATTTGACGCGCAAAACCCCGGTGCAAATCGAGCTGGGACTCAGTGGTGAAATTGCCCATGTGCCAATCCGCGCAGCGGGTATGGGCGTGGGTGATATTCGCCTTGAGTTTGACACCCTGCCGCTGAGCGAACGCCGTAAGCTGGTGCGCGTCGTACTCTCCCGCGCGGATGCCTGGTATCGTCCACCGCATGCGCCTGACCGCCCGCTGGTCTCCTTTATGGGTATTTTGCAGTGCGTGTTTGAACTGTTCTTTGGCCCGAAAAAACGCACCAATGGGTTTAACAGCCAGATGGCCACGGTCGCGAAGAAACAGGAAGAGGTTAAAAATGCGCTTTAACCCCATCGCACTTGCCACACTGCTGGTGTGCTCAGTGAACGGCACGGCCTTTGCGCTCTCAACGGACAGCGATGCGCTGCCAGAGCTGCCGTTGCCGGTTACGTTGCAGGGTTCAACCTCTGTGCAGACCCAACCGCCTGCGCCGGCTAACGCCAGCAATCAGAACATCGCCAGCACCCTCAGTTTTGGTGATATGGGCGCAACCGGCGGGCTGACGCTCTCCGGTATGCAACTGCAAAACGGCGTCTCCTTTAACCTGCCCGGGGATCTGGTGATCACCGATGCGCATATCAGTCTCAATGTGCAGGTCAACCGTAGCGACGTGAACGGGGAAAACCTGCAACTGATGCTCAACGGTCAGCCGCTGGGCGCGATCCCGCTGGATCAGTTACAGCAGGATAAAGGCTTCTGGAACCTGGATGTGCCGGCGTCAATGATCGCCTCCAGCAACAACCTGAGCTTCCAGCTGAAAACCGGTGACGACATTATCAATAACGTCTGGAGCTGCCAGCGCCCGCTGCCTGCGGATTACAAAGTCACACTGCAACCGGAGTCGACCCTTAATTACCAGGGACTCTGGCTGAATGTGCGTAAAACGCTGGGGACGTTTCCGCGTCCGTTCTTCGACGTGAAGCAAACCAAAGACCAGGCGGTCAGCATCGCGTATCCGGAAAGCCCGGATGCGGATGTGCTGATGGCGTCCGCCATTGTCGCCTCACAGTTTGGCGCACTGAGCAACGGTCGGCCAAGCCGCTTTGATGTGCAGTACAACGCGCTGCCTGCGGGCAACGGCATCCTGATTGGTAAACCCGGTCAGATGATTGGCGGTGTGGCGATCCCACAAAGCAATGGCGCGGCGTTGCAGGTTATCGACAACCCGCAAAACCCGGCTTACAAACTGCTGGTGGTCAGCGGTCATAACGAAATGCAACTGCGCCAGGCCGCCTGGCGTCTGACGCAACCTGCCCTGCCGGATAGCGACACACTGGATGTTCCGGCGCTGAAAATCGCCCAACGCGACGCGTATGACGCTCCTCGCTGGATCAATACCGATCGCCCGGTACCGGTGCGCTCATTGCTCAATGATGAAGGCGCATTGGTCGCTCACGGCGTCTGGCATGGCGAAAACCGTTTGCCGTTCCGCACCGCGCCGGACCTGTTTATGTGGGATGGTTCCGCCATCCCGCTGCGCCTGAATTACAGCTTTGCGCAGAAAAACTGGATTGACGACGAGGAGTCTTTCCTGAACGTCAGCCTGAATGGCGAGTTCCTGAAACGACTGCCGGTGAGCAAAGAAGGTCTGCTGGCGCCGGTGATGTCGATGCTGGGTTTATCGCAGCGTCAGCAAAGCGCAGTGGTGAATATCGATCCGCGCGCCATTCTCGGCAGCAACCAACTGGGCTTCTGGTTTGGTCTGAAAGCGCAGAAGAACGCCCCCTGTAACGCCATGGCGGATGAGAACATCCAGAGCCGTATTGACGGGGACTCGACTCTCGATTTGAGTCGCTCCTGGCACTACGGCAAGCTGCCCAATCTGGCCTGGTTCAGCGGCGCAATGTTCCCGTTCACGCGCAACGCCGACCTGGCCCACACAACGGTGTTGATGGCTGCGCATCCGACGGTGGAAGAAGCAACGATGCTGCTCAATCTGATGGCGCAGTCCGGTCGCGATACCGGTGTCACCGCCAATTTCCTGCACCTCTACACCGGCATGCCAGGGCACGATGACGCCCAGCAGCAACTGACCGAGAGCGATGTGCTGGCGATTGGCAACCTGAGCAATAACGAGCAGCTCACCCCGCTCTTACAAGGCAGCGCGTTTACGCTTAATGGCAACAATCTTGAGGTCAACACCACCAGCGCGGTGGGACGTGTGCTGTCGTTGTTGAGCGGCAACCAGCCGCTGACGGATATGGAAGCCGCGGAATACCTCAGCGACAACAACCAGTGGCGCGGTCTGTTGAGCATGCGCTCTCCGTGGAACCCGCAACGTGTGGTGGTGGTGGCAACCGCCACGGACAACCACCAACTGGCGCAGTTATCTGAGGATATGACGAAGCCGGCATTCCAGTCTGTCGCAGGCGGGGATTTTACCGCCGTCAGCAATACGGGTGATGTCCACAGCTGGCGTGTCAGCGAACAGTTCGTCAGCGGCAATCTGCCTGGCTATCTGCGCGTGCTGTGGTTCGCGAGCGAGCATGTTATCTGGCTGGTGGTGCTTGCCTGCCTGATTGCTGCGGTATCCGGTCCGATGTTGTTTAACTCGCTTCAGCGCCATGCGCGTCAACGCCTGCAGGATAAAACGAAGAAATGAATACGCGTAAACAACTGACGCACGCTTTTTACCTGCTGTGCCTGATTGGCGCCAGCCACCCGGCTGCGGCTGCCGATAGCGCCGAAGCGACGGGTAATGATGCAGCAGTAAAAAAACTGTTGGCGCAAGCCAGTTACTGGCACAGCAAAGCCCATGACGATATGGCGATGGAAGCGCTGCAAAAAGTGCTGGCCGCCGATGATAAAAATATCGACGCCATGTACCTGATGGCGCTCTATCACCTGCAACAGGGCAACGTTCAACAGTCTGAAATTTGGCGGAAAAAAATCGCCGATATCTCACCGCAAGATCCGCGCCTGAACGCGCTGACCAGCGCCAATACCCTGCGCAATATTCCGCAGGACAAACTCAACGCTGCGCGCCAGTTGGCGCGTCGTGGGCAGATTAAAGAGTCGATTGCCGCATGGCGTGCACTCTTTAACGGCAACCCGCCGCCGGATGACGTGGCGCTGGAGTATTACCAGACGATGGCAGGCGACAGCGCCACCTGGTCAGAAGCGGTGGCGGCTATGCGCCAGCGTGCCAGCATTATGCCGGATGATGCGCCAACCAAAACAGCGCTGGCGATGGCGCTGACCTACCAGGAGCAAACGCGCCGGGAAGGGATCAATCAGCTCAGCAGCCTGGCGGCGGATGATAAAAACGCCGATAAGGCCCTGCAACAGGCCCTGTTGTGGCTGGATGCGAAATCGTCCGATCTCCCGGCGTATACCGCATGGGCGCAGCGTCACCCGGAAGACAGCGCGCCGATGGATCACTACCGTAAAAGTGTTGAAGGCGATGCCACCAAAGCGGGCTTCGATGCGCTGAACGGCGGTGATTTAGGCAATGCGAAAGATAAGTTTGCCGAAGCGCTGCAAAACCGCGCCAACAACGGGAATGCGCTGGCCGGGATGGGTTATGTGGCGCTGCGGCAGAATAACTTTGCCGATGCGGAAAAATATCTCCGCCGCGCCTCGCAAGAGGACACCAATAATACAAACAGCCTGCAGTGGGCGAAGGATGCCGACAACGCCCGTTACTACGGTGCGCTGGCGCAGGCTAAAAACCTGAGTCAGAAAGGCAGCTACGATCAGGCACTGGCCAGTCTCGACAGCAGCGCCACTAACGACGCCAGTCAGCAACAAGCCGCCGATATGCTGCGTGCAGACATCCTGCGTCGTCAGGGCAAATTGCCACAGTCGGAAGAGGTCTACCGCCGGTTACTGGAGCAACATCCGCAGAATACGGATATCCGCACCGGCTTGTGGTGGGTGCTGAAACAGCAAAACAAACAGGCGGAAGCCGACGCCATGTTGCGCACCCTGCCCGCCAACCTGCGTACCCGTTATGCTTCCGTGGGCGACAACGGCGATAACGACCGTAAAGCGGCGCAGGCAGCATTGCAGGCGGGGAACAGCTCGCGCGCCATGCAAATCCTGCAAGCGGCATCCGCTAAATACCCGCAAAACGTCTGGCTGCAACTGGATTATGCCCGGGCGTTGCGTAAAGCCGGGCAGAAGCAACAGGCCAGCACGTTGATGACTGGCGTGGCGCAACGTGGCGGCACCAACAAAGAAGCACTGTACGCCGCAGCGGTGTATGCCGCCGAAGATAGCGACTGGTCACGCGCGCAGAGTCTGCTGGCCCGCCTGCCACGCAGCAGCTATAGCGCCGACATGACCGAGCTGAGCAACCGCGTACAGATCAACCAGCAACTGGATATTGCGCGTAACTACCTGCGTCTGGGTAACACCACGGCAGCACGCAACTCCTTACAGGCGCTGAAGCGCAACCCGCCGCAAACGCCGGTTGATGTGGGTCGCCTTGCAGAGATGTTGATGCAAAGCGGTGACAACGCAGGCGCGCTGCAACTGGTGCGTGATAGTCAGGCACAAGGGCTGCACGGCTCCGTAGTGGACTACGCCGGGCAGATCCGCGTGCTGAACCAGGCCGGTCAGTTTGCCGAAGCGGAGAGTATTCTCAATGCGCCGGCGCTGCAAAATGGCGCCAGCCAGCAAGAGATCAATGCGATTCGCACCGGCAACCTGATTGCTCGCGCCGATCGCCTGCGTGAGAAAGGCCAGATTGGCAAAGCGTGGAACCTGCTGATGCCGGAATTGCAGGCCAATCCCACCAATACCGATCTGCTGTTATCCGTCGCGCGCGTTTATCAGGCCGATCACATGGATGAGAAAGCCACGGAGATCTACCAGTACGTACTGCGTAAATCCCCGCGCGATAAGCAGGCGCTGACCGGGATTGTTAACCTGGCGCTGGCGCGTGGTAATAACGACGATGCCCGCAAAGCATTCGCGTCGCTGGAACCCAGCCAGGATGCAGATTATATGCTGCTGGCCGCACGCGTGGCGGCAGCCAACGGCGAGAACCAGCGGGCCATGTCACTGCTGCGCACCGCGCAGTGGCGTCTGCAACAAGGCGGTGATGACGACAGCGATGAGCTGAGTTCAGTCATGTCGTTGCCTTCACCCACTCGCCAGGCGCAACAAACCGCCATGAGCGGCATCAACACGATGATGCGCGACCTGCAAGAGAAGAGCGCCACCTGGACCAGTGCGGGCATCTCGCTGCGCAGTCGTGATGGTGAGTCAGGCCTGAGCGCATTGGATGAGATTCAGGCACCGCTGATCCTGTCCGGCGCGGTGGGCGACAGCACGCGCATCAACCTGAACGTCACGCCAACGGCATTGAACGCAGGCGAGATGTCGGGCGAGTCCGCCAACCGCTTTGGTTCCGGCGCGCTGGAGCACGCGGCAAAACTGGCTGAAGCCGCCGCCAGCACCAGCACGACGACCACCTCGACCAATGCCTCCAGCCAGGGTAGCCAGCAGGCTAACGGCGTGGCGGCAAACCTCAGTCTGAGCGGCGACAACTACAAGCTGGATGTCGGCAGCACGCCGACCGGCGGCGAGTTTACCCGCTTAGTCGGCGGCGTGGAGTGGACCCCGAAACTGACGCAATACAGCTCGCTGAACCTGAAAGCGGAGCGCCGTGCGGTCACCGACAGCCTGCTCTCCTACGTGGGGGTGAAAGATAAAAGCACCGGTGAAAGTTGGGGGGGGATAACCCGTAACGGCGTATCCGCGCAGTTCGCGTGGGATAACGATCTGGTTGGCCTCTATACCCGCCTGGGTTTTGATACCTGGGTTGGTACTAACGTGCCGACGAACCACTCGGTCAACGTGCTGGCGGGCAGTTACCTGCGCCCGTGGCGCACCAACGACAGCGAGATGAAGGTCGGGGTCAACGTCAACTATATGAACTTTGACCGTAACCTCAGCTATTACACGCTCGGCCAGGGTGGTTATTTCAGCCCGCAGGATTTTATGGCGGTATCGTTGCCGGTATCACTGACTCGCCATATCAACGACTGGGATATGACGCTGAGCGGCGCTGTGGGTTACCAATCCTACAAACAGGATAAGAGTAACTACTTCCCGGGCCACAATACGTTGCAATCGCAGTTAAACAGTTACGCCAGTTCCGATGACGACGTGGATGCGGTTTACAAAGCCACCTCGAAAAACGGCATTGGTTACACATTGGGCGTGGATGCGCGCTACCACCTCAGCGACAACCTGGCTCTGGGTGCAAACCTGGGGTATGACACCTTCGGCAGTTATAACGAAGGTAAAGCGTTGTTTTATTTCAAATATTACGTCGATCAAAACAAATAAACCGTGGGATACATGATGTTTAGCAATCAGGACACTTATTTACAACGCAACTATCAGGCTGGCTGGCACGATCTGGTGTATCTGTTCTTCAACGAATACACCGAAGGCCGCGGCGATAAAGATCCCGACGCCCTGAGACGTATTGGTCAGATGATGGCCCAGTGGTATCCCATTGATGGCGCGGCCACCGTCAACGAACTGGAAGCGAGCATCAACCGGGTGCTGGAGCTGTTTAACTGGGGCTTCGTGAAGATGGCCCCCGCACAGCGCGAACTGATTCTGCTGCATTGCGCCTGGCCTCATGCGCCGGAATACCGTGATGAAGCAGGCTGGCGTCGCGCCAGTGCCTATGTGCTGGAAGGCGCGTATTCCCAGTGGCTGGTGTCGCAGGGCGCAGGCAATCAGGTGCCGGTGCGCTGGAAAGATAACGCCACTGAAGATGTGCTGATTTTCCGTTACGCCATTGGCGAATAATTTCGCAAGGGCATTTCCACCATATATCAACAATCAGGTGACCATAATGTTTAATGAGATCGTGGTTTCAGGAAGAACACTGGAAATCGAAACAGTTAACCATATGGAGGACAATGCCTTTGTTTCACTGGTTCTCGATACGTCCGGGCGAATTATTTATGCCAGCCAGTTTTTCTACCAGCTCACCGGTTTTAGCCATGACGAGGTGATTGGCCAGGTTTTGTTTCAGTCAGAAGATGAGACAACCGCCATCTCTCTGGCGATGGCCATTACGCTCGCGCAGCAAACCGGTGATAACTGGCAAGGTGAAATATCGCAGAAGAAAAAGAACGGCGAGAGGCTATGGCTCGACACCAGACTGATGCCGCGCCGTGATGATAACGGTGAAATATTCGCATTTATTCTGTTGGGTTTTGATATTACCCGACATATGACGATTCGTGAAAAACTGCATTTCCGTGCGCACAACGATGCATTAACCAAAACCCTGAACCGTCAGGGTTATTATATTCGCAGCCGTAAGAAAATTCGTGCGGCTAATGCACGTGGTGCGCAGATTGTCGTGGCGATCCTCGATCTCGACAATTTTAAAACCATTAACGATGAACTGGGGCACGCAGCGGGAGACGAGGTGTTACGTTGCTTTATTAGCCGGGTTAAGCAATGTATTTCCCGCACGACGTTACTCGGACGGTTAGGCGGCGATGAGTTTGCCCTGACCTATATTGATGGTGTGGATGAACCTATGGGTCGCGGGGTGCTGCAATTAATTGTTGAAGCGACTCGTCAGCCTATGTATTTACAGTACCTGCAACAAACTGTGGAATTATCGGTCAGCATTGGCGTTGCCAGTTATCCTGAACACGGACCGAACTTTTCATCAATATTAAAAGCTGCCGACACCGCCCTTTACCGGGTTAAGGCGAGCGGCGGTGATGATTTTATTAATTATCAGGTTCCAGGCATTAATGAGCCTGGTAGCATTATTAACACCGTTGTGTGTTGATATTTTAACTACTACAAACAGCAATAGTTTTTTCCCAGAGGAAATAAGTATGTTAAAGGCTGTAATCCCAGTGGCAGGCCTCGGTACGCGTATGCTCCCGGCTACCAAGGCTATTCCCAAAGAGATGTTACCGATTGTGGATAAACCGCTTATCCAGTATATCGTGCAGGAATGCTACGCTTGCGGGATCCGTGAAATCGTCCTGGTGACTCACTCGTCCAAAAATGCGATCGAAAACCACTTCGATACCTCTTTTGAACTGGAGTCACTGCTGGAATCTCGCGTGAAAAACCAGCTTCTGGAAGAAGTTCGTACGATTTGCCCGGCTGGCATGAACATCATGCATGTGCGTCAGGGTCACTCAAAAGGCCTGGGTCATGCGGTACTGTGCGCAGAACCGCTGATCGGCGACAACGACTTTGTCGTGTTGCTGCCGGATGTGCTGATCGACGATAGCCAGTGCGACCTCTCTTCAGATAACCTGGCGGCGATGATCAACCGCTTTACCACGACCGGCGCCAGCCAGTTGATGATCGAGCGCGTTAATCATGAAGACGTCTCCCGCTACGGCGTGGTGGACTGCGGTGGCGCAAACGTGGCGGAAGGCCGCTTCGGCCAGGTGCAGGGCATGGTGGAAAAACCGGCCGTCGATGAGGCCCCGTCCGATATGGCGGTGGTTGGGCGTTACGTACTCTCCAAAGAAATTTGGCCGTTGTTGCGCAAAACACCTATCGGCGCGGGTGGCGAAATCCAACTGACCGATGCCATTGCCATGCTGCTTGAGCGCTCACCTGTTGAGGCTTATGCCCTGACTGGCAAGTCTCACGACTGCGGCGACAAAATCGGTTATATGAAAGCGTTTGTGGAGTACGGTCTGCGTCATGGCGCTACCGGTCCGGCGTTCCGCCACTGGTTGCAGCATGAACTGACGTTATCGCCGGTGGCTGAAGTCGTTGACCGTATTGCAGAAGTGGTTTAACGCCTGACGGCGTTTTACCCGGTTAACTGCCATATCTTCACAACAGGAAATCTCATGTTAAGGACCACCTGGCTCATGTCGTGCTTATTGCTTTCGCTGGCCATGACCTCTTTTTCAGCCCGCAGTCAGGACGGCAACTGGGTGCTATTTAAACAGAACTACCTGAGCCAGGATGGCCGCATAGTTGACCATGAAAATGGCGATATCAGCCATTCGGAAGGTCAGGGATATGGCATGTTATTGGCGGTGATGAACGATGATCCCGCCAGTTTTGAGAAAATATGGCGCTGGACGCGTAATACATTATTACGTCCTTCACTTTGGTTATTTTCCTGGCGTTATGAGCCACAGCAACAAAAAGTGACTGACGATAATAATGCCAGCGACGGCGATACACTTATTGCCTGGGCATTATTACTGGCCGGGAATAAGTGGCATGACCAGAGTTATCTGACTGCCTCTGAAAATATTCAAGAAGCGCTAATCAATTGTCTGATTATTGAACAAGATACACACACTTTACTGCTGCCAGGTTTAAGTGGATTTACTAAAGATGAAGGCTATATTATTAATCCTTCGTACTTTATCTTCCCAGCCTGGGATAGTTTCTGGCAACATCAGCATAATGATATTTGGCTGAAGCTGAAAAAATCGAGCCTGGATTTACTCAATAAAGCGCGTTTTGGTAAAACGCAACTGCCCAGTGACTGGATTTTTGTCAAAAATAATGGTGAAGTCATACCTGCCGATAACTGGCCGGCACGTTTTAGTTATGACGCAATTCGCATCCCGCTGTACTTAAGCTTGAGCGAAACGCAACAACATTCGACGGATAATTTCCGTCATTTTTGGGCAAATTATGCCCGAAACGAAACGCCCGCGTGGGTGGATGTCTCCGGGGAAGGACAGGCGAATTACTCGATGTCTGGCGGCATCCTGGCGGTGCGTGATTTAACGATGGGCGATTACCAGCATATGGATAAGTCCGTGCGTCCGGGAGAGGGATATTATTTGTCCGTACTGCATATGCTGTCGTTATTTGCCGTCACGTTGAAAACAGATTAACGGCGCGTCGTCGCCAGCAATACTAAGTTTTGCGCGGGCTCCGTTGGCTCGCGCGCCTTAGCGATGTTTTAGCAAAGCAGTGTCTGACGCTGGAGTGCGCGGAAAACCGGCAGGATGCCTTTGATAATTAAGCGATAACCGGCCTGGCAATACAGGAACACCGGTTCATTATGCCGTTTCCGTCTCTACAGGCTGCGGCGCGGACCGGGCGACAATGAATAATAAAAATCACACACATCTCATGTCCAAGCATGAGGGAGAGACTTGATGACAGAGTTGAAAATAATAACACGTCATTTACACAGCACGTTGTTACACACGGATCGTCAGCCAAGCGCACACTTGCGCCCCGGGGATCACAATGAACATCCGTAACCTTGAATATCTCGTCGCGCTGGCCAAGCATCGACATTTTCAACGCGCCGCGGAGGCCTGCAACGTCAGCCAGCCAACGCTAAGCGCACAGTTGCGTAAACTGGAAAATGAGCTTGGCTTGCAGCTACTGGAGCGTACGACACGCAGGATTCGCTTCACCCAGACCGGCCTGCGTCTGGTCGAACAAACCCAGGTGGTGCTGCGGGAGATCGAAGCGCTGAAAAACATGGCCAGCAGCAGTCACTATCAGAGCCTGATGCAGACGCTTGATGTGGGCATCATCCCAACGCTTGCGCCCTATATTTTTTCTCACCTGAATTCGGTATGCCACGAGAACTTCCCGGAAATCGAACTGGAAATTCACGAAGCGCAAACCAACCAGTTGCTGAACATGCTGGAGTCCGACGCCATCAAATGCGCGATCATGACCTCTAACAAAGACACCAGCAAATACGTTGAGCTACCGCTGTTCGATGAACCACTCGTGCTGGGCGTGAGCCAACAGCATCCGTGGGCGCGAATGGGTGAAATCGATATGGGGCATCTGAAAAACAGTAAGATCCTGATGATTGATGACGGCAACTGCCTGCACAGTCAGGTGCTGCGTTATTGCTATCAGTTCGAACTGGAACCCGATCCGCGTTTTGTCGCCATGCACCTTGAAACGCTGCGTCGTGGCGTGGCGTTTAACCGTGGCGTCTCATTCTTCCCGCTGCTTTCGACCCAGCAACAGGGCGGCAATGAAAACATTCGCTATTTGCGCTGCGTGAGCCCGGAGCCAAAGCGCAAAGTGGTGCTGATTTTCCACCGCAGCGACCCGATGCGTAAGAAATATGAGATCCTGCGCAACGCCATTGCCCGCTACATGGAACGATACATTATCGATAACAACGTACTGGCGTGATCCATCAGCGCTGCTCATCAGTACAGGCAGCAGACTCTTTCTCATCTTTACGACAATCATGCGCCGGTATGGTTGTCGTTTTTTTCATTAAGCCGCGCATGATATCGTCCGGCAACACCGTTCCGCGATGGTACATCTCTTCAATCAACAACCAGACCGTCACCAGCGAAATCGTATAATCGGCAATCGCAGTCGGCGCACGGAGAGCGGCCATAAACGGGAAATGCGCGCACAGCTGAACGCGGTCATCTTCAGTGACAACATCATGGTAATAAGGCAAGGAAAGCAGACGGTAAGCCTCAGCTTCATCCACAGAAGAAGCCCAGCACAAGCGAACGGCGATGGTTTTCACAAACGGTGGAACCAGCACATTACGCTCCGATAGCGGATCCAAATGCAAAGGAAGACGACTATGGTGCGACTCTGCTTTCATTTTTTCCTCAATACCTGGCGACCAGGGGGCTGTTCCGTATCCGGAGCTATATCCATATCCATCGACCGCTTAGAAATTTTCTTTAGGGTTAATGTTTAAAATAGAGAATAAAATGAAATTGATCCATACGGAATGTCTTAAAACCATAAAAAAGTTCATATAAAGCAAAAGGTTAATTCATGTCCAGTTATTGATGCTATCGATCCTAATCTGTTATTTTCATTTATCCCATATATTAAAGCCAAGAATCGCCTTACTGTTGTTGAATAATTTTGTTAGTAACCCACCAGTAACGTGAAAATATATCACCTATGATACGACACGTTCGCTCACTGCCTGTGCACCTGCGGTAACGACACACCATCAATTCGATATGCATTGATTTATATAGCGATCATGTGCTTTATTGTCATACAAATTGAAATGATAACGGTCCCCTTCTGATACGACAAGTCGCCAGCGCACGACCCGGCGCGTGAAACACACTTCTCCCGGTCAGTGGACATCTGAGGATCCTGCATGAAAACAGGCTATGTATTGTTATGCGCCTTGCTGGCTTTTCCGGCGCTGGCGTCCCGGCTGGTGGCGGACGATGCCGGGAACAAGGTGACCGTGCCTGACCAGGTCACACGGATTGCCGATGCCTGGTTTGCTCACCATTCGGTGCTGATGACGCTCGGCGCGGGCAGCAATATTGTTGCCACGGTCAATCACCCTGTCGACAGGCCCTGGATGTTTAAAATCAATCCGGCGCTAAACAACGCATTGCAAATCAAAGGCATCTCATTTAACAGCGAGGCGTTGCTGGCGCACCAGACGGATGTGGTTTTTGTTGCCAAAGGCAACCCGGATGTGGCGGCGTATCATCAGGCGAATCTGCCGGTACTGGAAATGGCGTTTACCGACTATCCGTCGCTGGAACATTCGGTGAGCGCCACGGCGAACGTGCTGGGCACTGAACAGGCACAGCAGCGCGCGGTGGCGTATAACCGCTATCTGGAAGAGAGTGTCGCCGCGGTGCTGACAAAAACGGTGTCGCTCAGTGAACAGCAACGCCCGTCGGTACTGCACATCCAGTCGCTGACCCCCCTCAAAGTGGATGGTAGCAATACGCTGATTGATACCTGGATTACGCTGGCCGGGGGAAAAAATGCGGCACAGACGATCAGCGGAAATATGAAAGAGGTTTCACCAGAACAAGTACTGGCCTGGCAACCCGACATCATCATTCTCGGTCAGGGCTGTGGCGAGATATCCCAATCCCGCTATGCGCAACTGTTCAGCGGGCTGAAGGCGGTACAAGCGAAGAAGGTGTGGGCAAACCCGGCTGGTGTCTTCCCGTGGGATCGCTACGGCACCGAAAGCGCGTTGCAGATCCAGTGGGCGGCGCATCAACTGCATCCGGCGTTATTTGCCGATACCGATATGATGAGCATCACCCGCGACTTTTACCGTCGCTTTTTCGATTATCCCCTCAGCCGCGATGAAGCCGCACGCATCCTGCACGGGCAGCCGCCTGCGTGATCAACGCCGCAACTTTCATCTTTAACCGCAGCCCTCCCCGTGAGGGCGGTTGTTTTTGGCGCAAATACCGCTTTTTATCTTGTTTGTTCGCATGATCGACATGGGCTGGCCCATGCTCTGATAAACAACAAAACCTGCTTAACGCGCACAACAGGAAAAGTGAACCATGCACCCGTTTCAGCAAATATTGAATTCGACGCTCGCTCGCACGGAAGGACAGCCCCAGCCGGCAACGCCGCATACCCCGCTGGATCTGGAGTTGCACGCCCTGCCGGTCAGCGCCGCACCGGAGGATTTTCTTGCCCTTGCCAAAGCGCGCAGAACCATTTACCTGCTGGGTAAAGCGCTGCCGCTCAGTGAAGATAAGGTCGAGGAGATTATCAAAGAAGCGATTCGTCAGGCGCCGTCGGCGTTTAACTCACAAAGTTCACGGGCGTTGATTTTGATGGGTAAAGAGCACGATCGTTTTTGGGAACTGGTGCGCGGGCAGTTGCGCAACGTGATCCCGGCGGAGAGTTTTCATGCCACCTCCGATAAGCTCGACGGGTTTGCCGCTGCGGCCGGATCGGTGCTGTTTTTTGAAGATCAGCAGGCGATCTCGCATTTACAGAAGCAGTACATCGCGTATGCCGATAACTTTCCCGTCTGGTCGGAGCAAAGTAGCGGAATGGCGCAGTATGCGGTGTGGCTGGCGCTGGCGGAAAAAAACATTGGCGCGAACCTGCAACACTATAACCCACTGATTGACGAGGAAGTTCGCCAGACATGGGCGATCCCGGAGAGCTGGAAACTGCGCGCAGAGATGAATTTTGGCAACATTGTCGCCGCCGCCGATGAGAAAACCTTTATCGACGACGACAAACGTTTTATTGTCGCCCGCTGATAGCACGTTGCGAAAACGTCAACGCCACCTGGCGCATTGCCAGATGGCGGCTTCACCTTCTCAGGCCCGCGGCGAACGCCTTACTCGTCGAAATACCAGTATCCCTGGTTTACCAGCGCGGTCAGCTCTGCGGCAAATGCCGGGTTATCCAGTGCATCACCCAGTTCCTGCTGACCAATAATGGTATAGCGGCACAGCGCATCGGCAGCGCGCGCGTCGGCAGTCTCCAGACACTCGCTGTTGATAAAGAAGCTGTCGCCGATGTGCAGCACGCGCAGTCCGCTCAGGCGGGTAAGCACCTGCCCCTCTTTCAGCGCAGCCACAATCTCTTCCACGGGATAGTCATCCGGCTCCGGGGCGATATCCAGTTCATGGCGCGGCGTGGTGATAAAGCTGCCGAACCACTGTTTGAAATGCTCCGGCTGGCTGATCATCTCGATCATCATCCCGCGCACGCGCTCCAGCTCGTAATCTTCCACTCTGCCCGGGTGTTCACGGCAGGTGAGATCCGGATCGCTGTAATGCTCGCCGCCAAGATCGTTTTCCAGCGCATAATCCGCAAAACTGCTGATCAGATCGCGACCGTTCGGCCCACGGAAACCGATGGAGTAGTTAAACGCGGTCTCATGTGTGAAGCCGTCATGCGGGAATCCCGGCGGAATATAGAGGATATCGCCCGGTTCCAGATCTTCATCAATGATCGGCGGGAAAGGATCGACATGCAGTAATGCCGGATGCGGGCAGAACTGCTTCATCGGCAGTTTGTCGCCCACGCGCCAGCGGCGGCTGCCCATCCCCTGAATAATAAACACATCGTATTGATCGATATGCGGGCCCACGCCGCCGCCCGGCACGGAATAGGAAATCATCAGATCGTCAAAACGCCACTCCGGCAATACGCGAAACGGCTTCACCAGTTCGGCGGAGGGAGCATGCCAGTGGTTAACCGCCTGCGCCAGCAATGACCAGTCGGTTTCCCCTAAATGATCAAACTGCTCAAACGGGCCGTTCCATGCCTGCCACTGCCCATTGACGTGGCTGACGATGCGGCTGTCCACTTCCGGCTCCATAGCAAGGCCTGCCAGTTCGTCAGGCGTAATCGGATCGATAAAGTCCGTGAACGCGCGCTTCAGGACAACGGGTTTCTTTTGCCAGTATTTCTCAAGAAATTCTGGCCAGTTAAGGTTTAGTTGGTAAGCCATAGGTTCACACCAGTGAGAAGGGAAACGCGGAGGATTATAAAGAGAGTCGTCCCCTGGCTGCCTTGTCATTGGTCAAGAGCTCGCACGACCAGGGCCTGCGTTGTTCGCAGTGCGCCCGGACGTTTCGTATACCGGGCGCTCAACCCGCAGTGTTATCAGTTAAGTTTGAGCGTGGTCTGCGGACCTTGCTCCACTACCGCGCCATGCTGCGTTTTAATCTGCACATCTTCGCCCTGCCCATTCACATAGCGCGCCTGAATGCCATATTGCGCAGCGATATCAATATGTTTGAGCGATACATTCTGCACGACCGACTCCGGCAAGCCGCTAAAAATCATGGCATGGTTGGCATTGGTCGCGGTGAGCCCGGTGATATCCACCCCGGAAATTTTCGGCGTCGATGGCGTAACGGCTGCGTTTTCAATTGCCGAAATCAGGGTGTTGCCCTGCGCCCCCGACTGGCCACTATAGCTACTGGTCACCAGAATCGGCGTCGCCACGTTGGTCATGGTCAGATGATCGGCCACCAGCGGGCCTATCGTATTCCCGCGATCGCGGGCCGATTTGATGCGAATACCGTTTTCCGTATTGAGGAACGTGACATGGCTGACCGTCACCCGCCCAATGCCGTTAGCAGTTTCGCTGCCGACAGAGATGCCGTGCCCATCGCGCATGATGGAATCGCGAATGGCGATATCCTGCGATGGCGCTGCCGTACCGGGCACCAGACCGGACTTGATGGCAATGTTGTCATCGCCGGTGTGAATGTCCATTTTCGACACGGTAACATTGCGTGAAGAGACAATATCCAGACCGTCTGTATTCGGTGAAGTGGTTGGGTTGCTGATGCTGACCTGGTGAACAGCAATCTTGTCGCTATTGCGGATAACGATATTCCACATCGGGGAGTTGGTCAGGTGAAGCTGTTCGATCTTCCCGTTAGTGACCTGGTTAAACTCCACAAACCACGGGCGCGGAGCACCATTTGCCAGCGGAACGCCAGGAAAGCGGTCGGTAAAGGCTTTGGTATTGCCGCTGCGTACCTGCGCACGAATCTGCAACGCCTCGGGCCACCAGCTCTTTTCGCCATCGCCATCAAGCGTTCCGCCGCCGGTGATGGCGACATTCTGCGCCTGACTGGCAAAAATAAAGGCTTCGTTGGCGCGGGCTGGCTGACCAATAAATGCCGCCACAAACTTCCCTTCCGCATTACTGGCCTTTAATGTCGCGCCCTTAGCGACCTCCAGGGTGATATTGCTTTGTAGCTGTATTGGGCCGCTTAACCAGACGCCAGGCGATAACACCACTGTGCCGCCGCCGCGCTGGCTGCACTGTTGGATCGCCTGCTGGATAGCGTTCGTATTAAGGGTTTTTGCATCCGCTTTGCCGCCAAAGTCTTCGGGTGTACAGCGGGAAGGCGCAGCCTGCGCCACAAACGATGAAAATGCGCCACAGCAAATCAGCGCCAGCAGTGATTTATTCATACGTCCTCTGTTCATGAGTAAATTGTCAAAAGCCACCTGGGCGAAATTTACTTTAGGGCAGGAAATGCACGAGAACTATTGTGCAAAAGCACTTATTTACCACTGGTTTATTAAAGATTTACCTTGAGATACCCCGGCGGCAGAGCAGCCGGGGGCATTGACGGGCGCTATCAGGCCCGGGTCTGAAACATCAGCGTGTCGGACGTAAACGAGCCCTCGTCGCGGATCCGGAAGTGCTGTTTTACCTCTTCGGAGGTGTGGTTTTGCAGATAACGGATGGCGGCGCGCAATACCTCCGGTGTTTTCATGCGCTCAACCCATGAGCTGTACTCCAGCGCCAATTTGTCCGTCGCCATTTTTTGCACCGTCATGCCGCTTTGCTGGGTCATATGCAGCCACTCAGCCGGCGAGTAGTTGCGCACATGCGAAGGATCGCGCAGCACTTCGATGGTTTGCAGCCAGATGTCCAGCACTGGCTGACCGGGCGAGGCAATATCCATCAGGATAAATTTCCCATCCGGCTTCAGCACGCGTTTCACCTCGCGCAGAGCCTGCGCCACATCATGCCAGTGGTGGGCAGAATAGCGGCTGATCACCACCTCAAAACTGTTGTCGGCGAAGGGCAATGTCTCTGCGGCCCCCTGGGCGGTGGTGATATTGTCGAGATGGCGTTCGTGGGCGGCCTGGCGCACCACATCAAGCATCTTTTCCGACAAGTCATAGGCGGTGACCGCACGCGCAATACCTGCGGCAACAAAGCTGGCGTGGCCCGCACCACACCCCAAATCCAGTATGGCTGCACTGGCATCGTCTGCCAGCCACTGCGCCAGTCTGACTAAATCAGCGCCCTGAGCATGAACCTGACTCTGCAAATAGGCCTGCGCCTGATCGCCAAATTGCTGTTCCGTTAACTGATGATGATTAACCGCCATTCTTCTTTCCTTCTGTTAGCACGACAAAGCCTCTTTTTTGGCGACTATATGACGCTCTTTATAGTGGTACAATATGAGCACTTATACTGGTATTAACGAGTACCCCCCATGGAAAATACCCTCTTTGCTGGCCCTAAAGCGCTGGGCGCTTTTTTGCGCTCGCAGCGGGAAAACACCGCCCCTGCGGATATTGGCTTGCCCTCCCTGGGGCGACGCCGCACCCGTGGATTACGCCGGGAGGAAGTGGCACAGCTCAGCGGTATCAGTACCACCTGGTATACCTGGATTGAACAGGGGCGTGACATTGTGGTGTCGCCGCAAACCCTGTCGAATATCGCCAACGTGCTGAAGATGAAACCGACCGAACGCAGCTACCTGTTCCACCTGGCCATGCAAAACGATCCACAGGAAGAACAGGTCGTCACGGTTGAAAAAGAGGTGTTGGCAACCGTCACTCAGATGGCTTGTCCCTGTTATCTGCTGGATTTAACCTGGAATATGCTGGCATGGAATGCGCCTGCCGAAGCGCTGTTCAGCGGCTGGCTGGACGAAGATCCGCAGCCGAATATGATGAGTTTTATGTTCCGCCACCCTCAGGCCCGCCTGCTGGTTGCCGACTGGGAGAGCCGCGCAAGCCGCATTGTGGCGGAACTGCGTGCCGACGCGATGCACTATTCGCACGATCGGGAGCTCAATAGCTTCGTGCAGAGTCTCAGTCATGACAGTGAGTTATTCCGCGCCTTCTGGTCGCGCCAGCAAGTTGTGGTGCGCGAAGGGGGCGAGCGCGTGTTTCATCATCCACAGCAGGGAGAAGTGCACTATCGCCAGATGACCTGGCAACTGACCAGCAATCGCTCGATAAAAATGATTATGTTAATGGCAGGATAAGTCGTGCAGAAATAAAAAAATCAGGCCAGTAAACTGACCTGATTTTTATTATTTACGGAAATCCAGTGGTGCCTGTGAGGACTGAACCCACGCGGTGAAATTATTAAATGCAATCATTGATGATTTACAAAAAATACATTTCGCGCCAGCCGGGTTCTTTTCAGTGACATCAAAACTGGAAATCCGGTATTGCGACCCGCTACAGCACGGGCAGCGAAAATGAATACGGTTCGTAATTTCTAAATCCTTAGCGAACCACAACGACATTGGCAGCCGCCGGGCCTTTCGCACCATTTTCAATGGTGAATTCAACTTCTTGATTTTCTTCAAGAGTACGGTAGTTATCGCTCTGGATTGCAGAGAAGTGTACGAATACATCTTTGCTGCCATCTTTCGGCGTGATAAAACCGAAGCCTTTCTCAGCGTTGAACCATTTTACGATACCAGTCATTTTAGCAGACATTCTTGTTACCTTCTGATTTTGTTAGCCTTTTCGGCAGTAATGGTCTGAAGCATTATTTTATTCAGAGTGTAAAGCGAAGACCCAAAAAGAAGTAGCAAGGAGGTACTTAGAGATGAGAAAGACTTTAGTGAACTGCTGGAGATAATGGTTATCAAACCGACGGCGCATTAACGCATGGCTGAAGAAGGGATGCAAGCATTAATTTAAAAATATTTTCCCGTCGCCTGCCGCAATAATGACATCACCGCATGAAAAGAAAACGCACCGGCCCTCGCCGGTGCAGGTGATTACGCACGGATATCGTCGTATTCGCGTGTATGATCAAACTCATGTTTGGCGAAAGGACACAGCGGAATAATTTTGCGCTGCTCTGCGCGCATTTTTTCCACCACTTTCGCCACCAGTTGTTTGCCGACACCCTGCCCTTTCAGGCTTTCATCAACATCGGTATGTTCGATAATGCTTAAATGCTCGCCGGTGGGAACAAAAACGATTTCCGCCACCTGATTGCCTGCGGCGTCGTTCACGTAAAACTTGTTATGACCTTCCAGGATGTCCATACGTTGTCTCACTCAGTTATGGCGGTACTTCAAGGCACCGCTCGGGCAGGTATCAATGACGTTCACTACCGTTGCAACATCCACTTCATCGGGGATGATCCACGGTTTGCGTTTCAGGTTGAACAGCTTCGAACTGCCACGTACGCAATTACCGGCGTGCTGGCAAATGTGGGTGTTGAAGTAAACATCAATCTTCTCGCCGGTGTATACGCGGTAACCCGCATCCAGTAGTTCCTTATCCATGACATTGCCTCAATTATTATGTGTGTTGCAAAAGTAAGCATAGCCCGGTCATCAGACTACAAGGTTGTACAACCTTTCAGCAATATCGGCGAATCTGAAACCCTTCCGCCTCGGTGGGCTCGACAAAGTAGCGCGTGATCTGTTCGAACTGCTCGTCAGTGGCGGCAAAATCATGCTCACCTGTGGCATTGCGTGCGCGCAGCCGCGCTTTGCAAACGTCATCGCTGACATGCAAATAGTGCAACAAATGGTGGGCACCGGACTGATCAACAATCCCTTTGAGCCACTGTCGGCTGGTTAACGTATTGGCCGGAAAATCCAGCACCACGTTGACGCCCGCCTGAAGTAAAGCAATGACATGCGGCGTAATGGCCAGTTTGAGCTTTGCAGAATAGTGAACATAATCCTGAACAGTGTGCAAATCATCGTGAAAGAGGAGCGATAACCAACGATCTTCGCTCAACATCACGGTACCGGAAGCAGTCATCAGTTCAGCGGCAAGGGTTGATTTACCCGATGCAATCTTGCCGCACAGGATGTGCAACGTCGGGCGAGCAACGGAAAAGGGATCTGTCATACGGAGTCACCTCACAGGTTGTTACCAGTAAGGCTCCCGCCGTACTGGCGGGAAACAGAGATGAACGCTATCCCACCACACGATTTGCGGTGTGAATAATGCTCATTGTAAACATCAACACGGAATATCTTTTGTTCATGATTTCAACGTAACAGCAATGTCGCCAGGTTGCCAGTATTGTGTTATCTCAGCAGCGTTTAGCCCGGCCCGTCGCTGCCGGCAGCCAGCAGTGGCACAATCACATCACTGAACGGTGTGGGGATACCGTGTTTTCTGCCGTACCGCTGTACCACGCCATTACGGATATCCCATTCCAGAGGGCGACCCGCCTGGCGGTCTGCGAGAATCGAGGTGCCCAGGTCGGCAGGTGCACGCTGAAAACCGGTCACAATCTCCTGCGGCACAGTATCCCCTAACGTGGCCCCTTCCGCGCGGGCAACCGCGAGGCACTCCTGCAAATAAGCCATCGCCAGAGTGGTGATGTCATCGCGCGAGAACATTCCGGCGCGGCGCCCTGATAGCACCATTAACCCGGCAGCCGCATTCTGCAACAGCTTGCGCCACGCAACAGAGATGAAATCGGCGGAAAGATCAACAGCACAGCGTGTGCCCTGCAATACGCTCTGCACCCGTCTCGCGGCTGGCGTATCCGGCAAGGTGAGCCGGGGCGCAGCACGCAACCAGACGGAAGCGTCCGGCTCACGCTGCGCAGGAAACCACACCACGGATGGCAGCACTTCGGCACCTGCCACGTACGGTGCAATTTGCGCTTTTTGCTCCACACCGTTTTGCAGTGCGCACACCACGGTATTTTCATTGCACAGCACTTTCAGCCACGCCGCACTTGACGCCAGTTGCGTGGTTTTGGTCGCCACAAAAACCAGATCGAACGGCTGGTGAATATCACCCGGTTCGGTCAGTACCGGGCCGGGCACCACAATCTGCTCTTTATCGACACGCAAGATCAGTTGCGGGTGCGCCGTTCTCCCGCACACCGTGGGCGTACGCCCGACTTCATGCAACGCCGCCACAATCGTGGTTCCGATTGCGCCAGGACCAATAAGGGCGACGCTGGGGTTGTCTGACACCATCTCACTCTCCTGATTATCACGCGCCGCCCCGATAGCGGCAGTCATCACACACTATGATACTCACTGGCGCTGATCACAAATGTGTCAATAAAAGAAACAGCGAACCAGCCTTGCTGTTTTGTACAAATCGTTCGGGAAAAGCAGAGGAGTTACGTTTTTTATCCAACGATGAGGATAATAAGCCGTACGCAGTCGCGCACGGCTTAACGGCATTACTTCAGGCTGTCTTTAAAGAATGACGCCAGACGGGAAAAAGGAATCAGGTCGGTACGGTCGTACAAATCGACATGACCCGCTCCAGGCACAACGTATAACGTTTTCGGCTGCCCGGCGCGTTTATAAGCGTCTTCACTAAACTCTTTTGAATGCGCCTGGTCACCGGTAATAAACAGCATCGGACGAGGTGAGATCGTTTCAATATCATTGAACGGATAGAAGTTCATAAATTTACCGATACTGCTTAACAACGGTTTTGTCGTCAGTTCTTCTTTTTCGCCTTGTGGGGTATAACCGCCACGCGTTGTACGATAGAAATCGAAAAACTCACGTTGAATGTCTGGCGTAGACGCATCCAGCTTATTCACGGTGCCCGGAATATAGGCTTTCTCGCCGCCCCGGAACTCGACAAATCGTTGTTCGACTGCCGATTTAATCAATGCTTCACGCTGGGCCTGCGTTTGAGAATGCTTCAAACCGTTGCGGAAAGCCGCGCCCATATCGTACATGCTGACTGTCGCAATCGCTTTCATACGCGGGTCAATTTTGGCAGCACTAATAACAAAGCTGCCGCTACCGCAAATACCCAGCACGCCAATCTTTTCCGCATCAACATACGCCTGGGTGCTCAGGTAATCGACTGCGGCGCTAAAGTCATCCGCATAGATTTCCGGAGAAACCATGTGACCGGGTTTACCTTCACTTTCGCCCCAGAATGAGAGGTCAATCGCCAACGTGACAAAACCCTGTTCCGCCAGTTTTTGCGCGTACAGGTTTGAACTCTGCTCTTTGACCGCACCCATGGGATGACCGACGATAATCGCCGGGTGTTTGGCATTCCGGTTCAGCGCGTTCGGGACAAACAGATTGCCGACGACATTCATTTGATACTGGTTTTTAAATGTCACCTTTTGCTGGGTAACAGTCGTGCTTTTGTAGAAGTTGTCTGCGCCTTTTGATAAATCGGCAGCAGCGGCGGTCAATGAGCTTAACAGCAGCCCCAGCGCCAGGGTCATTTTTCTCATATCTTGCTCCTTTAGCAGTCAGAGAGGGGGAATCCATAACAAAGCGGTACTGCACAATGCCCCTGAGCATGCGCTCACAGGCGTGATTGCTCCCATCAACACGCATCAGATCGCTACCGGTCGCGTACGCGGGCACGCATCAATACGATCCACCTGTGAATATTCACCCAGCCAAATTCAGGCAAGCCGGGGCCGTACGCTATTCGCGGGAATAGCGTCAAAAAAACGGGTTTAAAATGGAACGCGATGTTGAACCCTCGCGGAGGTTATCTGTTGCTGAAAATTTTACACGACGGGTGTAAGTTGAATAGCTAATGAATACTTAATGAGCTTATAACCTGTGCTTATTAATCAAAGGTAACTGGCGCATGAAACGCAACCTGAATGATCTTCTCTATTTTGTCACCGTCGCGCGTGAAGGCAGTTTTACCCGTGCTGCGGCGCATCTGGGCGTGACGCAGCCAGCACTCAGCCAGGCCATTTCCGCGCTGGAAGAGCGCATGCAAATCCGCCTGCTGACCCGCACAACCCGCAGTGTATCGCCGACAACGGCCGGAGAACGGTTATTACAGGCCATCGGTAACCGCTTTGATGAAATAGAAGCCGAACTGGATATGCTCACGGAACTGCGCGATAAGCCCGCCGGTACGGTGCGTATCACCTGTGGTCCAGATGTCTTGCGCACCACATTGTTACCCAAACTGACGCCGCTGCTGCATGCATACCCGGATATTCATATTGAGTTCGATGCTAACCACGGTTTTCGCGACATCGTGGCCGATCGTTTTGACGCTGGCGTGCGCCTGGGCGATACCATTGATAAAGATATGATCGCCGTACCGATAGGCCCGAAGTTACGTATGGCGGCGGTGGCTTCCCCGGACTATTTTTCGCGTCATCCCCGCCCGCAAACACCGCATGAACTCACGCAGCATCAGTGCATCAACCAGCGAATGGTGCGTTCCGGTGGGTTATATGTCTGGGATTTCGATCAGGATGGCGGCGATCTTAACGTTCGGGTCAGCGGGCAGCTCACCTTCAATACGTCTGAACATATTGTCGACGCTGCGCTGTCGGGATTAGGGATCGCCTTTCTCCCGGAGGAGGAATTTTCCCCACATATTGAGGAAGGCCGCCTGATACGCATACTGGAACCCTGGTGCCAACCGTTTCCCGGCTATTACCTTTATTACCCCAGCCGCAAGCAACCCTCTCCGGCGTTTTCTCTGGTCGTGGAAGCACTGCGTGTGCGCGGTAAACGCCAACCGGTAAAATCAGCCAAACGGGATGAGTAAGGCGCTTCGCAACAGGAGATGACATCAGCGGGCCTGGATAGTCACAGGCCCGCGATAATGCCCAGGTGGGGGATTACCTGCCGGTATTAAAGAAGGCGACGGTCTCCGTCAGACGCCGGGTTTGCTCTTCCAGCGCACTTGCCGCCGATACCGCCTGCTGCACCAGTACTGTGTTCTGCTGCGTCACCGCATCAATTTGTACAATCGCTTCGTTAACATGGCTGACCCCTTTGCTCTGTTCATCGGTGGCAACAGAGATTTCCGACATGATATCTGACACACGTTTCACCGCGACAATCATCTCGTCGATACTGTTTCCGGCAATTTTGATCTGTGATGAACCGTTATTGACCCGTTCGACGGACTCTTCCACCAGGCCTTTTATCTCCTGCGCCGCCTGAGAGCTGCGTAATGACAGACTGCGCACTTCACCGGCGACAACAGCGAACCCTCGCCCCTGCTCCCCGGCTCTTGCCGCTTCAACTGCCGCATTCAGCGCCAGGATATTGGTCTGAAACGCGATACCGTTGACCACCTCAATAATGCTGGCAATTTTTCCGGCGCTTTCAGAAATGCCGTTCATGGTGTCATTCATGCCTTGCATCACCACGCCGCCGCGCGAGGCAATATCCACCGCTTCACTCGCCAGTTGGCGCGCCTGCCCGGCGTTTTCCGCATTCTGTTTTACGGCTGCAGTGATCTCTTCCATGCTGGAGGAGGTTCTTTCCAGCGACATGGCTTGCTGTTCAGAATGCGCAGCAATTTCCTGGTTTCCGGCGACAATGTCATGGGTGCTGGTGTTGATGATATCCGCCCCCTCGCGGATATCTTCAATTACCGCAGTCAGTTGTTCACGCATGACGCCCATTTCGTGGATCAGGCTTGAACTGTCGCCCGCTTTTTTATTCACCGGCAGTGAAAGATCCCCGGCGGCAATTCGCGCGGCAACATCGACGGCATAGCGCGGTTCGCCCCCCAGAGTGCGCAGTGTTCCCCGGTTAATCAGGTAGACGAGGATCGAGAGCAGAAGGCTGATTGCCACAAACTCAATCAGGTTCTGGTAGAGCGCCACCAGAAACGCCTCATCGATATCATCAACATACAGCCCAGTGGTAATAATCCAGCCCCATGGCGCCCACGGAATGTTGTAAGCAATTTTCGGTTGCGCCTTCGTCTCACCCGGGCGGGGAAAAACGTAATCGGTATAGCCTGCATGGTTACCCTGCGTTACCGACACCATATCCCGGAAAATATAGACGCCGTTGGCATCGGCAATATCCGGCCCTTTGCCAATCAGCTTGGCGTTGATCGGGTGCATAATGACCTGTGCCTGATTATTCACGATCGTGAAATAGCCGGTTTCACCATAGCGCAGATCCTTAATTAACTGGGTCGCGCGCTGTTGCGCTTCCGCTTGTGAAATCAATCCTTTATCGGCCATGTCAGCCTGCGTTTTCACGATGCTGAGGGCCAGTTGAGAAACATGCAGTAACTCGTTCTTCCGCAGTGTCAGTTGGTCTTCTTTGACCGTCAGGGAACCGTAGAGCAGCGTTCCGGCCAGGCACAGTAGCGCCACGATGAGCGGGAGCCAAAGTTTTTGCGCAAGAGATAGTTTCATGGCGGGAGTACCTATTGTTGTTTTATATGGCGGGTACAGCATCGGCCGTAGGGTTTCGGACCGCGCCTTATCTCTTTATCGGAAAGAGATAACAGCGGGTTAATCGATAGAAGTAATATATATATATTTCTTAACCGCTTTTGGGTTATTAAAAATTTAACCAATTAATAACTAACGCGTTATTTTTCGGCGGATTAATTAACCTGTTGAATATCTTTGTATAAAGTCGAGCGCGATCACAATAATGCGCAGAGGGTTGCGAGGAGTGAAAGGCGACGTGCGCAGGCCTGGAAAATACACAAAAATATGCCATTCCCGGAGCAGGATCATCGACGTATCAGGGGGCGGTTGCCCCCGTGGTATTTATTTCAGGCGCTTACCTGCACCATCAACAACCTGCTCGCCATCTTCCTTAGCGAAAGCGCCTTGTTGCGCATCTGGAAGGATATCCAGCACCACCTCAGACGGGCGACACAGGCGTGTTCCCCGTGGCGTCACGACAATCGGACGGTTAATCAGGATCGGATGCTGCAGCATAAAGTCGATTAACTGATCGTCCGTGAATTTGTCTTCTGCCAGATTCAGTTCTTCGTAAGGCTCAACGTTTTTACGCAGCAGTGCCCGTACTGAGATCCCCATATCGGCAATGAGTTTGACCAGCTCATCGCGCGAAGGTGGATTCTCCAGATAATGAATAACCGTCGGTTCAGTGCCGCTGTTGCGGATCATCTCCAGCGTGTTACGCGACGTACCGCAGGCCGGGTTGTGGTAAATGGTGATGTTGCTCATATCAGTTTCTCATTACAAAGTGAAAGAGAGACGTAGCGCCAGCGCGGCCAGCGTTACAACCAGCACAGGCAACGTCATGATAATTCCGGTACGGAAATAGTATCCCCAGGTGATCGTCATCGTCTTCTGTGAAAGTACGTGCAGCCAGAGCAGCGTGGCCAGGCTACCAATCGGTGTAATCTTGGGTCCCAGGTCACAGCCAATGACGTTGGCATAAATCATCGCGTCTTTGATCACGCCTGATGCCGTGCTGCCATCAACAGACAGCGCACCCACCAGCACGGTTGGCATATTGTTCATGATGGAAGAGAGGAATGCGGTCAGGAATCCTGTCCCCAGCGTTGCAGCCCAGAGACCTTTCTCCGCCAATAGGTTCAGCACGCTGGAGAGATATTCCGTTAGCCCGGCGTTGCGCAAGCCATAAACCACCAGATACATTCCGAGCGAGAAAATCACAATCTGCCAGGGTGCGCCCCGTAATACCTTGCCCGTGTTGATGGCATGACCACGCTTAGCAACCGCAAACAAAATCACCGCCCCCACCGCCGCAATCGCGCTCACCGGAATACCGAGCGGCTCCAGCACAAAAAAGCCAATCAGCAGAAGGAGTAAGACTATCCAGCCGGTGCGGAACGTGGCCGGATCTTTAATGGCTTTTGCCGGCGCTTTCAGAAGGCTCAGATCGTAGTCCGGCGGGATATCGTTGCGAAAGAACAGGTGCAGCATTACCAGCGTGGCAACAATCGCTGCGATATCAACCGGCACCATCACCGACGCATATTCAGTGAACCCCAGGCCAAAGAAGTCGGCCGAAACGATATTCACCAGGTTCGACACAATCAGCGGCAGGCTGGCAGTATCGGCAATAAACCCGGCGGCCATAACGAATGCCAGCGTCGTGCGTTTGCTGAACCCTAATGCCAGCAGCATGGCAATAACGATCGGTGTCAGAATTAACGCTGCGCCATCGTTAGCAAACAGGGCCGCCACCGCTGCGCCGAGCAGGACGATGTACGTAAACAACAGGCGACCACGCCCCTTCCCCCAACGGGAAACGTGCAGTGCGGCCCATTCAAAAAAGCCGGACTCATCGAGCAGCAAACTGATAATAATGACCGCAATAAACGTGGCGGTCGCATTCCAGACGATATTCCACACCACAGGAATATCGGCCACGTGCACCACACCGCAAAGCAGCGCCAGTATCGCTCCCAGCGTCGCACTCCAGCCGATCCCTAACCCCTTCGGCTGCCAGATAACCAGAACAATGGTCAGGACAAAAATAGCGCCTGCCAGCAACATACATCCTCCAGACAAAGCGACTCCGCCGCCCTGTATCTCCAAAAAATTAACCCACTAATTCCCTGAGTTTGTCGATGCCAGCAGGCTCAGACGCCAGTACTGCAGCTCATCGCAGGCTCAAACATCGTTAACGTTTTCATCTTCACAATTCACATTCGAAAAATCATATATGTTAAGGCAAATTTTAGATGCAAGCAGCCTTGCCGCTACCCGAGCAGTTTGCCGATGCCAGCTTGCGGGCGATGGCCTGTACGTTGTCCTGTTGGCTTAACCAGGCGTGCTCAATAACCTGAGCGGCCCACGAAGGAATATGCGGAGATAAGCGATAATGCACCCATTTTCCCTGCTTGCGATCCAGCAATAACCCGCTTTCCCGGAGCATGGCCAGATGACGGGATATCTTGGGTTGCGATTGATCCAGTGCGGCACAGAGATCGCACACGCACAACTCGCCCATCTCTCTGAGCAGTAGAACGATCCCCAGACGAGTTTCATCGGAGAGATTTTTGAAAAGTTGCAGAGAAGTAAGTGACATCATGCCTCCTGATCACAGGGAGACAGAATACGCTGCAAATGAATAAAAGCAATCAACACATTCGAAAAATCATATGTGTTTAGGGAGGGAAATATTGAATCGCCACGGACAATCCATAGGCTGCCGAGCCGTTGATAGACTGCCCCACACAGCTAAACGTGCTGCTGTGTGAGTTGAGGTGTTTCTTGCCTCGCTTGACCGTGCAGACATTCAGATTACGGAGATCAGACGGTCACAAGTAGCGATGTTTATCAATCAGCAGGACAAGAAAGCCCCTCAAACTGTGCAGAACTGGCTAACGTGCCTGGGAAGTCTTTACGAGTATGGTCAGGACGTGCAGGACGATTTAACAGAGGAGTTTTCTTTAGAATGGTGATCAACATGAAACGCTTATTTGTGCTGACGCTGGCGCTAATCAGCCTACATGCGCATGCCGGAAAGATAACCCTGATCCTTAGTGACGAACAGGAGACAGACAACGCCAACTTTACAGAGATAGTGACGATCAGACCGTCCGAACTGTGCAAATACACCCGAACATTTGAGGAGGAGTAATTTCCGCTTTCTGATTGTGACGAAACGCAGTTTCACTTAGGCCTAATACTTGTTGCGTGTGTGGTTATTGTTTGTAAAATGACCGCCGTGATTATTTCAATAACAAGTAAAGGGACTTATGAAACAGTACACCAATGAACTTACCGCCGAAATGCTGGCAGCCTTTGACCAGTCACCATTCACAACCGAACAGCTCGCGGAAATGAACGAAGAAGCCCGTAGCCTGATCGCTGAAAGAAACGCCTACAACCTCGCTCATCCAGTTACAGCCGCTTATCTGGTTGCTACAGAAGGCAGTTTGACACGCGACGGGGGGACGGTTTTCAGTGAATACAACGGGCAGCAGATCGAAATTGAGGACGGTAAACGACTAAATGTCTCTCTTGTGGGTGATGAAGTTCGTTATCCAGATGGAACCACCGCGAAAATCAGCACTGGAGTAGGTAATACCTCTGGGGACTCAGCAGCTCTTGTCGGTAGCTCACTCGACAACGGCGACGAAATTATCAGTAGCCCACAGGGAAATGTATGAAGAGTGGTCCGGGCCGGGGAAACGTTACCTGCTAACTTTCTGAAATAAGGCGGTTACTATGGCATCGGTAAACCGAGGTTGCACTGTTCACGGTAAGAATGTTGGTCTGCACGGAGATAAAACTTCTACAGGCGCACAATGCATTGCCGCCCGCCCAGGTATGTCTGTTATGGGTAAGTTGAAACTCTACATTGGCGATAAGACCACCCCCTGCCCAAAATGCGGAAAAGAGGGGGTGATTATTACTGGCGATCACCGTCACTCAAATGGAGCTGCTGTTGCGGTGGATGGTGCAGAGATCCTTTGTGGGTGTCCGAGCGGATCAAACTTCCTCATTGCACCAGGTACTGTCGAGGTAAATAAGCCTTCGTGGGCTATAGCGCCTGTAGAGCCAGTGCAACACGCACTGGTAGCGAACAAGCAAAACAGCTTTGCTGATACCTGCAAGCCAGAAGATAACAAGCTATTGAACGGCGTTTACATCTGGACTGAAACCACGGATGCAGGGCACGCCTTTGTATCCGTACATCAGAATAATTCGATTTATCTCTATACCTATGGTCGGTACGGCAGGACAGGCCCAGGGAATTTAACTGGTGATGGGATTTTAAACTTTCTGCAAGGTGAAGATGCGAGGGTTTACTATAGAGTAGAACTGTACCGGATGGGCGCAAGGGCGTTTCGAATAGATGACGCTGACCCGGCAAAAACGAGACAGTTCTTTGAACATCTTTGGAACAAGGGTGAACCAGCGATTCGCACATCGGAAATGAAAGAAACGACCCAACGAAGAGGCCACACAATCGATGAGTATGACGTAACAGGAAATAACTGTACCACTCACTCTGTTGAAGGGATCAAATTTGCTGGTTCAACGGTATTCGAGCACAACTACACATCCCTCACGACGCAGATTCCTATCGAATCCGAGGAAGATTTCACAATCCCCGTCTCATTGCAGCGTTATCTTGAGTCAAAAAGCTCTGACTTCTCATCAATGACAGTCGTTGAAATGACGGACGAGTTTAAAAAGATGTATCCCAACAAGGACAATCTACCGCGCTACCAAGAGTCGCCAAAAGGGAAAGTTCAACACATTGCAGCCGAAGCCGCCGCTACTGGCGATTCATTATCACAGTATTCCAGCGGCACTTTTGGTGGCGTATTAGGTGGATCTTATGGCGTTGACGAGTAGAACTAAAACCATTCTCCGATGGGGAGGGATTTTCATTGTTAGCTTGGGTTACTTCCTCGGACTGTTTGTTGCCTCGCAAGCATTCGCGGTTTTCTCTGAAAATCAGACTCTTGTCTCAGACCCTGTTCCATTAAAGGAGTACTACCAAGCTGTTGATTCACTTGCTCAAGCTACAAACGGTGTTTTTGATGCAGCAATTTATGGTTTCGTGATCGGTGTACCTCTGATCCTACTTATCTTCAAAAAGGTGAGATGACCGCCAAAGGCTGGAAGTCTCCAGCCTTTCCTTCTCTCCTGATTTTAGACAATAGTCGTTCAATGGTAGAACGATCACGACAACTTATGTTAAGTAGGTTGTTGATAGAAAAACGAGTTTTATCGAAGTTTTGCCACAAGGGGAGAGATCTGGAGCGGGCGAAGGGAATCGAACCCTCGTATAGAGCTTGGGAAGCTCTCGTTCTACCATTGAACTACGCCCGCGGTGAGGTGCGAGTGGCATTATAACCCGTTACGGCGACAGAGCAAGGCGAGTTTGCTGATAACCGCTGGAGTTTTAAGCAGTTAATCTTCACGGCTTAAACACCTCCCCATTTTGGCAACCAGAACATCGACACCGCTGAAGCCCGGGTTCGCGAAGGCATCCTCTCCGCGCCGCACCGTCGCCCGTTATTCTTTGCGTTTCCCAGGCTAAATTGACAGGAATTAGGACAACAGCACCTCCCGCTTCGCTTTGCGAGGAATAGCATATCCTGCGTAGTCACCACGTATTGGTTGGGGAAAAGGATGAACGTTAAGGCAATATTTGTAGGCTGGGTTTTGCTGTCAGGTTCCGTCAATAGTGCACTGGCGGACAGTTGCCTGGAAAACATTTTTGGCGGGCAGGATTGCCGCTACGACAATGGTACTACCTCAAGCAGTCGGGCCAATATCTTCGGCGGGCAGGATGTCCAATACAGCGACGGCAGAACGTCAACCAGCCGCGCCAATATCTTTGGCGGTCAGGATGTGAAAAACAGCGATGGCAGCAGTTCAACCAGCCGCGCGAACATTTTTGACGGCCAGGACACGCAATACAGTAATGGCGAGAGCTCAACCAGCCGCGCCAATATTTTTGGCGGCCAGGACACGCACTACAGCAACGGTAAATTATCGACCAGCCAGGAAAATATCTTTAACGGCCAGGATACGCAAAATTATTAATTCGCGGCGTAATAACGCGCTAACAGGCCAGTCAGCGCCTGTTAGCGTGCCTTATTAACATTTCGGTGGGCTACCCTGCGGAGGTAAATAACGCAGCGGATCGATAGCCGTCGCGCGATAACGCAACTGGAAGTGCAGCTTGACCGAATCCGTATCGCTGCTGCCCATGGTGGCAATCTTCTGTCCCGCTTTCACACTCTGCCCGTTATTCACCAGTAACGTGTCGTTATGGGCATAAGCCGTGATGTAATCTTCACTGTGCTTAATCATGATTAAATTGCCGTAACCGCGCAGTTGGTTGCCGACATACACCACTTTCCCGGCCCCGGCGGCATAAATCGGTTGCCCGCGCGAACCGGCAATATCGATCCCTTTATTACCGCCTTCCGAGGTGGAATAGGTCATGACCACTTTGCCGGTTGTCGGCCAGCGCCAGCAACGGTCGCCAACCGGCGGCCAGGAAGATTGCGGCACCGCAGAAGAGGGCACGACTTTCGCCGTTTTGCCGCTGCCTTTACCCGAGGAAGAGGCCGTTTTCGAGGCGCCTTTCACTTTTAACTGCTGCCCCACTTCAATGGTATAGGGCGGTGAAAGGCCGTTCATGCCAGCCAGATCTTTAATACTGGTGCCGGTTATCCGGGAAATACGGTACAGGGTATCGCCCCGCTTCACCGTATAAACGCCGCCGGAATAACTGCCAACAGAGGATTTATTCCCGGCGCAGCCAGCCATCAGCAATATAATTGCCAGGCACATCACCCTGCGCAACGGGTTTATCATCAGGCGTCCTGCACGCAAAACAGTTCCTCGAATAAAATAAAAGGCGACCTATGATAAGCAGCCACCGATGTGATGCCAACCCTTTCACGCCGGATGACGCGGAATCGGGTATCCCTGGGCAATGATTTCCATAATTTCCGGCAGATAGGGCATGGCTGGCATCTTCACCAACGCCGGATAAAAGACCTGCGGCGAAGGGAAAACATCCACCACGTGACATTGCGACAGCTTACTGGCGTCGACTTCTGAAGAAGGCAACAGCGTCGCCGCCGCAAGGCCGGACTCCAGCCACTCAAGAATCACGCCTGGCTGGGTAATATGCATAATCACCTTCGGATTGCCGCCCGCTTTACGAAATAAATCGATCAGCATTTCATAGGTTCCGGCATCTTTCGCCCGGTGTAACAGCACCAGTGGAAACGCCGCCAATGCCTGATAATCAAACGGGCTGACGGGAGCTTGTGGCAAACACTGCTTACTGATCACCGCCACTAACCGAACGGGATCGAACGAGACATAATCAAAACCTTCGCTGCGATAGGGTCGCTGAATCATCGCCAGATCGATAGTGCCTTCATTCAACATGGTTTCTAAATGGCTGGAATCGGTGACCGAGATATTAATTTCCGCGTCGGGATGGCGTTTATAAAGCTCCAGCAACAACGGCTTAAAATAGGATTGAAAAAGATGCGTTAAGCCAAGTCTTAACTGGAATTTCTCTTTATTGGCAATCGCCACCGTTTCGCGTGCAGTATCTTCCACCTGGCGTAATATTTCACAGGCTTTACGATAAAGAAAATAACCGGCTTCGGTAGGTTCAATACGATTTCCCTGACGGGTAAACAACGAAACTTGCAGCTCTTCTTCCAGTTCCTGGATCCGTTTACTGAGCGGAGGCTGCGCCATATTCAGCACTTTCGCCGCCTGGCTTACTGAGCCCTGCTCCACCACGCGACAAAAATAACGCAATCTTTTCAAATCCATACGACATCTCTCCGCCATACCCGAATGCCCAGTATCCCACTTAGCGTGGCAAAGGAAAAGTCCGCGATTTTAATCAATTCACCAACGTTAAATTAACAATTATATAAAGAGTACTTTTTTGATCTGGTCTGAATCAGGAAAACGGTATTTGTTTAATCGGCAACATAAAAATAAGGTGAGCACAGCAAGTAAATTCCTATCAAAAAATGGAACAGACCATGTCAACCAGAAAAAATAATAATGTCAGCGGCGTTTCCGATTTACGCTCTGCTCTTGAATTATTAAAAACACTTCCCGGCGAATATGTCGAAACCGACACCGAAGTTGACCCGCACGCAGAACTCTCCGGTGTTTACCGCTACGTAGGCGCAGGCGGTACCTGCCAGCGTCCGACACGTAAGAACGGCCCGGTGATGGTGTTTAACAAAGTGAAAGGCTTTCAGGACATCAGTGTGGCGATTGGCCTGAATGGTTCACGTAAACGCGTCAGCCATTTCCTTAACTGCGAACCGGAAAAACTCGGCCATCTGCTGAAAGATTCCGTACAGAACCCGATCCCACCGGTTCTCAGCAAAGACCACGCTGTTTGCCAGCAAGTGGTGCACCTTGCCAGCGACGCGAATTTCGATCTGCGCAAGTTGCTGCCAGCACCGACCAACACCGAAGAAGATGCCGGTCCGTACATCACCATGGGTCTGTGCTACGCCTCCGATCCGGAAACCCATGAATCCGATATCACCATTCACCGCCTGTGCGTTCAGAGCCGCGATGAATTGTCGATGTGGCTCACTCCGGGCCGTCATATTGATGCATTCCGCATGAAAGCCGAAGCGGCAGGTAAACCGCTGCCGATCTCCATCAGCATTGGCGTCGATCCGGCAATCGAAATTGCCGCCTGCTTTGAACCGCCAACCACACCGCTGGGCTATGACGAGCTGAGCGTTGCCGGGGCGCTGCGCGGTCACGCAGTCGAAATGGTGCAATGTAAAACCATCAACGAACGCGCGATTGCGCACGCAGAGATCGTTATCGAAGGCGAGCTGCTGCCTAACGTGCGTCTGCGTGAAGATCAGAACACCGATACCGGTAAAGCGATGCCGGAATTCCCGGGTTATACCGGCGAAGCGAAAGAAGCACTGCCGGTCATCAAGGTGAAAGCGGTAACCCATCGCTACAACCCTATCTGGCGCACGACCGTGGGCCCGGGTGAAGAACATGTCAACATGGCGGGTATCCCGACCGAAGCCAGCATTCTGGATATGGTTGGCCGTGCAATGCCGGGCAAACTGCTTAATGTGTTTGCGCACTCAGCAGGCGGCGGCAAGCTGCTGGCGGTGATGCAATTCAAAAAATTCTCCCCTGCAGATGAAGGCCGCCAGCGTCAGGCCGCGCTGCTGGCATTCTCTGCGTTCCCGGAGCTGAAACACGTGATTCTGGTCGACGAAGACGTGGATATTTTCGACAGCGACGATGTGCTGTGGGCCATGCAGACGCGTTATCAGGGTGATGTGGATACCGTGACGATCCCTGGCGTGCGTTGCCATCCGCTTGATCCGTCGCAGATCCCGGCTTACAGCCCAAGCATTCTGCAGCAGGGGATGTCCTGCAAAACCATTTTTGACTGCACAGTGCCGTTCCATCTGAAAAGCCACTTTGAACGTTCGAAGTTCAAAGAGGTGGATGTGAAACGTTTCCTGCCGGATTTCGAGTAAGGGGAAAGGTGTGACCACAACGCAACGCATCATTGTCGGTATTAGCGGCGCTTCCGGTTTTCAGTATGGCGTGAAAGCACTTGAGCTTTTACGCGCGCAGGATCTCGAAGTCCATTTAGTTATCTCGAAAGGGGCGGAAAAAACCTGCGAGCTGGAGACGGATTACCGGCTTGACGACGTGAGGGCGATGGCGGATGTGGTCCACCCTATCGGCAATCTCGGCGCAGCTATCTCCAGCGGATCGTTTAAGACCATGGGCATGCTTATCGCGCCCTGTTCCATGCGTTCGCTGGGTTCCATTGCAAACTGCCTGACGGATAACTTGCTAACCCGCGCCGCCGATGTGGTGCTGAAAGAGCGCCGTCGTTTGGTGCTGTTGGCGCGCGAAACACCGCTGAATCTCGGGCACATTCGCAATATGCAGGCCGTTACGGAAATGGGCGGGATTATTTTCCCGCCGGTTCCGGCGCTGTATCAGCGCCCGCAAACCACAGATGAGATCATTACCCACAGCGTCAGTCGCGCACTGGATCTGTTTGGTATTGATGTAAAAAACCTCCCGCGCTGGGGCGAGGGACACCTTACCCATAACGCGTAATCTTTCAGGAAACATTATGTTAATCGGTCCTTATGTGAACGGCGCCGCAGTGATTGTCGGCGGTCTGCTGGGTTCACTGGTTGGCACCCGCATCCCCGATCGGGTCAAAGTGGCGTTGCCGCTAACGTTTGGTTTGTGCTCGGTTGGGCTCGGCATCAACCTGGTAATTAAAGTGAAATTTATGCCGGCGGTGGTGCTGGCAATGGTGCTGGGGGCAGTGATTGGCGAAGCCTTCTTCTTTGAAAAACAGATTGGCAGAGCGGCAGGCACTACCCGTGGCTTGATCAACCGGATTTTCCCGCCAGTACAGGGGTTAACCCACGATGAATTTACGGAAAAATTCGTCGCGATCCTGGTGCTGTTCTGCGCCAGCGGAACGGGGATTTTCGGCGCCATGCATGAAGGGATGACCGGCGATCCGTCCATTTTGTATATCAAAACGGTGCTGGATCTGTTCACCGCCGCCATTTTCGCCACCATGCTGGGCTTTTCGGTGATGACCATCGGTCTGCCGCTGATTGCCGTACAGGTCGCGCTGGCAACGCTGGCGGTCTACATCGTGCATATGATAACGCCAGATATGATGGGCGATTTCTCCTGTGCTGGCGGCCTGATTATGGTGGCAACCGGGCTGCGCATTTGTAATATCAAACCCTTCCCGGTGGCGAATATGCTTCCCGGTCTGGTACTGGTGATGCCCTTTTCCGCTCTCTGGGCAAAACTGTTTGCCTGATAGTCAGGTATAATAGTGTTCGCACGGTGGCGCTGCGCTTACCGGACCCGTGGGATCGCCCTCCCGCAGTCCGCAGTAAGCGCAGCGCCATCCGGCGTTCTCAGTACTGGAGTCGTTATGGGTCTACAAGAACACGTCATTTTGGTTAATCACCAGGGAGAGGTGACTGGCACTCAGGAGAAATACGCCGCACATACTTCCCACACCCCATTACATCTGGCTTTTTCATGCTGGGTTTTCAATCGGCAGGGCCAGCTTCTGATCACCCGTCGCTCACTGAGCAAAAAAGCCTGGCCCGGTGTCTGGACCAACTCAGTGTGTGGTCATCCGCAACTGGGTGAATCCGATGAACAGGCGATTCTTCGCCGCTGCCATTTCGAAATTGGTGCCAGCGTCGATAGCATTACCGCCATCCATCCCGGTTTTCGTTACCGTGAAACCGATCCATCCGGCATCGTCGAAAACGAAGTATGCCCGGTTTATGCCGCGCGGATTGACGGTGACGTCGTCGCCAACCCCGATGAAGTCATGGCGTATCAATGGGTCGACCTCGATGCCATATTACAGGGGCTGGACGCAACGCCATGGGCCTTCAGTCCGTGGATGGTAAGCGAAGCGTCGCCCGGTGAAGGACGCGATAATCTCCGCCAATTTGCCGCCAGATTGCAGCAATAAAAAAGCCCCGACGCGATCAACGCCGGGGCTTTTTTTATCGCTGAGCGATTATTTTACCGGACGCATTGCCGGGAACAGGATCACGTCACGAATGGTGTGGCTGTTGGTGAACAGCATAACCATGCGGTCGATACCAATCCCCAGACCTGCCGTCGGCGGCAAACCATGTTCCAGCGCCGTCACGTAATCTTCGTCATAGAACATCGCTTCGTCGTCGCCAGCATCTTTCGCTGCAACCTGGTCAGCAAAGCGCTGCGCCTGATCTTCCGCGTCATTCAGCTCGCTAAAGCCGTTACCGATTTCACGACCACCAATGAAGAATTCAAAACGGTCGGTGATTTCCGGGTTCACGTCGTTACGGCGCGCCAGCGGGGAAACTTCCGCCGGGTACTCGGTAATGAAGGTCGGCTGAATCAGGTGCGCTTCGGCCACTTCTTCGAAGATTTCGGTCACGATACGGCCCAGACCCCAGCTCTTCTCAACCTTGATACCGATGCTATCAGCAATGGCTTTCGCGCTGTCGAAGTTATCCAGATCCGCCATATTGGTTTCCGGACGGTACTTTTTGATCGCTTCGCGCATGGTCAGTTTTTCGAACGGCTTGCCAAAATCGAAAACTTCGTCGCCGTACGGCACTTCGGTCTTACCAAGGATGTTCTGCGCCAGGGTGCGGAACAGCGACTCGGTCAGCTCGATCAGATCTTTATAATCCGCATACGCCATATAGAGTTCCATCATGGTGAACTCAGGGTTATGGCGCACGGAGATGCCTTCGTTACGGAAGTTACGGTTGATTTCGAACACGCGCTCAAAACCGCCTACCACCAGACGCTTGAGGTAGAGCTCCGGCGCGATGCGCAGATACATATCCAGATCCAGCGCATTATGATGCGTGATAAACGGACGCGCAGACGCACCGCCAGGGATCACCTGCATCATTGGGGTTTCCACTTCCATAAAGTCGCGGCCAACCATGAACTGACGAATACCGGCCAGGATCTGTGAACGCACCTTGAAGGTGTTACGGGATTCGTCGTTCGCAATCAGATCGAGGTAACGCTGACGGTAACGCGCTTCCTGATCCTGCAAACCGTGGAATTTATCCGGCAGCGGACGCAGCGCTTTGGTCAGCAGACGCAGCTCGGTGCAGTGAATAGAGAGTTCGCCAGTCTTGGTTTTGAACAGCTTGCCGCGTGCGCCGAGGATGTCGCCGAGGTCCCATTTCTTGAACTGTTCGTTATAAACGCCTTCCGCCAGATCGTCGCGCGCAACGTACAGCTGGATGCGGCCGCCAACGTCCTGCAACGTCACGAAAGAGGCTTTACCCATAATGCGACGGGTCATCATACGACCGGCAACCGCCACTTCGATACCGAGCTCTTCCAGCTCTTCGTTCTCTTTGGCATCGAATTCAGCGTGCAGCTTGTCAGAGGTCTGGTCGCGACGGAAATCATTCGGGAACGGCACGCCCTGCTCACGCAGTTGCGCCAGCTTCTCACGGCGATTTTTCAGTTCATTATTAAGTTCAACTGCCGCGTCAGCGCCCTGTGCTTGTTGTTCAGACATGTTGGTTCCTCATAACCCTGCTTTCAAACTTGCTTCAATAAATTGATCCAGGCTGCCGTCCAGCACCGCCTGCGTGTTGCGGGTTTCAACCCCGGTGCGCAGATCTTTGATGCGGGAATCATCCAGGACATAAGAACGAATCTGGCTACCCCAGCCGATGTCGGACTTGGTGTCTTCCATCGCCTGCTTCTCAGCATTTTTCTTCTGCATCTCCAGCTCATAAAGCTTCGCTTTCATCTGCTTCATGGCCTGGTCTTTGTTCTTATGCTGGGAACGGTCGTTCTGGCACTGTGTTACCAGCCCGGTCGGAATATGGGTAATACGTACGGCTGATTCAGTACGGTTAACGTGCTGACCGCCCGCGCCGGATGCGCGATACACGTCGATACGCAGGTCCGCCGGGTTGATTTCGATATCGATATCGTCTTCCACTTCCGGGTAGACAAACGCAGAGCTGAACGAGGTATGACGGCGACCGCCGGAGTCAAACGGACTTTTACGCACCAGACGATGAACGCCGGTTTCCGTACGCAGCCAACCGTAGGCGTAATCGCCCATGATCTTAATGGTGACAGATTTGATACCGGCAACTTCACCTTCGGACTCTTCAATCACTTCCGTTTTGAAGCCGCGCGCTTCGGCCCAGCGCAGATACATGCGCAGCAGCATGCTTGCCCAGTCCTGCGCTTCGGTGCCGCCGGAACCCGCCTGAATATCAAGGTAGCAGTCGGCGCTGTCATACTCGCCGGAGAACATGCGGCGGAACTCCAGTTGCGCCAGTTTCTCTTCCAGCCCATCCAGTTCAGCGACAGCTTCGTTGAAGGTCTCTTCATCGTCAGCTTCAACAGCGAGATCCAGCAAGCCGGTAACATCTTCCAGCCCCTGACTCATCTGATCGAGCGTATCAACAATGGCTTCGAGTGAAGAACGCTCTTTGCCCAGCGCCTGTGCGCGCTCAGGCTCATTCCATACGTCCGGCTGCTCCAGCTCGGCGTTTACTTCTTCCAGACGCTCTTTCTTGGCGTCATAGTCAAAGATACCCCCTAAGAACGTCGGAGCGCTCCGTGAGGTCCTGAATACGATTTTTTACCGGGTTAATTTCAAACATGGTCTGATTTCTTTTAATGGACTTGTCAAAATGCGGTGATAAGGGCGGGAGTTTACCGGATCCACGCCCTTTTTTGTAGCGAATACTGGCGCTAAATTGGCCAGAGGTTTTCGATAATCAACTGTACGCTACGGTTGCCGCGAAACTCGTTAACATCAAGTTTATAAGCAATATTCACCTGCCGCACGCCATTGTCCGGCCAGCAGGTGGTATCCACGTTAAACGCGATACCGTCCAGTAACGGGCCGCCGCCAACGGGTTCCAGCATCACCTTCAGATGGCGTTCCCCCACCAGCCGCTGCTGCAACAGGCGAAACTCACCGTCGAAGAGCGGTTCCGGGAACATCTGCCCCCACGGACCGGCTTCACGCAGCATCTCGGCGATTTCCAGCGTCATCTCTTGCGCCGCCAACGGCCCATCAGAAACAATTTCGCCCTGCAATAACGCCGGATCCAGCCACTCGGTGACCAGTTCGCCAAAGCGCTGCCGAAACTCGTCAAAGCGCCCCTCTTCCAGGGTTAAACCCGCCGCCATCGCATGGCCGCCGAATTTCAGCATCATGCCAGGGAATAACATATCCAGCCGCTCCAGCGCATCGCGCATGTGCAAGCCCTGAATAGAACGCCCCGACCCTTTCAACACGCCGTCGCCCGCGGGGGCAAAGGCGATAACCGGGCGGTGAAAACGCTCTTTGATACGCGACGCAAGAATACCCACAACGCCCTGGTGCCACTCAGGATGGTACATTGCCAGCCCGCCAGGTAGCGTCTCGAGACTGCGTTCAAGTTTCTCGCACAGCGTGAGTGCTTCAGCCTGCATACCCTGTTCAATCTCTTTGCGCGTCTGGTTCAGCGCATCCAAATCATTGGCAAGCTGGCGCGCCTCGCCGAGGTTATCGCACAGCAGCAGCGCCACACCGACAGACATATCGTCCAGCCGACCGGCCGCATTCAGGCGCGGCCCCAGCGCAAAACCGAGATCGCTGGCCGCCAGTTTTTGCGCGTCGCGATTAGCGACTTCCAGCAGCGCCTTGATACCGGGACGGCAGCGCCCGGCGCGGATGCGGCTCAGCCCTTGCCAGGTCAGGATGCGGTTATTGGCGTCCAGCGGCACCACGTCCGCCACCGTACCCAATGCCACCAGGTCAAGCAACTCGGCAAGGTTTGGCATTGCCAGACCGCGCGCGTCAAACCAGCCGTTATCACGCAGAAAACTGCGCAACGCCAGCATCAAATAAAACGCCACGCCCACCCCCGCCAGCGATTTCGACGGGAAATCACAGTCACGCAGGTTAGGGTTAACAATGGCTTCTGCCTCGGGCAAGGTTTCACCCGGCAAGTGGTGATCGGTCACAATCACCGGAATGCCCAGCGCATGCGCCCGCTCAACGCCAGCATGGGACGAAATACCGTTATCGACGGTCAAAATAAGCTGCGCGCCACGTGCATGAGCCTGATCGACAACTTCCGGGCTAAGACCATAACCATCGTCAAAGCGGTTTGGCACCAGGTAGCTAACGTTTTCGCACCCCAGAGAACGCAGCGCCAGCACGCTTAAGGCCGTGCTGGTTGCGCCATCGGCGTCAAAGTCGCCGACGACAATAATCCGCAGCCCTTCGCGCAATGCGTTGTATAAATGCGTTACCGCATCGTCAATGCCATTAAGCTGATGCCACGGCAACATGCCTTTGACGCTACGCTCCAGTTCGCGGTCATGCCGCACGCCGCGGCTGGCGTATAACCGGCGCAGCAGAGGCGGAAGTGACTCCGCCAGTTCCACCGCGTCATCGACTACGCGGCGGCGAAGTTGTATCTGAGCTTTCACGCGAATTACTTACCGCCAGTGGCTTTTTGATGTTGGTCGAGAAACGCTTTCATCTCAGCAGGTGCCTGATACCCCGGCACAACATAGCCATCGTTCAGCACAACCGCCGGCGTACCGTTCACGCCAAACTGCACGCCCAGCGCGTAGTGATTGGCGATATCCATATCGCAGCTGGTCGGTTTAACGCCTTTGCCGCTCATGGCATCATCAAAAGCTTTGTTACGATCTTTGGCGCACCAGACTGCTTTCATATCTTTCTCGGCTTCGCTCCCGATCCCCTGGCGCGGAAACGCGAGGTAGCGCACGGTGATGCCTAAGGCGTTGTAGTCAGCCATTTCGCTGTGCAGCTTCTGGCAATAGCCACAGGTGATGTCGGTAAAGACGGTGATCACATGTTTTTCCTGCGGGGCTTTGTAGACGATCATCTCTTTTGCCAGCGCATTGAGGTGCGGCATCAGCATTTGCGAAGTGACGTTCACCGGCTGCGCGCCGCTGACGTCGTACATCGGCCCCTGGATAATATGTTTGCCGTCTTCGGTGACATACAGCACACCGCTACTGGTCAACACGGCTTTCATTCCGGCAACCGGCGCGGGCAGGATTTCAGAGCTCTGCACACCCAGTTTCGCCAGCGACTGTTTGATCGCCGCATCATCTGCATGAGCAGCACCAGAAAACGCCACCGCCACCAGGGTGAACATGATTAAACCGTTTTTCATAACACATCCTTAGATTGTCAGTATCACGCCCGCGGGTGATGCTGTTGATGAAGCTTACGCAGCCGCTCTGTAGCCACATGCGTATAAATTTGCGTTGTCGACAGATCCTGGTGCCCCAGTAACATTTGCACCACGCGCAAATCCGCACCGTGGTTGAGCAGATGCGTGGCAAACGCATGGCGCAACACGTGCGGCGACAGCTTCTCGCTATCAATGCCCGCCAGTTGAGCATAGTGCTTGATTCGGTGCCAGAACGTCTGTCGTGTCATCTGTTGCGCGCGCTGGCTCGGAAACAGTACATCTATCGATACGCCGTTAAGCAGCCAGGGACGACCATATTCAAGGTAATTTTCCACCCAGTAAACCGCTTCTTCGCCTAACGGCACCAGACGTTCTTTATTGCCTTTCCCGATTACCCGCAACACCCCCTGACGCAGGCTGATGTCGCTCATCGTTAACCCCACCAGTTCAGAAACACGAAGGCCGGTGGCGTAGAGCACTTCAAGCATCGCTTTATCGCGTAACTCCAGCGGTTGGTCAACCACCGGCGACTGCAATAACCGTTCGACCTGCGCTTCGCTTAAATCTTTGGGCAGGCGCTGAGGCAATTTTGGTGAGGCCAGTAACGCGCTGGGGTCGTCGCTGCGAATTTTTTCACGATACAGGTACTGAAAAAAACGCCGCACGGCGCTCAGTAAGCGTGCCGAACTGGTCGCTTTATATCCCCCGTCGACGCGCTCCGCCAATATCGCCTGTAAATCCTCGCGTTGCGCCTGTTCGAGGCTGCTTTCCCGGTGGTGTAGCCACTCGACGACGCTCTTCAGGTCGCGACGATAAGCGCTGAGGGTATTTTCCGCCAGGTTGTTCTCAAGCCAGAGAGCATCCAGAAACTGCTCAATGCGTACCAGATCCTGTTCCATCTGCGCCTCCTTCTCTCAATCGCTGCATTATGCCTGATTGCCGTACGATTCTGGTACACTGCTCGCAAAGAGACATCAAGCATTGAGAAGTTTACGTTATGAATATTGGTCTGTTTTACGGTTCCAGCACCTGCTACACCGAAATGGCGGCGGAAAAAATTCGCGATGTTATCGGGCCGGAACTGGTGACGTTGCACAACCTGAAAGACGACGCCCCTGCGCTGATGGAGCAGTACGATGCGTTGATCCTCGGCATTCCCACCTGGGATTTTGGCGAATTGCAGGAAGACTGGGAAGCCATCTGGGATCAGCTTGACGACCTTCATCTCGACGGAAAAATCATCGCGCTGTACGGGATGGGCGACCAGCTCGGCTATGGCGAATGGTTCCTCGACGCGCTTGGCATGCTGCATGACAAACTGGCGCCCAAAGGCGTGACATTTATCGGCTATTGGCCAACTGAGGGCTACGAGTTTACCAGCAAGAAACCGGTCATCGCCGATGGCCAACTTTTCGTTGGCCTGGCGCTTGATGAAACCAACCAGTACGATCTGAGTGAAACGCGCATTCAGGCCTGGTGCGAGCAGATCCTGCTGGAAATGGCGGAACGGTTCGCCTGAATACGCACCGTCTCGCGCTTAACGCAGCCCCTGCGCCGGTTTTTGAGAGAGCATCCGGCGCAGATCGCGCCACTCCTGTGCATCCATGCTGTCCGCCGCCAGCCACAAATGTTGGCGACGTCCGTCTTCTTCGCGGCGCAACCGCAGCATCATACCGCTGCGTAACATCCATGGCGCGCCGACAATATGCCACTCAACGCCCTGCCAGCGCAGACGGGACTCCATCAGCAGTTTGATTTCGCCATGGCAGGCATTGATGCGCCGTTGGCTGCGCACGCAGTCAAAAACCACCAGCGATAACAATAACAGCCACAACGGCGTATAGCTCAATGGCCATGGCATCAGCAATATCAGCGCCGCCACCAGACCATGGAGCAGTAAAGAGAGCCATTGCGCGCGCCATGAGACGCGTAAATCAGATTGCCACAGGACCACGTTCCCGATTCCGTGTTTGAATTAACTGCACCATTCTCTGCAACCCCGCATCCTGGGGTTTGCCATGATTCATCAGCCAGTTAAATAAGTCCGGGTCATCGCTTTCCAGCAGGCGCACAAACAGTTGCTTGTCGTCATCGCTCAGCGTGTCGTACTCATGTTCAAAAAAAGGCATGATGGAGATATCGAGTTCGCGCATTCCACGGCGGCACGCCCAGTGGATACGGGCTTTGTTATTAATATCCATGTTCTTCTCCCTGCGTAGGCATGATGGGGCCTATTGTAACGTGTTTTTATGCTTTCTTTTGCGGATTATTTATCCTTACGAGGACGCTTACGGAATAAATCGCATGGTCTGCAAAAATTTCATTCCGCTGCGCAGTCGCTCGCAAGGCTTTCACAATGGCACAAAACGCGTGCTTTATCGCTTGCATTGAACAATGGCTCTTTTACCATTAAGCACCAACACAGCGTTAAGCTAATCAGGACATTATTATGGCTTTTACTCCATTTCCTCCGCGCCAGCCGACCGCATCCGCACGTCTGCCGCTGACGCTTATGACGCTCGATGACTGGGCACTGGCGACCATCACCGGCGCAGACAGCGAAAAATACCTGCAAGGCCAGGTGACCGCCGATGTTGCGAAAATGCCCCCTGAACAGCATCTGCTGGCGGCGCACTGCGATTCTAAAGGTAAAATGTGGAGCAATATGCGGTTGTTCCACTACCAGGATGGATTTGCCTGGATTTTACGCCGCAGCGTGCGTGAATCGCAGTTGGCTGAGCTGAAAAAATACGCCGTCTTCTCAAAAGTCACGATAGCCCCCGCTGACGAACACGTGCTGCTGGGTGTGGCTGGTTTCCAGGCGCGCGCAGCGCTGACTGACCTGTTCGCGGCGCTGCCGGATGCGGAAAAACAGGTTGTTCAGGATGGTGCGACCACCCTCCTGTGGTTTGCCCACCCTGCCGAGCGCTTTCTGCTGGTGACCGATGTTGCAACCGCCGAACGCGTCACAGAGAAACTGCGCGGCGAAGCGCAACTGAATAACAGCCAACAATGGCTGTCGCTGAATATCGAAGCTGGTTTGCCGGTTATCGATACGCCAAACAGCGCGCAGTTTATTCCGCAGGCAACCAACCTGCAGGCGCTCGGCGGCATCAGCTTTAAAAAAGGCTGCTATACCGGGCAGGAAATGGTGGCTCGTGCGAAATTCCGCGGCGCAAACAAACGCGCGCTGTGGTATCTGGCGGGCAAAGCCAGCCGCGCTCCGGAAGCCGGTGAAGACCTCGAAATGCAAATGGGGGAAAACTGGCGTCGCACCGGTACCGTGCTGGCTTCAGTGCAGCTTGATGATGGCCGCCTGCTAGTGCAGGTCGTGATGAACAATGATATGGAGCCTGGCAGCGTATTCCGCGTTCGCGACGATGCGAATACTTTAAGTATCGAACCGCTGCCCTACTCATTATCAGAAGAGTAATTTGATGAAGCCGGGGCTGGCACAATTGCCCCCCGGCAATGTCGACTAAACCTGCCCGACGTACAGATAGATCGCCAGGAAATGGCAGACACTGCCACCAAGCACAAAACCGTGCCAGATCGCGTGGTTATAAGGAATGCGCTTGCAGACGTAAAATATCACGCCAAGCGAGTACACCAGTCCCCCCACCGCCAGCAGTGTTACGCCGCCAACCGACAAGCGGGTGGCAAGCTGATAAATCACAATCAGTGACAGCCAGCCCATTGTCAGATACGTCACCAGCGACAACACCTTAAACCGGTGCGCAATAGTGAGCTTAAACAGGATCCCCAATAACGCGAGGCTCCAGATGACAATCATCAGCCCGCGCGCCAGCGGCGAATCCAGACCGACCAGCAGAAACGGCGTATAGGTACCGGCAATCAACAAATAGATCGCGCAGTGGTCAAATTTCTTCAACCATATCTTTGCCCGTTGGTGCGGAATAGCATGGTAAAGCGTCGAAGCGAGAAACAGCAAAATCATGCTGCCGCCATACAGACTGTAGCTGGTGATGGCCATCGTACTGGCGTTACTGTCCACTGCCTGCACCAGCAGCAGCACCAGGCCAACAATACCAAACACCAGCCCGATACCGTGGCTGATGCTGTTGGCAATTTCCTCTGCCAGTGTGTATCCCTGTGCGATTAATGGTTTCTGCACCATAGCTGACTCCGGGAAGAACTCTCAAAACGTTGCGATCATAGAGTAACTGAGAATGATTCCAGTGCACACCTGTACGCTAAAATAAATATCGTATCGGAATATTTGCCACCCGCAGGGTGACACGTAGCGCAAAAGTCGGGGCAACACCGACAGAGTTATGGCAGCATGTGCTCACGCCCAGGCCAACCGCGCATAAAATGGGTGGCGTTAACAAAAAGCAAAGGATACCGCCGTGACGATGTTTACTCACTCGGCCATCGCCAGCCTCAATAATCTGGAGATGATGGTCTATAACTTTGTCGTCAAGAATCGTGACAAAGTGATGTACATGACGATTCGTGAACTGGCCGACGCGGCGGACGTCTCCACAACGACGGTGTTGCGCTTTTGCCGCAAACTCAACTGTGAAGGTTATTCTGAGTTCCGGGTGCGTTTTAAATTATATCTGGAACAAAATGAACCCCAACAACCTAATTTCGGCGCCAGCGAAATTATCAGCTTTTTTAAAGGGGTGAATAACGATGAGTTTGATAAATTACTCGATAACGCTGTTGACGTTATATTATCGTCCGAGCGTATTATATTTGTCGGCGCAGGGACATCAGGCGCGTTAGCAAAATATGGCGCGCGTTTCTTTTCTAATGTCGGGAAATTCAGTAACCATATCGATGATCCTTATTTCCCGGTGACCAATGATATGGCGAAAAACGCGCTGGCGATTGTGCTCTCCGTCTCCGGCGAGACAGAAGAGATCCTGCGTTTTGCCAGCCAGTTCAGCCTGCATCACTGCAAAGTGCTCTCTGTCACCAGTCATGAGCATTCACGGCTGGCGAAACTGGCGGACTTTAATATCTCCTGGCATGTTCCGCAGACCCGCATTACTGGCGGCTACGATATTACGACGCAAATCCCGGTAATTTATATTCTGGAAACCCTGGGAAGAAAACTGGCGAAGAAAATAGCATAAAAAAACAGGCTGTTTTTTTGATGTAACAAATTACCGGAGCAGGTGATTTGTTATATCGTGACATTTAATTCCCCTTTGTTAGACTCGTTACCAGTGAATATGATGAGAAGAGCAAAGATGAAAAAATTAACCTTACCGAAAGACTTTTTATGGGGCGGCGCCGTTGCCGCACACCAGGTTGAAGGCGGCTGGAATAAGGGCGGCAAGGGCCCCAGCATCTGCGACGTGCTGACCGGCGGCGCGCACGGCGTACCACGCGAAATCACGCAGCAAGTCGAGCCGGGGAAATACTACCCCAACCATGAAGCCATCGATTTTCACGGCCATTATAAAGAAGACATCAAGTTGTTTGCCGAAATGGGCTTCAAGTGTTTCCGCACCTCCATCGCCTGGACGCGTATTTTCCCGAAGGGCGACGAACAGCAGCCGAATGAGGAAGGGTTAGCGTTCTACGACGACATGTTCGATGAACTGCTGAAATATAACATTGAGCCGGTAATTACCCTCTCGCACTTCGAAATGCCGCTGCATCTGGTTCAGGAATACGGTGGCTGGACGAACCGTAAAGTGGTTGATTTCTTTGTACGCTTTGCGGAAGTGGTCTTTGAGCGCTACAAAAATAAGGTCAAATACTGGATGACCTTCAACGAAATCAACAACCAGCGCAACTGGCGCGCGCCACTGTTCGGCTACTGCTGCTCTGGCGTGGTCTACACCGATCATGAAAACCCCGAAGAGACCATGTATCAGGTGCTGCATCACCAGTTCGTGGCCAGCGCCATGGCGGTTAAAATTGGTCATCGCATCAATCCATCCATGAAAATAGGCTGCATGCTGGCAATGGTGCCGCTGTATCCGTTCTCCTGTAAGCCAGAAGATGTGATGTATGCGCAGGAATCAATGCGTGAACGTTATGTCTTTACCGACGTTCAATTGCGCGGTTACTACCCGTCGTATGTGCTGAATGAGTGGGAGCGCCGCGGTTTCACGATCAAAATGGAAGCGGGTGATGAAACCATCCTGCGTGAAGGCTGCTGCGATTACCTCGGTTTCAGCTATTACATGACCAATGCCGTAAAAGCGGAAGGCGGTTCCGGTGATGCACTGTCCGGTTTCCAGGGCAGCGTACCCAATCCGCATGTGAAAGCATCTGACTGGGGCTGGCAGATTGATCCGGTAGGCCTGCGTTATGCGCTGTGTGAACTGTACGAGCGTTACCAGAAGCCGCTGTTTATCGTGGAAAACGGTTTTGGTGCGTACGATAAAGTCGAAGACGACGGCAGTATTAACGACGATTATCGTATCGACTATCTGCGCGCGCACGTTAAAGAGATGGTGGAAGCGGTGACCTATGACGGTGTCGACCTGATGGGTTATACCCCATGGGGATGCATCGACTGCGTGTCGTTCACAACGGGCCAGTACAGCAAACGTTACGGCTTTATTTACGTGAACAAGCATGATGATGGCACGGGCGATATGTCGCGCTCGCGGAAGAAGAGTTTTAACTGGTACAAAGCGGTGATTGCGAGCAACGGCGAAACAATCTGAGTCAGTTTTCCCCTCACCCTGACCCTCTCCCCTCAGGGGAGAGGGGATGCATCGGTAGCATATGATATTCCCTTACCGGGCCTCATGTCCTGGCGGGGAGAGGGAAATCGTCCGCGGAAGATGACTGTCTTTTCCCCTCACCCTGCCCCTCTCCCCATGTACGGTCCGGAGACATGGTAGACAGGTGTTCGGAGACATGGTGAACACTTTTTAACATCCTT
>NZ_JBOBHR010000005.1:0-426707 GCF_050587465.1 Kosakonia sp. N21 | reverse complement strand
CTCCATGCCGTCCACCGACGCGTTCGACAAACAGGATGCGGCGTACCGTGAATCTGTTCTGCCGAAAGCCGTCTCTGCACGTGTGGCGATTGAAGCCGGTATTGCGGACTTCTGGTACAAATACGTGGGCCTGAACGGCGCGGTAGTGGGCATGACCACCTTTGGTGAGTCGGCGCCGGCTGAGCAGTTATTCGCGATGTATGGCTTCAGTGTCGAAAACATTGTCGACACGGCGAAAACCGTGATGTAACCCCCTTGCCGGATAGCGGCTTTGCCTTATCCGGCATTTCTTCCGCCAGTAAGTTCCCCGTAAGCAAACGCTACTGATAATGCGCTTTCATTGCCAACAGGAGCGTTATCATGGCTGTTGTATCACGTCACATTATTCTTACGGGTTTGCTGTCTGTGTCCTTTAATGCTGCGGCTGACGACGCCAGCCAGTTCGGTTTGGGCGTTGGCGTGGCGAGTACACAAAAGCCCTACACCGGTATGGATCGCGAATACACGCCGCTCCCCGTTTTACACTATGAAAACGACCACTTTCGCTTTGCCGGACTCTCTGCGGAGCTCAAATTACCCGCGCTACCGTTCGGTGAAACTCAGCGGCTAACAACCGGTCTAATCGTCCGCTATGATGGCGCAGGTTACGCGGCTGATGATGCCGCCATTCTGCACGGGATGGCTAAACGCAAAGGCGGGTTTTGGGGCGGCGCGGGCGCGGAGTGGCAGAACCCGCTGGTGAATGTGTTCGCTGACTGGACGCACGACCTTTCCGGCAACAGTAAAGGGCAGCGCTTACGCCTGGGGGCGGAGCGAGGCTGGCAGTTCGGCGAAGGGTTTACACTGACGCCGCGTATTGTCGCCAACCGCTATGACAGCCACTACGTGGATTACTACTACGGCGTACGGGATGATGAGGCGCGTGCATGGCGGCCTGCCTGGCAGGGACGCGCTGCGCTGAACACCGAGATTGGCCTCAATGGACGGTGGCAATTTCACGAACACCATATTTTCATGGTGGATGTACAAGCGACGCTGCTGGCGTCGGACATTAAGGACAGCCCGCTGGTGGACAGGACCAACGAAAACCGCCTCTTTATGAGCTACATGTACGCGTTCTGATGAGCCGAATATTGTTAATTGAAGATCACGAGCATCTGGCTCGGCTGATTGCCAAAGGGTTGGCGTCGGCCGGTATCGCCGCCGATCTCGTCAGCCGCGCCGATACGGCCTGGGCGGCTGTCCGGCAGGTTTCCTACCAGGGCATGGTGCTCGACCGGGGGTTGCCCGATGGCGATGGTCTACAGCTATTACAACGTTTGCGCCAGGCGCAAATCGCGGTTCCGTGCCTGATCCTCACCGCCCGCGATGCCCTGCACGATCGCGTTGAAGGGCTGGAAGCCGGGGCGGATGATTATCTCGCCAAACCCTTTGCGATGGAGGAACTGGTGGCCCGCGTGCGCGCGTTGTTGCGTCGTCCTGTGGAGCATCAGTCGCTGCACCCGGCATGGGGAGACATCATCTTATTGCCCGAGTCCGGCGTCATGCAGTGCGGGCAGCAGAGTATCGCGCTGGCGCCTGCCGAGTTGCAGATCATGCTGGCGCTGGTGCGTAAACAGGGCGGCGTGGTGCGGCGCAACCGGATGGAGTCCGCCGGATGGGGGCTAAGCGAGACGGTTACGCCAAATGCGCTGGATGTTGCCTTACACCGACTCCGGCGCAAGCTGCATGCGATTGGCTCCCGCTTACAGATTGTCAACCTCAGAGGGCTGGGCTATGCCATCCGTGAAAAAGCGCTGGCTGAATAGTCTGGCGCTGAAGATTTTACTGGCGTTTATCGCCGGTGCGCTATTGAGCATTGGTCTGCTGATACTGACCGGCATGGTGGTCAAAGAGCGCTTGCCGGGAATGGATCTGACGGACTATACGCAAGCGCTGGCGAGGGCATTGCAGTTTGACCAACACGGGAATCCGGTCGGGTTCACGCAGGGCGATCAGTACCCGCTGTGGATTTATCAGAGTCTGTCTGAGGATGTCGCGTACCGGATCCTCGACGAGAAAGGGCATGTTGTGCTGATGTCGCCGGGGGCGCAGGCCTGGCCGCCGATAGCACACATTACCGCGCCGCAGGAAGGGAGCTTTAGCTTTACGCGTAATGGCGTGGTGTATGATGGCGTGACCGCACAGTATAGCCACCAGGGCCGACGCGGGTTTATTCAGATGACGGCCAGTTCGCGGATCATCGATTTCCTGCACCGCGGGTTTGCGCTGCCGTTTATCCGCTTTGGCATTGAGCTTTTCAGCCTTGTGCTGCTGGTGGTGTTTGGGTTTTGCGCGTGGATCACGCTGAAATATTCCCTCCGACCTTTGCGTCAGGCATCTGCGGACGCGGCAATGATCTCCCCGCGATCGCTGGATGCCCGCCTGCAAACCCAGGGCATGCCGGGGGAGATCCTCCCGCTCATCGACAGCTTTAACCAGGCGCTGGCGCGGCTGGAGAAGGGGTATCGCAGTCAGCAGGATTTTCTGGCGAAAGCCGCTCATGAATTAAAAACGCCGCTGACGTTATTAAGGGCAGAACTGGAGTTGATGGATGACCGCGCCGGTGTGCGTGAACCGCTGCTGATGCAGGTGGAACATCTGGCGCGCCAGGTTCAGCAACTTCTGCTGCTCGCCGAAGCCAGTGAGCCGCTGAGCTACCATTTTGTTCCGCTTGATGTGGCGGAAGTGACCCGGGATAGCCTGCAATTTTTACAGCCGATTGCGGAAGAGGCACATGTCAGCCTGTCGCTTGTCGTGAGCGATGATGCGGTGGTGTGGCATGCCGATCGTGGCGCCTTGTTTACCTTGCTCAAAAACCTGATGGAGAATGCCATTCAGCATGCTCCTGCCGAGTCGGATGTGCGTACAGAAATCACTGCCGGGTGTATCACGGTGCGGGATTATGGGCCGGGCGTGACGCAGGATGCGTTGCCATTGCTGTTTTCACGCTTCTGGCGCGGTGCGCACCGGCGGGATAGCGGGGCAGGGTTAGGGCTGGCGATTTGCCACGAGATTGCGCTGGCGCATGGCTGGCAACTGGCGGCGGAAAACGCGCAGCCAGGGTTAAGACTGGCGTTAAAACGTTAGGGCAGTGCCTCATCCGGCCTGGGATCCCCACAGGCCGGATAAGCGTCAGCGCTATCGGATACGGACTCAACGCCCGGCTTTTAACTTCTGGTAATACTCTTCGTAAAGGGCGCTGGCGCTGCCGACATCATTTTGCCACTCGCCCTTACTGAGGGTTTCCGCATCCGGGTAGAGGGACTTATCGTTCGCCACTTCCGGTTTCAGCAGCTTACGCGCGGCCAGGTTTGGCGTTGGGTAGCCGATGGTTTCCGCCACTTGTTTGGCAATCTCCGGGCGCAGCAGGAAGTTAATAAGCTTCAGCGCCCCGTCGACGTTTTTCGCATTTGCCGGGATCGCCAGGCTATCCATCCAGAAAATCCCCCCTTCCTGAGGCCAGACGACATCCAGTGGCGTCCCCGCCTGACGCGCCACATACGCTGAACCGTTCCACACCATTCCCAGATTCACTTCGCCTTCCATATAGGGGTTGGCGGGGTTATCCGAGTTGAACGCTGCGACGTTTGGCATCAGTTTTTTCAGCTCGTTATAGGCCGCTTCAATCTCTTTGGGATCGGTGGTGTTGCCGGAGTAACCCAACTTGCGCAGCGCCATCTGGAACACTTCGCGGGCGTCATCCGTCAGCAGCAGGCTGCCCTTGTATTCCGGTTTCCACAGATCGGCCCAGCGGGTCACGGTTTTCGGATCGATAGCCTCGCTATTTACGCCAATCGCGGTGGCGCCCCAGATATAAGGGATGGAGTAGTCGTTATTGGGGTCAAACGGTTTGTTGAGCATCTGTGGATCGAGGTTATTGAAGTGGGTCAGCTTCGTTTTGTCGATCTTCTGGATCATGCCCTCTTTGCGCATCTTATCCACGAAGTAGGTGGACGGCACGACCAGGTCGTATGCGCCTTCTTTGTAGGTTTTGAGCTTGGCGTACATGGTTTCATTCGATTCATAGGTCGAATAGATAACCTTGATGCCGGTCTCTTTGGTGAACTGCTCCAGCAGGCCGGGCGGCACATACTCGGTCCAGTTGTAGAAATAGAGCGTTTTGTTGTCGTCCGCATGCGCGGCGCTCATGCCGATGGCGAGAGCTCCCGCTGCCAGCAGGTGGCGTGACCATTTTTTCATTATCTTACGTCCCCTGAGTTTTGGTTTTATCACGAGCAATCAGCTGGCTGGCAATCACCAGTACCAGCGACAGCACTAACAGAATGGTGGCCAGCGCGTTGACTTCCGGCGACACGCCCACCTTGACCATGGAATAGATTTTTAAGGGCAGAATTTCATAGCCCGGACCGGTAACGAAGGACGAAACCACCACGTCGTCCATCGACAGGGTAAAGCTCAGCAGCCAGCCAGCCGCGACGGCAGGCATCGCCAGCGGCAGGATGATTTTGCGCAGAATAGTGACTTCGCTGGCCCCCAGATCTTTGGCGGCTTCCAGCATGCGCACATCAAAGCCTTTCAGGCGCGAGAAGACGGTCACCACCACAAATGGCAGGCAGAAGGTGATATGCGAAAACAGCAATGACCAGAACCCGAGCTGAATGCCCAGCAGCATAAACAGCACCAGTAGCGAAATGGCCATGACGATATCCGGCGACATCATCACCACAAACAGCATACCGCTGACAAACGGTTTACCGCGAAAACGGTAGCGATAGAGTGCAACGGCTGTCAGCGAGCCAATCAGGGTGGCAAAGGTGGCGGAGAGTACGGCCATCGTCAGCGAGTGTTGCGCGGCTTGCAGCAGACTGTCGTTGTTCATCAACAGGTGATACCACTCGGTAGAGAACCCCTGCCAGTTAATGCCAAAGCGCGATTGATTAAACGAGTTGACGATCAGAATGATGATCGGAATATACAGATACGCGTAAATAGCGGTCATAAAACCGCCGCGCAGCAGTCGACCAATCATGCGCATTCCACCTTTTTCTTAAGCCAATTGTTCGATTCCAGTGATTTGAAAATTATCACTTTTTGCCACCTCCAACCCATTTCACCAACACTGTCTGGCAGTCGACAGTCGCTTGAGGCCGCGCATTTTACAACAATTTGTTTTGCGATCGGGAAAAACTCCCGCATAAACGACGAACTTTACCTGTTTTGGACAACCCGTACCGTTATTGCGAGCCGGTGTTGAGGGGGCGGTTCCTGCTTAACATGAGATTCCACTCGTTTGTTGTCGCCTGACCTGATGTAATATCCCGGCGTTTATGCACATTATTTTTAAAGGAATTTTTATGGGATGGAATAAAAATGCCGCCGTTGATTGCATGGTGAAACATGCGGGCCTGAAATCTACCGGGTATTGTGCAACGTTCACTCGTCGGGCGATTGAAACCGCCACCCCTCTTATGTGATTGACAGGAAAAACGGATGCGATTGCTCATTTCATTACTGTTGGTGGCTTATCTCCCTTTTGCCAGCGCCACAACAGAGACCGATATTCAGAAAAATGTTACGGCGTTCTACACATTTTATCTGCACGAAATTAATCACGATGTTTCGCCAGATAACATCATCAAAATGGAACAAATGCATAAATGGGTATCGGCGACGTTACTTAAGCGTATGGATGAAATTTATTCGATGCCGGAGCAAGAGTTACTGATGGCCGATTATTTTACCTACGCGCAGGATGCGTTCCCCGAGTGGGAGAAAACTATAAACGTTTCTCCGGCGTCTTTGGATGGGCAAAGTATGAAACTGGATGTCTGGCTTGGGCAGCAGAATAGCGAACATGCGCATCTGCAGGTTTGGACCCGTAAGGAAAATGGACACTGGAAGATTTGGCGGGTCGTTGATGCGGGTGACAATATTGAGCAAAAACTTTACTGACAGACACCGCAGTTTAATGGCAACAAGGCACGGATAGTGCCTTGAATGGCATGCCATTTACCGCGACGTAAAGCGCATGCCAGCATCATGGTTCATCCAATGACAGTTAACGTTATTCGCCTAAATCCGTTGCTTTTTTGTTCAGCAATCGCGCTGCACGCCAGTACACCAGCAGCATCAGCCCCATCACCACGGTCAGCGTGATGCTGGTAGCGGAGCCGAATGGCCAGTCACGAATATTGAGGAACTGGCTTTTAATCACGTTACCGACCAGCAAATTTTTCGCCCCGCCCATCAGATCCGCAACATAGAACAGCCCCATGGCCGGCAGCATCACCAGCAGGCAACCGGCAATGATCCCCGGCATCGTCAGCGGGATAATAATGCGAATGAAGGTTTGCAGTTTACCGGCCCCGAGATCTTTTGCCGCTTCCAGCAGCGATTTATCGAGCTTCTCGATGCTGGAGTAGAGCGGCATCACCATAAACGGCAGCAGAATGTAGACCAGACCGATAATCACCGCGACCGGGGTAAACATAATGCGCAGCGGCTCATCAATGACACCCAGCCACAGCAGGAAGGCGTTGAGATACCCTTTGGTGCTGAGGAAAATCTTCAGCCCGTAGATGCGGATAAGTGAGTTGGTCCAGAAGGGAACAATCAGCAGAAACAGCAGCAGCGGGCGCACCTTCGCGGGCAGTTTCGCCAGGAACCAGGCAAAAGGGTAGCCCAATACCAGGCAGGACAGCGTGGCGATCGCCGCCATGTTCAGGGAGTGCAGCAGCACGTCGAAATAGAGCGGATCGAGCAGACGCGTATAGTTATCCAGCGTGAAAACCCATTGGACGAAATGGGCATCGTCGCGGGTCAGAAAGCTGGTGACGATGATCATCACATTCGGCAGGAAAACAAACAGCACAAGCCAACCGACGATAGTGGCGATCACCCCATTCTGGAATTTACTGGTACTCTTCATCAGCCAGTACGACCTCCCAGCTTTCTACCCAGGTTATGGCCATTTTCTGGTCCAGCGAGTGGTCAACATCCGGATCGTCTTCATTAAAGAACTCACTGACCATCACCATTTTGCCATTTTCCAGCTCCACCATGGATTCCAGCGTCATCCCTTTGTAGTTGCGCTCACGAACGTAGCCGATCAGACCTTCTGCGTCGCCCACATCGTGGATCTCTTCGACGCGCAAATCTTCCGGGCGCAGCAGCACGTTCAACGGCTGGCCTTGTTCCACCGGGAAGTTAACGTGAATATGGCATTCGCGGCCTTCGACGCTGGCGCGCACGCGGTGTGCATCGACACGCTCAATCACCGTGGCGCTGAATAGATTGATTTCGCCGATAAAGCTGGCGACAAACAGGTTCTTCGGCTCTTCATAGATTTCACGGGGCGTACCATCCTGCTCAATGCGGCCTTCGCGCATCACCACAATGCGGTCTGACATGGTCAGGGCTTCTTCCTGATCGTGGGTGACAAAAACAAAGGTAATACCCAGCTTACGTTGCAGCGCTTTTAGTTCGTTTTGCATCTGCTTACGCAGTTTGTAATCCAGCGCGGAGAGCGATTCATCTAACAACAGTAAACGCGGTTTATTGACCACTGCGCGGGCGATGGCGACACGCTGCTGTTGCCCGCCGGAGAGTTGATGCGGTTTACGCTGGGCAAAGGTGTCCAGTTGCACCATCCGCAACGCATCCATCACGCGTGGGGTTATCTCCTGAGCCGGGGTTTTTTGCATCCGCAGACCAAAGGCCACGTTGTCGAACACCGTCATATGGGGGAAGAGCGCATAGCTCTGAAAAACGGTATTGACGTGGCGGTGTTCCGCTGCAACGTGAGTGATATCTTCAGCATCGAGGTGGATATGGCCGACATCGACACTTTCCAGCCCGGCGATCAGGCGCAGAACGGTCGTTTTACCGCAGCCGGAAGGACCCAGCAGCGTCAGAAATTCGCCGTTATTGATGGTGAGGTTAAAATCGGAAATGACATTTTTGCCATCAAAGCTTTTGCGAATACCCGCCAGCTGCACAAGCGGTGAACGCGAACGCGGTTGTGTGTTCAATTTTTGACTCTGTCCCATGTCGACGCATCGAAAGGCTTATCGGATGCGGGGTTTGTGGTTAACCACCTTTGGGTTGTGCACGATTAAGGGCTGGCATTCTACGGCAAAGCGGTGAAATCGCCAATCGTTGTCGTATTTTCGTCGAACGGAGGGGGAATTTCCGGGCTACGGTTAATTACGTGGGCCGTAATTTTGAAAATATTCTCGTTTACGGGGTAAAAGTGACCTGACGCAATATTTGTCTTTTCACGCTTATTGATAATGTTGTGACATTTTGTGGGGGTGGCTTCATGGACAAATTATTAGAGCGTTTTTTGCAGTACGTTTCTCTGGATACTCAATCAAAGCCCGGCGTCCGGCAGGTGCCCAGCACTGACGGGCAGTGGAAACTCCTGCGTTTACTTCAGAACCAACTGACGGAAATGGGGCTGGAAAATGTCACATTAAGCGATAAAGGCACGGTGATGGCCGTGTTGCCGTCGAATGTGCAAACGCCCGTGCCCGCTATTGGCTTTATTTCCCATGTGGATACCTCGCCGGATTGCAGCGGCAAGAATGTGAATCCGCAAATCCTTGAAAACTATCGCGGTGGCGATATCGCACTGGGAATTGGCGATGAGATCCTGTCGCCGGTGATGTTCCCGGTGCTGCACCAGTTACTTGGGCAGACGCTGATCACCACGGATGGCAAAACATTGCTTGGCGCGGATGATAAAGCCGGTGTGGCGGAGATCATGACGGCGCTGGCGGTGTTGAAGAAGAAAAATATTCCCCACGGCGATATTTGCGTGGCGTTTACCCCTGATGAGGAAGTGGGTAAGGGCGCGAAACATTTCGATGTGGAAGGCTTCGGCGCAAAATGGGCCTATACCGTCGATGGCGGCGGCGTTGGCGAGCTGGAGTTTGAAAACTTTAACGCCGCGTCGGTGAACATCAAAATCGTCGGCAATAACGTCCACCCCGGGACGGCGAAAGGGGTAATGGTTAACGCGCTGACGCTGGCCAGCCGTATTCATGCGCTGGTGCCGGAAGAGGAGAGCCCGGAAAATACCGAGGGCTACGAAGGCTTCTATCATCTCACCAGTATTAAAGGCACCGTTGAACGTGCCGACATGCACTACATCATCCGTGATTTTGACCGCAAGATGTTCGAAACACGTAAACGTAAGATGATGGAGATTGCCAAAAAAGTGGGTAAAGGGCTGCACCCGGATTGTTATATCGAACTGGTGATTGAAGACAGCTACTACAATATGCGCGAGAAAGTGGTTGAACATCCGCATATTCTCGAAATCGCCCGGCAGGCTATGCGCGACTGCGATATTGAACCGGATCTGAAACCGATCCGCGGCGGTACCGACGGTGCGCAGCTCTCTTTTATGGGGTTGCCCTGCCCGAACCTGTTTACCGGCGGTTATAACTACCACGGCAAGCACGAGTTTGTGACGCTGGAAGGCATGGAGAAAGCCGTACAGGTGATTGTGCGAATTGCTGAGCTGACGGCGAAAGGGGAGTAGTCTGCGTTGCCGGATCGGCATAAATGCTTTATCCGGCCTGTGTGAGAGATATCGCAGGCCGGATAAGCAGACAGTCAGGTATTAATCTTCGAAGAACCAGTAACCGCTGTTGACCAGCGCGGCGAGCATCGCGAGGAAAGAGGGATCGTCCAGCGCATCGCCGAACGTCTCACCCTGCAATACGATATGACTTGCCAGCGCTTCAAGCGCCGGACGGTGCGGCGAGTTGATCCGTTCGCCGTTGGCGAACACATCCTCACCAATACGCAGCACGCGTAAACCGCCAAGACGCACCAGTTTGTCACCCTGTTTCAGCGCATCGTAAATTTCATCTGGTTGATAAGGGGGCTCCGGCGGCGCGATATCCAGCTCGTGGCGGGACTGGGAAATAAATTCGCCCATCCACTCTTTAAACTGCTCCGGCTGGTTGATCAGTCCCAGCATCATATCGCGCAGCTTATCCAGCTCTTCCGGCAGAATATCCGCCGGGTGGGCGCGCTGCGGAACCTCCGGATCGCTATAGCGCTGGCCGCCCAGTTCGCGTTGTAGAACATAGTCCGCAAAGCCGCTGATCAATTCACGGCCGCTGGGGGCACGGAAACCCACGGAGTAGTTCAGCGAGTTCTCCAGCGAATAGCCTTCATGCGGGAATCCCGGCGGGATATACAGAATATCGCCCGGCTCCAGCTCTTCATCAATGAGCGCCTCAAACGGATCGACCTGCAGTAAGTCCGGGTGTGGGCAGTGCTGTTTCATCGGCGTTTTTTCGCCTACGCGCCAGCGACGGCGACCGGTACCCTGAATAATAAACACGTCGTACTGATCGAGATGTGGCCCTACGCCGCCGCCAGGCACCGAGAAGGAGATCATCAGATCATCGGTACGCCAGTCCGGCAGCACGCGGAACGGGCGCATCAGCGCGGCAGCCGGTTGATGCCAGTGGTTGACGGCCTGCACTAACAGCGACCAGTTGCTTTCGCCCAGGTGATCATAGCTTTCGAAAGGACCATGACCCACCTGCCATTTACCGTCGAGATGGCTGACCAGACGGCTGTCCACCTCATTTTCCATTGCCAGCCCCGCCAGCTCGTCCGGGCTGATGGGATCGATGAAATTCTTAATCCCACGTTTCAGCACTACCGGGCGTTTTTGCCAGTAGCGTTGAATAAAGTCTGGCCAGTCTATTTCTACGTGATAGTCCATATGCGTTTCCGGCAAATTATCAGTGGCTGAATAAAGGATTATAGTAATGCCGATAGCGTTCAGTCGCCAGCGATCGCCGTCTGTTGTCGGCCAAAGATCACTTCCATTTTTGCGCCGCCCAGTAAACTCTCTGCGGTGATTATCTGCCCTTCATACTGGTCGACAATCTCCCGCGCAACGGAAAGCCCGACGCCCTGGCCCGGGCGCAGCGTATCGGCGCGTTGCCCGCGATCAAAGACCACTTCGCGCTTGGCAGTGGGAATGCCGGGACCATCATCTTCAACGATAATATGCAGCGTGTCGTCTGTTTGTTGGGCTGAAATCTCAACAAATTCAAGGCAATATTTGCAGGCATTATCCAGCAGATTACCCATCACTTCCATAAAGTCATTTTTCTCACCAACAAAACTGATTTCCGGCGAGATATCGAGGGTAATGTTGACGCCTTTGCGCTGATAGACCTTGTTCAGCGCCGAGGTCAGGCTGTCGAGCAGCGGCGCAACGGGATGCAACTCCCGGCTGAGCAGGCCGCTACTGCCGCGCATCGTGGCACGATGCAGGTAGTAACCAATCTGCTGCGAGATACGGCTGATCTGCTCCAGCATCACCGGTTCGGCATCGGAGACGCTCATCTTCTCACTGCGTAACGATCGCAACGTGCTCTGCAATACCGCCAGCGGCGTTTTCAGGCTGTGAGTGAGGTCGGTGAGCGTGGTGCGGTACTTGTCATAACGATCGCGCTCACTTTTCAGCAGGCGGTTAAGATTGCGCACCAGACTGGTCAGCTCGCGGGTGGTCTCCGGATTAAGCTGTTCGCGGTGATGCTCTTCCAGTTCGCGGACTTCACGGGCCAGCGCTTCAATGGGGCGTAAACTCCACCACGCCGCCAGCCACAACAGCGGAACCACCAGTAACAGGTTAGCGGCCAGCACATAGACAAACCAGCTCCACACCATATAAGAGCGTTTCAGCTCAATCGGAATGGTATCGATCACCACAATGGTTAATTGCGGCATACGGTTGGTGGCCGGGTAGATATTGACCGCGACAGAGTGTGTCATCTCAGAACTGCTGTCGTCTTCGCGGATCTCTTTCAACTCTTCAGCAATGGAATGGTCGTCATCCACCAGTGTGCTGCTGGCATCAACATCCGCCTCAATTTCATGAAAGCCATTTGTTCGCAGCCAGTCAGGTTCGATACTGTTTTCCAGCCAGGGGACATCACGCTGGGACCAGATAAGTTTGCCGTTCTGGTCGTAGATCAGCGCCATGGTCGGGCTTTGCAGATTGAGATTTTCCGGGAGATCAACGCTGAGCCGATTGTTTTCCCATTTTGCCAGCGTATAGAACAGGTTGCTCTCTCCACGCAGCAGACGGAAGGTGGTCTTGTCGAAACTGACGCTGTAACCCACCAGCGCCACCATGCCATACGCGAGGGAGAGCACCATCACCACCGCTGCGGTGGCAAGTAAAAAGCGGACCCGCAGGGAAAGCGGCAGGAGATGTCGCAACACGCGCCTCATTTAGGCAATTCGAAGAGATAGCCCTGACCGCGCACCGTGGTGATCACATCTTCCGGATACTGTGTCTGGATTTTTTTGCGTAAACGCCCCATCAGCACATCAATGGTATGGCTCTCGCGTAGCTCTGCATCGGGGTAGAGCTGGAGCATTAATGAATCTTTGCTTACCACTTTACCGCTGTTGCGGATCAGCGTTTCCATGATGGTGTATTCGAACGCTGTGAGTTTTATCACATCGTCGTTGATCGATAATTCGCGACGGGAAAGGTCCACCTGAAACGGCGGCATTGAGATCAACTGCGACGCGAGGCCACTGTTGCGGCGCATCAGCGCCTGAATGCGGGCGACCACTTCTTCAATGTGGAACGGTTTGGTTACGTAGTCATCCGCGCCTGCGCTTAACACTTCAACTTTATCCTGCCAGCCTTCACGGGCGGTCAGCACCAGAACGGGCAGGGTGACGTCATGGCTGCGCCAGCGACGGATCAACGACAGCCCATCTTCGTCCGGTAAACCGAGATCGACAATGGCGATATCGGGAATGTGTTCATTAAGAAAGTAATCGGCTTCCCTGGCATCTTCCGCCGCATCCACCTGATGTCCCAGCTCCTGTAGCTGCACCTTTAAATGGTGACGCAGCAGGGCATTGTCCTCCACAACCAGTATGCGCATCGTCAGAACTCTCCTTAATTATTTGATGAATTCAGTCTAACGCTGATTGTGGTGCAGGAGGGATAAACATTTATTAAACCGTAGAAATAAGAAACCCTCTTTTCCGGGGAAAAGAGGGTGAACGGCCTGCGGTCGATTATTTCAGCTCGTCGACCATGGTGATGGCGCGACCAATATAGTTGGCCGGGGTCATCGCTTTCAGGCGGGTTTTTTCGTCTTCCGGCAGGGCAAGGCCGTCGATAAACTGCTTCATGCCTTCCGCGTCAACGCGTTTACCGCGGGTCAGCTCTTTGAGTTTTTCGTAAGGCTTCTCAATGCCGTAGCGGCGCATCACGGTCTGGATCGGCTCTGCCAGCACTTCCCAGTTGTGATCCAGTTCGTCCAGCAGACGATCGCGGTTCACCTCCAGTTTGCTCACGCCTTTCAGCGTTGACTGGTAGGCAATCAGCGCATAACCCACGCCCACGCCGAGGTTACGCAGCACGGTGGAGTCGGTCAGGTCGCGCTGCCAGCGGGACACCGGCAGTTTGCTGGCCAGATGCTGCAATACCGCGTTAGAAAGGCCAAGGTTGCCTTCGGAGTTTTCAAAATCGATCGGGTTGACTTTGTGCGGCATGGTGGAAGAGCCAATTTCACCTGCAATGGTTTTTTGCTTGAAGTGGTTCAGCGCAACGTAACCCCAGATATCACGGTCAAAATCGATCAGGATGGTGTTGAAACGCGCCATGCAGTCAAACAGCTCGGCAATATAGTCGTGCGGCTCGATCTGCGTGGTGTACGGGTTCCACTGGATCCCCAGGGAGGTGACAAACTCTTCGCTGAACTGGTGCCAGTCCACTTCCGGGTAAGCCGCGATATGGGCGTTATAGTTGCCCACTGCGCCGTTGATTTTGCCGAGGATTTCCACCTGGTTTAACTGACGGAACTGGCGTTCCATACGGTAAGCGACGTTCGCCATCTCTTTACCAATGGTCGATGGCGTGGCGGGCTGACCGTGGGTGCGGGAGAGCAGCGGGATATCGCGATACTGCACCGCCAGCGCTTTTACCGCATCGATAAGCTGGCGCCAGTAGGGCAGGATCACCTCATCACGGGCGGTTTTCAGCATCAGGGCGTGCGAGAGGTTATTGATATCTTCTGAGGTGCAGGCGAAGTGGATAAATTCGGAAACCGCATGCAGCTCAGGGAGCTCCGCCACTTTTTCTTTCAGAAAATATTCGACCGCTTTGACATCGTGGTTAGTGGTGCGCTCGATGGTTTTAATGCGAAGCGCGTCCTCTTCACTGAAGTCGCTGACGATTTTATCGAGGAAACCGTTTGCGTGGTCAGCAAAAGCAGGAACTTCCTTGATCGCCGCGTGTGCCGCCAGTTTTTGCAGCCAGCGCACTTCTACCTGGACACGAAATTTCAGCAAACCGTATTCGCTGAAGATCCCGCGCAGCGCGCTGACTTTATCGCCGTAGCGTCCATCGACAGGGGAAACGGCGGTCAGTGAGGATAATTCCATAAGTCACAACTCCGGGAGGTTAACAATGAGCGAGAATGTTTTTGGCCTGGGTCGACAGGCGATTTCGGGACAACATCAATTGCAGGCGACCGCCGCCGACCTGGTGCCAGAGCACCGCAGCGCGGATCCCGGCCAGCAGCGTGGCGCGGACTTTTGCCTGAACCTGCGGGCTTTGCAGCACCGCGGGTGAACCGGTGACCTGAATACGCGGTCCCAGTGGGCTGATGACATCAACATAAATTGCCGCCATGGCGCTGAGCAGCGTGTCCGATTGCAGATCGAAGTGCTCAAGCTGGCGTTGCAAACTGGCGATGCGATTACCGAGCGTATCCATTGCCTGTTTATTACCGGCAAGTTTACGCTCCAGCACCATCATACTTAAGGTATAGCGGGTCAGTTCAGCATTGAGACCCTGGCGGCTGCTGGCATTCAGTACGCCAAGCAGGGTTTCCAGCCCGGTGCGCAGATTGGTTTCGCTGCCGCCAAAGACGCTAAGCGTGGAGTCCGGGTTCAGATCAATAACGCTGTTCAGCGAGACATGCAGTGCGTCGCTGTCACAATGCCCCTGGTGCGCCAGTTGTTGCACCAGACGTGCAGACTGGCAAATGCCTGCCAGCGCCAGGGTAATGTCGTAATAGTTCTTCGCCACACTCACTCCTTTTTTGGCCCGCGTCGCAACCATTGCGCGGGTTTTCGCCAGTCCGGTTTTACTTACTCTGTGTTACAGGGGCAGCGGCAGACGCTGCTCAATAATGCCGCCGCCCAGGCACACTTCGCCGCTATAGAACACAGCGGACTGGCCTGGCGTGACGGCCGCAACCGGATTGTCAAAACGCACGTCGATACGATCGTCGTCCAGCACGGTCACGGTACAGGGAATATCTTCCTGACGATAACGGGTTTTCACTGTGCAACGCAGTGTGCCCTGAAGTGGTTCGCGATCCACCCAGTGCAGTTGCTGTGCGATAAGCCCCACGGACATCAGGCGAGGATGCTCATGGCCTTGCGCAACAATCAGGATATTGTTTTCCACGTCTTTATCGACCACATACCACGGCTCTTCGCTGCCCTCTTTGGTCCCGCCGATACCCAGGCCTTTACGCTGGCCAAGAGTATGGTACATCAGACCCTGGTGCTCGCCGATCTCTTCACCGTCGACGGTGAGGATTTTACCGGGCTGCGCCGGCAGGTAGCGGCCAAGGAATTCGCGGAATTTACGTTCGCCAATAAAGCAGATGCCGGTAGAGTCTTTTTTCTTCGCGGTTGCCAGGCCCAGTTCTTCGGCGATTTTACGCACTTGCGGTTTTTCCAGCTCGCCGACCGGGAACAGGCTTTGTGCGATCTGCTCGTGACCCAGGGTATACAGGAAGTAGCTCTGATCCTTGTTGCCATCCAGACCGCGCAGCAGGCGGCTTTTGCCGTCCACATCGGCGCGGCGCACGTAGTGACCGGTGGCAATATAGTCCGCGCCGAGATCTTCAGCGGCAAACTCAAGGAACGCTTTAAATTTGATCTCTTTGTTGCAGAGAATATCGGGGTTCGGCGTACGCCCGGCTTTGTATTCGGCCAGGAAATGCTCGAAGACGTTGTCCCAGTATTCTGCGGCGAAATTGACGGTGTGCAGCTCGATGCCGAGCTTGTCGCAAACGGCCTGCGCATCGGCCAGATCCGCCGCCGCGGTGCAGTATTCTTCGCCGTCATCCTCTTCCCAGTTCTTCATGAACAGGCCTTCCACCTTATAACCCTGTTGCTGCAACAGGTAAGCGGAAACGGAAGAGTCGACACCGCCGGACATACCGACGATCACTTTTTTTGGGCTATCAGACATAGAATACTCACGACGTAGAACTTCAGGGCGGCGTATTCTATCACGGGCTGGCGGCTCAGGCATCCCCTGTAAACGGCCAGTTAAATGCTGCGATGGTTTCCAGCGGCAAACGCGGGCAGTGCTGATAACAGCGAATGCTTTCCGCAACCAGCGGCGAGCGCAGGTTTGTCGCCGTAAAGATCTCCTCTGCCGTGACCCAATGGCAGCGATCGATATCGCTGTCGTGGGGTTCAGTGGCGCACATTTCGTTAAGCTCGATAGCAAACAAAAAACGCAGGAACGGCGTGCGATCGCGCGCTATCCACTGATGCATTCTGAGAAAGTGCTGCGGTTCAGCGCGAATGCCTGTCTCTTCCCACAGTTCGCGGGCGGCGGCCTGCGCCAGTGTTTCGTCGGCTTCCAGATGGCCTGCTGGCTGGTTCCACAGGGCTTTGCCGCGAATCGTCTCTTCAACCACTAAAAATTTCCCCTGCGCGTGTACGACGCAGGCAACGGTTACGTGGGGTTTCAGCATCATTACTCCCTTAAAAGTTAAGCATCCCGCCATTCACCGTTGGCGAGGTTATCCAGCGTGTAAGTCCCCATAGCGTAACGGATAAGCCGCAGAGTAGGGAACCCGACGTGCGCCGTCATTCTCCGCACCTGGCGATTACGCCCTTCGTAGAGGGTGATTTTCAGCCAACAGGTGGGAATGGACTTCCGTTCACGGATTGGCGGGTTACGCGGCCACAACCAGTCTGGTTCACCGACCCGTTCAACACCAGCGGGAAGCGTCGGACCATCGTTCAGGTCAACGCCATTACGCAGCGCAGTGATGGCCTCTTCGGTTGGTTCACCTTCAACCTGCACATAATAGATCTTGCCGGTGCGTTTGCCAGGTTGCGTGAGGCGCGCCTGTAATGCGCCATCGTTGGTCAGCACCAGTAATCCTTCGCTGTCGCGGTCAAGCCGCCCGGCGGCGTAAACGCCCTCGACGGGAATAAAATCTTTCAGCGTGCTGCGTCCGGCCTCGTCCGTGAACTGCGGCAAAACATCGTAGGGTTTATTGAATAAAATCACACGTTTTGGCTGGTTTTTCCGTTCGGGTCTGGTGGCTTGTCGTGAGCTGAATCGCTCAACCCGGTGATTTCTAAAAGAAGTTTTATTCATGGTATTTTCAGTGATTATCAATTGCCGCATTATAGCTGAATCACGATTGCCTTTCATGGAACCCAACTATCGGTTAGTATTGATGGGCTCATTACAATTCATTAACAAAAAACGGTTTGCTCTGTGTGATTCACGTAACAGGTGAGCGGACGCAGTCTGAGCGCCCCGGCTTGAAGTCAACGAGCAAAACAACCAGAAGCGCTCGAAGGAGAGGTGAATGGAAAGCAAAGTAGTTGTTCCGGCGGAAGGTAGCAAGATCACCCTGCAAAATGGCAAGCTCAACGTTCCGAATAACCCGATTATCCCGTTCATTGAAGGCGACGGTATCGGTGTTGACGTGACCCCGGCAATGCTGAAAGTGGTTGATGCCGCAGTGGAAAAAGCCTACAAGGGCGAGCGTAAAATTTCCTGGATGGAAATTTACACCGGTGAGAAATCTACCCATGTTTACGGCCAGGATGTCTGGCTGCCGCCTGAAACACTTGATCTGATTCGTGATTACCGTGTTGCCATCAAAGGCCCTCTGACGACGCCGGTTGGCGGCGGTATCCGTTCTCTGAACGTTGCACTGCGTCAGGAGCTGGATCTCTACATCTGCCTGCGTCCGGTACGTTACTACCAGGGCACGCCGAGCCCGGTTAAACACCCTGAACTGACCGATATGGTTATCTTCCGTGAAAACTCGGAAGACATTTACGCCGGTATTGAGTGGAAAGCGGACTCTGCCGATGCGGAAAAAGTGATTAAATTCCTGCGTGAAGAGATGGGTGTGAAGAAAATTCGCTTCCCGGAACATTGCGGTATCGGTATTAAACCGTGTTCCGAAGAGGGCACTAAACGTCTGGTGCGTGCGGCGATTGAATACGCTATCACCAACGATCGCGACTCTGTGACGCTGGTGCACAAAGGCAATATCATGAAGTTCACCGAAGGTGCGTTTAAAGACTGGGGCTACCAGCTGGCGCGCGAAGAGTTTGGTGGTGAGCTGATCGATGGCGGTCCGTGGCAGAAAATCAAAAACCCGAAAACCGGCAAAGAGATCATCATTAAAGATGTGATTGCCGATGCGTTCCTGCAACAGATCCTGCTGCGTCCGGCTGAGTATGACGTTATCGCCTGTATGAACCTGAACGGTGACTACATTTCTGACGCCCTGGCGGCGCAGGTTGGCGGTATTGGTATCGCCCCGGGCGCGAACATCGGTGACGAGTGCGCACTGTTCGAAGCGACCCACGGTACAGCGCCGAAATATGCAGGTCAGGACAAAGTGAACCCGGGTTCCGTGATCCTGTCTGCAGAAATGATGCTGCGCCACATGGGTTGGGTTGAAGCGGCTGACCTGATCGTGAAAGGCATGAGCGGCGCGATTAACGCCAAAACCGTGACCTACGATTTCGAACGTCTGATGGAAGGCGCTAAACTGCTGAAATGTTCAGAGTTTGGCGACGCGATGATCGCGAACATGTAATCCGCCTCGCGGGTTAAACAAGAACGGGAGCCGGTTGGTTCCCGTTTTTTATTATTAGTTTTTGAACGGTTATCAAAATTTTATCAAAACAAGTTATCAAAACGAGACCAAAAATGAAAATTAATAACAAGTTTTTATGGTTACTTATATTTTTCATATTTTATGCGGTACTGATTATTTTTCTTCATAAAACTAAAATTGCTCTAGTTAGTTCTTTAGGTAGTTTGGGCGACACTTTTGGCCCCGTAACAGCTTTGTGTTCAGCATTGGCATTTTGGGGGGTATATCAAACTCTTCAGCTTCAAAAAGAGGAGATAGCTCGGCTTGAAAAAGAGATGGAATGTAAGGAAAAGAAAGAAAAACTAGCTTCTTTTGAAAATACTTTTTTCCATTTGATAAATAATCTTCAGAATATTATTGCTGATATGGTCTTTAAAGATACAGTATCAAACGATTCAAAAGAGAAGGGTTCTACCCATTTTGAACATTATTCCGGGAGGATTGTTTTTGTTAAGTATTATGAGGATTTACTGAATATCATAAAAAATGATGAAAACATGAAATTATTGGATGACCCTAAAAAGGCGACTCTGCATTATAAACAAGTTTGTAATTCATTCTTCTCGGCGCGTACGCATTTACTTGCTCATTATTATAGGTATTTTGTAAGTATCGTTCACTTCGTAGAGCGTGCAGATATATCAGAAGAAGCTAAGAATGATTATTTTTATTTTCTAAAATCACAACTATCTAATTATGAGCTAATAATGATGTTTTATTATTCATTTTGTTCGCAGGGGAAGCAAATAAAAATGGCGATCGAGTCCCATGGGCTTTTTACAGACTTCCCAATAAATAAGCTTCTTTCTAAAAATCAAGTGCGACTTCTTGCAGATACATCGTGGAAATAATTAATCTTTATATACAATGGTATTGTATTTCTTCAACTTAAGATATAAGACCAATCCTTTCCTCTATCATCATTATAACGGTCTGTTTGTTGCTGGGATTTATGCCCCAGCAACTTCTTGGTATCCACACCTTGTTCCTTATATAACCGTTCCGATAAGGATCTCTGTTCATGGAAAGTCGCCGGAGTTCCATCCCCCCAATCTATATTTGCCTTATCCCTGGCTTTGCTGAAATTCATCGTTAATGTATTAGACTTTACTTGTGCACCTCGTTCAGCTTGAGAAGTGGCTCGGAAAAAGTGAACCAGATATGGACTTACTGCATAATCCTGACACCGCGCAATTACGTCACGTAAGCTCCAGTTTATTGCGTTTAACCTCAGCTCGAGGGGAATGGCGATCTTACTCCCGGTTTTCTCCTGAACAATGTGAAGATGGTCATCCCAGATATCGCTGAATTTCATGTTTGAGATATCCCCCAAACGCTGGCCCGTTACAAGGGTAAACAGCATTGCGTTACCGCTTTTCAGCGATCTCGTACAGCGTGGGTTTCCGTCGCCGGCGGCGGATTATGTCGTTCAACGTATTGATTTAAATGAGCTATTAATCCATCACCCAAGCGCTACGTATTTTGTAAAAGCGGCAGGCGATTCCATGATCGATGGTGGCATCAGCGATGGTGATCTCTTGGTGGTTAACAGCTCCCAAACCGCCCGGCATGGCGACATTGTGTTCGCAGCAGTAGACGGCGAATTTACAGTGAAGCGCCTTCAGCTCAGGCCAACGATTCAGCTCAACCCAATGAATTCCGCGTACAGCCCAATCAGGGTGACGAGCGAAGATACGCTGGACATTTTCGGTGTGGTGACTTTTATCGTTAAAGCAGCGAGCTGATTATGTTTGCGTTATGCGATGTGAACTCGTTCTATGCTTCGTGCGAGACGGTATTTCGCCCGGATCTGAAAGGGCGTCCTGTTGTCGTTCTTTCGAACAATGACGGCTGTGTGATTGCGCGTAGCGCCGAAGCGAAGCCACTTGTCGTCATGGGCGAGCCTTACTTCAAGCAGAAAGAAGCGTTCAGGCGGCACGGCATAGTTGCGTTCAGCAGCAATTACGAGCTGTACGCGGATATGTCAAACCGTGTGATGATGACACTGGGGGAGATGAGCCCTCGCGTCGAAATATACTCAATCGACGAGGCATTTTGTGACCTGACCGGTGTTCGCAATTGCCGTGATTTAACCGACTTTGGGCGCGAGATACGCGCTACTGTTCTGAAGCGTACCCATCTGACCGTTGGTGTCGGCATAGCTCAAACCAAAACCCTGGCGAAGCTGGCCAACCACGCCGCAAAAAAATGGCAGAAGCAAACCGGTGGCGTTGTAGATTTGTCAAATGTCGACCGTCAGCGCCGTTTGCTGGCGATGGTGCCGGTGGAGGATGTCTGGGGCATTGGCAGGCGCATCAGCAAAAAGCTCAATGCGATGGGTATAAAAACTGCGCTGGAGCTTTCAGAGTAAAGCACCTGGATTATCCGTAAGTATTTTAATATCGTGCTCGAGCGAACTGTGAGGGAACTGCGCGGGGAATCCTGCCTCGGACTGGAGGAGTTCGCACCGGCAAAGCAGGAGATTGTCTGCTCCCGCTCATTCGGCGGCCGCATCACTGAATATCACGAAATGCGCCAGGCCATATGTAGCTATGCTTCACGCGCTGCTGAAAAATTACGTAGTGAGCACCAGTATTGCCGGTTCATATCCGCTTTTGTCAAAACATCACCCTTTGCACTTAACGAACCGTACTATGGCAACAGCGCATCCGTGAAGCTGTTAACGCCAACGCAGGACAGCCGGGATATCATCGGCGCCGCAACGCGCTGTCTGGACAGTATCTGGAAAGACGGCCATCGGTATCAGAAAGCAGGTGTTACGCTGGGCGACTTTTTTAGCCAGGGCGTGGCGCAGCTTAATCTTTTTGACGATAACGCCCCACGCGCGAATAGCGAAAAACTGATGGAGGTATTGGATCAACTCAACGCAAAAGACGGGCGCGGAACGTTATATTTTGCAGGTCAGGGGATACAACCCCAGTGGCAGATGAAGCGCGAAATGCTATCGCTAAGATATACAACTCGATTTAGTGATTTGCTTAATGTAAAGTAAAAAAAATTTTCCTTCAGGAATGACTTTGATGGCTAATAAACCGGAGCATCTTTATAAATATTTAACCTTCAGCGAGAATACCCTTAACCTTCTCTGTATGCTGCAAGTCTATTATGCAGATCCATCGCAATTCAATGATCCTTTGGATTGTCGCCCTATTATTGTTAATGACTTGGAATTGGCTGATTTAAGAGGTGTTTACTCAAAGTTAATCTTAAGAAAAACTGAAAAGCAGTTTACTAACAGTTTGCACAAATTGAAATTCCCAAAGGAAAAAACAGCGCAAAGAGCTTATCTTCTTGCAAACACAGAAGTTGAACAAGCGCTCTCTGATTTTGAGTATTCAGCGACCGAGTTTGAGACGAAACAGCGAAGTGGTTACTTGGAGAAATGTTATATAGGGGTGATCCAAGATGAAATAGTTAACACCTTTAAAAAAGGTGTGCTGTGTCTTAGCCGAAAGTTTGATAGCCCATTAATGTGGTCTCATTATGCAAACCAACACAAAGGGATTTGTATTGAATATGATATGAGATCAGTAAAAGGTGAACATGTTCATGAGGTTATCTATGGTGGCTCTAGAAAAATTTTAACAAGCGAAATCAACGAATGGCTCAATAATCCTGAGAATGATACTCGCTTAAAACAGGTTTGTTTGTTAACAAAATCTGGGGAGTGGAGATATGAATCTGAATGGAGAATTTTTGGCCCTTTAGGTATTGGAAATTCATTGCCACCTATCAAATCTGTAATATTTGGATTTAAATGTCCTGATGTTACTATTTATACAGTCATGAAAGCTATGATGTCAGATAATCGTAAACTGAAATTTTGGAAAATGGATAACGAAGGTGTGGGCTTTGACTTGAAAAGGAAGAAAATTTATCCAAGTGATTATTTCAGCAATATGCCATATATCTATTCTGATAGTGAAATAGATTTAACGATGGACGACCTATAATGTAGTAACGTTAAAAACACCTTATCAAGGTGCCATTAATTCTTGTCTTTGATATTTAGGATTTCCCACGGCGCGCGACACAGCGTGCCAGATGAACTTCTCTGCCAGCACAGCACCTCCGGCAGCTATTGTAAGCACACCTGTTTTAGTTCCACGCACTTTTTGAGATTTCCGGTTTTCAGCCAGGGTGTCACGCAGCTCAACTTATTTGACGATAACGCGCCGAGCGCGAACAGTGAAAAGTTTATGGAAGTTCTGGATCAGTTAAATAAAAAAGACGGTCGAGGCACTTTATACTTTGCCGGGCAGGGCATACGGCAACAGTGGCAAATGAAACGCGATATGCTGTCTCCCGGTACACGACACTCTATTCAGATCTGCTGGTAGTTAAGTGTGATGAATTCCTACAGATGAACTCACAGCCCAAAGCAGACGTTTCTGATATATCGATGATTTAATCAACGGGAGCCGATCACCCATAATGAAGTTCTCTATGGCAATTAGGGCATAGAGCTAGCACATTATCTAATGAGTCAGCCCCACCACTGGAGAGGCTTTGCACATGGTGAACTTCTAGAAATGGTGTATTATCAGACTTTCTGTTAAATGGAGCTTTTTTATTACAACGTTCGCAAATTCCTTTTGCACGCAGTAACGCTATTGCAACAATATCGGGACTACGGGAATATATTTCTGTTATTACTACTTTTTTTGTTGGTTTTTTATCGATTGTAGATATACGAGCTAGTCTGGCAGCTTGATTATCCTTAAGAGAATCTGATACCTTTCCATAAAAAATATTATTGACATCCTCCAGTGTTAAGACTTCATTTTCTTCACTTTCAAAAATGCTCTGAATATATTCCAGTAACTCAAAATTATTCTCTAATTTCATTGGTGACTGTGGAGCTTGTTTCATTCCATTTTTTATTAACTGATGAAGGCTGAGCTCTGAAGAAGAAGTTTTATTCAGTAAGTCTAATCTAACATAACACCCATTGAGTGAATTATAATACTTATCTTTATCATGCCAATATGATTTATCATCCCTGATATTGTTACTGGTGAGCCCAGCAGCCTTGACAATGCACTTGTATTTTAGATGCATGTCTGGGCGTGAAACGTAAATATAAACGATATCACCAACAGAATAATTAGTTCTACCTTGACGCCAGTCTATACTATTAAAATCATTAAATGAGGACTCATGATCATAAACTTTGGGGTTTGCCGAAATCAACCAGTTCATTAATGCCTCCAAAATAAGTTATTATTTTCAGCACATTATTAACCTTAAAGTGCCTGAAATGAACCTTTATATTAACTACATGATAAATCTTGATTATTATACAAAAATAATTCATGGCCCTCATCAAAACTTCTCATTTTTGGATACACTCTGGTCTGCACTGTGTTAATATAATGTGGTGTCCATTCAGCTCTAATCAATGGTGGGAATCATAACTGACTTATGCTCCTCGCTCTAAGCCGTCGTTCAGATGGCTCAGAACGACCATTGACAAAAGCTTACGTGCTACAAAAGGGAATGTCATCGAAAAGATCAGGTTCTGGACAAAAAAACTGGCCGCTTAGGTCTAGAGAGAAATTAATCAATGGAGAGCATGCCACGGATCACTTAAAGCGTCATAATATCCCATCACGACTAGTTTGAGATATCCCATGATCAACTATAAAGATGTTCAGTGCCCTGTTTGTGGTAGATGGTTTTCAATGTTCAGACCTGATTTCCATATTGGCAAATACCACAAAAATGCGACTGAGCGCGAGCTTATGCTAATCCGTGACGCTCGCCGTGCAATGAAGGATTTCCATGCCGAAACAGGGAAAAAAAGTAAGAATGCAACCCTGAAAAATATCAATAAATCCGATGGTACGACCTTACATGGAGGGTTGCCTTCGCTGGGCAAAAAAAGATGAATTTACTTTATTCTGTATGTGGAAGAAGGAATTGAATAGGTCGTAAGAGACTCATCTTCTGTGAGGGGCTGCAGAACGCTCAAGACCTGGCTGTTGGCAAGTATTATCCACTTCGCTGCAGGAGTGGGCATTGCTAACTTAGTATCATGCAGTTTCATGGGCAACAGCCCAGCTGTAATGCAGGTGTGTAAAGTCACGGCAAAGAGTCAATAGACTTAACTTATCATTTAGGAGAAGTATTGAAACTTTTTGATTATTTGAGGATGGCACTTCCGGATCTGACACCTGGAACCACCAAAGTCCACCTTGCGCAAATGAATGACCACAAAGAGGATCCGCTGGTTAAATTCCGGGAAGAGGTTTTCGACGACTGGCAGTGCCGGCAGAAACGGTTAGAATTTAGCCGCAAGTATGTCGTTTCACTAATCAGGATCCCGCGTACTGAAACTTGGCTGTTCGCGGGAGCGTTTCAACAAAAAGGCAACGCAGGAAAGAAAACCTACTCTAACCGTGATGAAATGTATTATCAGTACTACCTTCAGAAAATCCCCGAGACTGAAGAATACGTGGGGCGGATGTATATCAGCTTTAAAAATACAGCCCGCAACTTCATCCGCCGGGGGGAAAGTATTCAGAATGAATTGATAGTCAGCGCTATCTCCCCGGTACGTATGAGCTTCGGTGAGTTCCCGGGTTACCGTCACATTGTGCTAGACCGGAACAGCATCGGAGCGATCCTCAGGCTTAACTTGGAATCTTGGCGCACCGCATTATCTATGGTCAAAGGCATCTATGTATTAACTGATCGTGACGGAGGAAAGCTCTATGTGGGAAAAGCCGATGGAAGGGAGGGGATATGGGCGCGATGGGAATATTATTTTGGTTCCGGGCATGGTGGTAATATAGGGCTAAAGGAAGCTTTCGATACTGGCGATGAAAAAAGGTTACAGAATATCACGTTTGCGATCCTCGAAGTTGTTGATCCCAATGCTGATGACGGGGAGATTAACCGCCGCGAAAGCCACTGGAAACAAATACTGCTCTCGCGGGAATTTGGCCATAACCGAAACTAATAAAACCTGTGAAAGAATTCTGACCTGTTCCCTATTGATTAACACACGCCATATCAGTTGGAGCAATTGCGGACTTCCATTACTCGTTCATAGCAGAGCTTTTGCCAGCAAAACCTTCGCCATTGATAACTATTATTAGTGGCAACTTGTTGAATTACATGAAATGAAATTAGTAGATTATTGGCGAAAAAATCAAATAAGCCGTTGATTATTTATTGATAATGCGCCTGATTTAAAATCCCTGATTGGTCGAACATAACGCGTAGATGTGGGACTACATAGGGCAAAAAGTGGTTATCAAAACTTAAAAACAACGTTTAATAATCATAGGTTTAGAAATCGGTACAAATCCACCAACTCAATATAAAAATACGCGAATTCTACATATTTATCAATGAATTAGCCATAACATCAATAACTACTGCTGCGCCACATGGGCTGGGTAGAAGCGGCTGACCTGATCGTGAAAGGCATGAGCGGCGCGATTAACGCCAAAACCGTGACCTACGATTTCGAACGTCTGATGGAAGGCGCTAAGCTGCTGAAATGCTCAGAGTTTGGCGACGCGATGATCGCGAACATGTAATCCGCCTCGCGGGTTAAACAAGAACGGGAGCCGGACGGTTCCCGTTTTTTATGCCCTCAAAAAATCTTCCCCTAAACTGGATGAACGTCAACACGAGGTAGGATATACCAACATGTCGGTAAGAAAATATCCTTATTAATATAGTGAACATATGCGATATAATTTTATTGAAAATCACTTTTTTGGGGATAAATAATGAGATCGGTAATTGCAGGAAGCACGATTGTTGGGGCCGCATTGATTCTGGCGTCATTTATTAATTCTGGGGAGCTTCGTTTCAAAAATGAACATATCATCCCTGTTGCCGGTGGGGCTGTAAAGTTAGGTGAAGTCTATGACGAACATCAGATTGTTTCGTTAGTGCTTAATTTCAATGATAAGGCTTTTCCGGATGAGGAGCTGCTCCAACAGGCTAATGCTGGTGATTACAAGGATGCTTTGAAAGGTAAATTGGGTAAATTATCAGACCTTATTAACAGCGGAAATAAAGGCCAGGATAAAGTTACAGCTGAAAATCTGAGCTTAAAAAACCCCGCCAAATTAGAACTAACAGTAGCGGTAAGGTATCGTAGTGAGTATCAACCTTCGTTTACATTAGTTATCAGTAAAAAAACAGTAGACATTCCGGCTAATGCTCCAATTTATAAAACATCTGTAGATTCTCTTGATTCTTTCTTAAAAGAAAAGAAACAAGAGATTGATTCATCGCTCTATCTCAAATAAGCAGACGAAAAAACAAAACCCGCTTCAGTGCTGAGGGATCCCCAGTAATGGGCGGGTAAAAAAGACAGGAATAGAGTTTTGTGATCTACTCCACAGATGTTTCCTCAACAGCACCAATCAGGGACACACCCACACTGTTAACCAGAACATCAATTCGTCCGGCTTTGGCTATCACACTTTCAATCGCCACTTGCACCGAATGTTCATCGCGTACATCCATTTCTGTCAGTGCAACACCATTCAACGGGGAAGCGGTGTTGATGTCCCTGACGGTACCAAATACCTGACAACCTCGGGCTTTAAAGGCCATGGCTGCCGCTCTGCCAATACCTGATGAAACGCCAGTAATCAGAACGACTTTATGTTCAGACATTTTTTAATCCCTCAGAAGCGGAATGGTTTACCGTTGACGAGGTTGAATCCGGGCTCTTTATGCGGAACCAGATGGCATACATAGCGGGCAGGAACACCAGCGTAATAATGGTCCCACCCAGTGTCCCGCCGATCAGGGTGTAGGCAAGGGTTCCCCAGAACACCGAATGTGTTAACGGGATAAAGGCCAGAATGGCCGCCATCGCCGTGAGCAATACGGGTCTGGAACGCTGTACCGTTGCCTCAATGACCGCATGAAAGGGGGCAAGTCCTTCCTGCTCATTATGATGAATCTGCCCGATGAGGATCAGCGTGTTACGCATCAAAATCCCTGACAGAGCAATCAGACCAACCAGCGCATTGATGCCAAAGGGCTGGTTGAAGAGCAGTAAGGTCGGCACCACCCCCACAAGTCCCAGAGACGCGGTCATAAAGACCATCACCATCGCCGACATCGAGCGCACCTGAAGGATGATGATCAGCAGCGTCATGGCTATCATGATCGGGAATAATGGTGCCATCGCTGCGGTGGCTTTCCCGGACTCCTCAATAGAACCCGACTCCTCGATACGATAACCATCCGGTAGCGTCATAATGATGGGCTGAAGCTGCTTCATCATCGCAGTGGAAACATCCGGCGGCTGTAAGGATTCGGCGATATCTCCCCGCACGGTAATGGTTGGCGTACGATCGCGACGGCGCAACACAGGATCTTCCATGCGCACTTCCACCTCGCCAACCTGCGATAAAGGAATACGCTGCCCGGCGGAGCCAACCAGGGTGAAAGCCGCTATTTTTTCAGGATCAAGCCTGATATCGCCGGCAGCACGTCCCATGACCTGCACTGAACGGATATCTTCACGCACAGCGGTGACCGGAACACCCGAAAGCAGGAACTGAAGCTGCTGAGCCACCGCGTTTGACGTCAGCCCCACCGCCTGCAGGCGGTCCTGATTCAGGGTGAAATGCAGTGTCGGCACCCGTGATCCCCAGTCAGTATTAACCGTTCTCATCAGCGGGCTGGCCTGCATCAGCGTTTGCACCTTGTCCGCGATGTCACGTAATACGGTCGGATCCGGCCCTGTCACACGGAAGGCAACCGGATAGGGTGAATAGGGGCCAAACACCAGTTGGGTTACGCGAACCCGCGCCTCGGGTGCCAGCCCGTCAGCCGCAGCCTGGCGAAGACGAAACTTGAGCGCCTCGCGCGCTTCCTGGCTGTCGGTCAGGACAACAATTTTCGCAAAAGAGGGATCGGGCAGTTCTGGCGCCATGGCGAGATAGAAACGCGGTGAACCCTGCCCGATATAAGCCGTCACGATTTTTGCTTCTTTCTGGTGCTTCAGCCAGTCTTCGATCTTCGTCGCTGCTGCGCTGGTTTGTTCAATGGAAGTACCGTAAGGCATCTGAACTTCCACCAGCACTTCCGGCCGGTCAGACGTCGGGAAAAACTGTTTTTTCACCAGCGCCATGCCGAGAATGGCGACCATCAATATCACAATGACGGAACCTGCAACCCGCCATTTTCGCGCGATGACCCGCGTTAATAACTGACGAAAACGGTTGTAGCGGCGGGTGTTGTAGATAGCAGCATGTCCGCCTTCAACCGTTTTGATGTCTGGCAGCATTTTCACCCCGAGGTAAGGTGTAAACACCACCGCCACCACCCAGGACGCAATCAATGCAATGCCCACAATCCAGAACATATTGCTGGTGTATTCGCCCGCTGTGGATTGCGCAAAACCGTTGGGCATAAAGCCGACGGCCGTCACCAGCGTACCGGCCAGCATGGGCGCAGCAGTGTGGCTCCAGGCATAAGCTGAGGCTTTGATACGGTCGTAGCCTTCCTCCATTTTCACCACCATCATTTCAATGGCAATGATGGCATCGTCCACAAGTAGACCGAGCGCCAGAATAAGCGAACCCAGAGTAATACGGTCGAAATTTTTGCCTGAAGCCGCCATAACCACAAAGACGACAGCCAGCGTCAGCGGCACAGCAGCCGCAACCACCACGCCCACACGCCAGCCCATACTGAGAAAGCAGACCACCATTACCACCAGCAGAGCGACAAAAAACTTAATCATGAACTCGTCTACGGCGGAGCTGATGTTAACTGACTGGTCGGTGACTTTTGTGAATGTCATGCCGAGCGGCATGTCCGCATTGATTCTGCTGGCTTCCTCATCCAGCGCTTTACCCAGCGCCAGACCGTTCCAGCCCTCACGCATCACGATATCCAGCAGGAGTGCAGGCTCGCCCTGATGGCGGACCATGAAGGTAGCCGGATCTTCATAACCACGCGCTACCGTCGCCACATCAGAGAGCTTCAGCGTTTTTCCCTGCACCACAACCGGCGTTTCACGAATTTTCTCAAGTTTATCAAACGCGCCATCCAGACGGATAAACACCTGTGACCCGCTGGTCTCTACTGAGCCTGCAGATGTCAGCACATTCTGACTGTTCAGCGCGGAGAAAATATCCTGCGGAGAAATACCCAGTGTTGCCAGACGGTCATGAGAAAATGAGACAAATATCCGTTCAGCCTGCTCACCGATAATGTTGACCTTCTTCACACCTGCCACATGGAGAAGACGCTGACGTAGCGACTCCGCATCCCTAACCAGCAGACGCTGTGGCTCTCCTTTTGCCTTGAGTGCAAAGAGCGCAAAGGTAACGTCAGAGAACTCATCATTGATCATTGGCCCCATCACCCCTTCTGGCAGGTTTTTGGCCTCGTCGCTGAGTTTTTTACGTGCCTGATAAAACTCTTCCTGCACCTGAGAGACTGGCGTACTGTCACGCAAAGAGAGCAGGGTGACAGCAAGGCCGGGGCGCGTATACGTCTCACTACGGTCATACCACTTGAGTTCCTGGAGACGTTTTTCCAGCGGCTCGGCCACCTGGTTTTGCATTTCCTGCGCAGTCGCCCCAGGCCAGGCAGAAATGATGGTCATCTCTTTGACGGTAAACGGCGGATCTTCAGCGCGTCCCAGGGCAAAGAACGAGATAATACCGGCAACAGTAATCAACAGGATGAGAAACAACGTAATTGAACGCTCGCGAACGGCGAGCGCCGAAAGATTGAACCGCCCGCTATTCATGGACGGCTCCCGGCAGCACTATCGTCGCTTTGCTTCGCCAGTCGGACAGTCTCACCGTCATGCAGCAGATGAGCGCCCAGCGCCACGATCTGTTCGCCGGGCTTAAGGCTGCCGGTCACGCTTGCCGCATCATCTCCGAGGCTGACGATCTGTACGGGACGCCATGCCACTCTGGCGGGATTACCTGAAATGCTCCAGACGCCCGGGCCTTTACCCGCGTCAAAAACGGCGGCCAAAGGCACCTGCAGCAACGGCTGAGATGCTCTGCTCTGCGCAATAGAGATGGTGACAGTGGACCCCAGGGGTGCGCCAGACAATGGGCCGTCGAGCACATACCGTGCCTCAAACGTGCGCGTCAGCGGGTCGGCTGCATCAGAGAGTAACCGTAGTGTCGCGGAAACGGGCTGTTTATCGCTGCCGTACAGAGAAGCCTGTGCCTGGCTTCCTACGGACGGGCGTAGCGTCTCCGGTAACTGGACGACCGCTTCGCGCTGCCCGGCTCTGGCAAGCCTGATAACCGGTTGTCCGGCACTGACCACCTGACCTGGTTCGGCCAGCGTATCCACCACCACCCCGTCAGCATCAGCCACCAGAACTGCGTAGCTCATGGCGTTTTGCGCCACATTCGCCTGCGCCTGGGCGGCACTGAGATCAGCTCTGGCCGTATCTGCAGCGGCTTTAATCTGATCGTAGGCGGATGCCGATACAGCTCCGGTAGTAACCAGACCGCGATATCGCGATTCGTCATCCGCTGTCTGGCGGGCACGTGCTTTCGCTGCAGCGACAGCCTGTTGCTGAGCCTGAGCCTGCAGGCTCAGATCCACGGGGTCCAGACGCATTAGCGGCTGGCCACGTTTCACGGTCTGACCGGTATCGACGAGCCGTTCAAGGATTTTGCCTTGTACCCTGAAGCCAAGGTCGCTCTGGATACGTGCAACGACCACGCCCGTGAAAGCACGGGAATAATCGGTTGCGTTCATCGCAGTTGCAGACCTGACGAGAGGTGGCAGACTGCGAGGATCACTGTTGTCGGACGCGTCGCCGCAGGCCACAAGGGCAAACGGCAACAGGCAAACAGCAAAGGTGACAGGTTTAAGCCTGAGCATGGGTACCCTTATTCATTTAACAGGACAGGATCCGCATTCTCAAACCAGTGACCAATTTTGTCAATAGTCACAACTCAGGGTGACAGGCTCCTCAATACCAGCGATGACAGCAACACCACATCTGCCGCCGCTGTGGCCAGGTTATCCTGCAATTGCACCGGGCTGACATAAGGTCGAATGACCAGATAAGTGGCTTCCGCAGCTTCATCAAGAGGGGTTTTTCTTTCGAACTCTCCCGCCTGGCGCCCTTCCTGGAGGATTTGCACAATGACTTGCCGCAGACGTTGCTCATAAATTTCTGTTGAAGGCCATTTCTCACGGGAGGCAACCGCTGCGATGTCGTACAGCTTACGGTCTTCAAAGAATAAATCGCTGCCGGATTCAACCAGGCCTTTGAATAATCGCCTTATTTTTTCAGAAGCGGTCGGCGCATCCGCAATTGCAGCGCTGACAATGTTCATGATCATCGCCAGCCGGTTAGCGCAGATCACTTCACCGATTGCCTGCTTGGAATTGAAAAATTTATAGATGTAGGCCTTTGAAAAGCCTATCGCTTTAGCGAGGTCGGAGACGGTGGTTTTTTCATAACCATAGTGGCCGAAATGCTCAGTGGCAGCCTCAACAATTTGATCGCGGACACTATGATCCGAGGGGCCTCGTAACGGGTTTTCGTTCATATGTTTAGTCATTTTTTCAGCTTAGCGTAATGAAGCCCGATTGACAACGAGTGACCATTTGGTAATGTGGTCACAAATTAAATTCCACTCAAGGGTTATTCATGTTTCCCCTACGTACTCTTGTACTGATAGTCAGTGCCTGCATTCTTGCAGGCTGTACCGTCGGACCCGACTATTCTCGCCCTGAGGCACCCGTTGCGGAACACTATCAGGCGCTAGCGCAGCGCAGAGTATCCGAACCCACCCATGTCGCAACATGGTGGAAGGGCTTCGGCGATCCCCTGTTAAGTCAGTTCGTTTCAGATGCGCTCGCGCAAAACCTCGATCTCGCCCAGGCCTCCGCCAGAATGGTACAAACCCGTGCAGGGCTCGGAGCCGCAACAGCGGCACTGCTACCTTACGGAAGTGTCAGTGGGCAAGCGGCGCGCGCCGGGCAGTCGGTTGAAACACCATTGGGTCAGGTGGTCAGTTCAACGCCGGATTATAATCGCTACGGCAATTCATATGAAACCGATCTCAATGCAAGCTGGGAATTAGATCTGTTTGGCGGCCTGCGTCGTGCTCGTCAGGCTGCACTGGCCGATTACCAGGCTTCGGAGGCGGATGTCGCCGCAACACGTCTTGCTGTCGCAGCACAAACTGCGGATATCTATATCACCCTGCGTGGATTACAGACCCGTCTGGATATTGCGAATAAACGGGTCATCACACAACAACAACTGCTGGAAAAAATTCAGCTGTTGCACAGCAAAGGGCTGGCACCAGAATATCAGGTCCATCAGACAGAAGGTGCACTGGCACAGGTAAAGGCAACAGTACCGGTTCTGAGCAACGGGCTTGATGCCGCCATGAATGCGCTGGACGTCATGCTGGGTACGCCTCCCGGGACGCATCGCGCGCAGTTGGCTTCACCGGGGGCTATTCCTCATACACCAGCAATTACCGCAATGGGCACCCCGGCTGACCTGCTTCGCCGCAGACCCGATATTATGGTGGCCGAGCGTCATCTGGCCGCCTCAAGTGCCCGTATCGGCGTCGCTGTCAGCGAGTATTATCCAACGTTTTCCCTTAACGCGCTGCTTGGCAGCGCAACGGCAGTGTCAGGCAATAATCTTTTCACTGCGGGTGCCAGCCAGTCTGCAGGTGTGCTGGGATTACGCTGGCGGCTCTTTGACTTTGGTCGAATTAACGCGCAAATAGAACAGGCGAAAGGCCAGGAAGCAGAAGCACTTGCCGCTTATCGTCTGTCAGCGTTACGCGCAACGGAAGACGTTGAAAACGCCTTCTCGGCCCTGGTCAATCGCCAGACGCAGGCAGTTACACTGACCGGCGGTGAAACGGCCCTTGCCAGCGCCCGGCAATCATCTTTCATCGCATTTCAGCAAGGAACGACCAGCCTGATTGACGTACTGCATAACGACGAAACGCTTCTCCAGGCTTCCGATGCAAGAGCGCAGGCGCAGACAGAATCAGCCCGCGCAGCAGTGGCGGCATTCAGGGCGTTGGGCGGTGGCTGGCAATCTTCATTACCTGGCGAAATGGCAAATAAACCCGGGTAAAGGCGCTCACTCGCGTTATCCGCGAGAGCAACATTGTTTATTTAAATGAGCTTAACGGCAAAAAGGTGGCGATATGGTGCGAATAGGCATACTTGGGATAGATGATCTGACGGAAACTTTCCTGGTCGAATTGTTCCGCCTTTACCCTCATGCGCACGTTTTTCTTTCCGCTGGCGATGCTGAAAGTGCAAACCTGCTGGCAAGAAAGTTTCCCTGCTGGATTCAGGATAACTGGCAGGCCGTAGCCGATGAAGCCGATATTATTCTTGTCACCTGGGACATTACTCGCTCAGATAGTATTCAGAAAATCATTGAGTACCGGCAAACACAGTTGGTTCTTTTATTACATGCCAGTCCCTTATTTGATAACCATAATCCCTCACCCAAACAAGAACAAAAAATAAACGCGATGAACCAATACGTTGTGCTACACAATCTTTCGCCCGGTTTCCCTTTAACCGAAGAACAGGTTGATAACTATCTCTTTGTTCTTCGGGTTCAGTTGATGTCCATGAGGCTCATTCATCCTGATGGAAGGTGCTAATCTGCTGAAATGCTGAGAGTTTAGCGACGCGATGAGCGCGAACATGTCATCCGTCTGTTGGTTCCCGTTTTTTATGATGAGTTTTCGTGACCTGTGATAATGAACGGATATGCAGCTGTTCACAGCTTCCTGGATAGGTTTAATCATCGCATACCGCATTTTACGTTGACTGCTTCAATATGTTTTTCGATGTCAACAACGCACGGATTGTGAATGATGGGTAAATCGTTGAGAACGGCGTGGTTTTTGTTGTTTCTGTCATTTTGCTCAGTGGCTGGCTCTGTAGGTTCTTCTCCAGCTTTGATACATGGGCACAGTAGTTATGTCCGGCATTCGTCAGGTGAGGGGGATATTGCCGAAAACCCCGATGAGCACGTCCGGGAATCAACTGAGCAATTCTTCCGCAGGATCCAAAGTTGAAATCTTCAATTTCCTTAATGCCCGCTATTAGCGACCTGCCCACGGGCAGGTTTTTTTATTTCAGGTTCCGGGCTGTGAGACGATGAAAATGCCTTACAAATATACGTTTTTGTAACGGCGCCGAAACCTGCGCCGTTACAGAATAGTCAGAGCCCGCTCGGTCGCGGAACTTCAAAATAGTTACCATCAATATCGCGCGCATAATAATGACCGTCACGCACGTAATAGCGTTTGCCGTTAAAGTCCAGCACCTGTGCACCTGATGGGGAGGGCGTGGATGACGGTTTTTCAACCACCACATACTGCGTACCCTGTCTTTGGTAGTAAATACCGTTCACCAGATAGTAGGTTAATCCACCCAGCAATACTGTAGTGGCAATGTCCGGAAGAATGCTGAACCTGTCGCCTGGACGGGGGATATCATCCCGGCGTCCTCCATCAGGAAAACCATGCCCGCCATGCGGCTGAAAACCTGGCTCGGCAAGGGCTGTGGCTGAGCCGGCAGCAAACAATGTGATAGCAATCGCCAGTCTTTTCATCGGTCTCATCTTGTATTCCTTCCCTACAAAAGAGGCTAATTCCTCATCGGGTCGCCTATAGTGATGTATAAATGTGCAGGAATTTTGAAATTAGCCTGAACGATTGTAAGACAGTCTGTTTACGGGAACAGGCACAGTGCAGATAAGACCAATATGGGGCAATAAGGCCACCACCGTGGCCCTATTATTTTATTGCGGGGACGAGCTCAACCAGTCCGGGATCATCGTCGGATGAAGTGGCCTGGAAAAATAGTAACCCTGTGCTTCGTCACAGCCAAAATCCTTCAATATTTCTGCGGTTTCTGCATCCTCAACACCTTCGGCAAGCACGATATAATCCAGCTCTTTCAGCATGCTGATAATATTTTTAGCGATGATCTGGCTGCCTTTGTCATTGGCCACCCGGCTAATTAATGAGCGGTCAATTTTGATAATATCGATAGGGATTTTTCGCAAGTAGCTAATATTGCTATAACCTGCACCGAAATCATCGAGCAGAATTTTAAACCCGCGGACTTTGAGCATGTCCAGCTCATCAAGGGCGATCGGGCTTTCCAGCACTTTTTCGGTTTCGAGGCATTCAACCCGCAGGTCGGCGGTAGTCAGCCGGGCCCTGAAGATTTTTTCTTCAAGCGCATCCGCAAAGCCGGGTTTTGACAAATCACTGACGGAGACATTGACCGAGATCGGCATCGTGATGTTGTTTTGTCGCCATTCGACGAGCTGTTTAATGGCCCTGTCCACAACCCACTGCGTCAACCCCGCCATCAGGCTGGTGCGTTCAGCCAGGGCAATCAGCGTTGCGGGAGGAATATTCCCGAGCACCGGATGCTCCCAGCGTAAGAGTGCTTCTACGCCTACGGTTGTTCCGGTATGCAAACTGATCTTCGGTTGGTAAACCAGGTAAAGTTGCTCATCCGACTTTATTGCTTCGCCCAGGTCGTACAGCATCCTGAAATCGTGGTTCCGTTTTTGATCCATCTCCGGGTCGAATGCGTGAAGCGGAATATCCTGACGTATTGCTTCGTGCAGCGCGCTGATGGCCTGACGTAACGTGTCCTGCCCGGCCGTCTGGCCTGGTACAAAGTGAATAAACCCGGCGTGAGTTTTCAGAGGAATTTCGATATCGCCGGTAATTCTGGCGTGTGTTTGTGTCAAATGAGCGGCTTTATCCAGCAGCGTGGCAGACAGGCTCTTATTTACCAAAATGGCATAGCGCCCTGTGGAGAAAGCGTAAAGCGTTAACCCCGCGTCAAGCCCGAGGCGTACCTGCAATAACGTGGCAAAACTTTTCAGCATGCTTTCAACTGCCGTAAGGCCAAGGTAGCGCGAGAGCTCATATGCTCTGGACATATCAATGCAGTCAAACAGGATGAGCGTGTACTCTTCGGGTGTCGCTCTGGCAGCAATACGTTCAATTTCTTTGAGTAATGTTTGCCGGTTCGGCAGATACGTTAAGGCGTCTATTTTCCCCACGGAGTACCAGCACTCAAGGTAAGCCGCGGTGAATTCAGTAATGCGCAAGAAATCATCGATCTGTTCGCGGGAAGGGGTAACCGGGGAAGACTCACTCAGACATAGCGTACCTAATGTATGCCCTTCACGGGTTTTTATTGGCGCGACGGCATAAAAAATAACCGTGCCGTTTTGTACTACTGGATGTTCCGAAAAACGCGCATCCTGACGGGCATCCAGGCAGATAACCGGTTGATCCAGAGACAGAGAATGGCGGCACATTGTTTCTTCAAGCGGCACGCACCCGGCAAGCAAGGGGACGTTGTTCACGTATTTGATGTATTGAAATGCGTCATCAATAATCGTGACAAAACAACCGGAAACGCCCATTAACCGGCGCGCAAATTCAGCAAACTCACCCAGCACGTTGTCGCGTTCTTTATCTTCGCGTTTGAGCAATTCCAGTGCGGCAAGCCGTTGGGTTTCGTTGGTGCTGAGTCCGCTGAACATGGCATTCTCCCATCACGTGATGTTGGTGTTGCTGATTCTCTGCGTGCCGTTATCGCTTGAAACGCCACTCGTCTGAAATTTACATAAGCTTCATGATAGTATTGAAACCCGCGCGTATTTTGCCTGTCGAACAGCGTTATTCCTGTACAAGCCACATATCCGACTCGTCGAACATCTCTTCAAGCATCCGGTTCAGCTTTTCGCGATCGTTCTTACTGGCATCACTGTTCAGACCGTTTGCCTGCATCGGCTTAACACGCACCTCAGCATCAGGAAAGAGGCGTTGCACGCGTTTGGTCAGCTCGCTAAGGATAATTTCTTTCGCACCCGGTAATCCTTCAACATTACGCTTGTCATAGATTAGCTCAACAAACATCGATGATTCCTTTTTTACTGGTTAATTAACCGCATATTTATACTGTATATACAGTCAGTATTCAAGTGGGTGGCCAATCAACCGGCAAGTCGTTCTGCTTCGTAAATAATGATGTTAACTGGTTGATATAAAATGTTTTTGTGTGGTTATAATCTTTAATCGTGTGATTTTTACTGATTCGTACAAAAATCCCGCACGTGGCGGGATTTAATGAAGGTGTTTAAGCGTTAAGTTTTTTCTTTTTAAAATTCTCGTCATTTATCACATACTGAAATGAATCGAGGATCAGACCTGATATCCTTAGCACGTCTTCCGGGCGATCGAGATAAATTCTTGTTCCATCATGCTCCAGACCTGCCCTGGAGACTTCATTGACCGCAATTGGCGTCAATTCAATCGGTAATTGTATAGAAGATCGACTCTTCTTATCGTAATAGCGGACTATCCACCTGTTTGTTTTCCCTTGATAAAGAATACTGTAGTACGACTCGGTATCCTTGGGTTGAAGATCTTTTTCGGGACCAATAATGGAGACTATTTTTTCAAGCAATGAGCGTTCGTTATGGGTTGTGATAATGTTGGGATTGTCCGGATCAATATGATCTGCTTTCTCATCAATAGATATGGTTTCATCTATTCCCTGGCTTGCTAACTCTTCTCTGATTGGCTGGTGTGCCGACAAACCAGAAACAACCATTGCACTTACTGAGCGCTGGACAGCTTCTCTGACCAGCGGTGTGATTGAGTCAATGAATCGCTGATTGAGCTGTCGACCAATATTCGCGCGGGAAGCCACGTATCTCACGAATTCAGAATCAACATCTTTTAAACTTGAGCTGATAACTTTTGAGAATGAAGAAATATATACACTCTCTTCCGCAAGGGTACGAAGCGCTTCGGGCTTGAATTTATCATGTCGAAACCTGAATAGTTGCTCTGCATCAGCATCGGTTATGTCATCCATACTAATTCTGAGGAAGGGCGTTGGATCCATAATGTTTTTTTCCTGTAAATCAGTAAAAAAACGCCATTCTTGCCCATTAGTAATTGCGGATATCGTGACTTCGGGAGTGCAGTTAAAGTAGCGGGATAATTGGGGGCAGTGGTTATCAATTTTCTCTTTGTAAGGTTTTGCCTCAATAAACATTACGGGCACACCCTGGCAGAAAAGAGCGTAATCGACCCGCTCACCGGATTTTACTCCAGGAAAATCAGCACCATACTCAGCTCGTACTTTTTGTGGATCATATGAGTTAAAACCCAGAATATCTAAAAAGGGGAGGATCAGTGCTTGTTTCGTCGTTTCTTCGGTTGTGCAATGGATACCAACGTTTTTGACATGCTCAATATGATTTTTTAGTCTTAGCTTGAAGTTTTCCATTTTTTACCCGTAACCTTAGAGTGCCGCCACTCAAAGAGAATCAATGATTCCGCTTTGCAGATAACAAACCGATTGATACTTTTATTTCAGTCGTGAGCGAATAATTAAATACTTCGTTTCTCTATCTCTTGTGCTGTGAATTTAATACGTTGAAAATAACTAATCTCATCAATTGTTAAAGCACTCAATGATCCAGATCATCATTACTGATATGAGTGTTCACGGCCTACCTTTCTTTAGGCAGATTGATTGCGACGTAACATTTTCCTGCCAATTATCCTTCAAAAAACTCAATGCCTGGCAGGAAAACGCTGGAACATATTGAAAGGACGTCAGTGATACATTTCCGCCATCTGTGCCTGGTGCTTCACTCCCCGGTTTCGCACTGCGCTTTATGTTCACCGCCATATGGCGTATGTTAGCGCCGGTTATGTTGTTGTGGTGTTTTTTCAGGAGGATGTGTGTTTGCCGAGTATGGAGTTATCAGTTACTGGTCCTATTTTATTGGCGCTATTTTTATCATCCTGGTGCCGGGGCCGAATACCTTCTTCGTGTTGAAGACCAGCATCGCAGGTGGGTTGAAAAACGGTTATGTCGCGGCGAGCGGCGTGTTTATCGGTGATGCGGTATTGATGTTCCTCGCGTATGCGGGAGTCGCTACGCTTATCAAAACCACACCCGTGCTGTTCAATATTATCCGTTATCTGGGGGCGTTTTATCTTCTCTACCTCGGCATCAAAATGCTGTACAGCACCTTTGTGCGCAAGGTGCGGGAAGAGGGGGCGCATGACGTGCATAAAGGCGATATTTTCAAACGCTCGCTGGTGCTGAGCCTGACGAACCCGAAAGCGATCCTGTTTTACGTGTCGTTTTTTGTGCAATTTATCGACATTACTTATACCCGCCCCGGAACGGCTTTCTTCATTCTTGCCAGTACGCTGGAAATTATCAGCGTCTGCTATTTCAGTTTCCTGATCGTTTCCGGTTCCTATGTCACGCAATGGGTGAAGACACGGCAAAAATTAACCCGTCTGGGGAATTCCCTGATCGGCCTGATTTTTGTGGGGTTCGCGGCGCGCCTGGCCACGCTGCAATCCTGACCAGATACAAAAGAGGTTTCCTGCGGGGGGAAGCCTCTTTCGCTTTTATTGCCGCTACAGGTTGCCGTGCCGTTGCAACACGCCTTTTTCATCAAACACAAACAACATATTTTGCCCGCGTCCGTTCTGGCAAAAAATGCCATCGGCATTGGTTTTATCGGTGATCCCCTGGCAGGCCATATTGCTGACATAAGGCTTTAACTGGCATTTAAGCGTCTTGCCATCCTCAATGCGCAGGTTTCCGGAAGAGAGCGTTTCAGCTGTCGGGGCAGGGCAATGACCTTCCCCCCAGTTAATGCCATGATGCTTGTCAAATGCTGAACACCCTTGCAGTAACAACGCACCTGAAAACACGATCGCCAGGTCCTTGATTTTCATCCATGTCTCCTGTGGTTTTTTTGCTGGCTAAGCTTAAGCCAGCGAGGCTGAACTCGCCACCCGGAAACAAAAACCACGTCCGCAGACGTGGTTTTAAGGCTTCTTTATGCCGTCATTGCCGGCATGTGCGCCATGACAAACTCCAGCACTTTCTCGCCATCCATCGAAGCGAAAGGATAACTTTCGATCACCGCGATAGGCGCGGCATCATCAATCGCCTCTTTCAACTCATCCAGCTTATATTGAATATGCGGCGCAACCAGATAGCAGTCAAAAGCCGGCGCAACACTGGCAAAATTACTTACGCCAACGGCGCTTATCAACATCTGGTGCCCCTGCGCATCAGCGGCTTTTTGCATCTTTCTGGCCAACGCATTGGCGGTATTGCCGAACAGACAACAGATCAGTAACTTTTTCATAGGAATATCCTCATGGGAACTGTGCCTATATTCCCCCTGTAGATAGCGGGAAAATGTGTGCTGCATCCAGGTTTACATCGCTTTGGCTTCACTTAAATACGGAAATGGCTTCGGCCAGTCGAATGGCCTGCTGGTTAAGGCGTCCGGATGCTTCCGCGCTTTCCAGCACATGCTCTGCATTCTGATGCGTGATTTTATCCAGGTCTTCCACCGCCAGGCTCACTTCACTCAGCGCGGTAGCTTGTTCCGCCGTCGCGGCGCTAATATGCGCAATCAGAGTGGTGACATTTTGCACCTGCGCCACGATCTCCTTCATGGTTTTTCCGGCATCATCTGCCAGCCCGCTGCCTGAGCTGACATGGGTTACGCTGTTTTCAATCAGCTCTTTGATTTCGCTGGCGGCGCGGGCGCTACGCTGTGCGAGGCTACGCACTTCACCTGCCACAACGGCAAACCCTTTACCTTGCTCACCGGCACGAGCGGCTTCCACTGCAGCGTTTAATGCCAGGATATTCGTCTGGAAGGCAATGCTGTCAATAATGCTGGTGATGCTGGCAATCTGCCTGGAGCTGTCTGCGATAGCGGCCATCATCTCAATCATATGGTTCATCACCTGGCCCCCCTGGAGGGCGGCATCGCAGGTGCTTTCGGACAGGCGGGTAACTTCGGCGGCGGTTTCCCGGTTACTGCGCACCGTGGCGGTCATTTCATTCATGGTGGCTGCGGTTTGCTGCACGTTGGACGCGGCTTGTTCAGTCTGGCGGCTCAGGTCATCATTGCCTGCCCGCAGTGAATCAGACGATTTGAGTACGTTTTGTGCCTGGCCGCTGACATCGTTAACCAGCCAGCGAAACATCAACCCAAGCTGATTGATCGCGCGGAGCGTGACGCCCACTTCATCCACACGGTTGAGCTGCTCGACCTGATGCGTTGCACCGCTTGCCACCTGCAACGCCTGCTGGCAAAGCCGCTCAACCGGACGGACAATTTGATACTCCAGCCAGAGATCGATCAACAGCAGCAGCGCAGTCATAAAACCGGTGAATATTCCCTGGTGACCCGCTGTTAATGCGCTGCTCCATACCGCAAGCAGGCTGAGCAACAGCGTGACGATCAGTGCCGAACGTAACCGCCAGCGCAGGGGCATGGTGACGAACAGAGAGCGCCAGCTCATCAGACCCGTGTGGACAATCAATCCCTTGTGAAAACGCTTGCCTTTTGCCCGCCCCTCACGGAATTGACGATACACTTCCTCTGTTGCCGCCACTTCTTCCGGCCCTGGCCTGGTGCGAACAGACATATATCCCTGCACTTTGCCAGCACGTATCACCGGGATTGCGTTGGCGCGAACCCAGTAATGGTCGCCATTTTTACGGCGGTTTTTCACCAGCGCGGTCCACGGTTCTCCCTGCTTGAGCGTTGCCCACATATCGGCAAATGCCTCTTTGGGCATGTCCGGGTGACGCACCAGGTTATGCGGCTCTCCTTTGACCTCCTCCATAGAAAAACCGCTGACTTTTATAAACGCGTCATTGGCATAATTGATATAGCTGGCGGGGTCGGTAGTAGACATCAGCGTTGCATTATTATCGAAAACGTACTCTTTTTGTGTGACTGGCTCATTGTTGCGCATAGTGAGTATTCTCGAGAGAGGTCAGGGTCTGCTGATATATTGTAGTTACCCTATTGGGTTACGATACTATTTACTCAGTGCATTATTTTGGGGGCCATATCCTTTTGCAATACAGGCATAAAATAGAGATATCGAGCGTGCATTAAATTTCACTTTAGCACCGGAAATTATTTCTCCGCATGGAAGAAAAAAGCACAGTGGGTAACAAAAGTGTAAATGCGATTGCTCATTTTAACCCTATAAAATGTAGATGTTTTTATTATAGTATGTCCCTGAAAGATAATTTTTATTATGAAAGTTTTTTGTCATTCGACACACCGTGGTCGCCATTGCATGGGTTACCCGGACAGATATTTGTGCACGGGATCAAAAAGCTGTTGCCTGAGCGCTTGCAGCCTCACTAAAAATGGCGGCGACCATTCCCGAAACTACTATATTCAGCTAATCTGTGATCCCTACCAGCGAAAGGATTTTTCTTATGAAAGGTACTGTCGTTCATCATGAACACCGCATTGGCTTCATCGTTATTCGCGACGAAGAGGGCGAGTTTGCTATTGCTGAGCTGCTCGGGAAATACGATGTCGAAATGGGAGACGTCGTGTCCGGTAATCTGCATGCCAGCGGTGACGAGACATTATTTAACCAAACGCAAGATGAAGCGATGGAAGTTTCCATTAAGGGGCACGGATTGTCTGAGCACGATGCAATCAGCATGCTCTTGCGCACCCACTAACCACCTGTCAATAAAGCGCTTCACCCGAGCGCTTTACCTCTTTCTTCGCTCTTCACGGGCGTGGCGTTTTTTACATCGCGATCCGGCCGTAGCATTGCAGGATGCCATCTGTATAAGTCAGTGCGCTGATTTCTCCACTCGTTGTCCAGGCGGAATATATTTTCTGTTAACCGTGCCTGGGTTATTTCAGTTAATAAAATAACAGATTCTCACTTTCTTTAAAAAAACGTTAGCGGGATCAAAAACTGAAAAAATGGACGTTAATACGGGGAAAAAAGAGTGAGTAGAAAAGGAAATAAAGGATGGCAGTTTCGACATCAAAACTGCCAGCGAAGAATGTTGAGCTTGTTAAATCGTATATCCATCACATGCGTACTTTATAACCTGCGAGCAAAACGCAATCAAACGCAAATTTTTCTGCGGATAGATTGAGAAAATTGATGATCAGCGTATTAATTCATCGGGTCGCAATATTACCCCGCTCCGGCAAAATACCGGAAGCGAGGTTTAATGCGGATTACAGCGGGTTATGTTGCGCCCGCAGCTTGAAGATTTGCACCATCTCAAGCAAATTCTCTGCTTGTTGTTGCATGGCGTGCGCGGCAGCGGATGATTGCTGCGATAGCGTGGCGTTTTGTTGGGTGGCGGCGTCCATATGGGTAATGGCGACATGCACCTGGTCAATACCCACGCTCTGCTCTTTGCTGGCCAGTGAAATGGTTTCCACTAACTGGCTGACGCGTTCAACGCTCTGCACGATTTCTCCCATCGCGTTACCGGCGTTTTTCACCAGTGAATGACCTTCATCAATACGGTGCACCGAACGCTGGATCAATGCGCCAATCTCTTTTGCGGCGGTGGCGGAGCGCTGCGCAAGCGCGCGAACCTCTGCGGCGACAACGGCGAAACCGCGTCCTTCTGCCCCGGCCCGCGCCGCTTCCACCGCTGCGTTCAGCGCCAGAATATTCGTCTGAAAAGCGATGCTGTCGATCACGCCGATAATGCTGCTGATCTCCGTGGAGAGTTGGTTAATTTCACCCATGGTGCTCACCACTTGCTCGACCACTTCTCCGCCCTGATTCGCGACGCGGAAGGCCTCGCGGGTGATATCGCTGGCGACACGCGAGTTCTCGGCATTGTTTTTCACTACCGAAGTCAGCTCTTCCATCGACGCGGCTGTTTGTTCCAGTGCGCTGGCTTGCGCCTCATTACGGGAAGAGAGCTCGCGGCTGCCAGTGGCGATTTCCTGCGACGCGCCGGCAATGGTCTCTGTTCCGGAACGCACCCCGGCGACAATCCGCGTCAGGTTGCCGTTCATCTCTTGCAGAGCGCGCATCAGATCTGCGGTTTCATCCCGCCCGCTGATGGTGAAAGAGGATTGCAGGTCGCCGGAGGCCACATTGCGGGCGACTGACACCGCCTGCGCGAGCGGTTGGGTAATGCTGCGCACCAGCCACCAGGTAATTAACAAACCGACCAGCAGGGTCAATGTCATCACGATGATCAACATCAGGCGCGTTTGCTGGAAGTGATCGAGGTTACGTTCATCAGTTTGCTGGCGGATAACAGCTGCCTGTTTGAGCGTAGTGGCGACCATCTCATCGATCATCCGCGTCGGTTCACGATCGATACCGGTGACCAGGTGATCAACGCGCTGAGCGCTGGTGGCATCACCAATCGTGTACTGCTGTAATGCGGCGAGATACTGCTGCTCAAGGCTGGCATGCAGCGTGATGGTTTTCAGTGCTTCGGTGTTGGCAAGGCCTATTTCCGGCAGCAGTTCACTCAGGGTTTTGAGTAACGCCTGCGTTTTTTGGCTCTGCTCGACAAAGGCATTTTTGTATTTATCAAACACTTCCTGACTTTGTGCACCGCGCAGCAAGGTATTTTTCCACTCCTGTACCTGGATTTTGAACTGTACCTGCGCGTTGCGGGCAGTATCAATGCTGTCCGCAACCACCTTCTCCGTGGCCATAATGTGCTGGTTTTGCACTAATCCGCTGGCATTGATGGACAAGCCACGTATGCCAATAAACAGCGTTGCCAGCAAAAGCAGGGTTGCCAGAAATCCGAGCCGTTGCCCGATAGTAAGGTGGTTGAGTTTCATAACGCGTTACTTCCCATTGTCTGGTGAGGCGCAAAAACAGAGCGCACACCTGAATATCGACACGTTCTCAGGGAGGCTTTAACGGTGTTACAGGGGATAAAAAGACGAAAGTGGGGATAACGTATTGAGGTGAAATAGAATAAGGTCTTTATGACATTTTTGTGACATCGCCCGACTGCTGAGAAAGAGAACAGTCAGGCAATGCCAGCGGTCAGGAACCATACTGATGCTGTTCAGCGGCCATCTTTGCCAGCAGGCGGAATGGTTTGCTGTCTCCCAGCCAGCCCGGAATTTCTTCCGGTGAGAGCGGGCGCGAGAAAAAGTAGCCCTGAGCCTCATCACAACCGTACTCACCCAGCATGCGTGCGGTTTCCAGATCTTCGATCCCTTCCGCCAGCACCACATATTGCAACTCTTTCAGCATCATAATGACGTTACGGGCGATGATTCGGCTGCCGGGGTCGGTAGTGACCTGGCTGACCAGCGAACGGTCAAGTTTGATCACATCAATAGGAATGCGGCGCAGGTAGCTGATGTTGCTGTAACCGGCGCCAAAGTCATCCAGCAGGATGGTAAAGCCCAGCAGCTTGAGCCTGTCCAGCTCTTCCAGCGCCGGGTCGCTTTCCAGCACTTTCTCTGTTTCCAGACACTCAATACGCACGTCCGACGAATAGAGCCCTGCGGAAAGGAGATTCTGATGAAGTTCATCGGCAAAACCGGGGCGCGAAAAGTCACTGACCGTCACGTTAATCGAGACCGGCAACAGGATACCGTGTTGCTTCCAGACCTTAAGCTGAGCAATCACGGTTTTGATGACCCACTGGGTGAGATCCATCATTAACGTGGTCTTTTCCGCCAGCGCCACGATCACTGCCGGAGAGATATTCCCCAGTTGCGGATGCTTCCAGCGCAGCAACGCTTCCACACCTTCGGTTTTCCCGGTTCGTAGCGAAATCTTAGGTTGATAAACGAGGTAAAGTTGATTCGGGGACTTAATGGCTTCGCTAAGATCATACAGGAGTTTGAAATCTTTATTGCGCTTGTGATCGAGGATGGGGTTGAACTGCAACACCGGGATATCCTGGCGGATCGACTCGTGCAGCGCGCTAATGCCCTGGCGCACAATCTCCTGCGCGTTATCTTCCAACGGGGAAAACTTAACGTAACCGGCATGGATCTTCAGATTGATATCGATATCGCCGGCGACCTTGGCCTGAATACAGGGCAAACGCTTGGTCCGTTTCACCAGCTTCATTGCGTGGTCAATATCCACCAGCACGGCGTAGCGCGCGGTCGTAAAGGCGTACAGCATAACGGGCTCTTCCAGCTTCAGCTTCGAACGTAGCGAGGGGCCAAAGCTTTGTAGCAACTTTTCCAGCGCATCAAGCCCCAGATAGCGTGACAGCTCATAAGCGCGCGCCATGTCGATGCAGTCAAAGATCACCAACCCATAGCTGCCGCTCACTTTCTCGTGCGTCAGCCGTTCCATCTCTTTCATCAAAAACTGTCGGTTTGGCAGACCGGTCAGCGCATCCACCAGACCGGCGGCGTAACAGGATTCCAGAAAGACGGCGGCGAGAGAAGCAACGCGATGAAAGTTGGTTACCTGCCTGGAGGAGGGAACATAGGTCTCCGGGTGACTGACACACAATGTTCCGAGGACCACGCCGTCTTTATTGATCATTGGCGCGGAGGCGTAAAAAATAATATCGCCGCTTTTTACCAGCGGCTGGTAATTAAATCGATCATCAACCCGTGTATCGGAGCAAATAACCGTCTGGCACGCCCGCAGGGAATATTGGCACATCGTCTGTTCGATGCAAATCTGGACATGGTCGATGGGAATGTTTTTAACATATTTAATATATTGGTAATCGTCGTCGAATGTACTAATAAAGCATCCATCGACACCCATGACTTCACATGCCAGATTTGCAAACTCAGCAAGCGCTGCATCGCGGGGTTTATCTTGTTTACTCAACAGTTCCAGCGCTGCATGCCGTTTGCTTTCGCTTTTTTTCAGACCAGTGAACATAGCGAGCTCCTGCCCAAATAAATGAGACAACGGTGTTCTGCTCGGATGACGCCATCATATGCACGGGAAGTGAAGACGCAAAAATTAACTGCTCAGTATTACCACCAGCCGAATTGCGTTCCGGCAACGGCGACGATCGCCACAATAAGCATAATGATAGTTGTCTTTCTCACGAAAACTCCTTCACTGGCGATAATCGCCAGAAATCAATTGTATAAGAAATAGAAGAAAATGAGATTTTTCTCAAGCCATTCGCGACCTCAAATCTGCTTAGTTAAGGCGCTGAAAGGGTTTTTTTTCTTTGTTATTTTTTACCTGATACATCACTTCATCTGCGGCGCGCAACGCACCATCTTCATCCGTGAGATTCGGGTTGATTTCAATCACGCCAATGCTGGCGCCAGGGTAGAAAATGTGGATTTTCCCCAGCATATATTGCCCGCTAATCGACTTATCCAGACTCTTTTTTAGCGATGTGAGATGAAGCCTTTGTGGCTCCTCGAGCGGACCGCCAAGGCAGGCTATCAGGAACTCATCGCCACCGAGGCGACCGGCAATATCGTCTTTATCGCGTTCCTGCGCAATCCGCTGTCCCACTTCGATCAGGAACTGATCTCCTGCTTCGTGGCCGAGTTGATCGTTAATGACTTTAAAATTATCCAGATCGATAAACGCAATAAGGATGTAGCGCTTGCGGTTGCGGGCCTGTGCAAACAGCGCTGCCAGGTTATCGAAAATCGCCCGGCGATTTGGCAAACCGGTCAACGCATCGGTATACGAGTGGGCAATTAACGCGGCATTGGCTTCACGCAGTTGATTAACCAGATGCTCTTTTTCAATGGTGCGCGCAATCAGACCGGCGAACAGATGCAACACTTGCTCGCCGCGCACGCTGAGCGACTTCTTTGCATTACTGGCGGCGCACAATGTGCCGTACAGCGAGCCGTCTGCCAGCTGCACTGGCGTACTTAAATAGGTGGTGATGCCGAGTGCTTTCGCCGCTTCGCAATCTCCCCACATCGTCGCCACATCATTGCTGAACGGGCAGCCGTCATCCAGCGCGCGCTTGCACAAGCTGTCTCCCCACGGCAGGGAGAAGCCTTCCGGGATATTGAGCTGCTTCGTATTACGAGAGTAAACAATGTGTTGCAGGCGGGCGTCATCGTCAATTTTGGTCAGGTAAGTGGATTCCATATCCGTCACCATCTCCAGCATTTCCAGCAATTGGTGAACCAGGCTTTCCAGTGATTGCTCTTTTGAAAGGGTCTCAGAGACACGAGCAAGAATAAAATCCGACATGACGTTGGGCTCCTGTGTACAGACCCGCCATACACATTGATACAGGATATTTCGAGTGCGCGGTATTAAACCATGAAGCAGGTTATTTTTGTATACATCAGGCTGGGGGATCATTCAAATCGGAGGAGAACAAAAAAAGCCCCGTTGATGAAGCGGGGCAAAAAACTCATTGATTACGGAATGATGTTCTCTGGTCATGGGTGAGAACAGGGCACACTATAGGGGGCAAAAGTGCAGTAACGATGGAGAAATCATGGAGATGCCGCGTGTCATCTTCGCTCACAACCGGTCTGTGGCGACGTCATTTCGGCAAAGGTGAAAGGGGCGGGCATGATGGTTTCGCAATGGGTTGCCATCCGGATCGTGACAATAACCGCCTTGCCAGGGTACACTTCCAATTAAGAATTATCTTATTTTTTAGCGAATACGTGAGAGAAGTATGTTCCAGTTACGACCGGGCAGCCTGGCAATGGTGATCGGTGCCCAAACTGCCAATGGACGGGGCAATATCGGTAAATCAGTTGAACTGTTCGGGCTGTGTCAGCCGGGTGAACGCATGTTGAACCCGGTCAATGGCGTGATGACCGAATTGCCGCGCAACGCCACCCGCGCGCTGTGGCTGGTGACCGGCAATGTCACATCGTTTGACGGCCAGCACGGTTTTGCGTTTGTCCGTGCAGAACACCTGATGCCGCTGATGCCTGACAGCCAGCCGCAGGACGTGCTGGAACGCGTCATCGACTAAACCAGCGAACGCAGCCATTTCGCCAGCACTTCAGCGTGGTTTTGCTGCGTGTCCTTCGCCGCGTATAACAGCGTGACGGTGCTTTTTTTACCCCGCGCTGCCAGTTGTTTCCCTTGGTCCTGGTACGCCGCCAGTTCCTGATGATAGCTTTCACTGAAGGCGGCAAAATCGAGCGCCTCGCCGTGGAAGGCTTTGCGCAGCGCCGTCGACGGGGCCAGATCCTTATTCCACTCATCGTAGGGCAGGTCTGTTTTTTTCACGCCGCGCGGCCACAGTCTGTCGACCAGTACCCGGTAACCATCGCTGTCGGATGCGGCGTCATACACGCGTTTGCATTGGATCACTGACTTTTCTCCCTTTCGTTAACCCAGACGACCAGCGCCGGTAATTGCTCTGCGGAAAAAACGCGGATGCCATGTTGCTCCAGTAGCGCAGCGGCCACCCCCTTTCCGGGTTGCTGCGTGCCGCTGAAGGCACCGTTATAAATGAACTGGCTGCCGCAGGTGGGACTGCCATCGGTCAACAGCGCCGCGCTGCACTGCGCGTGTTGTGCCGCCTGTAGCGCCAGCCATGCCGCCAGTTGGTAATGCGCCGTCACATCGTGGCCGTTATTTTCGAGGATCCGTGCGCTACCGCGCATCACATCGGCCCCGTTGCCGCCGACGATTTCCGCCGGTCGTCGCGGAACCGCCAGGCCCGCAGCCAGCTCCGGGCAGTGGATGACCAGCCTGTTCTCCTGCTGCCAGTGCTGCAACGTCTCCTGTAATGCCGCTTTTTCACTGCCGTTGTAACGCACTTTAAAGCCCATCAGACAGGCGCTGACGAGGATTTTAGTCTGCTGCACGGGTTCCGCCACTGTGATTAACTCCGGTAAATCCGATTTTTCATATCAGATGCAATAACAGGCCTGCCGATTTTAAGGTGTTGTGATGACATTAAAAGACGGCTAATGTGATATTCCTTATGTTACTCGTTATTGGCTCCGGCATAAGGACACTTTCATGCAGCATATCCCTCCGAAGAAAACTCTCCGCATCGCGTTAATTGGCGACTATAACCATGACGTTGTCGCGCACCAGGCTATCCCGCTGGCGATTGACGATGCCGCCGCCGTGCTGGAGATCACCGCAGACTACGACTGGCTACCGACCAGTGAAATCAACAGTTATGAAGACCTGGTGGGCTATGATGCCATCTGGGTTGTCCCTGGAAGTCCTTATAAAAATGCCCGCGGCGCGTTTCTCGCCATCCAGTTTGCGCGGGAAAACGCCATTCCGTTCCTCGCCACCTGCGGCGGTTTCCAGCATGCGGTGATTGAGTATGCCCGCAATGTACTGGGCTGGGGCGATGCGGCGCACGCGGAAACTGACCACGAAGGTCGGATGGTTATCTCCGCGCTCAGTTGCGCGCTGGTGGATCAAACCGGCAACATTGAGCTGCGGCCCAATACGCTGATTGCCCGCGCGTATGGTCGCGAGATGATTGAAGAGGCCTACCGGTGCAATTTTGGGGTATCGCCGGAGTTTGCCCACGAACTGGAAAGCGGCAACCTGCGGGTGACCGGCTGGGATGAAGAGGGTGAAATCCGCGCGGTGGAACTGGTGACGCACCCGTTCTATGTTGCGACGCTGTTCCAGCATGAGCGCGCTGCGCTTGCCGGGCGACCGGTACCGCTCGTGCAGGCGATGCTGCACGCGGCGTGCGAATAATAAGAAGAACAGGCCTGCGGGCCTGTTTTTTTATGCGCGCCTTACGGGTTAACCCCTTCCTGATCACGACCCGCCAGCGCGCCGCACACCGCCATCACCACCGATAACAGCGCGCAGAGCAGCAGCGGAATATGCCAGTCACCGCTGGCGTCGTGGATTTTCCCCATTAACGGCGGCCCGCAGGCGGCCAGCAAATACCCGACCGATTGCGCCATCCCGGAAAGGGCGGCGGCCTGGTGCGCAGAGTGGGCGCGCAGGCCGATAAACGTCAGCCCGAGGATCATTGTGGCGCCGGATCCGAAGCCAAACACCACGACCCATAGCGCCGCATGGCCGGGCAGCAACCACAATCCCAGCGAACCAGCGGCGCACATCAGCGCCACCAGCGCGGCGATCCCACGGTGATCGTTCAGACGAGGCAGGATCAGCGGTACCAGCAAGCCGGGGGCGGCAGTGGCTAACTGCAAAATACCGTGTAGCGAACCCGCCTGCATCTCGCTAAAGCCCAGCGTGGTCAGAATCGACGGTAACCAGCCAATCACGATGTAATAAATTAACGAGTTGATCCCCAGAAACAGCGTAAGTTGCCACGCCAGCGCCGATCGCCAGATCCCGCGGCTGTGCAATGCACCGGATTGGCTCAGGTTGGCGGCAGCGCCATAGCGTAATGCGGGTAACCAGAGCACCATCGCCAGCAACGGAAATACCATCAGTGCCAGCAATGCGCCCTGCCAGCCTGCGCCCTGTTCCGCCAGCGGCACGACGGCGGCGGAACCCAGTGCGGCGGCTGCGCCCATGGTCAGGGAATACGCGCCGGTGAGTTTTGCCACATGTCCGGCGAAGTCACGCTTGATCATTCCCGGCAACAGCACGTTTCCCAGCGCAATACCGCAACCAATAATCGCGGTGCCAACAAACAGCAGAACGGGAGAAGGGAGAGAGCGAAGGGCAATCCCGGCGCTAATCAGCACCAGCGCGGCAAACAGGCTGCGTTCCATACCAAAACGACGGGCGACGCCAGCCGCCAGCGGCGATATCAGCGCAAAGGCCAGCAGCGGCAGGGTGGTGAGCAGACCGGTCTGCGCCGTGGTGAGCCCATATTCTGCGCGAATGGCATCCAGTAACGGAGCCGCGCCGGTAAAGGTGACGCGGAGGGTGGTCGCTATCATCAGGATCCCGGCAATCAGCAGGGCGCCTTGTTTACCACGGGAAGGAAGAGAAAGGGTCATTGGGTTCTCAGAATGAAAAACAGAGGCTTACGATAACGATTTTTTCTCCTGTTTGAATCAAGCTAAAATGACAGTTTATCGCTAAATTCGGACAAATTTATGCACGGACTCGGCCTTGGCGGTTACGATCCTGATAGCCAGCAGGAGGCGGCGGTGGCATTCGGCATTACCGTCAATGAAGATGAGCAGCGGATCCCGGCGCACTGTCATCGCAAGGGGCAACTGATTCTGGCGCTGAAAGGGGCGATCACCTGTGAGGTTGAGCATGCTCGCTGGATGGTGCCGCCGCATCATGCAATGTGGTTACCGGGTCTTGTTCCCCACAGCAACCGCGCCACGCCGGGGGCGCAACTCTATTTTTTGTTTATCGAACCCTGGTCGGTGGTGATGCCGCAGCACTGCTGCACATTAAAAACCTCCTCGCTGGTGCGTGAGCTTATTGTCGCCCTGGCGTCACGTTCTCCTGCGCAGCGGCGGCAGCCCGCCACGCAACGGCTGGTGCAGGTGCTGTTTGATGAGTTGCCGGAACAACCGCAAATGCAGCTACAGTTGCCGGTGTCGTCGCACCCGAAGATTTATCAGATGGTGGAGAGCATGGAAGCCGACCCGGCTGGCAGACAAACGCTGACGCAGTGGGCGCAGACGTTCGCTATGAGCGAGAGAAACCTGGCGCGGCTGGTGGTGAAAGAGACGGGTTTAAGCTTTCGTCGCTGGCGGCATCAAATGCAGTTGATCCTTGCGCTGCGCTTGCTGATTGGCGGCCAGTCGGTACAGCAAATAGCACACACGTTAGGGTATGACTCGACGACGGCGTTTATCACCATGTTTAAAAAAGGGCTCGGGCAGACGCCGGGTCGTTACCTGAGCGGCCTGGGGGGCGCGTAACATTTCCTGCTGCCTATTCCTTTATTTTTGTAAGGGTTAGGCAGGTTTATGCTGGCAGGTGATGAAAGATAAGTTGTTAGTATGGGTGAAATGGTTTTAATAACTTTTTCAGATAATCAATGCACTTTTTGATATTTGTCTGATGAATGGGGTTGTGTGAATTTAGCGCTGAAATCAACACAATAACAGGGCGTAAGGATCAGCATGGCAACCTCATTACACACAACAAAAATCGGTGCATTTAGCGCACTGGCGCTGCTTTCAGCGCTCTCTTTTTCCGCACATGCGGACAAACTGGCCGATATCAAAGCCGCTGGCGTGGTTAAAATCGCCACCTTCGATGCGAACCCGCCGTTTGGTGCCATCGACCCGAAAACCCACGATATCGTCGGTTATGATGTGGACTTCGCGAAAGCGCTGGCAAAAAGCCTCGGCGTAAAACTGCAACTGGTGGCGACCAACCCGGCGAACCGTATTCCGCTGTTGCAATCCGGCAAAGTGGATCTGATCGTTGCGGATATCACCATCACGCCTGAACGTGCGCAGGTGATCGACTTCTCAACACCCTATTTTGTTACCGGACAGCAGTTCCTGGTGCCCGCTACGGCAGCAGACAAACTGGATGCGTACAGCAAAGCGCGCATTGGCGCGGTGAAAGGCACGACTGGCGAGCAGGCACTGCATCAGCGTTTCCCGCAATCCCGCGTACTGGCGTATGACGATATTCCGCTGGCCTTAACCGCGCTGCGTAACGGTAACGTGCAGGCGATCACCCAGGACAGCACCATTCTTGCCGGTTTGCTGGCGGAAGCGCCGGACAAGGCCAAATTCAAAATCCTGCCGGATCTGCTGTCGAAAGAAGAGATTGGCGTAGGCGTCAGTAAAGGTGAACCCGCACTGCTGAAAGCGGTGAACGATGAGCTGGTTAACCTTGAGAAAAACGGTGAAGCCGCGAAAATCTACGATACCTGGTTTGGTCCGCAAACCAAAACGCCGGCTCCGCGCAGCTTTACGATAGAAGCGAAGTAATATGTTGGCAGGTCTCTTCTCCGCCTCTGTGGCTACGGCCACGGAGGTGTTGCCCGTGGAAAAAGGCACGGTCGCGTTTCGCCGCGTGAGTAAACGCTATGGCGATAACACCGTATTAAATAACATTGACTTGCAGGTCGCCGCAGGTGAAGTGCTGGCGGTGTGCGGGCCTTCCGGGTCCGGCAAGTCCACGCTTATCCGGCTGATTAACCAACTGGAAACCCTCAGCGGTGGCGAGATCTACGTTGATGGTCAGCCGACCAGCCAGCTAAAAGGGCGAGGATTGCGCGAGCTGCGCCGCCACGTTGGCTTCGTCTTTCAGCAATTCAATCTCTATGCGCACCTTAACGCGCTGGACAATATTACCCTCGCGCTACGGCGCATTCATGGCAAAACCGAAGCCCAGGCACGGGACATCGCTCTGGCGTTGCTGGCGCGTGTCGGGTTGCAGGACAAAGCCCTGCACTATCCGGCGCAGTTGTCCGGTGGCCAACAGCAGCGGGTGGCGATCGCCCGTACGCTGGCGGCGGATCCGCATATCATTCTGTTTGATGAACCGACCTCGGCGCTGGATCCGGAGATGATTGGCGAGGTGCTGCAGGTGATGAAATCGCTGGCGCACAGTGGCATCACGCTCATCGTGGTGACGCATGAAATGCAGTTTGCCCGTGAAATTGCCGACCGGGTGATCTTCATCGACGGTGGCGAAATCCTTGAGCAGGCGACGCCAGCGCAGTTTTTCTCTGCACCGCAGCATCCCCGCGCGCAACGCTTTCTGCAGAAAGTGCTCAATCCACTGCATGCCGATAGCAAGGAGTTGTGATGGGGTTGCACCTTGACTGGGCGGGTGTGCTGACCGGGCAACCCGCACAATGGATCACGTCCGGCTTTCTGACCACCGTCTGGGTGACGCTCGCCGGTATGGCGCTGGCAACCCTGCTCACGGTACTGCTGCTGGCGCTACGGCTGGCGGGGGGAACGGTGGGACGCGGCGCCGTGGCGGTATGGGTATCGCTGTTTCGCAATACGCCGCTACTGGTGCAACTGCTGTTCTGGTATTTCGCCGCATGGAACCTGTTGCCGCAGAGTTTTCGTCAGTATGTGAATGACGATCATGCATTCAGTATCCTGCCGGGTGATGTCTGGTGGTTGACGCCGGAGTTTCTTTCGTCGGCCTGGGCGCTGGGTTTGTTTACCGCCGCGTTTCTGGTGGAGGAGATCCAGGCGGGGTTGCTGGCGGTGCCGCGCGGGCAGGTTGAAGCCGCGCAATCTCAGGGCTTCAGCAAACTGGCGCTGTTTCGCTGGGTGCTACTGCCGCAGGGGTTGCACAACGCCTGGCAGCCCGTTGTCGGACAGTATCTCAACCTGATGAAACTCTCGTCGTTGGCGACCGGTATTGGCTTTGCCGAGCTGACCTATCAGACCCGGCAAATTGAAAGCTACAACGCGCATGCGCTGGAAGCGTTTGCCATCGGCAGCGCGCTCTATCTGGCGCTGGGCCTGGTCATGAGTTTACTGTTCAATGCGCCGCGTAGCTGGCGTATGCGGCAACGCACAGCGGAGGTGCGCCGTGATCGCTAACATTTCGGTGATTACCGATAACCTCGACTATTTACTGTGGGGGCGTGCGGCGCAAGGTGAGGTGGGTGGCGTGCTGCTCTCGTTGCTGATGACCGCCGGCGCGGCGCTGCTGGCTTTCCCTGGTGGCATGTTGCTGGCGTGTCTCGCATGGCGTTTTCCCGGCTGGCCGCGCAAAATTTTGTTCCTGTGGGCGGAGATTATCCGCGGTATTCCGCTGATCTTTGTCATCTTCTGGTTATGGTTCTTGTTACCGTGGCTGACCGGTGCTGATTTGCCGGGGGCGGTGACCGTGACGCTGGCGCTGGCGTGGTTTACCTCCGCCTCGGTGATGTACTCCACGCTGGCGGCGCTGGGCGCGTTGCCGAAAGGACAATATGAAGCGGCGCTCAGCAGCGGGTTTGGCAGCGTGGCTATCCTGCGGCGGGTGTTGTTACCGCAGGCGCTACGTAATGCACTGCCGTCCTACGTCGGGTTGCTGATAGCCCTGCTGAAGGACACCTCGCTGGCGTTTATTGTTAACGTACCGGAGTTGACCACCGTTGCCGGGCAGGTGAATAACCGGGTGCAGGTGTATCCGGCCGCGTTATTTATTTTTACCGGTCTGGTGTATTACCTGCTGTGCAGCGCGCTGGAGTTTGCCGTTAAACGCGGGCAACGGCGTGCGTCACTGCCGGCCAATTAGCAACGACACCAGACCCGCCGCAATCAGTGGCCCGACCGGCACCCCCCGGAACAGGGCCACACCTAACACGGTCCCCACCAGTAATCCCGCCACCAGCGACGGTTGTGAGCTCATCAGCGTGACGCCGCGCCCGCCCAGCCACGAAACAAACACGCCAACGGCGATCGCGATAAGTGATTTCCAGTTAACAAAAGAGTGCAGCAGCGTCGATGGTGGCAGCGATCCGCTGGCTATCGGTGCCATCACGCCAATGGTCAGGATGATGATGCCGATCGTCAGTCCCTGTTTTTCAATCCACGGGAAAAAGGTGTTTAGCGGTGTGATGCGTACAATAATCAGCACAAGAATCGAAACGGCGACGGTGGTGTTGTGACTGACAAAACCGAGTGCGGCCAGCGCGAGCAAAATAAACAGCGTGGTATCAAACATACAGAGGTTCCTTGCCAAAAATGAAACCTGTTTACTCTACGCGCAAATGCGTGATGAAACAGACAATTTTCTGTCGGCAGATGAAATTCAGGCAGTTGCCAGAAACGGAACCTTACTGCGTAATCACGGGTTGTGATTACGCTGCTTCATGCCAGGTTTGCTGAGGGTCGTAGCCGCACGAGCGGTGTCAGAGACGGCGAAAATCGACCAGTTCTGGCTGAGCAATACGCAGATAATCCTGGGTATTCAGAATGACGGATTTTTCCAGCAGCCCGGCGTTAAAGGCAATGTCGTCAAAACGCTGAAACAGGATCGGATCTGCAACCAGTTGCAGCGCCGGATGAAAGCTGAAGGGCGGGATCGCGCCAAACACGCAGGCGGTTAATTCGTCCACTTCCGCCGGGCTTGCCAGTGAGGCTTTCAGCCCGCCAAAGTGCTGCGCCAGGCGGGAGAGATCGGCCTGAAGATCCGCGGCGAGTATCGCCAGAACATATTTTTTGACGCCGTTTCCTTTGATTTTGCATACCAGCGCTTTCGCGCCCTGGCCCAGTGCTGTCCCGCGAATTTCACTGACTTCTTCGCATTTGCCGACAGCATCGTGTTCCACCACGTGAAAACGCGCGTTGTGTTGTTTAAGGAGGGTCAACAAATGCTGGTGGACGTTACGGCTGGCAATCTCAGACATGAATATCTCCCGATACAGTTGAAGAGCATCAAGGATAATCCACGCAACGGATGATGAGAATAAAAAAGCCGCCTGAACAGGCGGCAAAAAATACAAGCACTACAAACAACGCTTTGTGTGTACTGTTTATTTTTTCTGCAAAAGGTAGCTGTTTTCAAAACCCGGAACGCTACCAATAACATCGAACCCGTTAAAGAAACCACCTGCACGCAGCAGATCAACCGCGGGGCCGACTTCCGGAGAGTATCTGTGGTCGCGATAGTCATCAAACACGATGAATCCGCCGCTGACGACAGTGGGGGAGTAGAGCAGAAAATCCACCAGCACATGCTGCTTGAGGTGACCACCATCAATATGCAGCAAAACGGTTTTTGGCGCGAATTCCAGTACGCGCTCAATGCTTCGCTCGGAGTAGCCGCGGATTAAATTGACTTCCGGGAAGATATGTTTGTGATAGAAGCCCAGCTCCAGAGGCTGGTTGGTCAGTTCCATCGGGTCGATACTGATGATGCGACGCTGACGGTTGCAGATCTCATTCATAAACGCGCTGGATTTGCCTTTCCAGACGCCGATTTCGATGATGTCGCCTTCCGCGCCGGAGTTGGTGATTAACCAGCACAGATAACCCAGCAGCTTCACGTGGTCATGGAACGACAGTTCCCGGCGGGGCATGGCCATTTCCGGCGGCAGAATCAACTGTGTCTGGGTGAATGTTTCACCGAGCGTGTCCCAGATGCTGTCAATGAAAAGTTTCATTTCTGCGTCTTGTATGAAGACCTTCAAGTCCTCCAGATCAAGCATTATCTCTCACCTTGTCTCTGTTCAGTCATCGCTGCGCCAGTCTGCGCCACGATTTGCAATGATTAAAATGTGCCACATTAATTTTTGCGCAAGCCGGGAAATAGCTGCGATTTTGCACGGCAATTCATGCTTTAGACCAATAGATCGGGGGCGTTGTGAAACAGGTCACAAAACAGTGCGGATCGGGGTGAGGCGGGAAAGGGCCGGTTATGCGGGATGCTGGCACGACAACCAGACGACGGAGATAAGGTGCGGGAACTGTATGACGGTCACAGTCGGTTTGCGAAATAGATGGGCAGCGCGCTTATTACGGATGACGGAGAGGCCTCAAGGGGAAAACGCTGAACGACGTATCGGTTTTCGGCATGCTGACGTACACACTATTAACCGGGTAAAAAAAGATAATTGGGTGGTTTAATTCGTCAGGGGTTTTGTCTTCATTTTACCTTTCCCAAATCGCAGACATAAAAACCCAGCCTCAAGAGGCTGGTTTTTCGGGGGAATTTTGGTCGGCACGAGAGGGGGGAACCTCCGCCCCTGACATCCCATATCAATGCACGTTATCTTAAAAGCCGCTTTGTGCCAAAAGCGGACCTTTCAGAGGCCATAGCAGACGTATTATCAAACCGGATACGCATGTTTTTTCAACAACCCCTCTCCGGTTCGAAAGGCTACAAACCATTTTCATGGGGGTTATTTATGTTGTAACCAGCGCTGAACACCCGTTAATGCAGAGTCAATAGCGCCTGCCAGATAGCCCGAGAATTGCGGCGACCATTCACTGGCGATACCTGTTATCTCACCGGACCACTCTCCCCTGGCGGGAAGTTGCTCAGGCATTGCGTGCCCGACCTCCTGCAGGAGATCAAATTCCGTTGCAGTAAACGGATCGGCTGCCCAGTCTTTTATATACTCAGCTTCAGGTTCTGCCGCATCCTGTCCAAATAAGCGTACGAGCTGCTCCCGGCAAAGGCTTTTGAGAACAGCTTCGCTGACAGTCCATCTCGATTTTGCCGGTACACCAATAAAACCAAAAATCGCCGTTTTTCCCGAATCAGGCTCGGATACGTCATGGATCTCTACCATTGGCCCCACGCGGCTTCCTGCATTCCCTGAAAGCTGCCGCTCATGCAATAGGTCTGTTTTATATACAGCGACATATTTTGCATGGGGAGCCATCCATGTCGGGATTTTCCGCCAGTTTGACAGCACCTGTTCCGGCATCACCGGTCTGAAATCTATGTTAGCTGCCAGGGCAGGAGGCAAAGCGAGGAAGACATGCTCACCGGAAAATACGGCTTTTTTACTGCCTTCGGACCGGGTATGGATCTGCACTTCCTTGCCAGCCCGGGAAACCGCCACCACCTGATAGCCGGTTTTAATCTTCTCAGCCGGGATCTGACTTTTAAGTGCCGCCGTCAGCGCCTGCATTCCTCCCTTCAGCCTGAAAGACGCCGGGGAGCTCTCCCATGCCGGATAGCGTTCGGGGGGCGAATCCAGCTGGCGTTCGTAGAGCATGTCACCCGGACGGCCGTGCGCGATTACCGGAAGATTAAGCTGCTCGATCAGTTGCGCGAAGTCCGGTTGAATACCAGGCCAGAACCACGCAGCCCCCATATCTACATGAATGCCAGCGGGGGTGCCCGCCAGTTCCAGGCCTGACAGCACGCGCCCGCCCGTTCTGTCACGAGCCTCAAGGATCACATAATCAACACCCGCTTTTTCAAGCAGCGTGGCAGCATAAAGGCCGCTTATGCCCGCACCAATGATAACAGCGCTCTGCTTCATAATGTCGCTCCGGTCAGGGTTGTCGGGCTGAGATGTCCCGTTTTCAGATAAAAAAGTGCGCCAGAGGCGGTGGCTATAAGAGCAGGCATATCACCCGGCGGAAACCGCAGCCAGCTTCCTGCCCCATAGCAACCTTCCGGCGCATGGAGTTCCCCTTGCAGAAGAAGGATCTCTGCTCCGCCAACAAGCGGTGCACAGAAGATCCGCTCACCCGGGGCAAGCTTCTTAAGCAGCACAGTTTCTGAAGTGCCGGAGAATAAAGGGCAGACTTGTCTTTGCGGCTGACCGTGCCAGTTAGCTGCCTCCTGCGTATTTATCCTGACCGGCTGGCGCTCACCGACAGACATCTGGCGCAGCTTGACGAAAATGGTTGTGCCGTCGCGACTTGAGGGTTGGTGAGAAGAACCGTCCGGGCTGCGCAGATACCAGCCGGCAGGATAGTCGACCCCGTTTTCGGTAAAAATACCGTCGAGCACCAGAATCTCCTCTCCGCCGGGATGGCTGTGTGCTGGAAATTCGGATCCGGGCGCATACCGGACAAGGCTGGTTGCGCGGGCCTGCTCACGACCAATCCGGTCAAGCATCACGCGCTTAACGCCGGGCTGGGGAGAAGGTATCCACTGATAATCGTCCGGAGTAACGACCGCACGCTGCGAAAAATCAGAATTCAGTAACATCATAGTGAATGATTAGACGGCCCCGCAGGGGCCATCTGCAGGCCTATTTGTTCGGCAGATTATCGTAAACATCCAGAGCACGCGCGGTATACGTCAGCGCTGCGCCAGTGTTCAGGTTAATGGCAACGGCCAGCGCTTCGGCGATCTCTTCGCGCGTGGCACCGTGCTTAACCGCAGCATCCACATGAACGGCCAGGCAACCGTCACAGCGGGTGGTGACGGCCACGGCCAGTGCAATCAGTTCATGGGTTTTGGGATCGAGGTGATTGTTTTCTGACGCCCCTTTATCCATCTGCTGAAAGCCTTTCATAAACTCTGGCTGCAGTTTGGCAAATTTGCCGATGGTGGCGAGCAGGCCACTGCGATATTCATTCCAGTTTAAGAACATTGAAAACTCCGGTTATTTTTTGTCTCAGAAAAATCATTACATGACGTCGAAAATACGTACGTCAGGCGCGCTGTTTAAATAGGGTTTTAATCCTGCAACGACATCCTGCGTGAACAGCGGACTGCTAAGGTATGCCTGCGCCTGCGCCACAGTCGTAAAGCCGTGCAGCACCTGGACATCCTCGTCACGGACAAGCAGCTCTTTAGAGGTGGCACCCTCGATGGTGGTCAGAAACGGGGTTTTGTATTTCTGGTATACCCCCGCGGCTGCCGCACGGTTTTCATTACTGATATCCAGGGTGATTTGCAGATAAGCCATCGTTCTCTCCTTCGCTCAGGGTTGAAGTAACACGCCCGGTTAAAAATCCGGTCTGTATTACCTTTCGTTGAGGGCGATTATCAGAAAGCCAGACAGCTTCAACAAATCAGATAATCTTGCGGAGCAGCGAAGAAATTCTATGTCGTGGTTTGGCAGGGAATAAGCATTACGCGCCCGGCGTGATTGCAGGAGCAGCGTAATGCCTGAGCGGGCAGTTTATGAACGATCCGAGACGACATCCTGAAGAAGCCAGTCGTGGAAAACTTTCACTTCATCACGCATGACTTTTTGCTGCGGGGTCACCACATAATAAGACCACTTGAGCGGCCACCGATGGTCAGGATGCAGCTGGACCAGCTGTCCGGTTTCGATAAGCTTTTTCACCAGAGCGTATCGCACGATGGCCACGCCCCTGCCACTCAGGGCCGACAGGATCACAGCTGAAGTGGAGTTAATATGCAGCCCGCTTTCCAGCGCTTCGGGGGCACCAACCGCCAACAGGACATCATTCCATGACGGAAAATCGGCCCCGGGATGGGGCGTGTCATCATGAATGAGTTTTTGCGTGGCGAGCCATTCACTGCAGGCCATTTTCCCGGACGGCACCAGGTGCGGACTGCAGATCAGTACCGCTTCCTCATCCATCAGCCAGGTTTTATTCACGCCTGGCCAGTCGCCCTGGCCGCAGCGAATACCGATATCCGCCTCGCCGTGCGACACGTCCATCAGTTTTTCCGTGACGTTAAGCCGCAGATCGATATTTTCGTGCGTTTCCGAAAACCGGTTCAGGCGATCCATTAGCCAGTTCATCACCAGTACCTGCGATGCCGTCACCACCACCACCGAGCGCGACCGGCGACCACGAAGCTTATTTAATCCAGTTTCCAGTTTGTCGAGCCCCAGCGTGATGTCCTGCAGTGCCTCCTGCGCCTCGTCAACCAGCGTCAGACGCTCTTTTCCTGAGCGGGTGCGGTGAAGAAGCGGGTGTCCGACCCAGTCTTCCAGCGAGCGTACCAGCTGGCCTACTGCGGCGGGCGTTACGCCAAGTTCCTGTGCCGCGCCGGTAAAGCTGCCGTGCCTGGCGGTGGCTTCAAAAGCATGCAGCCATTTAAGTCGGTTTAGCGATCGCATTGAGGTTATCCTGATTTATTATTTTCCTCAGTATACGCCAGCGAGAAAGATTTTCTTTCCTGAGTCGCAATTTCTTCTCAGTCGTCAATCAGGGGCCCGGGTGGCATTCTGATTTCACACGATGAGGAGCGCGGCTTTTCATCAATGACAACCATATGAATTTAAAGAGGTTAGCGATGAACGCATCTTTTGCCGGTAAAAAACTGTTAGTGGTCGGTGGTACAAGCGGTATGGGCTTCGAAACGGCGAAGCTGGTTCTGAAAAACGGTGGCAGCGTTGTGCTGGTTGGCAATCGTCAGGACAAAGCCGAGCAGGCCCGCCAGGCGCTGGCTGCAGACGGTCAGGTTTCCATCATCGTTGCCGACCTGATGAAAGAAGAAGGTATGCAGCACGTGGTGAATACCATCAATGCCGAACACAAGGATATCAGCCTGCTGGTCAATGCTGCTGGCGTATTTTTCCCGAAACCGTTCACCGAACATGAAGCGTCAGACTATGACATGTACATGAACATTAACCGCGCGACGTTCTTTATTACCCGTGACGTGGTGCGCAATATGGTCGAGGCCGGTATCAAAGGCTCCATCGTTAATATCGGCTCCATGTGGGCACAGCAGGCCATCGGTGCCACACCGTCTTCAGCTTACTCAATGGCAAAAGCGGGTCTGCACACGCTGACCAAAAACCTGGCCATTGAACTGGGTGAAAAAGGGATCCGCGTGAATGCAGTTTCTCCGGCCGTTGTTCACACGCCAATTTACGAAGGCTTCATTCCGAAAGACGACGTGAAGGACGTGATGAGCAGCTTTGACAGCTTCCACCCGATCGGTCGCGTGGGTACCCCGGCCGACATCGCGGAAACCGTTGCTTTCCTGCTTTCTGACAAGACTGGCTGGGTCACCGGCGCTATCTGGGATATTGATGGTGGCGTGATGGCTGGCCGTAACGCCTGATGACCATGCCGCACGCGCTTCCCCGCGTGCGGCACTGGAGTAATTATGCAAATCCAGACCGCGCATTATGACCTTGTCACCTCGTGGCAGGGGGGCATGGCCAGCCGGACGCTCTGCCAGTCCTTTTCCGCAGACAACGCTCCGCCTGCCCTGCAAAGTCATGTTATCGATTCCGATGAACCGGTTTCGCTGGGTGGCGAAGGGCTGGCTCCTGATCCCCAGGAGCTGATGCTCGCTGCGTTTAATGCCTGCATGATGGCCGCCTTTATTCTCGAAGCCAGGGCTGAAGGTCTCGCCCTTACGCATCTTGAAATACATACTGACGGGCACCTTCCAAAGGGTATACCGACCTCCGGTGACAGGCCCGCAGAGGATGCTTCCGGCAGGCTTGTGTATGTCATCCATGTCAGCGGTGGCGGCACGGTGCATCAGTTTGAAGGGGTCCATCAGCGGGTGATTGACTCCTCCCTGAACCGGTGGTTACTGGCCCAGAATATGCTGATCGAAGGTGACTTAATACTGAGCTGATGCGGCTGGATTGTTCTGTTCTACAGGAAAAAATGATATGACCACACCAAGAGTAACTCCCTGGCAGGATGAAGAGCCCGTTGACGGCTATCTTCTCAACGCGATAAAGGCCCGTCGGCCCGGTGGAAAACTGATAGGTATTGACCGGGTATTACTGAAGAGTGCTCCCCTGGCCACGGGCTGGAACGAACTGATGGTACGGGTACGTCAGGAATTTTCACTCAGCCTTGAATACCGGGAACTGATCATGCTGCGCGTTGCGCTCCTGAATAAAGCAGAATTTGAATGGAACGTGCACTACCCTGCCTATCTGGATGCAGGCGGCACTGCTGAAAAAGCCGAAGCCCTGCGGTTATCCTCCGCACCACACATCTTTAATGACACCGAAACGTTGCTGATACATCTTACGGACCAGTCCACCCGGAACGTCGTGGTTGAGGAGAACGTCATCGGGGCGCTGAAAAGCTTGTTAGGTGAAAAAGAGACCGTGGAAGCGGTTGCCACTGTCGCCGCCTATAACATGGTATCCCGTTTTCTCGTCGCCCTTGCCATCTGATACCCCTAGTTTTTCCGGTGCAATTTATGAATAAAAAATATCGCGCTATGCAGATCGTCGCCCCCGGGGTGCTGGAAATGACAGAGCGGCCGGTACCCGCTCCCGGCCCGGATGAGGTACTCATCAGAATTGAAGCATGCGGCGTATGCGGTGCCGATCTCCGGGACGCGGAAAAAGCGCCGCAGGCGGGCCAGCCCGGCCGTATACCAGGACATGAAATTGTCGGGTTTATTGCCCGGAAGGGGAATAGGGTACCCGATATCTGGCAAACCGGTCAGCGGGTAGGCGTCGGACGTCTGGGGGGGTACTGTCAGCACTGCAACCCCTGCCGCAGTGGGCTTTTTCATCTTTGTGAAAACCAGCTTACGCCTGGACTCAGCTGCGATGGCGGCTACGCAGAGTACGTCGTCATGCGGCACACCGCGCTGATAGCCATCCCCTCCGCACTCTCTTCCGTACATGCCGCGCCGATCCTCTGCGCCGGTACCGCAACCTTCAACGCGCTGCGTAATTCTGGCGCCAGGGCGGGCGACAGAGTGGCGATTCTCGGAATGGGTGGCCTTGGCCATATGGCCGTTCAATACGCCCGTAAAATGGGGTTTGACGTTACGGTGGTGGCACGGGGTAGCGAAAAAGAACGCGCGGCCATTGAGCTGGGTGCGCATCGCTACATCGATACACTTAAGGAAAACGCATCAGAACGCCTGAAAAAAGACGGCGGTGTGGATTTTATTATGGCAACGGCACCGGCTTCAGAAACGGTATCAGCCCTTCTGTCCGACCTGGCCCCTCGGGGAAAAGCGATCCTGCTGGGTACCGGACAAACGCCGCTGCAGATCATGCCGGGTATGATGATCGGCGCTGAACGGACCCTGACAGGGTCTTTCGTCAGCACACCGGCGCAAACCGAGCGCGCGCTGCAGTTCAGCCACCTCTTTCAGACGTTGCCTGTCACAGAGTTGCTGCCCTTTGAAAGGGCAAATGAGGCGCTCAACCGACTTAAGCAGGGTCAGGCGCGATACCGGATAGTGCTCACCATGAATCAGGATAATTAATCACATGCCCGCTGAACATTTCCTGCCTGTTGCAGACCAGAAAAATAATATCATCCGCCTGTCTGCCGCACAGGCTCTCGCCGGCGCTAACTCTGTGGTTTTTTATGCTACAGGGGCAATTGTGGGTAACGCCATTGCGCCAGCCAGTTCGCTGGCCACACTGCCCATTACCATGTTTGTTCTGGGGATGGCAGCCTGTATTCTGCCGTTAGGTTCACTGGCGCGAAAAGAAGGCCGGAAAGCCGCCTTTATGGTCGGCACCGGCGCAGGGGTTATTACCGGCCTGACTGCTGCCCTGGCCGTCGTTGTAGGCTCATTCCTGTTATTCTGCATTGCTGCTTTTCTTGGCGGTGCCTATGCGGCGGCCGCGCTCAGCTTTCGTTTTGCCGCAACGGACGGCGTTACGCCCGAACGTCGGGCCCGGGCCCTGTCGCTTGTGATGGGAGGCGGAGTGATTGCCGGTGTGATTGGCCCCATGCTGGTTTCCGGAACGATGCACCTCTGGCCGCCTCATACCTTTGCCGTCACGTTCACCGCCCAGGCGCTCGTGGCCGTTATATCAGCGTTCATTCTTAAAGGCGTGAAAACCACAGAACCTGCCAGCGCAGTAAAAACGGGTGGACGACCTTTGCGCGAGATTGTCCGACAGCCAGGGTTTGCCAGAACCGTATTCAGCGGTGCGGTAACCTATATGGTGATGAACTTCCTGATGACGGCAGCACCACTCTCGATGCACATGCACGGTATTTCTCAGCAGGCGTCCAATCTCGGTATCCAGTGGCATGTTATTGCCATGTACGGTCCGGGCTTTTTCACCGGCAAATTAATTAACCGCTTTGGCGCCATGCGTATCGCCGCTGCGGGCCTGCTTATCACGGCATGCTCTGTCCTGGCCGGACTCGGTGGCACTGATATTATTCACTACTGGTTGTCGCTGATTTTGCTGGGTCTTGGCTGGAATTTTGGTTTCACCGGCGCATCGGCGAAGATCATTGAATATCACCGTCCCGAAGAGAAAACCCAGGTCCAGTCCCTGAACGATTTTGTCGTGTTTGGGGTGATGATTGTAGGGTCATTTTCTTCAGGAGCCCTGCTCAGTCTCTACGGCTGGAACGCCGTCCTGTGGGGATCTCTTTTTCCCGTCGGGCTTGCCTTTTTAGGTATTGTTAAGGAGTTGCAGGCAAAGAAGCAGGATAAATTAAGCTTCTGACGCAATTTTATCTGCTGCCTGGAAGCGGGTTATGTTGATGTGAAAAGTATCTAAAGCCCAAAATCAACGAGCATGATTTTGGGTATATTTCTCGATGTTCACTAGCTCCATAATCTAATCAACGTCTGCTCCTCGCTCATAGCGGACGTTGCTGCACCACAATTTAACTCAGAAACCTTCGTAATATTCAGCAGTAAGGAACAGCAAGTCGTTGAATGACCGGGTGAGTTTTTTGAGCGGGTATGATGAAAAGTCAAACTAACTCGTTGCGTATGTGAGATAACTCGACTGATTTTAAATCCCTTGTCTCTATCGGAAAATCATTCCCAAAAACCAGACATAAGCTTCTGATCTTATTCGACATTTTTAACATTCAAAATGAAGGAAATCAGCCAGGAAAATAGGATTAACTGGCTGATTTATATAGACTAGCTACCAGAATTGGCGCTCTGTTTGTGGAACAACTCGCGGAACACCGGATAAATATCTTCCTGATCACGGATATGCTGGATGGCGAAGTTATCGAACATCGTTTGCAGATGTTCGTACTCGCGCCATAGCGTCTGGTGCGCACGGCGAGTGATCTCGATATAGCTGTAGTAACGCACCACAGGCAGAATTTTCTTCGCCAGGATTTCGTGACACAGCGGCGAGTCATCCGCCCAGTTATCACCGTCAGACGCCTGCGCCGCATAGATATTCCACTGCGCCGGGTCGTAACGATCTTTGACCACTTCATCCATCAACTTCAGGGCGCTGGAGACAATCGTGCCGCCGGTTTCCTGTGAGTAGAAGAACTCGTGCTCATCCACTTCTTTCGCCTGCGTGTGGTGGCGGATATAGACCACTTCAACGTTTTTATACGTCCGGCTCAGGAACAGATAGAGCAGAATATAGAAACGCTTGGCCATATCTTTGGTGGCCTGATCCATGGATCCGGACACGTCCATCAGGCAGAACATGACGGCCTGGCTGGAGGGCTCAGGGCGTTTTTCGTAATTTTTGTAGCGTAAGTCAAAGGTATCGATAAACGGCACACGCTCGATCTTCGCGCGCAGTTCCGCAATCTCTTTGCGTAATCGCTCCTCTTCAAGCAGTTGCACAGGTTCGCTTTTGGCAACCGTATCCAGACTCTCTTCCAGTTCTCGCAGTTCGCGGCGTTTACCGGCCGTCATGGCCGTGCGGCGGGCGAGCGAGTTCTGTAGCGAACGCACCACGCTGATATTCGCCGGTACACCGTTGGCGGTGTAGCCGGCACGGTGGGTTTTAAATTCATTGAGCTGCCGTTGCTGGTTTTTTTTCAGGTTCGGCAGTGCCAGATCCTCAAACAGCAAATCGAGGTACTCATCTTTGGAGATCTGGAAAACGAATTCATCTTGTCCTTCACCGTCCTGGCTGGCTTCACCCTGACCGCTGCCACCACCGCCACCGCCGCCCTGCGGGCGTTCGATACGGTCGTTTTGAACAAAATGATCGTTACCCGGATGCACACGATGGCGCAAACCACCGCGCCCCTGATGAAACATCGGTTCGCTGATATCCTCTGTCGGGATGGAGACGGATTCGCCGTTCTCCACGTCGGTCACCGAGCGCTTGTTGATCGCCTCGGAAATCGACTGTTTTATTTGCGCTTTATAACGGCGTAAAAATCGCTGGCGGTTAACCGTGCTTTTATTTTTGCCGTTCAGACGCCGGTCAATGAACCAGGTCATAGTTCCCTCCCGCTGCGTATGCCAACTTTGCTGCCAGGCCGCGCCCGTGACGCGGCCTGTGCGTTGTTATGATGATTTACGTACACGCAGATACCATTCGCACAGCAGGCGAACCTGCTTACGGGTGTAGCCTTTCTCCATCATACGATCGACAAAGTCGTCATGTTTTTTCTGCTCGTCGGTTGAGGTTTTGGCGTTGAACGAAATCACCGGCAACAGCTCTTCGGTGTTCGAGAACATTTTTTTCTCGATAACCGTGCGCAGTTTTTCGTAACTGGTCCAGTTCGGGTTGCGGCCGCTGTTATTGGCACGGGCGCGCAGCACGAAGTTGACGATTTCATTACGGAAGTCTTTCGGGTTGCTGATCCCGGCGGGCTTCTCGATTTTTTCCAGTTCCGCGTTCAGTGCTTCACGGTCAAAGAGCTGACCGGTATCCGGATCGCGGTACTCCTGATCCTGGATCCAGAAGTCCGCATAGGTGACATAACGATCAAAGATGTTCTGCCCGTATTCGGAATAGGACTCCAGGTACGCCGTCTGGATCTCTTTGCCGATGAACTCGGCGTATTTCGGGATCAGATAGCCTTTCAGGAACTCCAGGTAACGTTCCGCCAGCTCTTGCGGGAACTGTTCGCGCTCGATTTGCTGTTCCAGCACATAGAACAGGTGCACCGGGTTCGCCGCCACTTCAACATGGTCGAAGTTGAAGACGCGGGAGAGGATTTTAAAGGCGAAACGCGTCGACAGACCGTTCATCCCTTCATCCACCCCGGCGTAGTCGCGGTACTCCTGGTAAGACTTCGCTTTCGGGTCGGTGTCTTTCAGGCTTTCACCATCATAGACGCGCATTTTTGAGTAAACGCTGGAGTTTTCCGGCTCTTTCAAACGCGACAGAATCGAGAAGCGCGCCAGTGTTTCCAGAGTGCCCGGCGCGCAAGGCGCGTGGGACAGCTCACTGTGATTAAGCAGTTTTTCGTAAATTTTGATCTCTTCCGAGATACGCAGGCAATAAGGCACTTTGACGATGTAAACACGGTCGAGGAACGCCTCATTGTTTTTGTTGTTACGGAACTGCACCCATTCTGATTCGTTCGAGTGGGCAAGAATGATGCCGTTAAAGGGCAGGGCGGAAATCCCTTCGGTCCCGTTATAGTTCCCCTCCTGCGTGGCGGTCAGCAGCGGGTGCAGCACCTTGATGGGCGCTTTAAACATTTCGACGAATTCCATGATCCCCTGGTTGGCGCGGCACAGTGCGCCGGAGTAACCGTAGGCATCAGGATCGTTTTGCGCGTGGTTTTCCAGTTTGCGGATGTCCACTTTACCCACCAGCGCCGAAATATCCTGGTTGTTTTCGTCACCGGGTTCCGTTTTCGCAATCGCTATCTGCTCCAGAACCGACGGCCATACTTTAACTACCCGGAATTTACTGATATCGCCACCGAAGTCATGCAGGCGTTTTGCCGCCCACGGCGACATGATGGTGCCGAGATAGCGCCGTGGAACGTTGTACTCTTTTTCCAGGATCTGCGCGTCTTCCTGGGGGTTAAACAGGCACAGAGGATGGTCGTTGACCGGGCTGCGCTCGCCATTTGCGCTCAGCACGTAAATGGGCACACGCTGCATCAGCGATTTCAGGCGTTCAGCCAGTGACGATTTACCCCCACCCACCGGGCCAAGTAAATAAAGGATCTGTTTCTTCTCTTCCAGTCCCTGTGCAGCATGCTTGAGGTAAGAAACGATCTGTTCAATGGCTTCTTCCATTCCATAGAACTCTTCAAACGCCGGGTAGCGTCCAATGACCCGGTTCGAAAAGAGACGGGAAAGCCGTGGCTCCTGGGCAGTGTCAACCATCACTGGCTCACCAATGGCCATCAATAGCCTCTCTGCCGCGTTAGCATAGGCACTGCGATCTTGCTTACATATTGCAAGAAACTCCTGCAGTGTGAACTCTTCGTCCTTGGCAGCTTCATAGCGCTGGCGATAGTGATCGAATATATTCATGGCATGCCGTCCTTTCGTTTTTTTAGCACAGGTTAAGAGCCGTTCATATGAGTAGTAGAGGCTCCCGGAAGCGTTAACTGAACGACGCTGAATGTCATACAGCAACCCTTATGCCAGGTTGCCAGTCATTAACCAGGTGCGTGTCAGGTAAAACGTCTTCTTAAATTAAGCGTAGATGGCTTTGCAAAACTTGCATGCCGTCAAAAAACAATTTCAATGACATATCAATAACTCATCCAAAAAAAACTGCTTTTGAGATAAGCGTCAAGTGGCGGCGTCTTATGCCGGTCATATAATTGCAAGCTGCCTGTCATTTAATGACCGCAGAGTAATGGGTTTAGTTTTGTAATGATTAGGTAAAAAAATTTGGGGTCGATGTGCAGCGCGGTTAAACTTCTCGCGCAATTATTTGACTACGGAAAGGAAGGACTGTGACCAAAATCAAACTCCTGGCACTGGGTGTGCTGACTGCAAGCACCGCATTTGCGGCTAACTCAGAAAATACCTTTTCTCTTGGCGCGGGGGTCGGTGTTGTTGAATCCCCGTATAAACAGTACGACAGAGAGGTTCTCCCGGTCCCCGTTATCACCTATGAGAGTGATAATTTCTGGTTCCGTGGTTTGGGCGGGGGTTATTACCTGTGGAATGACGACGCCGACAAACTCTCCATCACCGCGTTTTACTCCCCGTGGCGCTTCAAGCCGAAAGACAGCGATAACAATCAATTGCGCCAGCTGGACAGCCGTAAAGCCACGGTCATGGCGGGGCTCTCTTATATCCACAATACGCCATACGGCTTCCTGCGCACGACGCTTGCCGGCGATACACTGGATAACAGCAACGGTATCATTTGGGATGCGGCATGGCTCTATCGCTACACCAATGGCGACCTGACGTTAACGCCGGGTATTGGCGTGGAGTGGGCGAGCGACAAACAGAATGAATATTACTACGGCGTTTCCCGCGCCGAAGCGCGCCGTAGCGGTCTGAACAGCTACGATCCGGACAATGGCTGGAGCCCTTATCTGGAGCTGAGCGTGAGCTACCGGCTCTCTGATAGCTGGAGCGTGTACGGTACCGGGCGCTACACGCATCTGTCTGATGAAATCAAAGACAGCCCGATGGTGGATAAGTCCTGGGCGGGGCTGTTATCCACAGGGGTGACCTACCGTTTCTGATTGTGCACTTTAACAGTGCAATCTGTGCATCAAAACAGGGCCTGTGGCCCTGTTTTGCTTTACGCTGGTGCGTTTATCGCAGGAGGATGGTATGGCAGAGAAAAACGTCACGTTTACAGGTCAGGTTACTCTTCCCGCCGTGGGCCAGGGAACCTGGTATATGGGCGAAAATGCGCGGCTGCGCAAGTCCGAGGCGGATGCACTGCGTGCGGGCGTCGAACGGGGACTGACGCTTATTGATACGGCGGAAATGTATGCTGACGGCGGGGCGGAAGAGGTGGTTGGCGACGCATTACAGGGCGGCCTGCGCGACAAGGTCTTTCTGGTTTCCAAAGTCTACCCGTGGAATGCCGGTGGCAAGAAAGCCATTGCCGCATGCGAAGCCAGCTTGCGCCGTCTGAAGACCGATTATCTCGATCTCTATCTGCTGCACTGGCGCGGTAACTATTCACTGGCTGAAACCGTCGACGTGATGGAAACGCTGATGCAGCAGGGGAAAATTCGCCGCTGGGGCGTCTCCAATCTTGACTATGGCGATATGCAGGAGCTTTCCCGCGTGACCGGAGGGAGCGCGTGCGCCACCGATCAGGTGCTATATCATTTGGGATCGCGCGGTATTGAATACGATCTGCTGCCGTGGTGCCAGCAACAAGGGATGCCGGTAATGGCATATTGCCCGCTGGCGCAGGCGGGACGTCTGCGGGACGGCCTGCTGGAAAACCGCGTGGTGCAGGATATTGCCCGGGCGCATGGCGCAAGTGCGGCGCAAATTTTGCTGGCGTGGGTTATCAGTCATCAGGGCGTGATCGCCATTCCGAAAGCGGCAAGCGTTGCGCACGTGGAAGAAAATGCGGCGGCGCTGGGCATTACGTTGAGTCCGGATGATCTGTCCCGACTGGATAACGCCTTCCCGGCGCCAAACCGTAAAACGCCGCTGGATGTGGTGTAACGCGTTTTTTACCCTCTCCGCCGGGAGAGGGTAAGCGCAGTGATTAACGTTTAACCACGCGAATGGTCTGTGCCAGGCGGGACGGTTTCTCTTCGGTGGTTTTCTGCGGTACGGTCGCATTGACCGATTCCACGCACACGAAGGTCTTGTAGCCGTCATCCGGCATGTCAGTCATGCTGGCGGAAAGCGCCGGACCCGGGTTCCATGCCACCACGTTGGCATTGTGGCTGTGGATCACTTCAATCTTGCGATTCAGCGCATCGTCATGAATCACGCTGCAGGCCTCTGCGTTCAGATAGACGCGATCGGTACGGTCCGGGAACGTCTGTACACCGTCGGCCAGCACATCTTCTTTTGCGTCATTCACTTTATCAATCAAGCGATCGCCCAGCCCGCTGACTTTCACCGCCGCGATATCGCCAACGTTGAAATAGGTATGCAGGGCCGACGTGGTTTCAAATTCACCGTGGGCTTCCAGCTCCATTTCACAGGTTGCGCCCAGCTTATAACGGGCATACAGCGTGAAGTCATGCGGCCAGAATTTGCGAGAGGCATCGCTGCTTTGCAGTTCAAATGTCAGCACCACGCCAGCAGCGTCTTCGTTATGGGCCTTCAGCACCCATGGCAGATTACGCGCAAAACCGTGTGCAGGCAGTCCTTGCTCTTTTGCCGGGCCAAACCATGGCCAGCATACCGGCACGCCGCCACGCAGCGCGACGCCTTTTTTAAACGGGGTATTGCCGCTCAGCCACAACACTTCTTCTTCACCTTGCGGTTTCCAGGAGAGCAGATGCGCGCCCTGCAGGGCGAAGGAGCCTTTTACCTGCGGATGGTCGACGACGATCACATCCAGGTCGTCCATTTTGCGGCGGGAAAGAACGGGGGTAATTTGTTCGACTACCGGAAGTGCAAAAATTTTATTAATCATTAACGCAATCCTCTGTCTTCAAAACAAAAAAAGAGCGACCGAAGTCGCTCTTTCAGATCATGTTCTCATCTCAACTTATTTGGAGATGTGAGCGATCAGGTCCAGAACTTTGTTGGAGTAGCCAGTTTCGTTGTCGTACCAGGAAACCAGTTTCACGAAGTTGTCGTTCAGTGCGATACCCGCTTTAGCATCGAACACGGAAGTGCAGATTTCGCCGTTGAAATCGGTAGAAACAACGTCGTCTTCGGTGTAACCCAGAACGCCTTTCATCGCGCCTTCAGAAGCGGCTTTGATGGCTTTCTTGATTTCTTCGTAGGACGCTGCTTTTTCCAGACGAACGGTCAGGTCAACAACGGATACGTTCGGAGTCGGAACGCGGAACGCCATACCAGTCAGTTTGCCGTTCAGTTCCGGCAGTACTTTACCTACTGCTTTAGCAGCACCGGTAGAGGACGGGATGATGTTCTGTGCTGCGCCGCGGCCGCCGCGCCAGTCTTTGTGAGACGGGCCGTCAACGGTTTTCTGGGTTGCAGTGGTCGCGTGAACAGTGGTCATCAGACCTTCGATGATACCGAAGTTGTCGTTGATAACTTTTGCCAGCGGAGCCAGGCAGTTGGTGGTGCAGGATGCGTTGGAAACGATGTCCTGGCCAGCGTAAGTTTCGAAGTTAGCACCGCGTACGAACATCGGAGTGTTGTCTTTGGACGGGCCAGTCAGAACAACTTTTTTCGCGCCAGCGGTGATGTGTTTACGTGCAGTTTCGTCGGTCAGGAAGATACCGGTCGCTTCAGCAACAACGTCAACACCGATTTCGTTCCATTTCAGGTTAGCCGGGTCTTTCTCAGCAGTAACACGGATGGTTTTGCCGTTAACAACCAGGTGGCCGTCTTTCACTTCTACGGTACCGTTGAAACGGCCGTGAGTGGAGTCATATTTCAGCATGTACGCCATGTATTCAGCGTCCAACAGATCGTTGATACCAACGATTTCGATGTCAGAACGTTCCTGAGCAGCACGGAAAACAATGCGACCGATACGGCCAAAACCGTTGATACCTACTTTGATAGTCATATATTCCACCAGCTATTTGTTAGTGAATAAAAGGTTGGCTGTAAAATTACAAAAACCTTACGCAGCGTCAAGCGGAATCGTGTCAATCATTGCGACAAATCAATCCTCCGCATAACCTTTGTTCGACTGACTCGCCTCACTCTTCCTTTGAGCATGTCCACACATGGGGACGCCGCCCGGAATTTTAAAGGTCAGACAGGATAAAAATGTGAAGCTACTCACAATTCCCCGGCTGCTTTAACGCAACTGCTAAGTTTAGAACAAAAGTTAACACCTGAGTGTTAATGTTTTGTTAGAATTGGGCTGAAAAGTTGTCGAGTTTTTAGCGTGAGATGTGAGCAAATGGCGAATAATTCTTCTGAAAACGACCTGAAAAAAGATCTGACGGAAATGCAGTTTTATGTGACGCAAAATCACGGCACTGAGCCGCCGTTTACCGGGCGTCTGCTGCATAACAAACGCGACGGCGTGTATCACTGTCTGGTGTGCGATGCCGCGCTGTTTCATTCTCAGACCAAATACGATTCCGGCTGCGGTTGGCCGAGCTTTTTCGAACCGGTGAGCGAAGAGGCCATCCGCTATATCAACGATTATTCTCACGGTATGCAGCGGGTGGAAATTCGCTGCGGGAAATGTGACGCGCATCTCGGGCATGTGTTCCCGGACGGCCCACAACCTACCGGTGAGCGTTATTGCGTCAACTCCGCGTCGTTGAGCTTCACCGATGAGGAAAATGGAGACCAGACACGCGGTTGAAAAATCGATTCAGCGATTATTCCATTGGAGTTAAACAGGATGAGTGTTGATCAAATCGTTAACAGTATGACACCGGAGATCTATCAGCGTCTGGTGACCGCCGTAGAATTAGGCAAATGGCCGGATGGCGTCGCGTTGACGCCGGAGCAAAAAGAGAACAGCTTGCAACTGGTGATGCTGTGGCAGGCGCGAAATAACACCGATGCGCAGCACATGACTATCGATACTAACGGGCAGATGGTGATGAAGAGCAAGCAGCAACTGAAAGAAGATTTTGGCATTGCGCCAAAACCGATAGCGACGTTTAAGTCATAACCGCACTGTGCCCCGCCAGGAAAGGTCAGGCGGGGCAAAACCAACGCTTAAACAGGAATGATCCCCGTGGCGATCGCCGCGATAAGCGCCAGTACGCTTAATGTCCACACTTTGAAGATAGAATGTCTGATGTGCTCATCTACCCGCAGAGACAACAGATTGAGCCCCAGATGTGTGGCGGGTATGACCGGGCTCAGCAGCAACCCAATCTGTTCGGTAATCAGCATGGCGATGGTGACATGCATCGGTGAAACATGAAATGTCTCCCCCAGCCCAACAGCAAGCGGCAGTAGCGCAAAATAAAAGGCATCTGAGCCGATTAATATTACGATTGGCACGCTAAACGCCGCCAGCATCAGGTAGAGATACGGCCCCAGGCTGGCGGGTAATACCGCAGCCATCGACGTGACCAGCGTGGTAATAATGCCGGTATTTTGTAAGATCCCCACAAACACGCCAATGGTCAGGAAGATAACAATAATCGGGAAAACAGTGAGGGCGTAATCTTTAATTTTTTGCTGTGCATCTTTGGGGTTCGGGAAATTAATCACCGTCGCAATCGAAAAGGCAATCATAAACAGATAATTTCCCGCTACCCACCCACCGACAAGTATTACGATAGTGGCGATCACCAGTGAGAAATTAAAGCGCAGTAACCACTTATTCTGTATTTTCTTACTAAGCAGAAAATCATTGCGCAACGCAAGGAAGGCCGCATGATCGATGCCCGCGTTATTTTTGACCTCCACTTTTGCCATATACCAACATAAAACCACCCCCAGCAAGAATAACACCCCCTGTAATGGCAGCAGATTGTAATACACATCCAGTATATTCAGATGGGTCACGGCGATTGCGCGATTTAACGAACCGCCCCATGGCGTAATGCCGGTCACGCCGACGCCAACGGTAATGAGCAGCAGCAGCGTTTTTTTACTGATGTTCATCTTTTCATAGATCGGCAGCAGCGCAGGCACCGTTACTAACAGGGTCGCATAAGCGTTGCCATCAAGGCTACAAATAGAGGAAATAATCAGCGTTGCGAGCAATACTGAAAAAACGGATTCAGAGACAAAGCGCAGAATGAATCGCACAATAACATCAAATACCCCGGCTTCTTTCATCAGGGTAAAGAACATGGCGCTGAAAGCAACCAGCGTTGCAGTGCCAACCACCGACTTCAGGCCGCTGGCAACGTATTCACTTAGCGCCTTAAAACCGAACCCGCATACGACTGCCGCAAGGGTCGGCAGAATAATAAAAAGGACGGCCGGAGGAAATGTGTTCTTTAATAAACACCAGGTCAAAACGCCGAACATCACAATGCCGACGATAAGCATAAGAGACATATTATTGTCCTGTCTGTTTTTAGAATTGTAGAGTACGGGTCTGCGCGGCTTAGCACGCAGACTTTCTGGTTTATTTTTTTTAAAAGTGGGCGATTATTTCATCGCAAATGTTGCATTAAGTTCGGCAACGTTATCATCGCTAAGCGTACGCATGCCGTGTGGTTTCAGTATAAAATAGAGTTTTGCTGTTTCCTCCAGTTCCTCAGCATTAAAACAGGCTTCACGAATATCTTTCCCGGAAATAATAGGCCCGTGATTCGCCAGTAACATGGCGTTATGTTCGCCAGCTAATCTTTCTACCTCGTCGGCAATTTTGGGCGAACCCGGGCGAATATAAGGGATCACCGGTAATTTCCCCACGCGCATAACATAATACGGCGTAATAGGCGGTAGCGCGTTTTCATCATTCAGATCGCTCAGGCAGGACAATGCGGTGAGCCAGGGCGAGTGCAGATGCACAATACCCCCGCAAGTGGGGCGCTGGCGGTACATCGCCAGATGCATTAACATCTCTTTTGACGCTTTCTGCCCGGAAATGAGTTCCCCGGTCATCGTGACCTTGCTCAACTGGTCTGCATCCAGGTCGCCAAAACTTGAATTGGTCGGCGTTGCCAATATGTTCCCATCGGGCAGTTTCAGGCTGATATTGCCCGCACCACCGCTGCTATACCCACGCGCATACAGGGAGCGCGCGTAACGGACTAAATCATTACGTAATTGATACTCACTCATTGAAAACTCTCCTGAGCTTTTAAGAAAAAATCAGGTGTGCCGAAATTACCGGATTTAAGAATGATCCAGAGATCGCCATCCCGGCTTTTTGTCCACGGCACTCCTGGCGCAACCGCATGACCAATCACCATTCCGGTAAGGTGAAGCCCCTGCGTCACCGCACCGGACGTTTCGCCGCCGGCGACGATAAATTTGCTGAATCCCTCCTGGTGCAGTCTGTCCGCCAGCTGCGAAAAGAAACCTTCAATTTTTTCGCTGACCTGCGCGGCACCATAGTGTTTCTGAATCACCTCAATCAGCTGTGGTGGTTGCGTGGCGTAGATCAACGGCGCATAACCCTTGTCGGCATGTCGGATAGCCCACCCGGCGACCAACTGCAGATAGCCTTCGTCTTTAACGATCTTTTCAATGTCCAGCGCCAGCGCATCTGCGTGCTGCGAGTAGAAATTGACCTGTTGATTGGTCATGGAGGAACAACTGCCAGACAGAATGACTGCCTTGCCTGTTTTCGGTACCGGTAACGCATTCTGCTTAACCGGATGATCGCTCACATCCAGTCGGGCGATGGCGTTGCCTAACCCGGCAGCGCCGGTGACCAGCCGGAAATGACGGGTTTTTTGCGCGACGACCAACAAATCCTGATTATCCAGAACATCGAAAACCACGTACTTATTTTTGTTGAACGCCAGTTGCTCCAGTTGATGGGCAATATTTTCAGGTGCGTTTTTGACGGTATCCAGATGAACAATGCCGCACAGCCCGGCGGATTGCTCTTCCATTAGCGTCTTAATGGAGGATTTCACCATCGGCGTCACCGGATGGTGCTCCATGCCGCTCTGGTTCAGTAGCTGGCCTTTAACAAACAAGTGACCATGCACAATCGTGCGCCCGTTATCCGGTACGGCCGGGCACAGGACGGTCATTGAGGCATTGACGAGTTTCATCAGCGCATCCGTAACCGGTCCGATGTTGCCGTTTACGGTCGAATCAAAGGTCGAACAGTATTTGAAAAACAGCCGTTGACAGCCTGTTTCCAGTAACCATTTTCCCGCCCCGACGGCCTGTTCGATCGCCTGTTCTGGCGCAATAGAACGGCTTTTTAAGGCGATAACAATCGCGTCGGCCTCTTCAGGCTGAACGGTTCCCGCCGGCACGCCATTAAACAGAATGACCTGCCAACCCGCTTCCGCCATAAAACTGGCGATGTCTGTTGCTCCTGTAAAGTCATCTGCGATGACGCCCAGCTTTATCATGTCATTTTTCCGGTGATGAAATTTACCTCAATACTGCTTTTATTGAATAATAAGTGCAATATATTCATAAGTTGAAATGTGTTTTAGATCACAAAAAGTCTTGCGATTGAAGGACTGTATTTAACTTTTATCTAACTTTTCCGCGTCTTACCGCAATGTCATATCTGTTAATACACAAATGGAAGGGCGGTGTGGCGGAGGGGGGAAATCCAGGGGCGACAGGTTGATGTGTTAAAAATGTGATCTTCATCAATTTGCTGTTAATGCATTTATTGATATAAAAATGCAATCAATAGTTAACCAGCAGACTGGAGTTTGTATGCGTATTTTGGTTTTACCTTGTGATGGGATCGGTCCGGAAATTACCTCTTCCGCAGTAACGGTGCTGAAGGCGCTGGATGCTGCACGCGGCCTTGGGTTTACCTTTGATTATGATGACGTGGGCTTCAGGAGCCTGGAAAAGTTCGGCACCACACTACGCGATGAGACGCTTGAAAAAGCGAAAACCTACGATGGGATCATTCTGGGCACGCAGTCGCATGCCGATTATCCCGCGCCGGAAAAAGGGGGACGTAACGTTTCCGCCGGGTTCCGCATCGGGCTTGATCTTTACGCCAACGTTCGCCCGGCCCGCACGCGCGCTTTCCTGCCTTCCAACATGAAAGAAGGAAAGTCGATGGATTTGGTGATCATGCGTGAGGCGACCGAGGGCTTTTACCCGGACCGCAATATGACGCGCGGTTGGGGGGAGGTGATGCCAAGCCCGGACATGGCGCTCTCCACGCGTAAAATCACGCGCCACTGTTCTGAGCGTATTGCCCGCAAGGCATTTGAGCTGGCGATGCAGCGCCGTAAAAAAGTGACAGCGATCCACAAAGCGAACAGCTTCCATATGACCGACGGACTGTTCCTTGAGTGCGTGCGCAACGTTGCCAAAGCGTTCCCGGAAGTGGAGTTGGACGATCTGCTGGTGGATGCATCCACCGCGCATCTGGTGCGTAATCCTGAACGTTTTGACGTGCTGGTCGCCACCAACTTTTATGGCGACATCATCAGCGACCTTGCCAGCGAACTCTCCGGCAGCCTGGGACTGGCGGGTTCGATCATGGCCAGCGATACCCACTGTTGCGCGCAGGCTCAGCACGGTTCGGCACCGGACATTCAGAATCTCGACAAGGCCAACCCGGTTTCCATGATCCTGTCGGTGGCGATGATGCTGCAATGGTATGCGGAAAAACACCATCAACCTCAGTTCCTGAAAGCCGCAGAAGAGATCAGCCGTGCGGTGGATGACGTGCTCGAAAATCCGGAAAACCGTACCCCTGACCTGGGCGGCAAGTGCGGCACAAAAGCCTTCTCTGAGAAAGTGGCGGCGGCAATCCGCGCCTGATGTTCATGGCGCCATCCGTGGATGGCGCCTTTTTTAAGGATATCCTGATGCAGCAGCGTATTGTGCTGGTCCATGCAACTCCCCTGGCAATGGGGCCGATTGCCGATGCTTTTGCCCACCAATGGCCGGAGGCATCGGTCAGCAATTTGCTGGATGACGCCCTGTCTGTCGATCGCCGCCGTGTCGAAAAACTGGATGCGCGGTTATACCAGCGTATTGACGATTTAGTGGAATACAGTCAGTCGATGGGCGCATGCGCCATTCTGTTTACCTGCTCTGCATTTGGCGAAGCGATCGACGCCAGCGCCGCAGGGCAGTCCATTCCGGTTCTCAAGCCAAACGACGCCATGTTTGAGCAAGCGCTGAAGACGGGAAACCGTATTGTCATGCTGGCGACGTTTGGCCCCGCCGTGGCGGGCATGGAAGCCGAGTTTGCCGGGATGGCCGCGCGCATCAATCCGCACGCGACGCTGCGCAGTATTGTGCTTGCCGGGGCGCGTGAGGCCCTGGAAAAAAATAACCCGGATTTACACAACCGTCTGCTGGCAGAGAAAGCCGCAACAATCAGCGATGCGGATGTGATTTTACTGGCGCACTTTTCCATGGCCATTGCGCTTGAGCAGGTTCAGTCTGCGGTTTCCTGCCCGGTATTAAGCAGCCCGCAAGCCGCGGTCAACAAACTTAAGTCGTTGCTGAAATAATAAAAACGATCGCGCGACATTATTTTTACAGGGCACATTGTGAACAGCGTAAATAAACAACCGGAGGTGAAATATACCGTTATTTCACATCCTGTTGGCATCGTATTGCCTGAAAAAAGCTGCGACTGCCATCACCATATTTTTGACCATCGCTTTCCATGGGCGCCGGGCGATACGCGTAATCTACCCGAGGCGACCGTGACGGATTATCAGTGTTTCAGGCAACGACTCGGGTTGCAACGCAGCGTTATCGTTCAGCCCTCGTCCTATGGCGATGATAACCGGTGTTTACTGGAGGCCTTACGCGTTCTCGGCGGGACTGCGCGTGGTGAAGCGGTGATTACAACTGCGACGAGCGATAGCGAACTGGACACGCTTGATGCCGCCGGTGTGACGGGGATTCGTTTTAATTTCGGTGCAAAAGCGGTCACGACGCCTGAAATGATGCTTCCGCTGGCGCATCGGGTTGCAGAACGGGGATGGCATATTCAGTTGCATGCGCCAGCGGATGTCTTGCTGGCGTTAAAGCCGCTGATTGAGAAAATCCCTAACAGAATCGTGATTGATCACTACTTTCGCTTACCGCAACCCAACCCGTTAACGCATCCGGCATGGCGTTTTGCATGGGAATTAATCAATAAGGGCAACTGTTGGGTGAAGCTCTCCGCGCTTTACCATCAGTCCAATGTCGCGGATGTCGGCGATATGTCAGCGGTCATGCAGGCTTTTTTATCCGAAGCCACAGAACGCGTGCTGTATGGCAGTGACTGGCCGCACCCGAATCTCACTTCAGCAAACAAAGCCATGCCGGATGATGCGCTTATTCTGACAAGAATTAATGAATGGGCGGCTAATGCGTATTGTCGGCACCGGTTATTCGTTGCCAATGCTGAAGAATTCTATCGGTTTAATTAGCTTTGCATAAGGCCAATATAAATGAAAAGAGCAAACTCTGAGACCTCACAAAATAAACCGTCGCACTATCGGTACGTTATTTTACTGATGGTGTTTTTTAGTATCGCGCTGAACCATGGCGACCGTGCAACGTTTTCTATTGCCGGTACGGACATGGTGAAATCTGCAGGGCTGGATATTATTGCCCTGGGTTATCTTATTTCAACATTTACCTGGGCCTACGTGCTGGGGCAATATCCGGGCGGGTGGTTGCTGGATCGGTTTGGTTCTAAAAAGGTCCTGGTGACCGGGGTCTTTACCTGGTCAGCATTTGTGTTTCTTGTCGGCTTTAGTTCCTCGTTTGAAAACGTCTGGGTGACGCGCATTTTGATGTTTGGCTTCATTTTTATGATGGGCTTAATTGAAGCGCCCACCTTGCCGGCCAACTCCCGTTTTCTTGCCGCCTGGTTCCCGGCCAAAGAGCGCGGCAAAGCATCGGGGTTCACCACGGCGGCGCAATACTTTGCGTTGGTGGTGTTCTTACCCACAATGGGGTGGTTCTCTTATCACTATGGCTGGGAGTCGGTGTTCTGGTTTATGGGCGGATTGGGCATCATCGTCTCGCTGGTCATGAATAAAGCGCTGGCGGATACCCCTAAAGTCCACCCGTTGGTGAACAGCGCAGAGCTTGAATATATTCAGAGCGGCGGTGGCCTGACGAATATGAAAGTCACGCAGAAAAATGACAAATCCGCGAAAGGGTATACCCGCAAACTGCTCACCAACCGACTGGCGTTGGGGGTGTATATGGGGCAATTTTTCTTCACCGTGTTGTCGTACTTTTTCCTGACCTGGTTCCCGGTTTATCTCGTTCACGATCGCGGTATGACAATCCTGAAAGCCGGTTTTGTCGCCTCTTTACCCGCGCTGTGCGGATGCGCTGGCGCGTTACTGGGCGGGGTGCTGTCTGATTATATGCTCAAGTCCGGGTTCAGCTTATCCGCTGCACGCAAAACCCCGATTGTCATTGGCATGTTGCTGGCCGTCAGCATGGTGATTTGCAACTACGTGGATTCGGCCTGGATAGTGGTCGCCATTATGTCGCTGGCGTTTTTTGGCAAAGGTTTTGGCGCGATGGGCTGGTGTGTGGTCTCCGACTTCTCGCCTAAAGAAGCCGTGGGGTTAAGTGGCGGGCTGTTTAATATGATTGGCAATATTTCCGGCATTTTTACGCCTATCATCATCGCTTACATCATCAAAGACACCGGTTCGTTTAACGGGGCGCTCATTTTCGTTGGCATCTGCGCATTCCTTAACTTGTGTTGCTATCTTTTTGTAGCCGGGAAAATTCAGCGTCTGCACTTTCCCGGCGAGCAAACCGAAAACGCGGCAATAACAGGAGAACCTGATGCCAGCAGAAGCTGATTTACCCGTACGTTTCGCCATTAACCTCGGCAATGCGGTACTGGCTACCACAACAGAGCAGGGTGAACCGGGGGGCATTACCGTTGAACTCGCCAAAAAAATAGCCGCCCGCCTGCACCGCGTGCCCCAGTGGGTAACCTATCCGGCGGCGGGCAAGGTGGTGGAGGATGCTGCCAGTGACCGTTGGGATATCGCTTTTTTGGCTATCGATCCCAAACGTGCGGAGCAACTGTATTTCACTACGCCGTACATCACTATTCAGGGAACGCTGTTGGTGAAGGAGGGGAATTCGCTGCACAGTGTCGCCGGGATGGATCAGCCGGGCGTGGTGATCAACGTCGGCAAAAACGCCGCTTACGATCTCTGGCTTTCGCGTAATTTGCAACACGCGACCCTCAACCGGCTACCGTCATCGCAGGAGGCGATCGACCACTTTCTGCAAGGCGAAGGCGATATGGCGGCAGGAATACGCCAACCGCTGGAAAAAGCAGCCAGGGAAACCGCCGGCTACCGGGTATTAGCGGATAACTTTACCGAAATACAGCAGGCGATTTGCGTGGCGAAACAGCACATTGCGTCATTTCCATTCCTTGGCGCGTGGCTGGCGGAGTGGCGACAAGACGGTTCGCTACAGCACATCATTGCTGAGCATATTGCCTTACGTTAACCGGCTGGCAGCGTTCGTGAACGACGAACGCTGCCTTGTCGAATGCGTAATTTTCATTCCGCTGTCTTTATGACAGGTTATGTCTTACGACGAAATAGCGAAAGACGTAAGGCGCGCATAATGAAAACATCCGTCCCTCTGGTTCCCTTCAGCTTTAATGCTTCCGATTTCCATATTGTCGCACTTGACCGGTTATTACCGCTTTCTGTGCTACAGAGATTGCCGTGGTCAATCAGGCTGTTATTGGAGAACGTTGCCCGGCGCGCGCCAGATACCCTGCCAGCTTTTTTGCGCTATGTGTCCGGCGCGCAACCCCCCGGCGAAGTACTGTTCTATCCGGACAGGCTGATGTTCCACGACACCACCTGTTTGCCCGCGTTGGCTGACTTCGCCGCGATGCGCGATCTCACCGCTGAACTGGACGGCGATGCCCGTAAAATCAACCCACGCATTCCTGCGGTGCTGACCATCGATCATTCGGTGATTGTGGAGCGTTACGCCAGCCCGGATGCGGTGGAGGAAAATCTGCGCGTCGACTTTCATCGCAACCAGGAGCGTTACCGTTTTATTCGCTGGGCTGAGCAATCGCTCGATAACTTCCGCGTTATTCCACCCGGCACTGGCATCATTCATCTTATGAATCTGGAAAATATTGCTGAGGTGGTGAGTACCGACCGGCGAGGGGACGTTCCGCTGCTCCACCCGGACTGCATGATTGCGACCGATAGCCATACGCCGATGATCAATGCATTAGGCATTCTGGGCTGGGGTGTTGGCGGGCTTGAAGGACAGGCCGCGCTGGTCGGTGAACCGGTGACGCTGCGATTCCCGGACGTAGTCGGCATCCGCTTAACCGGCAAATTGTCTGCCGGCGTGACGGACAGCGACCTTGCGTTACATATCACCCGCTTGTTGCGACAGCACGGTGTGGTCGGCAAATTTGTGGAATTCACCGGTCCGGCGTTGTCGCAGATGTCGGTGGAGTCGCGCGCAACCATTGCGAATATGGCGCCGGAATATGGTGCCACCGTGGTGCTGTTCCCTTTTGACCGACGCAGCGACGAATATCTGCGTCTCACCGGGCGCAGTGAAGCGCATTGCGATCTCAGCAGGGCTTATCTGGCGCGTCAGCACCTGTTCTACGATGCGGATGCACCGCAACCGGACTATCACGCCGTTATTGAGATCGCGCTGACGGACATCTCGCCTGCGATGGCCGGTCCGGTTAACCCGCACCAGCAGGTCGCTCTGCACCGGGTCGCGCACAGCTTCTGCGAGACGCTGTCGCCGGGCGAGGGCCAGCGACGGTGGAAACATGCACGCTATGCAGAACCCGTGGTGAATGGCGCTATCGCGATTGCTGCTATCACCAGTTGCACGACCACGGCGAACCCCCGGCTTATCGTGCAGGCGGCGCTATTCGCCCGCAATGTGGCAAAAGCAGGCCTGATGCCGAAACCGTGGGTCAAAACATCGTTCTCGCCCGGTTCCCGCGTCGTCACGGATTACCTCGAACAGGCCGGATTATTGCAGGCGTTGGGCGACGTGGGCTTTCATGTGACCGGCTATGGGTGCATGACGTGCATTGGCAGCTCCGGGGCGCTGCAACCCGCGATAGAAGAGCTGGTTCAGGAAGGGCTTCAGGCGGTGTGCGTGCTTTCTGGCAACCGGAATTTCCCCCGGCGTGTTAACCCGTCAATAGGACACGGTTACCTTACCTCGCCCGCGCTGGTCATTGCCTGGTCGCTGCTCGGTAATATCCAGTATGACATTGCCCGCGCACCGCTGGGCGCAGACCGGCAAGGGCGAACTCTCTACCTGTCCGATCTGATGCCCACCGATGACGACGTGCAAGCGCTGGTCACGCAATTCGTCACGCGCGAGCACTATCAGCGGCGGCGCGCGCGCGTCTGGCAGGGTACACCGCACTGGCAGAATATTGTCGCGCAGGGCAGTACGTTTTTCCCGTGGGACGCGTCCTCAACTTATCTTCGCCGCCCTGGCTATCTGGCGGGGAAAGCGCGGGATCCGGCGACGCCGCTCACGTTAAACGGGGCGCGCGCTTTTCTCTGGCTTGGCGATGATGTGACGACCGATCATATTTCTCCGGCCGGGGCCATTTCCGCCCACAGTGCTGCGGGTCAATGGTTGCTTGAGCAGGGCGAGTCGATTGCGGATCTTAACCTCTACTCTACGCGGCGCAGCAATCATGAAGTGATGATCCGTGGGGCTTTTACCCATAAAGCGATCATAAATCGTTTGTTGCCGCCAGCGTATCAGACGCAGGGAGGATGCGCCTGGGAGAGCAACCTGCAACACATTGCGCCCGTTTATGTTGCCGCGCAAAGCTGGCGACAGGAGAATATACCGCTGGTGGTGCTGGCGGGTGAACGTTACGGGGCCGGTTCGAGCCGGGACTGGGCGGCAAAGGCGCAAGCGCTACTGGGGATCAAGGCCGTGGTCGCCCGCAGCTTTGAACGTATACACCGAACGAACCTGATAGGCATGGGTATTGTTCCGTTGCTTTTTTTACCGGGTGAAGCGGATCGTCTCCCGGCGCTGGATGGCAGCGAACAGCTCGATTTTGCCGGGCTGGATACGCTTAGTGTCGATAACACAAGCGTGGTGATGACGGTTTCCCGTACAGGCTTACCGATCGCCACGCTGGCATTGCAGGCGGCCATCGACTCCTCCCAGGAGCTTCGTTATTTACTGCACGGCGGCATTCTGCCGTATGTTATCCACCAGACTGTCCATTCTGCATGAGGGAAATAATGCGCTACGATCTGACCACGCTATCACTGTTTGTTGCGGTTGCCGAAGAGCAGAACCTGACCCGGGCCGCCAGGCGCAAACATATGGCAGTCTCTGCGGTCAGCAAGCGCATTACCGAACTGGAGCAACAGGTTGGCACACCGCTGCTTCTGCGTTTGCCACGCGGCATCGAACTGACGCCCGCCGGGCATTCGCTCCTGTTTCACGCCAGGCAGATAGCGAAAAACCTCACACAGATGGAAGAGGATCTGGGCGACTATGCCGCAGGCGTTCGCGGGCATATCCGTATTTGCGCGATTCAGGCGACGTTAATGCATCACTTGCCGCTGGCGTTAAACCGGTATCTGGCGGCATTCCCGCAAACCGATATCGACATTGAAGAGCGCACCGGAATGGGTGTCGTGCAGGGGCTGCTCGATGGCAGCGCAGATGTGGGGTTCTTTTCCAGCTGGACGACGCCAGTCGGGCTGGAGGTATGGCAATGGCGGCACGACAGTCTGGCGGCGCTTGTCGCTATCGATCACCCGCTGGCGAGGCATGAGACGCTCAGTCTGAGCGAGTGTGCCGGAGAGAAAATCATCGGCGCACATCGAGACAGCACCGTCAGCCGTATTCTCGAACGGGAGGCGGCAAAATCGGGAATTGTGCTGGATATTAACTTGCGGGTAAGCAGTTTTGAGTGCATGGCCGGGCTTGCGCGTCAGCGCCTGGGCATTGCCCTGTTGCCAGTCAGTGAAGTGGATCATTTTAGCTTGCACCCGGCGCTTAAATGCATACCGCTGGATGAACGCTGGGCAAAACGCGAGTTGCTGGTGGCAACCCGCCGCTATAGCGATGCCTCCCCGGCGGTAAAGTCGTTGATTGACCATCTCACCGGGGGGCAACGTTTGCCGCAGTGAGCCGTCACTGCGGTGGTGCGTTATACAAAGCAGATACAGGTTGGGCTTTCCGCCAGGATCGTTTTCCCCGTCTCCCGCAGCATGCCGGACAAGGAGTCAACGCTAAACTCGCATAGCGTATCGGACTCTTCGTTTGCGCTGTAGAAATAGAGGCCATCGGGGGAGAACGTGGCAAAGCGCGGTGTCTTGCCCCCGCAATGAACCCACTCCGTTGCGGTTAGCGTACCGTCTTGCTGATTAATCCTGAAAATACCGATGCTGTCATGTCCACGGTTGGCCGCATACAGAAAATGGCCGTCACGGTGAACCTCCACTTCGCTGGCATCGCTTCGGGGTCGCCAGCCGTCAGGCAAGCTGCTGAGGGTCTGTTTGAGTGTGATTTTTCCCTGCGCGGCGTTGTAATCGAAGACGTTAAGGATATTCGCCAGTTCTGTCAGGCAGTAGAGCCAGCGCCCGGTTGGGTGGAAGTCGACATGCCGCGGCCAGCTTCCTGTCGCCAGTTTCACTTCATCGGTCTTGATGATTTCTCCACGCTGGTAACGATAAATTTGCAGCATATCAATGCCCATGCCGGCTGCACGGCCCTGAATAGGTAACGCGAAATGCTGATTATCCGGCGCGAAGATAATTTCGTGGGGACGTGAAAGATTCTCTGCCTCACCCGGTGCGGCAGGCTGACCGGCAATATGGGTAAACGTCAGCGGCGCGGAAAGCGAGTCTTCGTTTTCCACGGCCAGGCAGGCGATGTTGCCTGATTCATGGTTGGCGATCAGCAGGTACTTTTCATCAGGGGTGAGCACCGCATGGACCGGGTTATTTCTGCGCAACGGATCCAGTCCGGGATGCCGGTTGGCCGGTCCGGTCGTTTGATCGGCAACCCACAGTAGCTCGCCTGTCAGGTTATTCCGTTTGTAGATGCTGACACGATTACCGTCGCCGTGGATCACATACAGGCGCGTCGCCGCCGCGTTGCACGTCAGCCAGGACGGGTTTTCCTGTGACGATGAGAGGGTTTGCAACAGGCTCCATGCGCCCGTTTCGTCTATTTTAAAGACCTTAATTCCGCGTCCCCGCGCGCCGCGTCTCTGGGACGTCCGGCAGCCAATGTAAGCATAAGAGGGCATGATCGACTCCTTTTTAATGTGCATTTATTAAATTACAAATGCATATTTTTAGAAGCGATCCGGATCACACCAACAAAAAAACAAAGCAAAATCAATTAAAGAGCGAAAAAGGAAAATAGCAGGTTGCTAATAAATGCACTTTGGAAATGCGCTTCCCTCTGCGCGTCGCGTTTTGCAGAGGGAAACGGTATTAAGCAGGAAGGGATTGCTGGAAGTTGATGCGGCTTTTATTGTGCAGCGCCTGAACCAGGTGCTGCTTCATGGTGTAGGACGCTTCAATCAACTGACCGGACTCAATCAGTTCCAGTATGCGCAGGTGCTCTTTCACTTCGGAATAGTAGCGGTTGCGGTCATCCATAATGCGATAGTCCAGCAAACGGCGCATGCGGTTGACATTACGCAGGGAGATTTCGAAGTAGGGATTGTTCGAGAAACCGATCAGTGTTTCGTGAAAGCGGTAGCCGGCAAGTTGTAACAGGGCCGGGGAGAGTTTTTCTATCCCGGTATCGAGCAGCATTTGCAGCTCTTTTTTCAGTTCGGCAATTTTGTCCTGCGGCGCTTTATAACTGGGCTCCAGTATCGCCATTGGCTCGATCACCATGCGAAAGCTGAAGATTTGCTCCAGTGCCTGCCGGGTTTTGGCGACGGGCAGGAAGCGCCAGCCGTACCCTTGCTTGCGTTCAACCCATCCTTCACTCATTCCGCGGCTCAAAATGATCGTTAACTGCGTTTTGGATAAGTTATAGGTTCGCAGGAGATACTGTTCGGTGACTTCGGATTCGATGTTGTCCTGTAGCCAGTCTTCAGCGATCTGGTAATACTCTTTCGGCAAGTCGCTGTCGGTATTGCGTAGCGTGCTGGCTTGCGCCTGCGGCTGATAATTGTCGTTAACAAAAAAACCGCGGTTTTTTTTCTGGTTGAGGATGCCTTTAAATTCCAGAAACAGTAAGGCTTCCCGAACCGGGGAACGGGATACATCAAAATTCTCCGCCAGCTTAGGTACGCTCAAATGCGCGCCCGGAGACAACATCCCGCCGTCAATCATGCCAATGATTTTGTCTGAAATACGTTCCGTCAGTGAGCTAACCTTCATAGAAGCGGCCTTATGCATGTGTAGGGTGCATCTGGATGCAGATCAATCCCGTTATTATTGCATTTTTAAAATTTTAAATGCAATCATGACTCTCTGATTATCCTGATAAAAAGTGTGGCCGGGTGGCACCTGAGAACAACCGAGGCGGTAAATGACAGATGATGAGCGTCAAATTGTAGCAACGGCGATAGAGATCCTGGATCGCCAGTTAAGAGAGCCTGGCGTCAAACTCACCGGGTCGAAAGAGGTCAAACAATATCTGCGCTTGCGTCTTGAAACGGATGAGCGGGAAGTGTTCGCCGTGCTGTTTCTGGACAGTAAAAATACGCTAATTGGCTTCGAAAAGTTATTTCTTGGCACCATCAACAGCGTGGAGGTGCACCCGCGTATCATTGCGCAACGCGCGCTGCATCTGAACGCCGCCGCCGTTATTCTGGCGCATAACCACCCCTCTGGCGATCCGTTATTAAGCCGTTCCGATTACCAGATAACCAAAGATATTCAGAAGGTGATGCGCTTGCTGAATATTGTGGTACTGGATCATGTGGTCATTGGCTCGCAGGCAATATTTTCAATGGCGGAAAAGGGGCTGATATGAACCTGCGGGCAAGTGCAAACCTGCCCGCGTCCGAATCAGACTGAATAAAGCGGGTAGAGGCCGAACAGTAAACCGCACGCCAAAAAAATCATGCACAGTAAACAGGCCCATTTAAAGGTGTACTTCTGATGATCGCTAAATTCGACCCCTGCCAGCCCGACCAGCAAATAGGTGGATGCGACCAGAGGGCTGAGAAGATGTACCGGCTGGCCCACCAGTGACGCTCTGCCGATTTCCACAGGATCGATACCATAGGCTTTTGCCGCTTCTGCAATCACGGGTAAGACTCCGTAATAAAATGCATCGTTCGACATAAAAAAGGTGCCGGGCAAACTGAGTAAGGCGGTAATTGGCGCAAGATAGGGACCCAGGCGGTCGGGTAAAATATCAAGTAATGTTCCTGACATTGCCGTTACCATCCCCGTACCCGACAGAATACCGGCAAAGATCCCCGCCGCCAGGAATATTGATGTCTGATTCAGAGCGGCTGGCGCATGGGCGGCAATGCGCTGACGCTGTGCGTCAAGCTGCGGGTAATTGATCAGCAGCGCCAACGCAAAGGCAATCATAAATAATACCGCCAGCGGCAGTAGCTCCAGCACCAGCGATCCCATTAATACCGTTGTTAACAGGACATTAATCCAGAACCGTGTTGGCCGCCGCAACGCCTCCTTATCATCGGGCGTGGTGGTGACATAGCTGGCTGGCATTTCTTCGACGGCAAACTTTCGCCCGAGGCTGCCGGTGTTAATCGACAACGTACCCAGACGTTGACGCTCACGCATGCCAATAAACCAGGCCAGGGCGAGTACGCCCAAAAAACCGACGATCATCGCGGGAATTAACGGAATAAAAAGCTCGCTGGATTCCACCTTTAATGACGCCGCGACCCTGGCGAGCGGTCCGCCCCAGGGAAGCAGGTTGGTGATGCTGCCGGATAAGAACACCACGCAGGTCAGCGCCAGCGGATCGAGGCGAATGCGTTTGAACAGAGGCAGCATGGCGGTGACGCAAATCATATAGGTGGTGGAACCGTCGCCATCCAGCGAAACCATCGCCGCCAGAATTGCCGTGCAAATAACCGCCTTAACCGGGTCGCCTTTAATTATCCGGATAAATAAGCGAATAATCGGATCAAACAATCCGGTATCAAACATGGTGCTGAAATAAAGGATCGCGAAAATAACCATAATGGCGGTGGGCGCGACTTTCTTTAGCCCGTCAATCATCATTGATCCCATTTCTGCACTGAAACCGGCGAGTATGGCGAAGATAATTGGAATAAGCGTTAACGCCACCAGCGCGGAAAGTTTCCTGGTCATGATCAGCACCATAAAGACAACAATCATGCCGTAACCTAATAGTGAAAGCATAAAGGGCTCCTGCCAGCGTTGGATTATTACGCCGACTGTTAGGGGGACTTAGCGTCTGTTTCTACGTGGTACGTGTCGTACCGTCTGCGGATGCGCGTCTGTCAGGAATCAAGGCAATCACAACGCATTCCTGCGTGGTGGAGGCCGACTCCCACGGCTTAATGGCTAAAAAGGGTCATATACGTCTCCAGCATTCATTCAGTTGTTTTGAGAATGTTAACAACATTCGATCAAATGGTTTTTTTATCAAGATAAATGCAATAAATTTGTGAGTTAAATCGATTAAAAAACGATCTGAGCAGCGCTGTGACAGCCCGCGAAGTGCACGGTAAATGCAGTTTTTTGCTGGCAACTTAATGAAGTTATGGGGTATTAGTATTGATGGGATAACGGAAGAACAGAAATGCATTAATTTTGACTATTTTTTGCATTTTAACGTTTATATGTGCATTTAAGATCGGGCGGAAGCTCACTTCCGCCTGAAACAGGGTCGACTACAATTCGCCCTGCGTTTCCTGCCAGTCCGCCAGCGTATAGAGCGTGGCGCCGGCCGCGGCCATTGCCATAAATGCCTGCGGGCTATCCTGCGGATCCAGATTCACGCCACGACAGCCATCCGTGATCACATTGACCTGGTAGCCCAGTTGCAGGGCATCCAGTACGGTGAATTTGACGCAGTAATCGGTGGCTAATCCCAGCACTATCAGCTCGCTGACGCCATGCTGACGCAACCAGCCGTCCAGCGAGGTTTTCTGCCGGTGACCGTTATCGAAAAACGCGCTGTAGCTGTCAAGCAGCGGGTTTTCACCTTTGTGGAATACCGCATCAATAGCCTGTTGCCTGAGCAATGGGTGCAGTTCCGCGCCAGCGCTGTTCTGCACGCAGTGATCCGGCCAGAAGGTTTGCGCTAATCCATCCAGCTTGCCCTGGCTAAAGGGTGGAACGCTATGCTGACTGGCGAAGCTGCCGTGATCCGCCGGGTGCCAGTCGAGGCTGGCGACCACGGCGTCGCCACGCGCGCCACACCACGCCATCATGGCGTTGGCGACATCCACGGTGCTGTCGCCGTCGGCAACCGCCAGTGCGCCGCCCGCGCAGAAATCATTCTGAATATCCACCAGCAGCAGTGCGCGTTGCGTCATGGCTTTCTCCTCACTCGTCCGGTGTCAGTTCACCACGCAGGTTTTGCGTCATCGCAGTACGGATCGCGTCGGCGTCCAAATCCTGGCTTAACAGATAGTGAAGTTTAGTCAGCGTGGCCTCCACCGTCATATCCGCACCACCTATTACGCCAGCATGGGCGAGGGCGTTGCCGGTGGCGTAACCGCCCATATTCACCTTGCCGGACATGCACTGCGTGAGGTTCACCACCACGATGCCGCGCGCGCTGGCTTCTTGCAGTTCGCGGAGGAATTCGCCATTTTGCGGCGCGTTACCCACGCCATACGAGCGGAGGATCAGCGCTTTAACCGGCTGACGCAGGAAGTTACGCACCACATCGGCGGAAATGCCTGGGTAGATGGTCACCACGCCAATCGGCTGCGGCGTAATCGGATGCACCACCAGTTCACCGGAGGTGTGCGGGGCGGGCGGCGTACCGAGACGGCGAATGTGGATGCCAGCCTCAAGCAGCGGAGCAAGGTTCGGTGAAGCAAAAGCATCAAAACCGTCGGCATGGGCTTTGGTGGTGCGGTTACCCCGGAACAGACGGTTATTGAAGAACAGCGACACTTCGTTGATCGGGAAATTTGCCGCGACGTACAGCGCGTTAAGCAGATTGATTTGACCGTCTGAGCGCAGCTCCGCCAGCGGTATTTGTGACCCTGTCACAATCACCGGTTTGCCGAGATTTTCCAGCATAAACGACAGTGCCGACGCGGTGTAGGCCATGGTGTCGGTACCATGCAGAATGACAAACCCATCGTACTCATCGTAATGCGCTTTGATATCGTCCGCGATATGTTGCCAGTCTTCCGGCGTCATATCGGAGGAGTCCATCAGCGGATCATATTCGTGGATGGTAAAGTCAGGCATTTCCGGACGGTGGAATTCAGGCATCAGCGCCAGCTGGCGTTGCAGATGACCAGAAACCGGCACATAGCCGTGTTCGGAGCGTTGCATACCAATGGTCCCGCCAGTGTAAGCAACGTAAATGGATTTTTTTTGCATGATTATCGGTTCTTGCGGCATCAAAAAAATCCCCTCCGTAGGGAGGGGACGCGTAGGGATATGTTAACGGATATTGGCGCAGTTCAGACAGAGCGCATAACGATTTTGCGGATCGTTGAACACCGCCAGCTTATCGGTTTCATTTTTTACTTCCAGCGCGGCGCTGGCCAGAGGCGCAGGCAGATAAGCCTGTAATGCCTGCGGCAGCATGGCGCGAACGGAACCGGACATGCTGTCCATTACCCGGTCAAAGAAGCTCGGTTCTTCTTCGTAATAGTCCACGTGCCACTGTTTGAGTTTTGCCAGTTCAGCGGCTTTTGCCAGCGCGTCATCAAAATCGCCCAGCCCGTCAACCAGACCGTTGGCTTTCGCGTCCTGACCGGTCCAGACGTGACCCTGAGCTATCTTATCGATCTGTTCCGGCGTGCTGTTACGCGACTGGGCGACCAGCGTGATAAAGCGTTTGTAGCCGTTTTCGATACTGATCTGCATCATCTGCTGCACTTCCGTCGGCAACGCTTTGGTCATGCTGATATCCGCCAACGGCGATGTCGCCACGCCATCAGTATGCACGCCAATGCTGTCGAGGCTGTTTTCCAGCGTATTAATAACGCCGAAGATACCAATCGAACCGGTCAGCGTACTCGGGTTTGCCAGAATGTAGCTCGCCGGAGTCGAAATCCAGTAACCACCGGATGCCGCCATTCCGCCCATCGAAACCACCACAGGTTTGCCGGACGCTTTTGCTGCCGCCAGTTCTGAACGGATAACTTCAGAGGCGCTGACGCTGCCGCCAGGGCTGTTAACGCGCAGCACAATGGCTTTCACTTTCGGATCCAGACGCGCATCGCGGATTTGCGAAGCGGTGGTATCGCCGCCCACGTTCCCCGGCGTTTCCTCACCGTCCATGATGGCGCCATTGGCAAAAATCACCGCCACGGTATCGCCCACATCGCTGGGGTTTTTCAGCGGGTAATCATAGAAGCTGACGGCGCGGAAGTTTTTATCTTCACTGCTCCAGCCAAACTGTTTCACCAGCGCTTTTTCCGCATCGGCGGCGGAACCCAACTCGTCCACCAGCTTATTATCCAGCGCATATTTTGCGGTGTCGCCATCGACTTTACGCAGACCATCGAGCATCGCTTGCGCACCCGGGAACACCTGCTGAGCGGTGATCTGGCGGTTAGCGGCAACGGTATTGAGATAGTTTTGCCACAGCTCGTTAATCCAGCGGCTATCCGCGTCGCGCGCGGCTGGCGACATATCGTCACGAATAAACGGTTCAACGGCGGATTTATACGTGCCGACGCGGAACACATGGGTGGTGACTTTGAGCTTATCCAGCAGCGATTTGTAGTACAGGCCATTCGTGGCGAAACCGTGCAGATCGACCACGCCCTGCGGTGAGAGCCAGATTTTATTGGCGAAACTGGCGAGGTAATACTGGCCCTGGCTGTAGTTATCCGCCACGGCGTAGACCGGTTTGCCGCTGTCGCGGAATGCACGCAGCGCTTTGCCGATATACTGCATGGATGGTTGGTCGGCCCCGGCGAAGTTCTTCAGGTCCATCACAATACCGGTGATATTGCGATCGGCCTGCGCCTGGCGAATGGTTTCGACGATATCGAACAAGGAGTTCTCTTGCAGACGATCGGAGCTGGCGCCAAAGAACTGACGACCAAGCGCGCCCAGGCGGCTGCTGGTGCTGGGTTTATCGACGACCACGCCGGAAATGTCCAGCAGCAAAGCCCCACGATTGCTGTGCTCGGCTTTGCCAGCGCTGAGTTGCATCCAGATGCCCACACCGACCAGCACCAACAGGATAAAAAACAGATTCAGCACCAGATTGCGGATAAAGTTCAGCAATCGCCAGGCCCACTTAAAAAAACCGGCAATAAAACGCCAAAGGGTTCGCATGTATTCTCCCTGGTAGTTAACGCCCACCGCTGCCCTGAGCGGCAAAGTGTGGTTATCCTAATTACCCTGCTGCCACTTGTCAGCAGGAATCGCCTCCGGCGCTGTAACAAATTCTACGCCCGTGTTAATTTTATGAACAAATTTCAATACAGGAGTTTAACTAATGGATGCACTTGAACTGCTCGTCAACCGTCGCAGTGCTTCCCGGCTGGCGGAACCGGCCCCGGTGGGTGAACAACTGGATAACATTTTGCGCGCAGGTATGCGTGCGCCGGATCACGGCACGTTGCAACCGTGGCATTTCTTCGTTATTGAGGGAGAAGGGCGCGAGCGCTTCAGCCAGACGCTGGAGAAAGGGGCGATTGCAGCTGGTCAGGATGAGAAGGGCATTGAAAAAGCACGCACCTCGCCGTTTCGCGCGCCGCTGATTATCGCCGTGGTGGCAAAATGTCAGGAACATCACAAAGTCCCGCAATGGGAGCAACTGCTCTCGGCAGGCTGCGCAGTGATGGCAATGCAAATGGCTGCGCTGGCACAGGGATTTAATGGGATCTGGCGTACCGGCCCGTTGACCGACAGCCCGGTGGTGCGCGAAGCGTTCGACTGCGGCGCACAGGATAAAATTGTTGGTTTCCTCTATCTTGGCACCCCGCAGTTAAAAGCCTCAACCACGGTCAGCGTACCGGATACCACACCGTTTGTGACACGTTTCTGAACCCAGATCGGGGTTTACTGGCCCGGTCAGCGTTGCGCCGCCGGGCCATCCTTAAGGTTTATTTGCGCTGAGCGGCAAATTCGTTTTTCGCTTTCTGCAACTGCTGCTGGAAGGCCGGGTTAGTGTGCAGTGTCGCCACGACCGCTGAGGCGACAATACGCGCAGCATCCACATCGCTCTGCCAGTGGTAGCCACAAATCACCCGACTTTGCCCCAGATCGTAACCGCGTTTCAGGATCTGATCCTGCCTTTGCGGATTGATCTCGGCGAGCACCAGCGCGGTTGCCCAGCCGATCGACGTATGGCCGGAAGGATAGGAACCGTTTTTCGCCAGCGTATCCTGCTCTTTGGTGTTGCAGGTCGGTACGCCGTAGAAGGCAAACGGGCGAATACGCATGTATTTCTGTTTGGCGCCACGGGTGGCCAGCTCACCGGCATCTTCGATCATGTTGGTCAGCAGCTTATGCAACTGCGGCGCCTCTTTTTCGGTAATTGGCGAGCCAAACGCGGCAGAGAAGGCATTCGCCACGCCGCCTGCGCTCAGATTGGCGTCTTCAGCAGCCAGTTTACCCCGCTCGGTATTACGTAACAAACGGCCTTGCTCATACATGGCCTGATCGTTCAGGAAGGCAATGCTGCCCAATTCCGGCGGTGGCGGCAGTAGGGCAACGCTGTCGATACCCTGGGCGTTTTTCAGGTAGTAAAGATCGGGTTTGGTGGTCGCGTCGTTTCCTGGAGGTACTAACGCCAGTGCGCTGGTAGACAGCAGGCTGGCAAGACAAAATGCGAGAATATTTTTTTTCATTAGCTATGGTTCCTTGGTGTTGGATAACATCCATGGCCCTTTCGGGCTCTGTCATATTTCTGCCACAATTCGTGAGGGATTAATTTGGCGTCGCTCGCAAAATGGCCGATGAAGGCAGACGCGACGGAAAAACAGGCGTGACCGCGGCGGGTTTCGTACGCTTAATGAGCAACAGCGCGCGAATTCAGATTGCCAGACTTATCACCTTACCGTTTGGGCGCTACCATAGCGGGATTGCAATGACAGGAGATGTCCATGAGCGAGCAAGCTATTCGTTTAACGCAATACAGCCACGGAGCCGGTTGCGGTTGTAAAATTTCCCCCAAAGTGCTGGATACCATTCTGCACAGCGAACAGGCGAAGTTTCTCGACCCGAACCTGCTTGTTGGCAACGAAACACGCGATGATGCGGCGGTGTACGATCTGGGTAACGGCACCTGCATTATCAGCACCACTGATTTTTTCATGCCTATTGTCGATAACCCCTTCGATTTCGGCCGCATTGCGGCAACGAACGCCATCAGCGATATCTTCGCTATGGGCGGTAAGCCGATTATGGCGATCGCGATTCTTGGCTGGCCAATCAGCAAACTGGCGCCTGAGATCGCACGGGAAGTGATCGACGGCGGGCGTTTTGCCTGCCAGCAGGCGGGGATTGCGCTGGCGGGCGGTCACTCCATTGATGCGCCGGAACCGATTTTTGGCCTTGCGGTGACCGGCGTGGTGCCGACGGAGCGGGTGAAGAAAAACAGCACTGCGCAGGCGGGCTGCAAACTGTTCCTCACCAAACCGCTGGGCATTGGCGTGTTGACCACCGCCGAGAAAAAATCCCTGCTGAAAGACGAACACAAAGGACTGGCGACAGAGGTGATGTGCCGGATGAACGTCGCCGGGGCGGCCTTTGCCGGCATTGAGGGGGTGAAAGCGATGACCGATGTCACCGGCTTTGGCCTGCTCGGTCACCTGAGCGAAATGTGCCAGGGCGCGGGCGTACAGGCGCAGGTCTGGTATCAGGATGTGCCGAAATTGCCGGGCGTGGAAGCCTATATCGCACAGGGTGCGGTACCGGGCGGCACCCAACGTAACTTTGCCAGTTACGGGCACCTGATGGGCGAGATGTCTGCGGATGTGCGCGATCTGCTGTGCGATCCGCAAACCTCCGGCGGTTTGCTGCTCGCCGTGTTGCCGGACGCCGAAGCTGAGGTGAAAGCGACGGCGGCGGAATACGGCATTGAGCTAAGCGCCATTGGCGAGCTGGTCAGCGCCCGCGGTGGTCGTCCGATGATTGAGATCCGTTAATTCGATGCGGTTATTTATTGCCGAAAAGCCCAGTCTGGCCCGCGCCATTGCCGATGTGCTGCCAAAGCCGCATCGCAAAGGCGACGGCTATATTGAGTGCGGTAATGGCCAGGTGGTGACCTGGTGCATTGGTCACCTGCTGGAACAGGCGCAGCCCGATGCCTACGACAGTCGCTATGCGCGCTGGAATCTGGCGGATTTACCGATCGTGCCGGAAAAGTGGCAGTTGCAGCCACGCCCATCGGTGTTGAAACAAATCAACGTCATCAAGCGTCTGCTGGCCGACGCGGAGCAGGTGGTACATGCAGGTGACCCGGATCGTGAAGGGCAACTGCTGGTCGATGAAGTGATTGACTACTTGCAACTGGCCCCGGAAAAACGCCAGCAGGTGCAGCGCTGTCTGATTAACGATCTGAACCCACAAGCGGTGGAACGCGCGATCGAGCGCCTGCGGGCGAACAGCGAGTTTATTCCGCTGTGCGTGTCGGCGCTGGCGCGTGCGCGTGCGGACTGGCTGTACGGCATTAACATGACCCGCGCCTATACCTTGCTCGGCCGTAATGCCGGTTATCAGGGCGTGCTGTCGGTGGGGCGCGTGCAGACGCCGGTGCTGGGGCTGGTGGTGCGTCGCGACGAAGAGATTGAAAACTTCGTCGCGAAAGATTTCTTCGAGGTTAAAGCGCATATCGTTACGCCCGCCGGGGAACGGTTTACTGCGCTATGGCAGCCGAGCGATGCCTGCGAACCCTATCAGGATGAAGAGGGGCGCTTGTTGCATCGGCCGTTGGCGGAGCATGTGGTCAACCGCATCAACGGTCAGCCCGCTTTTGTTACAGCTTATAACGATAAACGGGAATCAGAACTGGCGCCGTTGCCGTTTTCCCTTTCGGCACTGCAAATTGAAGCCGCAAAGCGTTACGGGCTTAGCGCGCAGACCGTGCTGGATATCTGCCAGAAGCTGTACGAAACCCATAAGCTGATTACCTATCCGCGTTCGGACTGCCGTTATCTGCCGGAAGAGCACTATGCCGGACGGCATGCGGTAATGAACGCCATTGGCGCGCACGCGCCGGGTTTACTGCCGCAACCGGTGGTGAACCCGGATACCCGCAACCGCTGTTGGGACGATAAAAAAGTCGATGCGCACCATGCCATTATTCCTACCGCGCGCGCCTCAAAGGTGAATCTCACCGACAACGAAGCCAATATCTACAACCTGGTGGCCCGTCAGTATCTGATGCAATTCTGCCCGGATGCGGTATTCCGCAAATGCCAGATCGATCTCGATATCGCCAACGGTAAGTTTATTGCCAAAGCGCGGTTCCTCGCGGAAGCGGGCTGGCGCACGTTGTTAGGCGCAAAAGAGCGTGATGAAGAGAACGACGGCACACCGCTGCCGGTGGTTGCAAAAGGCGATGAGCTGCTGTGTGAAAAGGGCGAAGTGGTGGAGCGTCAGACTCAGCCGCCGCGCCATTTTACCGACGCCACGCTGCTTTCCGCGATGACCGGGATTGCGCGTTTTGTACAGGACAAGGAGCTGAAAAAGATCCTGCGCGCGACCGATGGTCTGGGCACAGAAGCTACCCGCGCCGGGATCATTGAGCTGTTATTTAAACGTGGGTTTCTGGTGAAGAAGGGGCGCTATATTCATTCGACCGATCCCGGACGGGCGCTGATCCACTCGCTGCCGGAAATGGCGGCGCGCCCGGACATGACCGCACACTGGGAGTCGGTGCTGACGCAAATCAGTGAAAAAGAGTGCCGCTATCAGGACTTTATGCAACCGCTGGTCGGCACGCTGCACGAGTTGATTCACCAAGCGCGCAATACGCCGGTGCGTCAGTTTCGTGGTCTGGTGGCGCCTGGTGGAGAGAAGAAGAAGAAAACCTTTGCGAAAAGCCGGGGGAAAAAACAGCCGCCTCCGGCAGAGGCGACGGTTTCGTAGCACCGCAGGCCGGATAAGGCATTGATGCCGCTATCCGGTCTGCGGAAGCAGGGTTAAATCACACCCTGAGCCATCATCGCATCGGCGACTTTGACAAAGCCCGCAATGTTGGCACCGCGCACATAGTGCGTCTGTTTACCCTCTCCGCCGTACTCCACGCAGGCCTGGTGAATATCAAGCATGATATGGTGCAGGCGGGCATCCACTTTTTCTGCTTTCCAGCCCAGGCGGGCGGCGTTTTGCGCCATTTCAAGACCTGAGGTGGCGACGCCCCCTGCATTGGCGGCTTTGCCCGGCGCAAACAGCACGCCCGCGTCAAGGAACAGCTCCGTGGCTTCGATGGTAGTTGGCATGTTGGCTCCTTCCGCTACGGCTTTTACGCCGTTGGCGATAAGCACGCGGGCGGCGTCGGTATCCAGCTCATTTTGCGTGGCACATGGCAGGGCGATATCCACCGGCACGGACCAGGGTTGTTGACCAGCGAGATAGGGCAGACCGAACTCTCGGGCGTAATCCGCAATGCGTCCATCGCGGCTGGCTTTGATTTCACACAGGCGTGCCAGTTTTTCTGCAGTAAATCCCGCTTCATCCACCACCGTACCGGCAGAGTCGGACGCGGTGATCACCCGTGCGCCAAACGCCATCGCTTTTTCAATAGCGTATTGCGCCACGTTACCGGAACCGGAAACGGCGACGCGCAGCCCTTCAAAACCCAGACCGTGGCGCTTGAGCATGGCTTCGGTAAAGTACACCAGTCCATAACCTGTGGCTTCCGGGCGGATCAGGCTGCCGCCAAACGAGAGCCCTTTGCCGGTAAAGACGCAGGCAGTGTTGTTGGAGAGTTTTTTCATCATCCCGGCCATAAAGCCCACTTCACGCGCGCCAACGCCGATATCCCCGGCCGGAACGTCGGTATCCGCCCCCAGATGGCGATACAGCTCGCTGATCAGCGCCTGGCAGAAGCGCATCACTTCACCATCGCTTTTGCCTTTCGGATCGAAATCGCTGCCGCCTTTACCGCCGCCCATCGGCAGGGTGGTGAGGGCGTTTTTGAACGTTTGCTCAAAGCCGAGGAACTTGAGGATGGATAAATTCACCGAAGGATGAAAACGCATTCCGCCTTTGTACGGGCCGATGGCAGAGCTGAACTGTACACGCCAGGCGCGGTTAACCTGCACCTGGTTACGGTCATCAACCCAGGCCACGCGGAACTGAATGACGCGCTCCGGTTCCACCAGCCGTTCCAGCAGTGAAAACTGGCGGTAGCGTGGGTTCGCGTCAAGGAAGGGCCAGAGGGTTGTCATGACTTCACGAACGGCCTGGGAGAACTCGGGCTGGTGCGGATCGCGTTGTTGAACATAAGTGAGAAATGATTCAAGAGAGTGGGTCTGATCCATAGATATAAATTTCTCTTATCGTATAGGTGGGAATTTTGTGTTGTTGTGCGCAAAAAAACGGCGCTTTCGGACTATAACATCCGCAATGCGGCAGGCCGCAAGGGAAAAATTCGCTCACCAGGCAAATTAATAACCGCCTCTGTGTCATAACTAAAAGCGATGATGGTGGAAATTAAAGTCCTGCGAAATAGATCCGTTATAGTAATAAGTGGAGTCAATCAGAAAGGACAGGTTATGACCCGTTTCAGGTGGATCGCTGCGGTGGTACTGGTTGCCGCATCCGGTAGTGTGCTGGCTGAGCGTTTACCGTCGCCCGGCGTTGAAGTGAATATCCCGCCGGAAGTGTTCAGTTCCGGCGGGCAGACGCAAACAACGCAGCCCTGTCTTCAGTGCTGCGTGTATGGCAATCAAAACTATACGGAAGGGGCGGTGATCAAGACGGAAGGCGTGCTGCTGCAATGCCAGCGTGATGAAAAAGCCCTGTCGACTAATCCGCTGGTCTGGCGGCGTGTGAAGCCATAAAGGCTTCCAGCAGAGGGATGTCCGCCGGAGCCAGCGCGTGTTGCAGGGCTTCGGCGGGCGTACACCATATCAACGCACTGTGGTAATGCCGCAGCGGTTCACCGCTGAATGTCACCACATGCCAGGCGTGCAGTGTGATAAGGCGGCCGGAGACTTCCCGCTGGTGGCTGGCGACATAGCGCGCCGGTTCTGCCTCAATACCCAGTTCCTCACGCAGTTCGCGCGCCAGCGCCTGCGGCTGACTTTCGCCGGGCTCCACTTTCCCACCGGCAAATTCCCATAACCCGGCCTGATCCGCCTGCGCGGGGCGCTGAGCGAGCAAAATTTTGCCGTCGCGTTCAATAATCGCTGCCACCACATCGAGCGCTTTTACTGTTGTCATTGCCAGATTGTTCCCATTAATGCTGCTGACTCCACTCAAACCAACCGCCGTCATACACGGCGATATCCTGCCACCCCAGCGACCAGGCAACCAGAAACGCGAGCGAGGCACGCCAGCCCGTACCGCAATAAAACACCACGCCCTGAGCCGGGCAGATCGCCTCTTTCGCCCACAATGCGGCGATCTCCTGCGGCGGGCGCAGGGTGCCATCCGGGTTGTGGTAGGCGTGGATATACTGGTTCGTACCCTCTGCATGCCCCCAGCGTGCACCCGGAATATCGCCGGCAGTGGCGATATAGTCATAGCCGCTTACCGCACCGCTGAACTCTGCCCAACTGCGCACGCTTACCAGCACGGTATCACCACGTTGGCGCAACGCGCGGGTTTGCGCCAGATTGCGCAGCAACTGCGGTTGCGCGGGGAGAGGTACACCAAAATTTTGGGGCGTCACCATTGGTGGAGAACCTGCAATCTGCGCCAGCCCGGCCTGTTGCCAGCATTGCCAGCCGCCATCCAGCAGGCGCACATTCTGGACGCCGGCATACAATAAAATATGCGCCAGTCGTTCCGCCGCGTAATTCTGGCGGCCATACAGGATAACCTGCGTATCAAACCGCAGGCCGTGTCGTGCTAACACCGTGCGCAGGGTCTCCGGCGGCACCACGTTCCACAACGGCAGGCTTTCCACCTCATGGGTGTCGATATACCCCGCACCGGCAATGTGCCCGCTGCGATACGCCGCTCCGTGATCACAGCCCACTTCCAGCAACCGCCATTCTCCGACGAGGCTGGCGGGTGTCTGGCGCTGGCGGAGAACATCATCCAGCCACTGTGTCGTGACCCACGGGTTGAGTGGGCGCGGTGGTGACATTCGGATCAGACCTTAAATTTGGCCCACACCGGTGCATGATCGGAGGGTTTTTCCATGCTACGGATGTCGTAGTCGATTCCGGTTTCGATGCAACGTTCGGCCAGCGGCTGGCTTGCCAGCAGCAAATCGATACGCAAGCCGCGGTTGTCATCAAAACCTTTGGAGCGGTAGTCGAACCACGAGAAGCGATCCTGGGTGTCCGGGTGAGCTTCGCGGAAGGTATCCACCAGTCCCCAGCCTTTCAGTCGTTCCATCCACTCACGCTCTTCCGGCAGGAATGAGCATTTTCCGGTGCGCAGCCAGCGTTTGCGGTTCTCTTCACCAATGCCAATGTCCAGATCCGTCGGGCTGATGTTCATGTCGCCCATGATCAACACCGGGTTCTCTTTTTTCAGCTCGGTTTCAAGGAACTGTTGCAGATCCTGGTAAAACTTCTCTTTTGCCGGAAATTTCAGCGGATGGTCGCGACTTTCGCCCTGCGGGAAGTAGCCGTTGATCACGGTGATATTGCCGAGTGGCGAAGGGACCTCCGCCATGATAATGCGGCGTTGGGCTTCTTCACCGTCATTCGGAAAACCACGGCGTACCGAAATCGGGGTGTCCTTGGTCAGTAGTGCGACCCCATAGTGGCCTTTCTGCCCGTGGTAAAACACGTTGTATCCAAGGCGCGCCACCTCTTCGAGAGGAAACATATCGTCGTGCACTTTCGTTTCCTGCAGTCCGATAACATCCGGTTGATGCTGTTCCACAAGCGCTTCAAGTTGGTGAGGTCGGGCGCGCAGGCCATTGATATTAAAAGAGACGAATTTCATAGTCGCAGCCACTTAGCAGAGTGAAAGATGCAAAGATGTTAGCAGAGTTTATGTTTCGCAACTGCCACTTATTGGCTCAGCCCCTGATTCGCCCACGTCTTTGAACAAAAAACACCCCGGATGCCCTGTTTATGGGCAGGTTGCTCTAAAACAGGGCAGGTGATGAAAATTAATTTCGCTGATGATCACAGTTCCGGTATTAATTATTCTTATTGCATAAACCCTCGCATCATCCCGCCTGCCATCACTCTCTGATGTCAATTTATTCACTTTTTATGCAAATAAAATGAATAGCGACAGGTTGTAAGTCATTGAAATAATGTTGTTGAACGCCGTTTATGCATTTTTACAGCTAGCTGGCATGAACTGTGCAATCTACATTTACAGCGAAAGAGTTCATATTTATTAACATTTAATCAACTATTCATTTACCGGATGAGGTCGCTATGTCTATGTCAATTACGCGTGAAAATTTTGATCAATGGATGTTGCCAGTCTACGCGCCAGCGCCTTTTATCCCGGTTCGCGGTGAAGGTTCACGCTTATGGGATCAGCAAGGGAAAGAGTATATCGATTTCGCTGGCGGTATTGCGGTCAACGCACTGGGTCATGCGCACCCGGCGCTTTGCAAGGCGCTAAGCGAGCAAGCGGCGAAGTTCTGGCATACGGGTAACGGCTACACCAATGAGCCGGTGCTGAAGCTGGCGAAGCGGTTGCTGGACGCGACGTTTGCCGATCGCGCCTTCTTTTGTAACTCGGGTGCCGAGGCCAATGAAGCGGCGCTGAAGCTGGCACGCAAATATGCGCACGACACCGCAGGCCCGCAGAAGAGCGGTATTGTGGCCTTCAAGAATGCATTCCACGGTCGCACGCTGTTTACCGTTAGCGCCGGGGGGCAGCCTGCGTATTCGCAGGATTTCGCGCCGCTGCCGCCGGAAATCCGCCATGCGGTCTACAACGATTTAGCCTCCGCCCGAGAGTTGATCAATGACGACACCTGCGCCGTGATTGTGGAGCCGATACAGGGCGAGGGCGGTGTCTTACCGGCCACGACGGCCTTTTTGCAGGGGCTGCGCGAACTGTGTGACCGCCATCATGCGCTGTTGATCTTTGACGAAGTGCAAACCGGCGTTGGCCGTACCGGCGAGCTGTATGCCTATATGCACTATGGCGTCACGCCGGATGTCCTCACCACGGCCAAGGCGCTGGGTGGCGGATTCCCGATTGGCGCAATGCTCACCACTGAAGAGTTTGGCCGCGTGATGAATGTGGGCACCCATGGCACGACTTATGGTGGCAACCCGCTGGCTGGGGCCGTGGCGGGCGCGGTACTGGATATCGTCAACACCCGCGAAACCCTCGATGGGGTTAAGCAGCGCCATCAGTGGCTGACGGAACAACTGACCGCATTGAATAACCGCTATCACCTGTTTAGCGAGATCCGCGGTTTGGGGTTGTTGATCGGCTGCCAGTTGGCTGCGGAGCATACCGGCAGTGCGAAACAGATTGCGCAACTGGCGGCAACCGAAGGGGCAATGATACTGATTGCCGGGGCGAATGTGGTGCGTTTCGCGCCTGCGCTGAATATCAGCGAGGAGGAGATCCGCACCGGGCTTGCGCGCTTTGCCCGCGCCTGTGAAAAATTCATTGCGGGGTCCTCATCATGATGGTGATCCGTCCTGTCGCCAGCGGCGATTTATCTGCGTTAATGTCTCTCGCCGGGAAAACCGGCGGCGGATTGACCTCATTACCGGTGGATGAAGCCACGTTGTCCGCGCGCATTGAGCGCGCCCGCCAGACCTGGGCCGGCGAACTGCCGAAAAGAGAGCAGGGTTATGTGTTTGTGCTGGAAGATACGCAAAGCGGAGACGTGGCGGGGATTTGCGCCATCGAAGTCGCCGTTGGCCTCAACGATCCCTGGTATAACTACCGGGTGGGCACGCAGGTGCATGCATCGAAAGAGCTGAACGTCTATAACGCGCTGCCCACGCTGTTTCTCAGTAACGACCACACCGGCAGCAGTGAACTTTGCACGCTGTTTCTTGACCCCGGCTGGCGTAAAGAGGGGAACGGTTATTTGTTGTCCAAATCCCGCTTTCTGTTTATGGCGGCGTTCCGCGACTGCTTTAATGAAAAAGTGGTGGCCGAGATGCGTGGGGTGATTGACGAACACGGCTATTCCCCGTTCTGGGAAAGTCTGGGCAAGCGCTTTTTTTCGATGGCCTTCAGCCGGGCGGATTATCTGTGCGGTACCGGGCAAAAGGCGTTTATTGCTGAGCTGATGCCCAAGCATCCGATCTATACCCATTTTCTCAGCGAAGAAGCGCAGGCGGTGATTGGCGAGGTGCATCCGCAAACCGCGCCTGCCCGGGCCGTTCTGGAGAAAGAGGGTTTTCGCTACCGCAATTACGTCGATATTTTCGACGGTGGGCCAACGCTTGAGTGCGATATCGACCACGTGCGGGCGATCCGCAAAAGCCGTCTGGTGGAAACAGGCGAGGGGCAACGGGCGCCAGGCGAATGGCCTGCCTGTATTGTTGCCAATGAGCAATACCAGCAATTCCGGGCCATGCTTATTAAAGCCGACCCCGCCACAGAGCGGTTGTTGCTCACACCAGCAGAGCTGGATGCGTTGAAATGCCAGCCGGGCGACACCGTACGACTGGTCCGCCTTTGCGCCGAGGAGAAAACAAAATGAGTAACTGGATTAATGGCGACTGGGTAACCGGTCAGGGCGAACGCCGTGTGAAGACCAATCCGGTGAGTCACGAAGCACTGTGGCACGGTTTTGATGCCGATGCCGCGCAGGTTGAAAAGGCGTATCAGGCGGCGCGAGCGGCGTTTCCACAGTGGGCGCGGCAGCCCTTCAGCGAACGGCAGGCGATAGTGGAAACATTTGCCGCGCTGTTGGAGGCCAACAAACAGGCGCTGGCGGAGATCATCGCCCGTGAAACGGGGAAACCGCGCTGGGAAGCGTTAACGGAAGTCACCGCGATGATCAATAAAGCCGCGATTTCGGTGAAGGCTTACCACACCCGTACCGGAGAACAGCATACTGAAATGGCCGATGGCGCGGCCACGCTTCGCCATCGCCCGCACGGTGTGCTGGCAGTATTTGGCCCCTATAACTTTCCGGGACATTTGCCGAATGGCCATATTATTCCGGCGTTGCTGGCGGGAAATACGCTGCTGTTTAAACCCAGTGAGCTGACGCCGTGGAGCGGCGAAGCGGTGGTGAAATTATGGGAGCAGGCGGGGTTACCTGCCGGGGTGCTCAACCTGCTACAGGGTGGGCGCGAAACCGGGCAAGCGCTGAGTGCCTTACCGGGGCTGGACGGCTTGCTGTTTACCGGCAGCGCGCATACCGGTTACCAGTTGCACCGCCAGCTTGCCGGGCAACCGGAGAAGATCCTCGCGCTGGAGATGGGCGGCAATAACCCGCTGATTGTTGAAGATCCTGACGATATTGATGCCGCTGTGCACCTGGCGATCCAGTCGGCATTTATCACCGCCGGGCAGCGTTGTACCTGTGTCCGCCGCTTGCTGGTTAAGCGGTCGGCGGCCGGTGATGCCTTCCTTGAACGCCTGGTGGCGGTGAGTGCGCGTCTGATCCCGCAAGCCTGGAACGCGGAACCTCAACCGTTCCTGGGGGGACTGATTTCGCAACAGGCGGCGCAGCACGTCTATCAGGCCTGGCAAGCGCATGAAGCACGTGGAGGGAAAACCCTACTTGCGCCGCGCATGCTTGCTGAAGGCACCTCTTTGCTGACGCCGGGGATTATTGATATGACCGGCGTGGAGCAGGTGCCGGATGAAGAGGTTTTTGGCCCGCTGCTGTGCGTATGGCGCTACGATGCCTATCAGGACGCCATCGCGCTGGCAAACGACACTCGCTATGGTCTGGCCTGCGGGTTGATCTCCCCTGATCGGGAAAAATTCGACCAGCTCTTGCTGGAAGCGCGCGCCGGGATCGTTAACTGGAATAAACCGCTGACTGGCGCAGCCAGTACCGCGCCCTTTGGCGGCGTTGGCGCATCCGGTAACCACCGCGCCAGCGCATGGTATGCCGCAGACTACTGCGCCTGGCCGATGGCGAGCCTTGAAACGGCGGATTTAACGCTGCCGCAGACGCTCAGTCCCGGTCTGGATTTTTCCCGCGAGGAGCAGCCATGAAAGCGCGTGAGGTGAATTTTGACGGTCTGGTCGGTTTAACGCACCACTATGCAGGGCTGTCATTTGGTAACGAAGCCTCGACCAGACACCGTTTTCAGCAGTCAAACCCACGGCTGGCGGCAAAACAGGGGTTGTTGAAAATGAAGGCGCTGGCGGATGCGGGCTTTCCGCAAGGGGTGATCCCACCGCATGAGCGCCCTTGCTTGCCGGTATTGCGCCAGTTGGGCTTTAGCGGCAGCGATGAGCAGGTGCTGGCAAAAGCGGCTGCGCAGGCACCGCATCTGTTGTCCGCTGCCAGTTCCGCATCGGCGATGTGGGTGGCGAATGCGGCGACGATCTGCCCGTCAGCGGATTCCCTCGATGGGAAAGTGCATCTTACTGTCGCCAGTCTGAACAATAAATTCCACCGTGCCATAGAAGCGCCCACGACCGAAGCCGTGTTACGCGCAATCTTTCGTGATGACGCGCATTTTTCCGTGCATCCGGCGTTGCCGCAGGTGGCGATGTTCGGCGACGAAGGCGCGGCAAACCATAACCGTTTTGGTGGCGATTATGGCGAGCCGGGCGTGCAGCTCTTTGTCTACGGCCGGGAAGAGAGTGCGCAAACTGCGCCTGCGCGCTATCCGGCGCGCCAGACACGGGAAGCCAGCCAGGCGATCGCCCGTATCAATCAGGTCAGGCCACAGCAGGTGCTGTTCGCCCGGCAAAACCCGGACGTCATCGATCAGGGTGTGTTTCATAATGATGTGATTGCGGTGTCGAACCGACAGGTTCTGTTTTGCCACGAACACGCTTTTGTCGACCAGCCGCGTTTGCTGGCGGAGTTGCAGGCGCGGGTACCGGGATTTATGGCCATTGAGGTGCCGGACAGCGCGGTGTCGGTGGCGGATGCAGTGGCAACGTATCTGTTTAACAGCCAGCTACTGAGTCGTGACGATGGCAGCATGATGCTGGTATTGCCACAGGAGTCGCAGACACACGCGGGCGTTTGGCGTTATCTGAATGCACTGCTGGCGCAGGATAACCCGGTGAGCGAGTTGCAGGTCTTCGATCTGCGGGAAAGTATGGCTAACGGCGGGGGGCCGGCGTGTTTACGTCTGCGCGTGGTGCTGACCGACGCCGAGCAGCAGGCGGTTAACCCGGCGGTAATGATGAATGACAGTCTGTTTACGACCCTCAATAACTGGGTCGATCGGTATTATCGCGATCGTCTGACACAGGCTGATTTGGCTGATCCGCAGTTATTGCGTGAAGGGCGCGAAGCGCTGGATCGGTTGACGCAGTTGTTACATCTGGGGTCCGTTTATCCATTCCAGCGTTAACAGGAGGCCGTATGGATAACTTTCTTGCCGCAACCTTATCGGGCGACATCCCGCGTAAAATGTCAGGGGAGTCAGGCGGAATTCACTGGCTGTGGCATGAGCAAGGGATCCTGGAACTGGTGCCGCCGCAGCCTTGTGGACGCTCGCTGGTGATCTCCTGCGCCATTCACGGCAATGAGACTGCGCCGGTGGAGATGCTGGATATTCTGCTAAAGAACCTGTTTGCCGGTACCCAACCGCTGACCTGGCGGTTGCTGGTGGTGCTCGGCAATCCGCAAGCGCTGGCGCAGGGTAAACGCTATCTGAAAAACGATCTTAATCGCCTGTTCGGCGGGCGCTGGCAATCAATGCCTCCCAGTGATGAAACGATGCGTGCGGCGCAGCTGGAGCGGGCGCTGACGCACTTCTTCGCTGACGGCGACGGGGTGCGCTGGCATCTCGATTTACATACTGCCATTCGCGGTTCGCACCATATACGGTTTGGGGTACTTCCGGTGCGAATGGAACCCTGGGATGAGCTGTTTCTCGAGTGGCTCGGCGGCGCGGGCATGGAGGCGCTGGTGTTTCATCAGTCGCCTGGGGGGACCTTTACCCATTACAGTTGCGAAACGTTTGACGCGCTGGCCTGCACGCTGGAGCTGGGTAAGGCGCTGCCTTTTGGGGAAAATGACTTAAGCCAGTTCCAGCGAACCGCCTGGGCGCTGGCGGCATTATTAGCCGGGGAGCCTGCGCCGGATACCGAAAGTCCGCCGTTGCGTTATCGGGTGGTGCAGCAACTGACCCGCCGCAGTGAAGCGTTCAAACTGTATATGTCGGCGGAGACGCTCAACTTTACCCCTTTTGAGGCCGGCACGTTGTTGGCGGAAGATCGTGGTGAGCGTTATGTGGTGCAGCATCAACAGGAGTATGTCCTGTTCCCCAACCCGAATGTTGCCATTGGTTTACGGGCGGGATTAATGCTGGAGAAAATAGAGTAATTATTCAGCCCCGCAATCGTGGGGCTTATTTTTATCACTATTATGAATAAATTACGGATTTATCCTGGTTGACGGCTTTATTTATAAGTGAGCCTGATTTATACTTCTTCATAATTCCTTCTGAATCAGTGTGTTGAATATTTAATTCTCAACTCTCCACGGTTTATCCTTATTTCCTCCTTATTTGACGTAAAAACGTTATTTACACTTTCATTGTTTTACCGTCGCTCTGATTAATTGACGATAAAGACGGTAAAGTAAATAGCGTCAACACGGCAACCGCCGTAAGTAAAACCGAAGTAAGGAATAAAATTATGCGTAAATTAACCGCCCTGTTTGTTGCCTCTACCCTGGCTTTCGGCGCCGCTAACCTGGCACACGCTGCTGACACGACGACGGCGCCTGCAGACGGCAGACCGATGATGCATCACAAGGGACCGAAGGGGCCGCACGAAATGATGTTTAAAGATCTGAATCTGACCGATGCGCAGAAACAGCAGATCCGCGACATTATGAAAAGCCAGCGCGATGCAATGAAACGCCCGCCGGTGGAAGAGATGCGTGCCATGCATGACCTGATTGCCAGCGACAGCTTCGATAAAGCGAAAGCGGAAGCGCAAATCGCCAAAATGGAAGAGCAGCACAAAGCCGGCATGCTGGCGCATATGGAAACTCAGAACAAGATTTACAATATTCTGACTCCGGAGCAGAAAAAGCAGTTCAATGCTAATTTTGAGAAGCGTCTGACAGAACGTCCGGCGCCGGAAGGTAAAATGCCTCCTGAACCCGCTGAGTAATTCAGCCCCCTCTTAAGACCGCCGGTTTTGCCCATCCAACGTTTTACGTGGTGGGCAGAGCCGGCGGTTTTTCTTACATTCCCTCTTGCCAGCCGCCACCGGCGCGGTATTCTCATCAGGCTCCCCTTCGCTGGCGGTGTCACTTATCTGAGATTTATACTTTTTTACATGTCTGGTTACGCAGTGGCCTAAGGCAAATCATTTAGGCTGCCGATAACCCGTGCATGGCAATTTAAACAATAACAAGTATGCACGCTGCCCACAGAAGCAGCGGCGCAGGCGAGATGCTGCGCCATTCAGGAGGGATGATGGAATACTTTGATATCCGCAAAATGCCGGTAAACCTTTGGCGTAACGGTGCGGGCGAAACCCGCGAAATTTGTTGCTTTCCACCGGCGACGCGGGATTTTAACTGGCGCGCCAGTATTGCATCGCTTGCCAGTAACGGTGAATTCCCGCAATTTCCAGGGGTTGATCGCGTGATCACGCTGATTGAGGGCGGGGAAGTCACCCTGGATGGTGGCAGTGCTTTTTGCCATACCCTCAAACGCCATCAGCCTTTTACGTTCGCCGGCGAGCAGCCGGTAAAAGCGGAGCTGACAGACGGCCAGATGTCGATGGATTTTAATATTCTCACCCGCCGCGATCGCTGTCGTGCGAAAGTGCGCATTGCCGATCGCACTTTCACCACCTTTGGTGCGCGTGGCGGCGTGGTTTTTGTTCTCAGTGGCGCATGGCAACTGGGCGATAAGTTACTGACGGCGGATCAAGGGGCATGCTGGCAGGAAGGGCGGCATACCCTGCGCCTGCTCAAACCTGAAGGACAGTTATTGTTCAGTGAGATCTCCTGGCTGCCGGGTCACTAACGCCAGTTCGGTTATCTCATACTCGCCACCCAGCAGCGGCTTACAGAGAATTTTGTAGCCATCATGATCGAATCCAGCCGGGGTGCGCAGCAGCGCCCCGGCATCGTCCAGGTTAGTGACCGACCCCAACCACAGCCAGTTATGGATGATGTGGTATTGCGTCATCGTCTCACCTTGCTCTTTGAGTCCGACAGGGCCTTGCCACGGCCAGCACACCAGTTGCAAACGCGCCATTGCGGCGGCGAAACGCATCTGGTGCGCCTGGAGTGTCTCTCTGCCGCAGCAGGCGCCTGCACAGCGGTGCAGCGCGGCGCGAAAACAGGGACGACCATGCGTCAGCGACTCCAGACCGAGCAGGCCATAACAGAGCTTCTCTTCGTCTGCGATCGACTGTAACGCCTGCAATGCTGCGCGTCGGTTGGCGAACAAGCCGTACAGGTCGGGGGAGGTTGAAAAATCCACTTCTTTTGCATAGACCACCTGCGGCTTCTCGCCGCTTAAGCGCAGCGAGCAGAGCTGGCGATTGCGCCGCAAACGCTTATTGAACAGCGGCTGCTGCTCTTTAATCAACCGGGCTTCCAGCAACAACGCACCCATCTCCCCGGCGGTGCAGATCCAGGTGATACGGCGCGACTGGCGCAGCATGGCCGCTTCATCCGGGGTTCGCAAATGGGAAAGGACACGGCTGCGGATATTTACGCTTTTACCGATATAGAGCGGCATGGCGTCGCTTTCACCGTGGAAAATATAGACACCGGGTAGCCTGGGCATAGCCTCAAGCGACGGGCGCAGATGTTCGGGATATTGATAGATTGCCGCGGCGTCAAACTCGGGACGCGGAGCGGAAAGACGCCTGACCACTACTGACTCCTGATACTGTTTACTTATCCAGTGTAGCAGGTGAGGTCCGGTTAAAAAAGAGGCGGCCTGCGCCGCCCTGAAGGATTACTGCTTTTTCCAGAAGTCGTCGAATACCGTGATGGGCGGGCGACGCTTGTGCTCGGTTTTCAGATACCAGCCTTCGATAATATGCGCCGTGCCGGCATCCAGCGTTTTGCCTTCCAGATAGTCATCAATATTTTCGTAGGTCACACCCAGCGCGGCTTCATCAGGTAGCGACGGACGATCGTCTTCCAGGTCAGCCGTCGGGGCTTTTTTATACAGATGTTCCGGGCAACCCAGCCAGGCCAGCAATTGTTTACCCTGGCGCTTGTTCAGACGGAAAATCGGGTTGATATCGGTGCCGCCATCGCCGTATTTGGTGAAAAAGCCGGTGACAGCTTCAGCTGCGTGATCGGTACCGACTACCACGCCTTTGCTCATCCCGGCAATGCTGTACTGCGCTTTCATCCTTTCGCGCGCTTTTTCGTTGCCGCGCACGAAATCGCTCAGCTCGATGCCGGCCTCGCGCAGCGCCTGTTCGCTGGCCAGCACCGCGCTTTTGATGTTAACCGTCAGCACGCGATCCGGCTGGATAAACGCGATGGCGTCCTGACAGTCCTGTTCATCCGCCTGTGCGCCATAAGGCAGACGGACAGCGATAAACTGATAGGCGGCATCGCCGGTTTCTTCACGCAGTTCAGAAATCGCCGTCTGACACACTTTGCCTGTCAGGGTGGAATCCTGGCCGCCGCTGATGCCGAGCACCAGCGATTTCAAAAAGGGATAGGTCTTCAGATAGGTTTTCAGAAAGTCTACGCTGCGGCGAACTTCTTCTTCGGCATTGATTGCGGGTTTCACGCCTAACGCCTGAATAATCTCTTGTTGCAGAGTCATTTACCCCTCCGTTATGTAATCCTGCTTTGCAGGTTGCAAATAGATGATGGGCTCAAAGTAACCCTTTGGCGGTAAAACGACAAGGATCACAGATTTGAGTGTCGCAATTTACGGCATTTTAGTTGCTTATCCGCGTTTTATTAGAACTTTCCGAAAGTTATGCCATCGTCGTCGTATAGTTGAAAAATGCAATTTTATATTCCAGGCTTAGATAACACGCTGATACACAAGCGGATAAACAAGAGGATGGAATATGAACAAGAACATCGCGGGAATTCTGGGTGCAGCGGCGGTACTGACGATGCTGGCAGGGTGTACTGCCTACGATCGCGCGAAAGATCAGGTGAGCCAACCGGTGGTGAAAGATGTGAAAAAAGGCATGAGCCGCCAGCAGGTTATGCAGGTTGCCGGTCGTCCTTCATCCGAAGTAACCATGATCCATGCACGTGGTACGTGCCAGACGTATATTCTGGGTCAACGTGACGGTAAAACAGAAACCTACTTTGTTGCACTGGATGAGACCGGCCACGTCATGAACTCCGGTTATCAGACTTGCGCGGAGTACGACACCGATCCGCAAGCGCCTAAGCAGTAATTTTTTTCTTTTCAGCCTGAGCAAGAAAAACCGGCCGGATGGCCGGTTTTTTTCGCCACCACATTATGCGGGTATGCTGTCGATTTTTTGCATCCGTGACCACACGCGATGCGTGGCCAGCAGGGTGAGAAAATCATCCATCAGCGTGGCCGATGCACTGTCTGCTTCAACAATTCCTTCCTCGCCTTGCGCATCTACCCCCAGAAGGGTTTTAAACTGACGCGCATCGCCAAACAGGGCGATGGTTTTCAGGTGTTTATAGGCTTCCAGCAGGTAGTATTTGGCATCGCCATTTTGCAACAGCCCCCCGGCATCGCCACCGGGCACAATCACCCCATCGACCGTAAGGGACGGCGAACCGGCAAAGGTCGCGGCAACCGGCAGTTCGGATCCGTCATCGGCGGTGACGCTACCCATCCGCGAAAAGAGCAGTTTGCTATGGACACCCTGTGCGCTCAGTCCCTGTAATATGGTCAGTACATCCGCTGCACTGACATTTTCATGCAACAGCACGGCGACCACGCGGCCTTTTACCTTCCCGTCCGGGACGGCATACAGACTCAACGCTGGATCTTTCTTGAGGCCGTTAACATCCGCTGGCGGAGCGGTGTTGCGCTGTTCATCGCTCAGCGTCAGACCGAGGTTTTCCGCCACCGCCTGCGCCAGCGTGACATCAATATGCGCCAGTTGATCAACTACCCGTTCGCGAATATAAGCGCGTGCCACTTTACTGAGCTCAAAGCTGAAGGCATCAACGATATGGCGTTGTTCAAATGGCGTCTGGCTCAGCCAGAACAGGCGCGGATGCGCGTAATACTCGCCAAAGGACGGGCTGCGTTCGCGGATCTTCTGGCCTTCCACCCGTGCCGGGTAAGTTTCAAAACCGCCGCGTTTCGGGCCGGGAGGCGTTTCACGCGGCCAGTTGTCATTGATCGAGTTCGGCTCGTAGTTGGCCGGGTTGCTGTCGATCTCCATGCGATGCATGCCATCGCGCTGGAAATTATGGTAAGGGCAGGTGGGGCGGTTAATGGGGATTTCATGGAAGTTTGGCCCGCCAAGACGGCTGATTTGCGTGTCGGTATAGGAGAACAGACGCCCCTGCAATAGCGGGTCGTTGGTGAAATCCAGACCCGGCACGATATGACCAGGGTGGAACGCTGCCTGTTCATTTTCGGCGAAAAAGTTATCCGGATTACGGTTCAGCACCATTTTCCCGACACGTTGCACTGGCACCAGTTCCTCGGGGATCAGTTTGGTGGGATCTAACAGATCAAAATCAAAGTTAAACTCATCTTCTTCGGGGATCAGTTGCAATCCGAGTTCATATTCCGGGTAATCCCCGGCTTCAATCGCTTCCCAAAGTTCCCGACGATGAAAATCGGGATCGCGTCCGGTCAGTTTTTGCGACTCATCCCACACCAGCGAGGCTTTGCCCGCCAGCGGTTTCCAGTGAAAACGCACGAAAGTGCCTTTACCTTCGGCATTCACCAGGCGGAAGGTGTGAATGCCAAATCCCTCCATCGTTCGGTAACTGCGCGGAATACCGCGATCGGACATGGCCCACATCACGTTATGCAATGTTTCGGGCTGGAGCGAAACATAATCCCAGAAGGTGTCGTGCGCGCTCTGACCCTGGGGGATAGCCCAGTGTGGTTCGGGTTTCACTGCATGAACAAAGTCGGGGAATTTGTGTGCATCCTGAATAAAAAACACCGGTGTATTGTTACCGACCAGGTCGAAGATCCCCTCTTCGGTATAGAACTTGGTGGCAAAACCGCGAATATCCCGCACGGTATCCGCAGAGCCCGCACCGCCCTGCACCGTAGAGAACCGGACAAAGACCGGGGTGAGTTTCTCCGGGCTGGAGAGAAAATCCGCTTTTGTGACCTCACTCAGGCTGCGATAGGGCTGAAAATAGCCGTGTGCGGCGGAACCGCGGGCATGAACTATCCGTTCCGGAATTCGCTCGTGGTCGAAGTGGGTAATTTTCTCGCGCAGGATAAAATCTTCCAGCAGCGTGGGACCGCGCGTGCCGGCGCGCAGTGAATTTTGATCGTCGGCAATACGTACACCCTGATTGGTGGTTAGGGGAAAATTCTCGCCGCCCTTACGAAACGGATCCAGCGCGTCGAGTTTCTCATTGACGGTATCCGGGGCTTTCAGGCTACCTGGCGCGGTGGGCTGTTCGCCGGGGGCGCTGGGCTCAGGGGAAGGGCAGTGAGAATTGTCTTCGGGGGCAAGGGAATCCAGTCCGGGTTGCGATTCACGCGGATCGTGAACCGGGGACTGGCGAGGATGTTGGTCTTTCTCATTATGCGACATTGAACTCGTCTCCTGTTTTCATTGCTGAAAAATGGTCGTTGTTACGTCAAAACCCCCTAACTATAGAACACAGCCCTGGCGATGGCTGTACGAGGCGGGAGGCGGGAACCCTGCGAAAAATAAGAGAAAGTCACGCCAGGCGCGACGTACAGGGCGACAATCAGCTATCATAGGATTTTCCCGGTTGTGAAATTCGTATTTAGTGAACGCATCGCCTATGAAACCTTTTCGTCAACAAAACCGTCGTGTTATCAGCTACGTACCGCGCGTCGAGCCGGCACCTCCCGATCATGCCCTGAAAGTAGAGGGCTATCGTGACGTCTGGCTGTTACGTGGCAAATATGTGGCGTTTGTGTTGATGGGGGAAACGTTTCGTCGATCACCGGTATTTAGCGTGCCGGAATCCGCTCAACGCTGGGCAATGCAGATGCGCCAGGAAGGGGAAATCGACGACGAGTAACGGCGGAAATGGCGTGGCGCAGCGTGAGTGAAACAGGCCGCGCGGGCGTAGAAATGAGAAAGGCGGGGAGATCCCCCGCCTTTGTGTTATTCGGACTTAGCGATGTGCCAGTTCGGCGTCTTCTTCACTGTCCAGTACGGCTTTGTCGGTCTGTTTTAACCACTGGCTGGTGAGCGTGCCTGCGGTCATTGCACCGTTCACGTTGAGCGCGGTGCGTCCCATGTCGATCAGCGGTTCTACCGAGATCAGCAGTGCAACCAGCGTGACCGGCAGACCCATCGCCGGCAGTACGATCAGCGCAGCAAATGTCGCGCCACCGCCAACCCCCGCCACACCGGCGGAGCTTACCGTCACAATCCCAACCAGCGTGGCAATCCATACCGGATCGAGCGGGTTAATGCCTACCGTCGGTGCAACCATTACCGCCAGCATCGCCGGGTAAAGGCCCGCACAACCGTTCTGGCCGATGGTGGCGCCAAAGGATGCGGAGAAGCTGGCGATGGATTCCGGCACGCCGAGTCGACGGGTTTGCGCTTCGACATTCAGCGGAATCGACGCGGCGCTGGAGCGGCTGGTGAAGGCGAAGGTCAGTACCGGCCACACTTTGCGGAAAAATTTCAGCGGGCTGACGCCGTTGACGCCGAGCAGTAAGCCGTGCACCACAAACATAATGCCAAGCCCGAGATAAGACGCGATGACAAAACTGCCCAGTTTGATGATGTCCTGAATGTTGGAGCCTGCGACCACTTTGGTCATCAGCGCCAGCACGCCGTACGGTGTCAGTTGCATGACCAGACGAACCAGCTTCATCACCCAGCTTTGCAGGGTGTCAATGGCGCTCAGAACACGTTCGCCTTTCGGCGCATCGTCTTTCAGCAGCTTAAGCGCAGCCACGCCGAGGAAGGCAGCGAAAATAACCACGCTGATGATCGACGTTGGGTTTGCGCCAGTCAGGTCGGCAAACGGGTTTTTCGGCACGAAAGAGAGCAGCAACTGCGGGACGGTCAGATCCGCCAGTTTACCCACATAGTTGCTCTGAATGGCATTGAGGCGCGCGGTTTCCGCCGTGCCCTGCACCAGGCCTTCGGCCGTTAAACCAAACAGATTGGTGACCAGCACACCGACCAGCGCGGAAATCAGCGTGGTAAACAGCAGCGTACCGATGGTCAGGAAGCTGATTTTGCCCAGTTGCGAGGCGTTATGCAGACGCGCAACGGCACTCAAAATGGAGGCGAAAACTAGCGGCATAACGATCATTTGCAGCAGTTGTACATAACCGTTGCCAACAATATTGAACCACTGGATTGATGTCTTCAGTACCGGGTTATCGGATCCGTAAATCGCCTGCAGCGCCAGACCAAAGACCACGCCGAGACCTAAACCGATCAATACTTTTTTTGCCAGACTCCACTGTTTGTGGCGAGTCTGCGCCAGCAAAAACAGCAGTGCCACGAACACTACGATGTTCGCGATTAATGGAAAGTTCATCCCCGTTCTCCTGATATCATTATTCGGATCACCCTGGCGGTTGATCCCGTGGCGCAAGGTTAGCAGAAGTGCCGGGGTGCTCTTATATCCAAATGGAATGGTTTATGCCAAAAGCGGAATTACCGGCTGATTAATGGCCGGATTGCTGATGAATAAAGCGATTAAACTGGTTTTGCAGTGAATTAATCATCTGCGATGACCAACGAACTGCACCGTTTTCGGGCAGGGTCTGCGGCATCCACACGGCGTAGGTAAACAGTGCCATACAGAGTACGCGCTCAAGCTGGTTGCCTTTTTGCGGCGCCAGTAATGGCAAACGAAAGCGCCAGCGGCAGGGCCACAGCAGGGGGACTCCGGCGGGGGTAATCATATCGGCCAGAATATGACTCAGATAGCCTACCACCATACCCTGTAGGGCATCCGCCGGGACTATCCAGCTATCCGGCACCTTTAAGTAGAACAGCGTTAGCGCGATAAACACGGCCAGCAGGCTATGGGTAAATCCCCGGTGGCCAAACATACGGGCAACGGGTTTCGATACCCACTTCAGACGCTGACCGAGGAAAGATTTTGGGTGGTCAATATCCGGCAGCAGGCAGGTCAGAATGGCGGAGGGTACGATGTGCCACCAGTCACCCTGCGCGAGGACGGGCGTCAGCTCGGCGTTTTTGGCAAACACCGCGCAAGCAATGGAAAAAAGCAGGTGTCCTTCCGCCGTCATGATCAAACTCACTCAACTGTCGATGCATACAGTATAGGATGTTTGTACAGTAGGCGGAAGAGGTGACGGTGTAACTCTTTGTCACAATCCGGTCAAATTTAACGCGCCAGCCATCCACCATCGACGGCGAGGGTGTAACCGTTGATGTATTCGGCGGCGCGTGAGGCCAAAAATACTGCAGCACCTTGCAAATCGGCCGGTTCACCCCAGCGTCCGGCGGGAATGCGCTCAAGGATCTCCTGGTTGCGCTCTGCGTCTTCCCGCAGTTGTTGGGTGTTATTGGTTGCCATATAACCCGGTGCAATGGCGTTGACGTTGATACGGTGCGGCGCCCACTCGTTGGCCAGCAGGCGGGTTAAGCCCATCACACCGCTTTTGGACGCGGTATAAGAGGGCACGCGGATCCCGCCCTGGAAAGAGAGCATCGAGGCGATATTAATGATTTTGCCGCCATCGCCTTGTGCAATGAATTGCCGCGCCACGGCCTGCGAAAGAAAGAACACCGTTTTCAGGTTCAGATCCATCACCTCATCCCAGTCTTTCTCGCTGAAATCAAGGGCGTCGCAGCGGCGGATCGTTCCGGCGTTATTGACCAGAATATCGACGCGCCCCATTTTCGCGACTGTCTCGGCGACGATGCCTTCAAGGGCTTGCTGGTGGCGTAAATCTGCCTGTATTGCCAGAAAGCGACGACCCAGCGCCTGCACCTGCTGCGCCGTGTCGTGCGGGATTTTACGGTTCACGCCGACGATATCGCATCCGGCTTCCGCCAGCCCTAACGTTATCCCCTGGCCCAGACCGGTATCGCACCCGGTCACAATGGCCACTTTACCCGCAAGTTTAAAGGCATCCAGTATCATGAGTTCTCCGGCGTAATTATTGTAGTGAGAGGGCACAGCGCCTGGAGATCAGAATAGAAGGGCGGTGAGGAAAATACAAATAAAAATGAAATGATGTTTCAAAAATAATATCGGGACAGCAGATTACTGCCCCGACGGCATCAACCTAACAGATCTGCGAGTGTCAGTTGGGTAAGACTGGTGAGTTTGACGTTGGCCAGCACATAGCGCGGATCGTCCCGATGTTCGGCGTCCGGCACGACAATTGAGCGCATGCGCGCCGCTTTACTGGCGATCATGCCATTGACAGAATCTTCCAGCGCAACGCAACAGAGTGGGTCGACGCCCAGTTTGGCCGCGCAATCCAGATAGACCTGCGGATGCGGCTTGCTGTAGGGCAGCTTTTCTGCGGAGGCCAGCGCGTCGAAGTGATCTCGCAGGTCGAACAGGCTGAGGACTTTTTCCAGCATGTGCAATGGCGAGGCGGACGCCAGGCCCACCATCAGGCCATTGGCTTTGCACAGGGCGACGGCATCGCGCGCGCCGGCAAGCAGAGGCCGCTCCGCTTCCACCAATGAAATCGCCCGTTGGATAATGCGATCGGTGACGTCCTGGCGATTCGGACCATTCCAGGGTTGCTGCGCATACCAGAGTTCGACGACCATATCGATGCGTAAACCCAGCGTGTCTGGTAATTCGCTACGCCGTGTGATGTCGACCCCAAGGCTTGCTATGACATCCAGTTCAGCGCGATCCCAGAGTGGCTCTGAGTCGATAAGTAATCCATCCATATCAAAAATGGCAGCAAGAATTTGATGCGGGGCAGACATAACACCTCTCTTTTTAACGCGGCTTATCCGGGGAAAGTACGGATTATGTACAAAGAGGCATCATACCGCCTTTAAAGATCAGGCGAAAATGATTCTCAGCAGGTAGACTTAGGCGCAAACAGTGCGTCACTCACAAGGGGAATCCATGACGTATCAACAAGCTGGACGCATCGCAATACTGAAACGCGTTCTGGGTTGGGTGATTTTCATTCCAGCCGTCATTTCAACGATTATTTCCGTACTGAAGTTTATGTACGACCACAGTGAAAAGCAGGCCGGTATTAACGCGGTGATGCTTGATTTTGCCCATGTGATGATTGAAATGATGCGTTTCAATACGCCGTTTCTTAACCTCTTTTGGTACAACTCGCCGACGCCGGATTTCCACCAAAGCCTCAATATCATGTTCTGGATAATCTTTGTGTTGATCTTTGTGGGGCTGGCATTGCAAGCCTCGGGGGCGCGCATGAGCCGTCAGGTGCGTTTTCTGCGTGAAGGCTTAGAGGATCAGACGATCCTTGAGAATGCCAAAGGTGAGGAGGGGTTATCCCGTGCGCAGCTTGAAGCGCGCATTGTCGTACCGCATCACACCATTCTGCTACAGCTTTTTCCACTGTATGTGCTGCCGGTGATTATCATTGTCGCGGGTTACTTCTTCTTTAAGCTGCTTGGCTTTTTGTGACGCAACAGTGCCCGGTGGCGCTATTGTGCTTACCGGGCCCGGGTATCGTAAATGTGTTTTATGCGGCTAATACGCGCTCCAGCGCTTTTTGCGCATTCAACAGATGCTCGCCCCCGAACAGGATCGCCCGGTTGAACAGCGTATAGAGCTGATAGATTGGCTGGCGGTCAAGAAAGTCATTCGGCAGCGGAGAAACTGACTGGTAACCGTCGTAGATCTGCGGCGGCTGGTCCGGATGCAGCGGCAGCATTGCCAGATCGCACTCCCTGTCACCCCAGTAGCACGCCGGATCGTAGATATAGGGACCGTCCGGGCCGAGTGCGCAATTCGCCGACCATAAATCACCATGAAGCAGTGAAGGTTGCGGTTGATGTGACGATAAACGCTGCTGAACATGGTCAACAATGGCGTCAATATTGCCAAACTCGAGGCCTTTTTCCGCCGCCAGCTCCAGCTGCCAGCCAATGCGCTGTTCGGCAAAAAAAGTTGACCAGCGACGCTGCCAGGCATTGGGTTGCGGAGTCGTGGAGAGATCGTTATCGAAGTCGAGGCCGAACTGCGGCTGATCACTCCATTGATGCAAACGCGCCAGTTGCTGACCCAGCAGGAAAGCGTTGTGCGCATCCAGTGGACGGGCGGGCAGATACTCCATCACCAGAAAGCTGTAGTCGCGATCGCTTCCCACCGCCAGCACATCCGGGACCCGCACCGTGTTACTGCGAGCCAGCAAAGCGAGCTGGTCCGCCTCCGCGGTAAAAATGGGCAACAGTTCACGTTCGTCGCACTTCACGAAGAGATCGCGCCCGGCATAACGCAGGTGCCACGCGGCATGAATCTCACCACCCGGCAGCTCGTCGCGCTGCTCAATCTCACTTTCGCCCAGTTGCTCGCTTAACAGACGACTTATCGCTTGCCACATGATGTCTCTCCCATGTAATCAGCCGGATCATAAGGTTAGCGCACTAAAGCTTAAAAAAGATACGATGTAACGCACACCTGAGCAACGAACGGGGCCGCCAGGCACTTATCGTTCGTCTTTTTGCCAGGTTTCCCAGGTATAAACGGTGATGCCGGCCTCGTTCCCCACTGCGCTTACCGCCAGTCCGTTTGCCAGCGCGTTAACGTCCTGCTCACTGAGTGCGCTGATAAGCCCAAAGGTGTTCGTACCGAGGTCGTGCACTTTTCCTTCTTCATCAGTCATGGTGAGGAGAAAACCCGCACGTGTAAAGTGGTTGTTGAGTTCGTTGATTTCCGTCAGGGTCTGTTCGTGAAATTTGACCGTTACGACGTAGCGGGTGATGCCATCACTGCTCATCTTTCACCTCATTGTTATCCTGAAAGTTTTTTTAGCATAGTCGGCGAAGGCGATTTGTCGACTGCCGCTGTGCTGTTGGCAAAACCCTCTTCCATGCGAAAGAGGGGACATTGTCAGTTATTGCGCAGATAGTCGTAAATTTTTTGCGTATCTTGCAGCGCGCACAAACGCGTGCCCTGATTAATGGTGGCGGCGCTCCCGGCGGCAACACCGAAACGCACCATGTCGTCGAGCGGGGCGTTTTGCGCCAGCTTTAAGGTCATTGCGCCGACCATGCTATCCCCGGCCCCAACGGTGCTTTGGCTCTTCATCGGGGGCGGCACCACTTGCACGCACTGGTTGGCATCGACGGCCAGCGCACCCTGTGGCCCAAGCGACACCACAACGCGTAGCGCTTTGCCGCTGTTCACAATCTCCTGAGCGGCAATACGTACGTCATCGGGCTGAGTGAGCTCCCTGCCTACTAACGCACTGAGCTCTTTCTGATTCGGTTTTACCAGTTCAATATGACCAATTGACAGGGCGGCGGCGAGCGCCTCTCCTGAACTATCAACAATGCAGCGAATACCCTGGCGTTGCGCGGCTTTGATCAACTGTATGAGATTCTCTACCTGGATCCCCGGCGGCAGACTGCCGCTGATCACCAGAATGGCGCCCGATTCGATGGCGAGCACTTTCTCTTCCAGTTGGCGAAATTCACTTTCACTCAGGGCCGCGCCAGGCATTACGAAGCGGTACTGCTCACCGCTGGACTCAACGTGCACGTGCAAGTTTTGCCGCGTCCAGTCTTTGGCTTCTACGACGCTAGTCGGCACGTTTTCATCGGCCAGTAGTGCGGTGAGGTGTTCACCGGTTGCACCGCCTGCCGGGAACAGCGCGGTGGCCCGACCGCCCAGATGTGCAATGGCGCGGGCAACATTGATACCGCCGCCGCCGGGTTCAAAAACCGGGGCGCTGCAACGGAGCTTACCTTCAGGATAAATCTGTGGCGTGAGCGTTGCGCTATCCAGAGAGGGCGCTAACGTCAGCGTATATACCGGGACCATCATTACCTCCTTTTTATCTGGCTGCTTTAAGCCTGGCACTGATTGCGCAGAAGGGAAAGTAAATAACAGTATGATTTTCAGACTGAATTTGAGTCAGGGAACGGTGGCGATTAATAACCAAATTCTCTTTTTTGAGATCTCTCTTATTCAAAAAATCAAATAAGATTTCATTGATATGTTTAACCGGCCTTTTTATAATTTGTTACCTTTCTTTGGACCGTTGTCGTTGATCCTTATGAAAGATTCCGGGACCGTGTTGGTCTCTTTTTTTGCTGTACGGACTCTTAATAAATGAAGCTTTTGAAGACAGTACCCGCACTGTTTATGGCTGTGGGCGTGCTTGCGTCGATGAATGCTGTCGCCGATGACACCATTTTTACTGTCATGGATGACCCTGCAACTGCAAAAAAACCGTTCGAAGGTAGCGTGAACGGTGGCTATCTTGCTCAGTCCGGCAACACAAAGAGTTCCTCTTTGACTGCCGACTCCACGTTGACCTGGTACGGTAGCAGAACGGCCTGGTCGTTGTGGGGTAATGCCAGCAACACCTCGGCAAACGATGAACGTTCGTCTGAAAAATACGCTGTAGGTGGTCGTAGCCGTTATAACCTGACGGATTACGATTATCTGTTTGGCCAGGCGAGCTGGTTGACTGACCGCTACAACGGCTACAGCGATCGTGATGTGTTTACTGCCGGTTATGGTCGCCAGATCCTGAACGGCCCGGTACACAGCCTGCGCTTTGAATTTGGTCCGGGTGTGCGTTACGACAAGTACACTGATGGCGATACCAAAACCACAGCACTGGGTTATGCATCCGGTACTTATGCGTGGCAAATTAGCGACAACACGAAATTCACCCAGGGCGTTTCCGTATTTGGTGCGGATGATACCACTGTGAACTCCGAGACGGCGCTGAACGTGGCTATCAACGCGCATTTCGCGCTGAAAGTCGCTTATAACCTGACCTGGAACTCCCAGCCGCCGTCAACTGCGCCGGATCATACCGATCGCAGAACCACGGTAACGTTAGGCTATAAAATGTAATTGAGTGGGCCGGAAATATCGGCCCCTTGTTTTAATTTGTTCATTCGTGCTATTTTTCACGTTGCGTATTAAATTTGATTTAAGTAAATATTTTCCCTCCTTATTTTCTTCACAATTAATTCAAATGAAACATATTCAGTTTATTTGACACGAATGGATAAATAAATTGACTGTGCAAAAGTGTGATCCAGATCTACACTAATCGCACGGGTAAAAAACACACCCAAACAGTCATATGTTTATTCAAGAAAGAGAAATTCATCATGAAAAAAATCAATACTGCTGCCGCGGCTGTAGTGCTGTCTGCACTCTCCTTTGGTGTCTTCGCTGCGGATTCCGTTAATACGACTGCCAGCCAGACCAACACTAACATCACCAACATTGAAGCGGGTTCCAACATGGTGCCAGTTGCACAGACTGCACATAATACCAATGCCGCTGCATTCGACGCACATACGCTGGTTGCCGGTGAGTGGAATTAATTACATTCTCAGTTAATTCATTAACTTTGAAAAAACCGGATAATGTTGTACCGGTTTTTTTGTATTAATAATCGAATTGTAAATCTTGTTAGATAAATCTGATGGGTTATTGACGAAAATTGACGTGAATAACACAAGGTAGATTATTTAACATTTCCCATCAGTTAACCTCGCAGAAGCGAAAGCATATTTTCAGCCGACTGGTTGGCCACTTTCAATACCGCGTCCTGTCCTTGTTGCAATATTTGTGCTTTCACCAGTTTACTGGCTTCCATGGCGTAATCGGCATCTTCAATTCGGCTTTTCGCCGCCTGGGTCGCAATACTCTGCTGCGCGAGTAGGGATTTATTGGATTCGAAGCGGTTAATAAACGCGCCATATTGCGCACGATAGCTGCTGACTTTATCCAGCGCCTTATCGAGCGCCCCCATGGCGATACTGGCCGTAGCCGTTGAACGCAGTTCGGTATTGGTTAGCCCCAGCGACTTTATGTCCGATGGCGTGGTCGGCATGGTAGTAGCTTGTACATCATCGCCATAGCTGGCGCTGGTCACCACCTCCCAGGGACGGCTTTGCTTTGGCGGTTCCGCCGGAGTAATGGTGGGTTCCGGCAGATCACCCCACGTCAGATTACTGGTAAACGAACCACTACCCGCCACCATTACCACCAGATCTTCCGTGACATTATCGATTTTCAGGCGTTCAAGCCTGTTCGAACCGTTGCTACCATCGTTGTACGCTTTGCCCGGCTCATAACGGTCACCGTCGCCACTGTAGCTGATGGTCATGCCGTTATAAGCGAGGGTTTCGCTGCCGTTGAGCGCCCATGAAGCGCCGCCTTCGATCAGCATCGAGTCATCATAGGTTGCGCCACGCTGGAAACCATTCGCTTCTGTCAGCACCTTGCTGGTGGCTTTGGCTGAACTGGTGATGCCACGACTTTTCCAGGTATAGTCCGCCGTGGTGCCGTTGATTGGCGTTCCCGCCAGATGCTTGCCATCGCGGGTGAATAACTGAATGTCATCATCCAGACCCAATGAATCAATGGTAATAGCGATGTTTTTCGACCCGGCCGGAATATACGCCAGCGACACAATACCGGAACTGAAGGTGTAATTGACTCCTTGAGCAGGGAATTTAACGCTCAATGGCGGCACATTGCCAATCAACTCCGGGGGCAGTTCCGGGTCATCGGTTGCCAGCGGATAGCGACCGAAGATCTCCGTGCCTTCAGAAATTGACTGGATATTCTCCAGAATACTTTGATATTCGTTATGAATGCTTTGACGATCGCCCTCAGATAAGGTGCTATTTCCGGCCTGAATGGCCAGACTTTTGGCACGGATCAACAGCTCGCTGACGGTACTGAGGCTGCTATCGGCGGTTTGCGCCATACTGATGGCGTCATCCAGACCGCGGGACACGACACTGTCGGCGTTAGCGCTGGCGCGCATGCGGTTGGCAATAGCCTGTCCCGCCGCATCATCCCTGGCGCTATTAATCCGTAAGCCCGACGACAACCGCTCAATCGATTCCTGAAGCGTCGATGCTGTGGCTGGTCTGATGGTCAGATTCAGCCCCGTCATTTCGTTGTAGTTGATCGCTTGCATTACCGTGGTTGATTCATTCAGATCGCTAATGAATCATTAATCGGCAGGCTGGCTGATGATCTTTAACGCAAATTAACGGGGGAATTTCGCGGTGCGCTAAAAAATGCCCTTCCGGCGTGAAATCCGCACGCAGCGGAAGGGGAAGAGAGTAAAACGTTACACGTTACAAAGAGCCTCTCTCACCCTATGCTAAACGCGGGGAAATGCTATAAGCATTAGTTTCTTTATTAGATACACCTGCAAACGTAAATTTACTAATAAAAATGACGCTAAACGGAGGCGTAATGGGGAAGGCAAAAGACGATGTGTTATATGAGGAAATGTGTCGGGTGGTGGGTAAAGTGGTACTGGAAATGCGTGACCTCGGGCAGGAGCCTAAACATATCGTGATTGCGGGCCTGGTCAGAACCAGGCTGGCAAACCAAAAGATTAAACGTTCAGCGCTGACTCAGGAAGCGATGGAAGAGGTGATCCGCGCCTTAGGTTATCAGGCCTGAGGCGATCTGAAAAAGGCACGCTTGACGCGTGCCTTTTTGAGTCAGTTTTTGGTTAATGGCGTTTTTTATGACGGCCGGGAAGGTTCCTGGACGACTTCATGCTGTAGTGCTTATAAAACGAAAATATAATGATCGCGACCAGCGCGATAACAAGAACCGGATATATTATTTCCATTCTTTATCAGTAAGTTAGGCGTTGATGATAGCCACCCATGCTGGCTGTCTGGCAGTCAGTGGGATAGCGCCTTAAAATCAGATAAACCTCAGATTACATAAACGATTTTTAAAATGCCCTTTCATTCTGATTGCCAGAATTCACAGCAACACACTTCAATTTCACCTGGAATTGTCATTGTTGTAAATATGTAATCTTCTCTGCCGCGGATAACTTACAAATAAAGCCAGCGGACATCTTCCGTTAACGCTGCGCTAAGCGATGTCACTGTGACCAGGATTATGATTCTGTTCACGCTTTTATGTCACCCCGATGCCGTGTACTATTGAGTGGCGTTATCAGCCCGTGAATGCGGGTGCCTGTCGGATTTTTGTACATTCGGAGGCGCACAATTTGCAGAGTGAAGCAAAGAAACACATTTAACGTGCTGATATAAATATATTATTTAGTTTTGTATGTGCTCTTTCGTGTGGGGCACCACTGCAAATAAGGAAATGAAATGCCTGTAATTACGCTTCCTGATGGCAGTCAACGCCATTACGACCATGCTGTAAGCCCAATGGATGTTGCGCTGGATATCGGTCCGGGACTGGCGAAAGCCTGTATCGCCGGGCGTGTAAACGGTGAACTGGTCGATGCTTCTGATGTGAACGACAGCGATGCAAACCTTGCCATCATCACCGCGAAAGATGACGAAGGTCTGGAAATTATCCGCCACTCCTGCGCGCACCTGTTGGGTCACGCCATTAAACAGCTCTGGCCAACCACCAAAATGGCTATCGGTCCGGTTATCGACAATGGTTTTTACTATGACATTGACCTTGACCACACGTTGACCCAGGAAGATATCGACGCGCTCGAAAAGCGTATGCACGAGCTCGCCGAGAGCAACTACGATGTCATCAAGAAAAAAGTGAGCTGGCATGAAGCCCGTGAGACTTTTGTCAAACGCGGCGAAAGCTACAAAGTCTCCATCCTCGATGAGAACATCGCGCATGATGACAAGCCGGGCTTGTATCATCACCAGGAATACATCGACATGTGCCGCGGTCCGCATGTGCCGAATATGCGTTTTTGCCATCACTTTAAACTGATGAAAATCGCGGGCGCTTACTGGCGCGGCGATAGCAATAACAAAATGCTGCAGCGTATTTACGGCACCGCGTGGGCAGATAAAAAAGCACTGAATGCTTATCTGCAACGCCTGGAAGAGGCCGCTAAACGCGACCACCGTAAAATCGGTAAACAGCTCGACCTGTACCATATGCAGGAAGAAGCGCCGGGTATGGTCTTCTGGCATAACGATGGTTGGACTATCTTCCGTGAGCTGGAAACGTTCGTACGCTCCAAGCTGAAAGAGTACCAGTATCAGGAAGTGAAAGGCCCGTTCATGATGGACCGTGTGCTGTGGGAAAAAACCGGGCACTGGGACAACTATAAAGATGCCATGTTTACGACATCTTCCGAGAACCGTGAGTACTGCATCAAGCCGATGAACTGCCCGGGACACGTACAGATCTTTAACCAGGGTCTGAAGTCCTACCGCGATCTGCCGCTGCGTATGGCAGAGTTCGGTAGCTGTCATCGTAACGAGCCATCAGGCGCGCTGCACGGGTTGATGCGTGTTCGCGGCTTTACGCAGGACGATGCGCATATCTTCTGTACGGAAGAGCAGGTTCGCGATGAAGTGAACGCGTGCATCCGTTTAGTCTATGATATGTACAGCACTTTTGGTTTCGAAAAAATCGTCGTCAAACTGTCAACGCGTCCTGAAAAACGCATTGGTAGCGATGAAATGTGGGACCGTGCGGAAGCGGATCTGGCGGTTGCGCTGGAAGAAAACAACATCCCGTTTGAATTCCAACTGGGTGAAGGTGCTTTCTACGGCCCGAAAATTGAATTTACACTGTATGACTGCCTCGATCGTGCATGGCAGTGCGGAACAGTACAGCTCGACTTCTCTCTGCCGTCTCGTCTGAGCGCCTCCTATGTGGGCGAAAACAACGAACGTCAGGTGCCGGTTATGATTCACCGTGCAATTCTTGGTTCACTGGAGCGCTTTATCGGCATCCTGACCGAAGAGTTTGCCGGTTTCTTCCCGACATGGCTTGCCCCGGTGCAGGTTGTCGTGATGAACATTACCGATTCTCAGGCTGAATACGTTAACGAATTGACGCGTAAACTGCAAAATGCGGGCATTCGTGTAAAAGCAGACTTGAGAAACGAGAAGATTGGCTTTAAAATCCGCGAGCACACTTTACGTCGTGTCCCTTATATGCTGGTTTGTGGTGATAAAGAGGTTGAAGCCGGTAAAGTTGCCGTGCGTACCCGTCGTGGTAAAGACCTGGGTAGCCTTGACGTAAATGAAGTTATCGAGAAGCTGCAACATGAGATTCGCAGCCGCAGTCTTCAACAACTGGAGGAATAAGGTATTAAAGGCGGAAAACGAGTTCAAACGGCGCGTCCCAATCGTATCAATGGCGAGATTCGTGCCCTGGAAGTTCGCTTAACAGGTCTGGAAGGCGAGCAGCTTGGTATTGTGAGTCTGAGAGAAGCTCTGGAAAAAGCTGAAGAAGCCGGGGTAGATTTAGTTGAAATCAGCCCTAACGCCGAGCCGCCCGTTTGCCGTATAATGGATTACGGCAAGTTCCTCTATGAAAAGAGCAAATCTTCTAAGGAACAGAAGAAGAAGCAGAAAGTTATTCAGGTTAAGGAAATTAAATTCCGACCTGGTACAGATGAAGGCGACTATCAGGTAAAACTCCGCAGCCTGATTCGCTTTCTCGAAGAGGGCGATAAGGCCAAGATCACGCTGCGTTTCCGCGGTCGTGAGATGGCCCACCAACAGATCGGTATGGAAGTGCTTAATCGCGTGAAAGACGATCTGAATGAACTGGCAGTGGTCGAATCCTTCCCTACGAAGATCGAAGGCCGCCAGATGATTATGGTGCTTGCTCCGAAGAAGAAACAGTAAGGCTATCAAGTAATTAAACCTGTGGGCCACAAGCCTGCGGGTTTAGTTCGCCTATGTTTCGTTTATTAACAATGCGAAGTGGAAGTTAAAAAATGCCAAAAATCAAGACCGTACGCGGTGCTGCGAAGCGTTTTAAAAAAACCGGTAAAGGTGGTTTTAAACACAAGCACGCTAACCTGCGTCATATTCTGACCAAAAAAGCTACCAAGCGTAAACGTCACCTGCGTCCGAAAGCCATGGTTTCCAAAGGCGATCTGGGCCTGGTAATCGCGTGCCTGCCGTACGCATAAGTCGTTAACCTTTAACTTTTTAATTAGAATATAGATACAGGAGAGAGCCATGGCTCGCGTAAAACGTGGTGTGATTGCACGTGCACGTCATAAGAAAATTTTGAAACAAGCTAAAGGTTACTACGGCGCGCGTTCTCGCGTTTACCGTGTTGCCTTCCAGGCTGTTATCAAAGCTGGTCAGTACGCTTATCGTGACCGTCGTCAGAAAAAGCGTCAGTTCCGTCAACTGTGGATTGCACGTATCAACGCAGCAGCACGTCAGAACGGTATTTCTTACAGCAAATTCATCAACGGCCTGAAAAAAGCCTCTGTTGAAATCGACCGTAAGATCCTGGCTGACATCGCCGTATTCGACAAAGTGGCATTCACTGCCCTGGTTGAAAAAGCGAAAGCAGCTCTGGCGTAAGCCAGTTTAAGAGAGGGAGCCTGGCTCCCTCTTTTGCTTTAACATTATCAATGCATTGACATTTCGCCGTGATACGCTTTCAATAAGCCATCACAGCTCACTTACCCGGTTAAGGTAACGCAAGCATGAATGCTGCTATTTTCCGCTTCTTTTTTTACTTTAGCACCTGAACTCAGGAGGCTAGCGCGTGAAAGAAGAAACGGAAAACAGCGCCAGAAAGCCTCCCTTGTGGAGGCTTTTTTTGTATCTGCCGCGTGTAAATATCGTCATATAACGAGGAAAACCATGTCACATCTCGCAGAGCTGGTTGCCGGTGCGAAGGCAGCCATTAACGATGCCCAGGATGTCGCCGCGCTGGACAACGTTCGCGTCGAATATCTGGGTAAGAAAGGGCATCTGACCCTCCAAATGACCACCCTGCGTGAGCTGCCGCCGGAAGAGCGCCCGGCTGCCGGGGCCGTGATCAATGAAGCAAAGGAGCAGGTTCAGCAGGCGTTGAACGCCCGTAAAACCGATCTCGAAAATGCAGCGCTGAACGCGCGTCTGGCGGCGGAAACCATTGATGTTTCTCTGCCAGGGCGTCGTATCGAAAATGGCGGCCTGCACCCGGTTACCCGTACTATTGACCGCATTGAAAGTTTCTTCGGTGAGCTCGGCTTTACCGTCGCGACAGGTCCGGAAATCGAAGACGATTACCACAACTTCGACGCCCTGAACATTCCGGGCCATCACCCAGCGCGTGCTGACCACGACACTTTCTGGTTCGATGCGACCCGCTTGCTGCGCACCCAGACCTCTGGCGTGCAGATCCGCACCATGGAAAACCAGCAGCCGCCGATCCGCATTATCGCGCCTGGCCGCGTGTATCGTAACGATTACGATCAGACGCATACCCCGATGTTCCATCAGATGGAAGGTTTGATTGTCGACAAAAACATCAGCTTCACCAACCTGAAGGGCACGCTGCACGACTTCCTGCGTAACTTCTTTGAAGAAGATCTGCAGATTCGTTTCCGTCCGTCCTATTTCCCGTTTACTGAACCGTCTGCGGAAGTGGATGTGATGGGTAAAAACGGCAAATGGCTGGAAGTTCTGGGCTGCGGTATGGTGCACCCGAACGTGCTGCGCAATGTTGGCATTGATCCGGAAGTCTACTCCGGCTTTGCATTTGGTATGGGGATGGAGCGTCTTACCATGCTGCGCTACGGCGTGACAGATTTGCGCGCATTCTTCGAAAACGATTTGCGTTTCCTCAAACAGTTTAAATAAAGGCAGGCAAAACAATGAAATTCAGTGAACTGTGGTTACGCGAATGGGTCAATCCGGCCATTGATAGCGAAGCGTTGTCGGGCCAAATCACGATGGCAGGCCTCGAAGTAGACGGTGTTGAGCCGGTTGCCGGGCCGTTTCACGGCGTCGTCGTAGGCGAAGTGATGGCGTGCGCTCAGCATCCAAATGCTGACAAATTGCGCGTAACAAAAGTCAATGTTGGCGGCGATCGTCTGCTGGACATCGTCTGCGGCGCGCCAAACTGCCGTCTGGGGCTGAAAGTAGCCGTTGCAACCGTCGGCGCGGTGTTGCCGGGTGATTTCAAAATCAAAGCGGCAAAACTGCGTGGTGAGCCGTCAGAAGGCATGCTGTGCTCCTTCTCTGAGCTGGGTATTTCTGACGATCACAGCGGCATTATCGAGCTGCCGGCGGATGCGCCGATTGGCACCGATATTCGTGAATACCTGAAACTCGATGATAACACCATCGAAATCAGCGTGACGCCGAACCGTGCTGACTGCCTTGGTATTATTGGCGTGGCGCGCGATGTGGCGGTACTGAACAAATCGCCGCTGGTAGCACCTGAGATTGCGCCGGTTGCTGCAACAATCGACGACACGCTGCCGATTACGGTAGAGGCTGCTGACGCCTGCCCGCGCTACCTCGGTCGCGTGGTGAAGGGCATTAACGTGAAAGCGCCAACGCCGCTGTGGATGAAAGAGAAACTGCGTCGCTGCGGGATTCGTTCTATCGATGCGGTGGTGGACGTCACCAACTACGTTCTGCTTGAGCTGGGTCAGCCGATGCACGCCTTCGACCGCGATCGTCTGGACGGCGGCATCGTGGTGCGTATGGCAAAAGAGGGTGAAACGCTGGTCCTGTTGGATGGTAGCGAAGCCAAACTGCATGCCGATACGCTGGTCATTGCCGATCACAACAAAGCGCTGGCGATGGGCGGTATTTTCGGCGGTGAGCACTCCGGTGTGAACGATGAAACGCAGAATGTTCTGCTGGAATGCGCTTTCTTCAATCCGCTCTCTATTACCGGCCGCGCACGTCGCCATGGTTTGCACACGGATGCGTCCCATCGCTATGAGCGTGGTGTTGATCCGCAACTGCAGTACAAAGCGATAGAACGTGCAACCCGCTTGTTGCTCGACATCTGTGGTGGTGAAGCAGGTCCGGTCATTGATGTGACCAACGAAGCAACCTTGCCGAAACGTGCGACCATCCGCTTGCGTCGCAGCAAACTGGATCGCCTGATTGGTCATCACATTGCCGATGAGCAAGTGAGCGACATTCTGAACCGCCTGGGCTGCGAAGTGACTGAAGGCCAGGATGAGTGGTTGGCCGTCGCGCCGAGCTGGCGTTTCGATATGGAAATCGAAGAAGATCTGGTAGAAGAAGTGGCGCGTGTGTACGGCTACAACAATATTCCGGATGAGCCGGTGCAGGCTGGCCTGATCATGGGTGAGCACCGCGAAGCGAATCTATCACTTAAGCGCGTGAGAACGCTGCTGAACGATAAAGGCTACCAGGAAGTGATCACCTACAGTTTCGTCGACCCGAAACTGCAACAGCTGATCCATCCGGGTGAGGAGGCCCTGATCCTGCCGAGCCCGATCTCCAGCGAAATGTCGGCTATGCGCTTGTCACTGTGGACCGGTCTGCTGGGCACTATCGTCTACAACCAGAACCGTCAGCAGAGCCGCGTGCGCATTTTTGAAACCGGTTTGCGTTTTGTTCCTGATACTCAGGCAAACCTCGGCATCCGCCAGGATGTGATGCTGGCAGGCGCAATTTGCGGTAATCGTTACGAAGAGCACTGGGATCTGGCGAAAGGCAGCGTTGATTTCTTCGATCTGAAAGGCGATCTGGAGTCTGTTCTGGAGCTGACGGGCAAATTATCGGCGATTGAGTTCCGCGCAGAAGCGAATCCGGCATTGCATCCGGGGCAGTCCGCCGCGATTTATCTGAAAGATAAACGTATTGGTTTCATTGGGGTAGTCCATCCGGAGCTGGAACGTAAGCTCGATCTCAATGGTCGTACGCTGGTGTTTGAACTGGAGTGGAATGCGCTTGCAGACCGCGTGGTTCCTCAGGCTCAGGAGATTTCTCGCTTCCCTGCAAACCGTCGCGATATCGCTGTCGTCGTCGCCGAAAATGTGCCCGCAGCAGATGTTTTGGGCGAATGTAAGAAAGTTGGCGTAAATCAGGTAGTTGGCGTAAACTTATTTGACGTGTACCGCGGTAAGGGTGTAGCGGAAGGGTATAAGAGCCTTGCCATTAGCCTGATCCTTCAGGATACCAGCCGTACACTCGAAGAAGAGGAGATTGCCGCTACCGTTGCCAGATGTGTAGAGGCATTAAAAGAGCGATTCCAGGCATCATTGAGGGATTGAACCTATGGCGCTTACAAAAGCTGAAATGTCAGAATATCTGTTTGATAAGCTAGGGCTTAGCAAGCGGGACGCAAAAGAGCTGGTAGAGCTGTTTTTCGAAGAGATCCGTCGTGCTCTGGAAAACGGTGAGCAGGTAAAACTCTCCGGCTTTGGCAACTTCGATTTGCGCGACAAAAATCAACGTCCGGGACGTAACCCGAAAACGGGCGAGGATATTCCCATTACAGCCCGGCGCGTGGTGACCTTCAGACCCGGCCAGAAGTTAAAAAGCCGTGTCGAAAACGCTTCGCCCAAAGCTGAGTGATATGAACTAATTAAAAAGGCCGCCATGCGGCCTTTTTTCTTTTCAGCACGCCCTATCAACCTTAGAATCAGTCACCTGACTGACGGGTTTAACGGAAAACATGCTGGCATACGCTCATCACCAACAGCAACGCAACCGCCGCTGGCTGTGCGGATTATCGCTGCTTTTACTGCTCGCGCTCGTTTTCAGCCTTTGCGCGGGTGAACAATGGATAGCGCCCAACGCCTGGTTCACCCCCAGAGGGCAACTCTTCGTCTGGCAAATTCGTCTGCCGCGCACATTGGCGGTACTGTTGGTCGGTGCGGCGCTGGCGCTCTCCGGCGCTGTTATGCAGGCATTATTTGAAAACCCGCTGGCTGAACCGGGTCTGCTGGGCGTCTCCAGCGGCGCCGGTGTTGGCCTGATTGCCGCCGTACTGCTCGGTGGCGGCATGCTGCCCACCTGGGCGTTGGGTGTCTGCGCTATCGCTGGCGCGCTTATCGTCACGCTTATCCTGCTGCGTTTTGCACGCAGACATCTTTCCACCAGTCGGTTGTTACTGGCCGGTGTCGCACTTGGCATTATTTGCACAGCATTAACCACCTGGGCGGTCTATTTTTCAACCTCGTTCGATTTACGCCAGTTAATGTACTGGATGATGGGCGGTTTTGGCGGCGTTGACTGGCAACAGAGCTGGCTGATGATTGCGCTGCTGCCCGTTATGGGGTGGATCTGCCTGCAGTCGGCGCCGCTTAACGTGCTGGCGCTGGGTGACATATCGGCACGACAACTGGGGTTGCCATTATGGTTATGGCGCAACGTATTGGTGGTCGCCACGGGCTGGATGGTGGGCGTCAGCGTCGCGCTTGCCGGTGCGATAGGTTTTATCGGCCTGGTGATCCCCCATATCTTACGGTTATGCGGTCTGACCGATCACCGGGTGCTGCTGCCCGCCTGCGCATTGACTGGCGCATCGGCGCTGCTCTTTGCCGATATTGTCGCCCGTCTTGCCTTAAGCGCCGCCGAGTTACCGATAGGCGTCGTAACCGCCACGCTGGGCGCGCCGGTGTTTATCTGGCTATTATTAAAAGTTGGGCGTTAAGCCTGACAACCACAACATCAACAAAGGGTACGCTATGCAACAGGATATTCTGAATACTGAAGTCACGACCATTGATGGTGAACACACCACGCTCGAAAGTTACCGCGGCAATGTGCTGCTGGTGGTGAACGTTGCCTCGAAATGTGGACTGACGCCGCAGTATGAGCAACTGGAAAATATCCAGAAAACGTTGAGTGACGAGGGTTTCAGCGTGCTCGGCTTCCCCTGTAACCAGTTCCTCGGCCAGGAGCCTGGCTCCGAAGAAGAGATCAAAACGTTCTGCAGCACCACATATGGCGTGACGTTTCCGATGTTCAGCAAAATTGAGGTCAACGGTGAAGCGCGCCATCCGCTCTACAAAAAGTTGATTGCTGCAGCGCCTGTGGCTGTTGCGCCTGAAGGCAGTGGATTCTATGAGCGTATGGAAAGTAAAGGGCGCGCGCCGAAGGAGCCGGGCGACATTTTGTGGAACTTCGAAAAATTCCTCATCGGTCGCGATGGTCAACTGATCCAACGTTTCTCGCCGGATATGACACCGGAAGACCCGGTCTTGCAGGCCGCCATTAAATACGCGCTGGCGAAATAATACCGATGCTGTTGCAACTGCAGGATGTGGGCGCTGCCGGGCGACTGGGGCCGATAACGGCAACCATTGGTCGCGGGGAGATCCTGCATCTGGTAGGGCCTAACGGTGCTGGAAAGAGCACTTTATTGACCCGCCTTGCGGGATTGTCTGGTGGACAGGGGTGCGTGCTGTTCGATGGACAGCCGCTGGAACGCTGGCCTGCGTCGCAACTGGCGCGCCATCGCGCTTATCTTGCCCAGCAGCAAACGCCGCCTTTTGCCATGCCTGTCTGGCATTACCTGTCGTTGCATCAGCCCGCTGGCGCGCAAAGCGCCATATTGCTGGAGATAGCCGGGAAACTGGGGTTGAGCGACAAACTGGAACGGGCGGTGAATCAGCTTTCCGGCGGAGAATGGCAACGTGTGCGTCTTGCCGCCGTGATATTGCAAATCCACCCGGGCGGTAATCCGTCCGGGCAGCTTCTGTTGCTGGATGAGCCGATGAATGGCCTCGACATTGCACAACAAGCCGCGCTGGATAAGCTGCTCTGCGGACTGGTGGCGGCAGGCATTACGCTGGTGATGAGTAGTCATGACCTTAACCACACATTACGGCATACCCACCAGGCATGGTTGTTGAACAGCGGTAAGCTGATTGCCAGCGGTGCAGGGCAGGATGTATTAGTGCCATCAATGCTTGAGGCGGCCTACGGCGTGCCCTTCCGACGGCTGGAAATCGAAGGCCATTCGATGCTGATCCCCGTGACGTGACGAAAACGTGACTTGCCACACATTGGACTCCCACGGTAGATTATTCCGAGAAAAAGAAAGAATGAGGCTTGATCCAGAATGCGTATCTGGTTTCTTGTGGCCGCAGCGCTATTCCTTGCAGGATGTAGTTCGCATCGCGCACCGCCACCTAACCCGAGATTGTCCGATTCGATTACCGTTATTGCTAACCTGAATGATCAGCTTAGCGAATGGAACGGTACGCCATATCGCTATGGTGGAACCAGTCGTTCGGGTATTGACTGCTCTGGCTTCGTGATGATGACATTCCGCGATAAGTTCGCTCTCCAGCTCCCGCGCGAAACGCGTCAGCAGGCGGAAATTGGCACCAGGATCGATAAAGACGATTTGCTGCCCGGCGACCTGGTGTTCTTTAAAACCGGTTCCGGCGAAAATGGGTTGCATGTTGGCATTTATGATACCGATCACGCGTTTATTCATGCATCGACCAGTCGGGGAGTGATGCGTTCCTCTCTTGATAATGTTTACTGGCGGAAGAATTTCTGGCAGGCGCGGCGGATTTGAGTTATCGCTCGTTCGTTTTGTGCCTGGTAAAGAGAGAGAAGGTGCGCAAGCAATCTGAGCAATCGCTTCTCTTTTGTTTTTGAACATTCGCGTTTATTAAACCAGGATGTTTCCGCTAATTAATATTTATAATATTAATTAATTTTGTCGTACACTGGGCTCTGGAAACGCGGGTTATTAGTTTTTAACCCGCTAAAAGTTAATAGGGATTAAGGAGAATCTGAATATTAAATGGAAAAAAATGAAGTTAATCTCATTAAAATCAACAAATTTGAATTATGTTTACCTGGGTTTAAGAATGCCGGACATCACCCTTAATGCGGGACTGGCACAATGATTGTATCGCTGGATGACACATATCGCTCCGAGCTTTTATTACTGCCTGCGAAAAATGGTAACGGAATGCTTCAGGGGCTGGAAATTATTGTTAACTTTGTGGGGAGCGACAGTACTGTCCGCGCCCCTACAGAGCTGGTCCTGCCACGCCTGACGGCAGACGAAACGCTGGCGCTGTTCGCCGAGCAACTGGCGTTGCTTGAAGCCTGCCAACTCTTTTTTATACAACATCAGTTAATTGCCTGGATAAATATTTCCCCGCTTATTGTTGATGCCCTGCTGACGGATGAACAACTTGCTGCCTGCGTGGATAAATTCCCTTTCCTGGAATTTACCATCAATGAGAACTATCCCGGTCTGAATATGGGCAAAGAAAATCAGATATTGTCTCTATTGGCGAAACGATATCCGTTAGTGTTGGCAAATTTTGGTTCTGGCGCCGCGTCGACCAAAGCCATTTTCGATGGCCTGTTTAAAGGTGTGGCGTTAGATAAAAACTTCGTTCATCAACGATTATCTTCCCGCTCATTTGAGCCATTTATGCGGGCGATCGTTTCGCAAATTGAACCTTACTGTCGTTCGATTATGATTACCGGTATTGATAATGAGTTTGCGTTAAAAAAGGCCATTCCCTTCCAGTTTAGCGCCATGCAAGGCGCATTGTGGCCAGCGGTGACCGTATCGATGATCACGTCGCTGGTACATCCATAGCCCTGCTTTTCCCCCGTGTTTAATCGTCGCTGAAGGCACTACACTAAAAGCAGGAGGAACCATGACCCTGTCTTTTACTACCCGCTGGCGCGACGAGTTGCCAGAATTTTATAGCGCGCTGTCACCGACGCCGCTTGATAACACGCGATTGATCTGGCGCAACGCACCGCTGGCGCACGAGCTGGGCGTACCGGATGCGCTTTTCCATCCTGTTTCCGGGGCGGGCGTCTGGGGCGGCGAAACGCTGCTACCGGGCATGTCGCCACTGGCACAAGTCTATAGCGGACATCAATTCGGTGTCTGGGCCGGGCAACTGGGCGACGGGCGCGGCATCCTGCTCGGAGAGCAGCAACTGCAGGATGGCACCACCCGCGACTGGCATTTGAAAGGGGCAGGCCTGACACCCTATTCACGCATGGGCGACGGCCGTGCGGTATTGCGTTCGACAATCCGTGAGAGCCTGGCATCGGAGGCGATGCATTACCTCGGTATTCCCACTACGCGCGCGCTCAGTATCGTGACCAGCGAGACACCGGTGATGCGTGAGCGACGGGAATCGGGCGCGATGCTGATGCGCATTGCCGAAAGTCACGTGCGTTTTGGCCATTTTGAGCACTTCTACTATCGCCGTGAGCCGCAAAAAGTGCAGCAACTGGCGGATTTCGTGATCCGCCATCACTGGCCAGCATTACAAGATGAAGGTGATAAATATGTTGTCTGGTTCCGTGACGTCGTGCGGCGTACGGCGACGCTGATTGCCCGCTGGCAGGCGGTGGGTTTTGCCCATGGCGTGATGAATACGGATAACATGTCGATCCTCGGACTGACGATTGACTATGGTCCGTTTGGCTTTCTGGATGATTACCAGCCGGGCTTTATCTGCAATCACTCGGACTATCAGGGGCGTTACAGTTTCGATAATCAGCCCGCCGTTGCGTTGTGGAATCTCCAGCGTCTGGCGCAGTCGCTGTCGCCGTTTATTGCTGTCGAAGCACTGAATGCCGCGCTGGATGAGTATCAGCATGCACTGTTGACGGAGTATGGCGTGTTAATGCGCCGCAAGCTGGGGTTCGTGAGTCAGCAACAAGGCGATAACCTGTTGCTGGATGGGCTGTTCTCATTAATGGCGCGGGAAGGGAGTGATTATACCCGTACTTTCCGCATGCTGAGCCTGACGGAACAGCACAGCGCCAGTTCGCCGCTGCGTGATGAGTTTATCGATCGTGCAGCGTTTGATCGCTGGTTCACGGATTACCGCGCGCGTCTCCAGGCGGAAAACATTGAGGATGCACAGCGGCAACAGCTGATGAAAAGCGCCAATCCGGCAATGGTTTTGCGAAACTGGCTGGCACAACGCGCCATAGAAGCCGCAGAGCAGGGCAATACTGCAGAGCTGGAACAATTGCATGAAGCGCTACGCCAGCCCTTTATCGATCGCCACGATGAGTATGTCAATCGCCCACCGGACTGGGGTAAACGGCTGGAAGTGAGCTGCTCAAGCTAACGGTCTGTTATTTGGTGAGGATGAGCTTTCCTGCGTGGGTCTGGCGTAGCAAATAGTGCTGACCTTTGTGTTCAATAACAACACGCCCTTCGTCGCCCAGCAACTCCTGACTGCTGATGCGGCGATCGGTCGGAATGATGTGGGTGGCATTTTCCTGGGGGGTGACCGGGGGGATCGTCGTGCTATCCATATGCGACATCTCAGCTCAAAGCAAAATTTGTATTAACAATGAGAATCATTATCAATATTCTGGCGTGAGAGGCAAGGGCTGCTTCACTGCTTTGCCGGAGATCCCCCTGGAAAACGTAGGGGGGAAAAGAGGGGGTTCCCGCCGCGAACGGCGGGAGAGGCTCAAAAACGTGTCGCCACCGCGTCAGCCAGCCTGGCGAGCAGGCGTTCACTGTCTTCCCAATTCAGGCAAGGATCGGTAATGGATTGCCCATACACCAGCGGTTGACCACTCACGATTTTTTGTGTCCCTTCTTGCAGGAAACTTTCCGCCATCACGCCTGCAATCGCCGTTGAGCCGTTACGGATCTGCGTGCAAATATCGTCGCAGACATCCAGCTGGCGGCGATGCTGTTTCTGGCAGTTGCCATGACTGAAGTCCACCACCAGATGTTCCGGCAGATCAAATTCGCGCAACGTATTGCAGGCATTCGCAATGTCTTCGGCATGGTAGTTGGGGTTTTTCCCCCCGCGCATAATGATATGGCCGTACGGATTACCACTGGTCTGGTAGATGGTCATCTGTCCGGTCTTATCCGGCGAGAGGAACATATGGCTGGCGCGCGAGGCACGAATGGCATCCACCGCAATACGGGTATTGCCATCGGTGCCATTTTTGAAGCCTACCGGGCAAGAGAGCGCGGATGCCATTTCCCGGTGGATCTGGCTTTCCGTGGTCCGTGCACCAATGGCTCCCCAACTGATCAGGTCAGCGATAAACTGACCTGTCACCATATCGAGGAACTCTGTCGCCGTAGGGACGCCAAGCTCATTCACCTGCAACAGTAATTTGCGCGCCAGTTCGATGCCGTGATTGACCCGATAGCTGCCGTTAAGATCCGGATCGGAAATCAGCCCTTTCCAGCCCACAACGGTGCGGGGTTTTTCAAAATAGGTGCGCATCACGATTTCCAGATGCGCATGATGTTTTTCCCGTAATGCTTGAAGGCGGCGGGCGTAATCCATTGCCGCGTCAAGGTCGTGGATGGAGCAGGGGCCAATAATGACCAACAGACGGCGATCTTCGCCATTGAGGATTTTTTCGATCCGGCGACGGGACTCTGTTACGTGCTCCGCAACTTCTGCGCTGACAGGGTGCAACTGCGCCAGTTCAAATGGCGTCACCAGCCTGTCGATGCGCGCAGTGCGAAGTTCATCGGTTTTGTTCATCAGAAATCTCAAAAAAGGTGTGCTTCATGGGCAGAAATGCCGGAAGTAATGCGCATCACCTTAAACCAATCCCGGCTTATTACAAGTCTGACTGTGATGCGCATCACATGATTGCCGCATATGATAGCGCACATTGAACTCATGTACTAGCCTGTTAGTACATGCGGCGATTCAGCCCCATAATGTCGAGCATTTTGGTGGCGATCTCTTCCACCGAGTAATTGGTACTGTTGAGACAAGGGATATTGTTCTTGCGGTAAAGCGCTTCCACTTCCTGCACTTCCATCCGACACTGGCGCAATGACGCGTAGCGGCTGTTCTCTCTGCGTTCTTCACGAATCGCGGCCAGACGCTCCGGATTAATGGTCAGACCAAATAATTTGTGTTGCAATGGCTTCAGTGCGGCGGGGAGAATGAGGTTATCCATATCGTCGGCAATAAAAGGATAATTTGCTGCGCGAATACCAAACTGCATTGCCAGATAGAGGCTGGTTGGTGTTTTACCGCAACGGGAAACACCCAGTAAAATCACCTGCGCCTGATCGAGATTACGCAGTGAAATACCATCATCGTGAGCGAGAGTGTAATCAATTGCTGCAATTCGGGCGTCATATTTAGTTAAATTACCTGGATTAAGCCCATGCGTACGATGCGCAATCGGTGTGGGATCGAGTTTTAATTCCTGCTGCAACGGGGCCACCAGCGCCTGCACGATGTCCTGACAAAATCCTTCGCTTTGCAAAATAATAGAGCGAATTTCCGGAATGACGATGGAATAGAACACCAGCGGGCGGTTGCCGGTCTGTTGATAGATAGCATCTATTTGTTCCTTGACGGCTCTGGCGCGGCTTTCGTTTTCCACGAACGGCAGCGTTATGCTGCTGACGGCAACAGGGAACTGTGACATGACCGCATGGCCTAATACTTCGGCGGTGATAGCGGTTCCATCAGAAATATAAAACACGTGGCGATCTACAGAACTGTCCATTTAATCCATCCTGAATATCATGCGTAATTCTCTGAAAGCATAAATTAAAACATCGATATTGCGTATCTCCTTTTTCTCATTTTAAAAAATGAAATGGTGTTTTTGTTTTTAATGAAAAGTACGGTTCAATTTTTTTATTGTTACATGAAAAATAAGGTTTTACTTAAGAATGGCTATTACAGCGGGTGGCAGATTGATGGGAATCTGTCCGAAAAACCAGAAATCGTAATTGCTTACACGATTCACCGTTTTTTCAACGGAATTAATTATGCCAGGATTAATGGGTAGTCTGGTGTTTTACCCATTCATATATCACAAAAGGATTGTTTCGATGTCCAACAATGACTCGTCTCCGCTGGTGCTTTGGTATGACCAACTCGGCATGAATGATGTAGACAGAGTTGGAGGCAAAAATGCCTCCCTTGGTGAGATGATTACTAATCTGTCCGGTGTCGGCGTATCCGTACCGAACGGTTTTGCAACCACCGCCGATGCGTTTAATCAGTTCCTTGAGCAAAGCGGGCTGAACCAACGTATTTATGAACTGCTGGATAAAACGGACATCGATGATGTTTCCGAACTGGCAAAAGCCGGCACGCAGATCCGCCAGTGGGTGGTCGACACGCCGTTCACGCCAGCGCTGGAAAAGGCCGTTCATGATGCTTACGCAACATTGTCGGAAGACGATGCGCAAGCCTCCTTCGCGGTCCGTTCATCGGCCACCGCCGAAGATATGCCGGATGCCTCCTTCGCCGGGCAGCAGGAAACCTTCCTCAATGTGCAAGGCTATGACGCGGTGCTGGTGGCGATTAAGCATGTGTTCGCTTCCCTGTTTAACGATCGCGCCATCTCCTACCGTGTGCATCAGGGCTATGATCACCGCGGTGTGGCGCTGTCTGCTGGCGTCCAGCGGATGGTACGTTCTGACATCGGCTCATCCGGCGTTATGTTCTCCATTGATACCGAATCCGGCTTCGACCAGGTGGTGTTTATCACCTCCGCATGGGGGCTGGGTGAGATGGTGGTGCAGGGTGCGGTTAACCCCGATGAATTCTACGTGCACAAACCAACGCTGGCTGCCAATCGCCCGGCGATTGTCCGCCGCACCATGGGTTCGAAAAAAATCCGCATGATCTATGCGCCGACGCAGGAACATGGCAAGCAGGTGCAAATCGAAGATGTGCCGCAGGGCGATCGCGACCGCTTCTCACTCTCCGACGAGGAAGTGCAGGCGCTGGCGAAACAGGCGGTGCAAATCGAGAAGCACTATGGCCGTCCAATGGATATTGAATGGGCAAAAGATGGTCATACCGGCAAACTGTTTATTGTGCAGGCGCGTCCTGAAACGGTGCGTTCGCGCGGCCAGGTGATGGAACGATATACCCTGCATGCACAGGGAAAAATCGTTTCTGAAGGCCGTGCTATCGGGCATCGCATTGGCGCGGGCACGGTAAAAGTGATCCAGGACATTAGCGAAATGAACCTGATCCAACCGGGCGACGTGCTGGTCACGGACATGACCGACCCGGATTGGGAACCGATCATGAAAAAAGCAGCGGCGATTGTCACCAACCGCGGCGGCCGTACTTGCCATGCCGCGATCATCGCCCGTGAGCTGGGGATCCCGGCGGTAGTGGGTTGCGGTGACGCAACCGAGCGCATCAAGACCGGTGAGAAAGTGACGGTCTCCTGCGCCGAAGGGGATACCGGTTACGTGTATGCCGATCTGCTGGATTTCAGCGTGAAAAGCTCCAGTGTGGACACCATGCCGGACCTGCCGCTGAAGATCATGATGAACGTCGGCAACCCGGATCGCGCCTTTGATTTTGCCTGCCTGCCAAATGAAGGTGTTGGCCTGGCGCGTCTGGAATTTATCATCAACCGTATGATTGGCGTGCACCCGCGTGCGCTGCTGGAGTTTGATGACCAGGAGCCGAAGCTGCAAAGCGAAATCCGCGAGATGATGAAAGGGTTCGATTCGCCGGTTGAGTTCTACGTCGGTCGCCTGACGGAAGGGATTTCCACGCTGGGCGCGGCTTTCTGGCCAAAACGTGTGATTGTGCGTTTGTCCGATTTTAAATCGAATGAATACGCAAACCTTGTTGGCGGCGAACGCTACGAACCGGAAGAAGAGAACCCGATGCTTGGCTTCCGTGGGGCGGGTCGTTATGTTGCCGACAGCTTCCGTGACTGTTTCGCGCTTGAGTGTGAAGCGGTGAAACGCGTGCGTAACGATATGGGGCTGACCAACGTTGAAATCATGATCCCGTTCGTGCGTACCGTTGAACAAGCGAAAGCCGTCGTGGACGAGTTGGCGCGTCAGGGGCTGAAACGCGGCGAGAACGGACTCAAAATCATTATGATGTGTGAGATCCCGTCGAATGCGTTGCTGGCGGAGCAGTTCCTCGAATATTTCGATGGCTTCTCGATTGGTTCCAACGACATGACGCAGCTGACCCTTGGCCTCGATCGTGATTCCGGTGTGGTGTCGGCACTGTTTGACGAGCGCAATGACGCGGTGAAAGCGCTGCTTTCAATGGCCATTCGCGCGGCGAAAAAACAGGGCAAATATGTGGGCATCTGCGGGCAGGGGCCGTCCGACCATGAAGATTTCGCCGCATGGTTGATGGATGAAGGCATTGACAGCCTTTCCCTGAACCCGGATACCGTCGTTCAGACCTGGTTGAGTCTTGCTGAGCTGAAAAAATAACGGCTAAATGAAAATCCCCGACATAACGTCGGGGTTTATTAGTTATTTATTAAATAGTTATGGCATCGTGGGGAGCTAATGGGGTGCCGGACTATGAATAAATGTGAATTAACAGTCTTAAATAATACGAAAAGCCGGGCTTAGCCCGGCTTTGTTACTAACTGTTCATCTGTCTAAAAAGCTCGGTTCCTGCCGCCCTTTGTTTCTCAATGTAATCGGCGAGATCCTGAATATGAATCATCCTGGGAGCCTTCTGGCTTTCTCCAGCCCGGAATGTTGGGATTGGCAATTGCCCCAGGGCAGCTTTTTTATCGGCGGTAGCCTGCTTCATGCCAAAGTATTTTTCGCATACATCGGCAAGAGGGATCGATGCTGTTTCATATTCAGCCATCAGTAAAAACATAGTATTCATATTCACCTCACACTAAAAACAGGCCACAGCGTCCTTCTGTGACTTCAGGGTTTGCCAATGAGCCATAGTCTTTGTATCTGATTTTCATACTTCCTCCCGATTTGTTTTCAAATCCCGGTTAATCAGAGAGCGCAGGCGACGTCTGCCGTTCAGCGCTGTCGCAACATAGCTTGATGGTCGATTTACCACCTCGACTGTCACCTTCACGCCCTCAACAAGAACTGTGTAAGTTGTCGTTTTATCGTGTCGGCCATACTCGCCAAATTTTTCAACGTGTGAAGCCAGTGCCGCGTCGCATGCCTGGCGGGCCAGCGGCGATGTCTTGCTGCTGCGGTTAATCAGTCTCATGCGCGCGCTCCGGGTCGAATTTGTCCCAGCAGTTAACTTCAATGTTTCGCTGCAAGCGGCACGCGCTAACGTCTTCTATGCTGCGCCCGGTGAGTTCTGCAACCTTCCGGTTATTGTGCTTCGCCAGATGCGCAGTGGCGAAGAAATTTCTGAGCCGAAAAAACAGCTTCCGAAACTGGGCGGTAAGCCGTTGACGCAGGCGCAACAGCTCGCAAAAATCCGCGAAATTCAGGCTAAGCACGGTTTTAAGGGGAGGGCGTAACGATGCCAAGACCGAAGTACCACCGAGAAATACATTCGCGAGGCCGTTTGCAAAGGAGAACTCATACATCATAGGCCTTACGAATGAGGAGGCGTTATTGCGAGAGATGAATATTATTTTCATCTCAAAAACAGCAAGCATATAATCCTCTAGGTATATGTGAGGGGGTTATATGCGAAAAATAAAAGAACTATTCCATGGTTCCAGACAAAAATTTGACAATTTCGATACCCGATTTAAAGGTACTGGTGAGGCTGGTGATATCGCTGCCTGCTGGTTCACTGATAATTTTGCTGGTGCGAGAAATCACGCGCTTTACAAAAATCGGAATGATACCCCCCCTCTTGTGTATAGATGTGAACTATCCCCACAGGCATTGCTTGCAGATTACAGCGTTCCTTTAAGTGAACAGCCTCGTATAGCTGAATTGCTTAGTTTAAATTTTCCTGTAGCTGTTAGTTCGACCTTAGAGAGTGGTCGGGATTGGCATGCGTTAAGATATCCTTTTTACGTTAAGCCGAAGTCGGGTAAGAGTTTCTTTTATGGTTATAAGTGTCTGGATAGGAATAAGATAATTGAGATGTATAAAGCTTGCGGTATCCATGGTGTTTATGACTGGGAAGGTATTTTTACGGACGGTTATCTTCGGGGTACAACCACTATCATGTTTGATTTTTCCGAATTGATAATCACAGATGTAATAGAAGTTTAGCTTCACTTTTTTCTTAGTTAAGGACTTTTTTAAGATGCAGTCGTTGTTCGCTGAAGGGGGGGCGGTAAATTTGCTGGTTATGTGCATTGGGCAAGATAAAGAAGTTTAAGCCATCACATATTAAAGCTATTATACTTCTCTAGCATTTTTTGATGAAATTGAATCAAGTGTTGATTTAGTGTTTATTATCATTAATTGGAGGTAAACATGAAGTTTAGCCGCATAGAGCAGATGCCTAAAAGATCTCAGAAGGAGTTGTCAGGGATGGTTAGAATAAATCATAAGTTAGGCTTTTTCTTAGATGTAAATAAAATAGTACCAATTGCCAATATGGATGATGAATCATCTGCGGTTATTAAGTTAAATCTAATTCTAGAGAACTTAATTACAGTGGTTATTGAGTTACTTCGCCCTGAAAATACTGAACGCTACGTTAAAGTGAAGCGATCTTTCTCCGCTAACATTGAGACTGCTGTGGCTTTAGGTATGCCGGTAAGCATAGCCGATTGTATAGTAAGTATGAATAAAATCCGGAACAAATACGCCCATGATCTTGATTTTGTAGTCACGGATGTGATGATAAATGAAGTCACAGATGGAATCAAAAAAGTTAAAATTGAAGAGATAAATCATGGTGGGTTCTTAAATCCGGAACGCGTACAACCCATGATAAATGATGGTATCGATTCTGTAAGGTTAATGCGAGAACTACCAGCAGGTCTTGAGTTAAATAGAATTAAAATATGTAAATTAACAACAGCCACTTTCTGTTGTACGACGCTGGGTGCGTTCTGGTTGATTAATGAGCTTCATAAGAGAGAAATTTTGGATATCGATCATAATATAGAAATGCCCGAGTCGAATTGATTTTCCAGCAATCGCTGTTCATAATTCCAGTTGTCAGCCTGAACAACTGACAACCTTATGCGCCAGATGGGGACATTATGGCGCAGCTACAACTAATCAAGTATTCATCAGGAATGCTGATCCCGACGTGATGCTTTGTACTGACGTCTGACTGGTGCGCAATCCGGCATTCACCGCAGTTTCTTCTCCTAACATTTTGATTTAAATACTGGTAGCCAGCCGGTGAAGACTGATACGCCAAGGATTCTCCGAGTGGTACATCATCAGCCGGGACTACACCGGCACGAAGTATGCGAAGGATAAACAAGCGGCCCCCTGAGGCAATGCCGTACTGCCTCTGTTCTCCGAGGTGCTGGTGAGGGCTAATTTGCCTGAGATGTGTTCAGCTAAAGAGACCGCAGCCTGATATAATCCCCTCCAGAATGGAGGGGATATGAATATTAGGATAATGCTTTTTATTGCTGCGCTTTTTCCGCTGTCAGTGTTTGCTGATAAAGGTGATTTCACTTTTAAAGTCGGTGATAGTGTGACGGACTTACCGTCTTCATGCATAAAGTCAGTTGGTTACACTGAAAAAAACGAGATAGATTCAGAGGAAGTGAACGTGGATCTCACAACCGAGTGTGGTCACCTGCTTTCTCAGGTTACGCGCCAGAATATCGGTAAAATTGCCCGTTTTTCATACAGGGGTAATTTAATGTCATCTGCAACCATCATTTCTGTATTGGGAAGCAATTTCAGGATTTCATCAAAAGAAAGTCCGAGAGTAGTGCTTATGCAGATGCTTAATGACTATGGTACCGCGAATGACTGACTGGAATTTAGCAGCCAAACCGCAGGAAGAGGTGGATAAAGCCAACGTCGACCTGGCTGCGCTCAATAAGAAATAACCCCTGAGTTACCCCAGGGGTTATCGTTACGCAGACCTGATTTTTTCAGCCAGCATGGCAAGCACTATTTGCTGAAAAGAGAAAATATTTTCAGTCCCTTGCGTTTGATTTATCGAAAATACCTGTTCATAATTCCAGTTGTCAGCCTGAACAACTGACAACCTTATGCGCCAGATGGGGACATTATGGCGCAGCTACAACTTATCAATCATTCAGGAATCCTGCTCCCGGCAACGCCAGAGACCAGCGATTTTCTGCATTCAAAATGTAAGCTCGGTGTGGTGCTGTCAGCCGACATCAGGCTGGTACGCAATCCGACTTTTCACCGCAAATTCTTCGCACTTCTAAACCCCGGATTCGAATACTGGGAACCCACTGGTGGCACTATCTCGTCGAATGAACGCCGACTGGTTACCGGGTATGCGAAATTCCTCGCTTCCTATGGTGGCAATGAAGCCGCGTTGATGGATGCTGCCGAACAGTATCTGTCGCAGGTCGCCGCGTTACAAACGGTATCAGCCTTTGCAAATCCTTCGATGCGTACCGCGCGTGGGTGACAGTAGAAGCAGGGCATTATGACGCCATCGAGCTGCCAGACGGAACTCTCCGCAAACATCCCCTCAGTATCGCCTTTGGCAACATGAACGAAACCGAATTCCAGCAGCTCTACAAGGCCGCGTTGGATGTACTGTGGCGCTGGATTCTGTCGCGTGCATTTGCCACGCAGCAAGATGCGGAAAACGCAGCATCACAATTGATGAGCTTCGCGTGATGATGGCGACCAGAAAGAGCTGGTTCCAGCATACCGAATGCACGACCGCAGAGGCCGACGAATTGATGGCTCGATAGCCGCTGACAAACATCAGCGTAATGAGCTGGTACAGCCGCATCATCAACTGGCGGTTACGTACCATTCGCTGAATCACAAATATGGTGAACTGCTGGAAGAATACAAATCGCTCCGGCGGCAGTTCGCTGTCACCGCGGCGGTTCCATATACGGATGTATGGACTTACAAACCTGTGCAGTTCTACCCAGGTAAACCCCCATGCGAAAGCCTGCTGACATGTTGATGGATATTATCAACGCCAGCAGCAAACCCGGTGATCTCATCGCTGATTTCTTCATGGGTTCAGGTTCCATGCTTAAAGAAGCGGTGAAACTTGGCCGTCGCGCGATCGGCGTTGAACTTGAAACAGACCGCCTCAATCAAACTGTTGCTGAAGTGTCAGAACTGTTGTTTACAGAAGGGAAAAGAACATAACGGCCTGTTTAATCGGATATTACATTTTGTTCTGCCCCGGGCAGCTTTTTTATTCCCACAATATGAGATGATTCGCAGCAGCAGTCATGACCGATCGGTGATAGCCCGACCGGTGCATACAGTAAGCTTTATGTGCTTAAGCTATAGCTGCTCTGTCTTGGTTAAAGATCTTGCTGCAATGGGGACACATGAGTGCTGAGCCTTTCTGGACTCGGGTGAAGCTGTGTTCTGACTGCTTAGAGCAGTGAGGGCAGGTGCATTTGATAAGATAGTTGCGATTGTTTTTTGAGTCTTTGCGTTGTGGCATAGAGTATTTCCTGATGAATGGGCTGCAACCATACACCATACCTATGCATATAGCCCGTAATCCTTTTTGCCGGTCACCTGATCTGGGTGGCCTTTTTCATTTCTGGCTTCGGGATTCAATCTCCACTGACACTTTCCATAAGCGCCCGAAGGCCAGACCCTTTCACGCACACAGCCTCCGCAAATAGCGAGGTGAGAGCATGTATCGAATGGACAAATTATCAACCGGTGTGAGCTACGGTTTTGCCGGAGCTAACGGAGGGTATTGGGTGCTCCAGCTACTGGATAAAGTGACGCCGTCGCAATGGGCCGCCATTGGTGTTCTGGGTAGTCTGCTGTTCGGTCTGCTTACATACCTGACGAATCTGTATTTCAAAATCAAAGAGGATCGGCGAAAAGCCGCCAGGGGCCAGTGATGAGCAAAGTAAAAATTGCTGGTGGTGCTGTCTGCTCGGTGGCGGCAATCATCGCAATCATCGCAATCATTCTGAGCAATGGGCAGGTGCGTACCAATGATCGCGGACTGGAGTTAATCGGCAATGCCGAATCCTGCCTACGTGATCAGTACGTCTGTCCCGCGGGCGTCCTGACTGATGGCATAGGCAACACTCATGGGGTGAAAGCCGGAACGCGCAAAATTGATGCGCAGATCGCCGCCGACTGGGAAAAGAACATCCTGCAGGCTGAGAAGTGCGTTAACACCTACGCTGCTGGTGCTCGTCTCAGTGACAACACATTTTCCGCTGTCACGTCGCTGATTTTTAACGTCGGCCGCGGCGCCATGCAGAAATCAACGCTGTTCTGGATGCTAAGACAGGGTAAGGAGGCAGATGCTTGCCAGCAGTTCCCCCGATGGGTGTATGCAGATGGCGTAAAACTGCCGGGGCTGGTTACCCGCCGCAGTAAAGAAAAAGCGCTCTGCCTGGACGGTGTGTGATGCGCCGAGTTGCTGCAATTGCTGGTGGCGTGATTCTTCTGCTTATCGTTTCGCTGGCCTGGGCAGTCAATTACTACCGCGACAACGCCATTACCTACAAAGGCCAGCGAGACAAAGCGACCAGTGTACTGACGCTGGCGAACGACACAATCACTGACATGCAGACTCGCCAACGTGATGTCGCTGCGTTGGACACGAAATACACGAAGGAATTAGCCAATGCACAAGCTGAAAATGATGCTCTGCAGCGCAAGCTTGATAATGGTGGTCGGGTGCTCGTCAAAGGCAAATGTCCAGTGTCAGCCTCAACTGAAACCGCCAGCACCTCCAGCGTGGGCCATGATGCCACCGTCGAACATCTCTGATGTTGCTGGACGAAACGTTCTCGGTATCAGGTCCGGGATTATCAGCGACCAAACAGCCCTGATAATTCTGCAGGAATACATCAAAACACAGTGTCTTAGGTGAAGACTTAAGAGCTATAAAGTTTCTTTCAAATAGGAAAGCGAGGTTATAATCTGCCACATAATTAAATGATTTTCGGGATGGCTTCAAATGTCGCAATATGTCAATGATTACAAAAATGCTTTTAATTCAAAGAGTATAATAGGAGTCAGGAAATGGATTTTTTTCACTTTCAAGAGTGCCGTGCTGTTGCTGGTCTTAATATTGCTATTTAGCCTGGTTCAATATTGGGTTATTATGTATTCACCATTGGCGGACTATATGACAGTTCCTGGGATAGAGCAGTCCAACATATATGGCATGATTTTTATGCTTGCAGCCAGTTTCGGACCGAGCGGACTTTATCTTGTCCGAATCATCATGCGTTCTAGATAAGGCATTACAGCACAGCAGGCATTCACTGAGTGCCTGCGATAACACTGGGGATAAGTTTGACAAGCGTCGGTTAGGTCTCAACGCCATCTTTGGAAATGACGGAGCGCCCGGTACCGTCGGCATGGACGATGAAACCAGCACCCGACTTACAGACTCCGTACAACGGGATTATTTCACCCTCAGAACGCGAATAAACACCATCTCTGGACAGGTTAACTATATCCGTAATCAGTGCCTCAGATAGGGAAATCGCATCATCCCATCGCTGGATTCAGTATCAGTCACTTATTTTTTTCTTTAAAAGCTCTTGCTTTTAAGATCTCTAATACAGGTTTGATACTACGAGGCCAGTCGTCATTTGATATGTCCACCGTGTGAATAAATACATTGGCCGCGCCTCTCTCTAACAACCCTCTGGCTGAAACATCTTTATGTAGCAAGACGAGTGTGGGTTTTTTTAATGATAGAGCGATTGCTGTTTCTATCTGGTTCCATTCGGTGGGTAGAACAACATCATCAACAGTGTTTTCTTTAATGGAGCCAGATTTGATGTATATTTGAGGTAAGGCGAATATAATTACACATTCGCATCGAGTCATAAGCTCAACAATATCATCAAAAGGAGTCTGCAAGCATGGTTGACTGATTCCAATGGTGTTTCCATACATCATCAAGTCTGGGAGCATATCGTCAAACTTGCCTAAAGCAGATTTTAATTGATCAGGTAACCAATTGGGCCTGGAAATGAATACCTCCATCAGATCTGGCTCTTTGCTCATGAATTTCTCTCCTGCGTAAAAATATCCTTCACTCAAAGCCATAAAACGTATGCTTTGTTGTGAGTTCCCCGAAATTTATCAACATTATCGATCTTTAGTCGAATAAAAACTAGAGGGTGTTATGGCGACACTGGACTGGGAGGCCATTGAATCGGCATAACGGGCCGGGGTCATGAGCCTCCGTGAAATAGGTGCTCAATACGGCGTAACAGAAAAGGCAATCAGGAAGAGAGCCAAAAAGCTGGATTGGGTACGCAAAGGCAGTATGCAGGTACGCAAAAACGGTACGCAAAAAAAATTGTGCACTATGTATGCGCAAAACAGTACAAAAATTCCGATGCCTCAAATTGATTCAAATTGCCCGCCACCTGAAAACACCGCCGATGGATGGACTTTAAACCCTGATAAATACGGGCTTAACGACATGCAGGCCCGGTTCGTTAGCGAGTATCTTATCGATATGAGCCGCGTACTGTGAGGATGTGATGGCGGCCACGCCGGTGTTTAGTGACTGGTCATTAAATGGCTCGGGGGATTACCTTGAGGTGGGAAATAACCTCTCGGACGTGGCCGATGCTGTAATGGCACGGCAAAATATCGGGGTGAGTTACACCATATCGACCGATGCTGCACCGGCTGACGCGAGCGGATATGCCGCCGGCCATATCTGGTACCAGGTTGAGGTGAGCTGATTCATGCCTATTTTCCGCAAAACTACAGGGGGGCATTTCGCCCCTGTTACCGACTTGAATATTAATGAAGGAGGCGAGTTTAAATCCGTGGTTGCAGCCTGGGTGAACGACGGGGGGATGTTTAAGAAAGTATTCCCTGATATCGCTTATGCGGATCCGACGGCTGATTATGACATCGCTGGTGCTACCATTCCAACGCTGACCCTTTCACGAACCTCAGAAAGCGCAGCGCAGAACGCCTGGAAAATAAACAGGCTGTTTATTCCCCTGAAAGAAAGCCTCACTTCCGATAATACGGATGTTAACTGGTCGAGTCTGGATATCGTCACTATCGATACGCAGGACGAATTGCCGTATAGCGTTTGGACTACGGGTAGCGCTGATGAGATGTGGACTAAGGCTGAGTTTAAAAATGGTGTTTTGACAAACACCCGCATGAATGGGGTGAGCGCTGTGGTTAACCCGTCCAATCACTGCCCGCCGCCGCGCGACTGGATAAACCAGTTATCATCCGGTAGCGGCGGCACAGATATGTACATCAAATACGGGTGGTATGACTATTCAGCCTTTTACGGCAGGCAGATCGGCATCCGTTGGCGCTGGCACAGCCAGCAGAACGGGAAGTATTACGAGTATATTTTCACGAACGGCAATATGATCCTGAACGCGCTGGGTTAATTTTACTGGCCGACTCAGACTTTTGGTGAACGCCTGAGGGACGATCTTATGGCTGGGCGCTGGTGCGCAACATTCCGAATTGCCATCGTCGTGGCTGGACTAAGCATTAATTATCGGTCAGTATTTTTAGGCCAAGTTTTACACAGGATAAATACTGATGGATACAGTTGAAGAGCTTAATGGAACGTACTTTTATCACGGGCACACTAATGTATCCGCTGGTGAGCTGTTTAACCTTATCTTCCTTGAGAACTTTGCAGACAGTTTCGGTTTAGATGTCGCATCTGCGGCAACGGTTCTTATCGGTCAGCCATACATACCGGTTTCTGGAAAGCTGGCGGCAGGTCAAAATACACCGGGAACCAGCATTGCCTCGATCGTCAGCAGGAAGATTTTAAGAGATGCCCGTTTCCCGTTCGGCTGGCGGCCACTGGCACCAGTTGGAAAACTCCGTTCCCTTAAAATGGTTCCCTCGAATAAGATTGCTACCTTTGTTGGTAGGTATATTCCTTACGTTGGGTACGCGATGGCCCTGGTGGCTATCCAACAGGTGATGAGCAAAACACGGACACAATACAATCTCATTGCCCGAACTCAGGACCGCATTCAATGGACGTATTTCTAATGGCCGATCGTGATTTTGAAAAGGAAGTAATTGATTATCTGATGGAGCGCTATCCTATCAGAGAGCACTGGTTTAAGCCCGGATATAAGCAAATCACCAAAGACTGGACACTTAACGATGATTTCCGGCTGGTTCCTGAAGATGCGGAAGATATGCTCTTGGACGTGTTCACTCATTTCAATATTGATTACAGTGGCATGGATACCCGTAATTATATCGAATATGAGTATCCATTCTGGCAGAAAAAACCAGAGACAGAAATAAAACCACTAACGGTAGCAATGATTATTGAATCGGCCAAAGTGGGGCGCTGGTTGTATGACTGACAACATCTTGATTAAGATAGTGTTGCATCGACCCGTTGAACTCACAGCGATGAGCAGATATGTGAGTATATGATATCTGTGGGTTACCAATTTTTATTAAAATCAATCTAATATTGATAATTGCAAGGGAGGGGGTATGAAGTTATTTTCAACAGAAAGAACGGATGTTTATCTGCTGACAGAGGATTTAGCAGAAAAATTCCAGCAATTCTTGGTTACTAATAAAGCTAAATTAGCGCCTTTTGAACCATTGCGAGATGAACAGTATTTCATTTTAAAAAATATATCGGAACGAATTAAGAGTTCATTAAAAGAATTCAATGAAAGGAAAAGCTTAATGATGGTTTTCACATTAAAAGGAGAAGAAAAAATAGTTGGTAACATCAATTTTACCAACTTTGTTTATGGTGTGTTTCAAGCATGTTATTTGGGGTTTTCAATCGATGATGCTCATCAGGGAAAAGGACTCATGCATGAGTCTCTCAAAATGGCAATTAAGTATGTTCATGAAAAATATGAAATTCATCGCATAATGGCAAACCACCTTCCCGACAACAGTCGTAGTAGCAAAACGCTTGAGAGCTTGGGGTTTAAGAACGAGGGATACGCTAATTCTTATCTCAAAATAAATGGGATCTGGCAGGACCATGTGCTCAACTCACTTATTCTTCCGGAATCACCCTAGCGTAGGTAATATTTTTTTTGGTTACTCTTCCTTTTGATAATAGGGTAGGCGGAAAGTAACTTCCGCTTTTGGCACGGAGCGGAAGTACCTGCAACAGAGGGGCTGCTGTGAGCGAACAGCGGAAGTTCGCATTTGTCTTAACAACCGGTATCCAGGACTAATATTGGCATCTGATAATCAATCCGGAGCAGGTCACGGTTTCCCAGTAAATATCTTCAGGCAGCGAGAATTGCAGAATGCTGACGAAGATGATTTTGGAAAAGTTCTGCATAATCTGATGATACAGCGGCTTTTACGCTTTCCCTTTTCGCAAGTGCAGCTTTCCATGCGGAAACCTGCGGAAGTCCCTCAAAAATCGCCTCAGAGACTGATGCATCGATGATGGAGAAGTAACGGAAAACAGGCGCATAGACCGCATCAACCATACTGAATCTGGTACCCGAGAAATAAGGCCCTGAACTCAATTCAGATTCAATACGTTCAAGTTGCTCACGGAACACAGCGCGTTTGCTGTCTGCAATGGCCTGATCAGTCGCATTTAAAAATTGCCATGCATTTCCAAGCATTGATGTAGAGAACTCTATCCATGCGCGCTGTCTGGCTCTTTCTAATGCATCGTCAGCATACATCGAATCACCGTCTTGCGTTTCATTAAGGTACTCGCAGATCACCATGCTTTCAAAAATAATGGCATCTTCGCCGTCTGCACGACGCACTTTAAGTAGCGGTACCTTGCCAGTGGGTGACAGAGCAAGAAACCAGTCAGGCTTCGCCGACAGGTCTACATTTACACGTCCAAATGGCACATTTTTTTCGAGAAGAATGATCGCTGAACGCTGCACAAAGGGACATAGTGGGTGGCTAATCAGTGTCAGGTCATGGGTAGACATCTCAGACTCCAGATAAAATAATAGCCCGCCGCCATAAAAGGTGGCGGGCTTGATGAATTGTAAATCTTATTTTGGTGGCTTAGATTGAAACGCCGCCGTCGATGATGATTTCTGAACCCACGGTCCAGGCCGATTCATCAGATGCGAAGTAAAGTACTGCTTGCGCGACTTCCTGAGGCTTACCAAAACGACCTGCGGGAATGGTTGCAACGATATCTTTCATCACTTGATCATGATATTCCACTGGAATTCCCGCCTTATCGTAAAGCGGTGTGTCAACCGGGCCTGGGCTCACTGCGTTGATACGAATTCCACGAGAAAGTAACTCGTTAGAAAGTGTTTTTGACATGTTCAGTAATGCCGCTTTGGTTGAGCCATAAACGGAAGAGTTCACTGGCCCCGTGTGCGCATTTACAGATGTATTAAAGACCACTGATGCGGAGCTTGCGAACACCGGCAGCAGTGCCTGCATCAGGAAGTAAGGGCCTTTAACGTTGATATCATAAATACGGTCGAACATCTCTTCTGTCCATACCTCGATTGGCATATACATTGATATACCCGCATTCAGGAAAGCGATATCCAGTTCACCAAAGTGTTGCTTAACCGTTTGAGCCAGAGCTTTCTGTGCATTCACATCAGCGGAGTCGGCGCTCACGACTAATACATCATTACCCAGTTCTGCTTTCGCCTTTGCGATAGAATCAGGGTTAACACCTGTAACAATTACACGTGCACCTTCTGCAACAAACAGCTTCGCTGTTTCAAGCCCGATACCACTTGTTCCACCCGTAATAAGTGCGCGTTTACCTTGTAATCTGGACATGTAAAAATCTCCTGTTAGTTTTAACAACTAATCGGCGAATGGCCGATTTGATAGCCACTGTATGCTCATGCCCGGATAGTGATAAGATTGTATTTTTAAATATCTTTCATGCGTTAAAAGCATAGGTGGGTTTCAGGATGGACAGATTACTTTTGATGACATGCTTTGTCCGTACCGCTGAAACAGGCAGTTTTTCCGCGGCCGGTAGGGACTTAGGCTTAGGGCAACCGAACGTGAGTCGTCATGTTGCAACCCTCGAAGAGCATTTGCAGACCAGATTACTTCACCGATCAACCCGCAAGCTTTCCCTGACGCCTGAAGGAGAACGTTATTATCTGGAAGCAAGACGTATCCTGGAAGCCGTCGAAGAGTCAGAGTCTTCTTTCAGAGAAAATGTTACACCCACAGGGCTATTACGCGTTGCCTGCCCTACAGCACTGGCTCACACATTCTTAGTCCCGCACATCCCAGATTTTTTAGAACGCTACCCTGGGCTAACACTTGAGCTACAAATTAATGACCGCTATATCAATCTCGTTGACGAAGGGGCTGAGCTGGCAATCCGCATTGGACACCTCGAGGACAGTGCTATGCGTGCCCGCAGACTTGGTATGTATGAGCGAGTCTGTGTTGCCAGTAACAAGTACCTGGCTAAACACGGAACCCCTAATACCCCAGAGGATTTAAAAAAACATGATTGTTTGATCTATACCTTGCTAACAACAGGGGCTACCTGGAGATTTCAGGATATCAATGTTCCTGTTTCTGGTCGGCTCAGGGTCAATTCACCCGAAGCAGTGCAGAAATTTGTCAATGCCGGGGTTGGGATCGCACAGGGCCCGGAATGGTTGTTCGGGGAGGGACTGGCAAATGGCAACTTACAATTATTACTGACGGATTACACTGCACCTCCCGTTCCCATTCAGGCCGTTTATGTTGCTAATCGACTTTTACCAAAACGGGCGATTGTGTTCATGGATTTTGTTGCTGAGATTTTTGAAAAAAATCCCGGCTTCAAAGTTTACAACTCATTGAAATGAACCTGAGATGACGAACTGACCGGCTGGCCGTAAACTGCATAGCAAGGTGTAAATAACTTCCGCTCTTGGCACAGGGCTGCTGTTGCAACCCTGACGACCCTATATTTCAATCGATTCAGAGATCTCTAACGCATCATCGACTTCAATGCCCAAATAACGGACTGTGCTTTCCAGTTTCTTATGACCCAACAATAGTTGGATCACCCGAAGATTCTTGGTTTTCTTGTAGATCAGGTAAGGTTTTGTTCTTCTCATGGAATGTGTGCTGTAAAGCGAAGCTTCGAGATCAAGTTTTTCTACCCACCCATGAAAAATTCGGTTGTATTGCCGAGTTGATATATGTTGGCAAGAACCGACCCGGGATTGGAATAAGTAGTCTTTACTGTGCAGCTTGCCAAGCTTTATCAATGCTGCAACAGCTTCTCTTGTCCCCTTGGTTAACTCAAATTGCACCGGGCTACCGGTTTTCTGTTGCAACACCGTTGCTCTGCTTGAAACAGAGCTACCATATGCAACATCAGATACTTTTAGTTTGACCAGATCACAGCCCCGTAGCTTACTGTCCAGGGCCATATTGAACAGAGCTAAATCGCGCGTTTTACCTTCCAGTTCAAGCCGGATTCGTATCCCCCAGATATGAGATATCTTAAATGGTCTTTTTTGGCCGATGATACGGTCTTTGTTCCACGGTGACGTGTTCATACTCAAATCTCCTGCAATGTGGGAGATTTGAGTATGGTTGTCCCTTATGAGCGAACAGCGGACATGCCGCATCTCTTCCATGAGGCAGCGGATTTAGTTCCTGAGGCAACAGACTTTAGCTGTTGTCTCTTATCGTGGGCAGACGCAAACCGTCGTTGTTGTCACTCTTGCATCATAACAACAACTTTGCCCTTCGCATGTCCCCGGGCAAGATAGTCAAGAGCATCCTTTGTCGCTGCAAAGGGAAAAACCTTGTCGATCACAGGGATGATGTGTTCCGCTTCTGTGAGTTTGCTTATTTGAGTTAATTGAGCGCCGTCAGGTCGAACGAAGAGAAATGAATAGGTCAGGCCTCGTTTTTTCGTAAGACGTATAATCTTACGACTCATCAGCCCGAACACAAAACGCAGTAAAAAGTTCAATCCCCGGGCCTGTGCGAAAGCGGCATCTAACGGCCCGATGAGAGAAATAATCTTTCCGCCAGGTTTAAGAATTTGAGTGGACTTTTCAATTGCATCCCCTCTGACAGTGCCCAGAACAATATCGTAGCCACTCAGTACGTTTTCAAATTCCTGATTTTTATAGTCGACCACTTCATCTGCGCCAAGACGATTTACCCACTCGACGTTCACTGAACTTGTTGTTGTTCCCACCTTCGCACCAAGGTGCTTAGCCAGTTGGATCGCAAAGCTCCCAATTCCTCCGGAACCTGCCGGGATGAAAATCTTCTGTCCAGGCTGCAGATTCGCTCGCTCTGTGAACGCCTGCCAGGATGTGAGGCTCACCATCGGAAGTGAAGCTGCCTGCACAAAATCCAGATTTGCCGGTTTAATAGCAGCGAGACTTTCAGGAACCACAACAAATTCGGCCAGGGAGCCCATTCCCGTATCGAAAATACTGGCAAAAATTTCGTCACCCGGGATAAAACGGGTCACACGAGCCCCCACTGCAACGACGACACCGGCCAAATCACTGCCCAGCGTCGCAGGGAGTTTAAAATGCAATACCGGCTTAAACATTCCGGTTGGGATCATGTTGTCAATCGGGTTAAGGCCAACAGCGTGTACCTTCACCAGGATTTCATCAGCACCGGGGGAAGGAAAATCCACGTCATCGAATCCCGGGTCAGGGGATTTACCATAACGTTTAAACGTATAGGCTTTCATCGTCCTGCTTTTCATTTGTTCTTTACCCTTTAGTATTTGCCAGTAACATTTTTCACAGGGGGCTTGTTGCTGAGTAAAAAGGCGGTACCCAGGAACAGCTCGATTAAAACGGCAAAAAGGATCTGCCCGCTAACATGCCCTTCGCGCCATTCAGCGATGCCCAGCACGGCTGAAATAATCGCTATTGTGCTGATACCCGCGGCCAGAGCATAACGGGCCGGGGAAGGCCCGGCATTTCTGGCCAGGAAACACATAACGCTTATTCCTGCAAAAAATGCAGCCGAGCGGCGACAAATAACGTCGGTACCCGGCGTGGGCTCGATGCCCCATTGCGTTAAAAGCTGTTCCGGGAAAAACATCCATGCTGTGGCCAGGATGAAAAACAACACCGCAGTCAGAACAGCCAGTTGAGAAAATTTCATTTTTAACCTTTCGCATCCAGCTGAAGACTTTTACGCACGACCTTATCCAGGAATGAGGCAGGCGCGAACCTGAGGAGAAAATTCAATTTACCGGCCAGCGTTCCCGCCGTGTATCGCACTTTTGGATGTAAAGCCTGAGCGGCTTTAACCACAACATCACCTACTATCTCAGGGCTTTCCGCTTCGGTCATGGCCTTGCTAAGCACTTTCGCCAGCTTAGCCCGGATCAGGTCATACTCTTCAAGCCTGGCGTCCGGCTCTATCGTATTGGCTTCAAACTGCGTTTTCATGTAAGCAGGTTCGATGACAGAAACCCGGATACCCTGCGTGCGTAATTCATGATCCAGTGCCCCCGTATACCCCTCGACCGCATACTTACTGGCAGCATAAAGTGCCACATACGGAAACGGAACGACCCCAAGTATCGAGCCGATGTTAATAATGCGCCCGCTGCCCTGGCGGCGCATGTGAGGGATCACCGCCCGGGTCAACCTGACGATGCCCAAAAAGTTGGTGTCGAACATAAGTCTTGCCTGTTCGACAGAACTTTCTTCCGCCGCCGCCGGAGCGATCCCGAAGCCAGCATTGTTCACCAGAAGATCTATGCGGCCCTCCATACGAAGTAACTCCTCAATGGCGGCCCTGACAGAAGCGTCGTCTGTTACATCAAGCGTCAGCAAGGGAAACGGATGCTTTCCCGCCATGGAGCCACGCCGACTCGTGCCATATACCGTATACCCAGCCGCTAAAAGTTTAATAGCAGACGCTTCGCCGATACCTGAGGACGCACCGGTAACCAGTGCTACACGTTTTTTTGTCATACTGAATAAGGCCTCACGATTTATTTGAGAATTCTCATCGCTGATGAGACGTCACGCTGTAATGGATGGGGGTTGGGTTTGCTTCTCAGCAGAACAGCCCAAAGGGCGTTCTGCTGAGCGTACCTCATTGACTAAAGTGCTTTATATCGTTCAGCAACTTCATCTTGTTTGATGTCAGAAAGCAGAGTCTGACGCGAGGTATCGAGAGTGTCCCAGTGTTCAGCCTTCTGTAGTGGTGGGATGGTGACAAGCTCACGGCGATCAAAGCCAACCAGTGCGGCATCCACTAACTCGCCAACTTCCATGAATTTTGCCGAGTTACTGATATCGATACCCGCACGGTCCCAAATTTCCGTGTAGGTGCCGGCAGGGAGCACAGCCTGAATATATATGCCTTTAGATGACAGCTCTGCATTCATTCCCTGAGACAGGAAAAGAACAAAGGCTTTGGTTGCGCCGTACACCGTCATGGCAAATTCCGGGGCGAGTCCGACGATAGAACTGATATTGACGATCGACCCCTTTCCGGCTTTTACAAACCGAGAAGCCACGGCACTGGCAAGCCTTGTCAGGGCAGTGACGTTGAGTGCGATGAGACTTTCTATGGATTCAGGCGTCTGCTCTGTAAAACTACCGGACTGCGCGATACCCGCGTTATTGATAAGAATGCCAATCTGTGTGTCTTCACGCAGGCGAGCTTCGACCTGGGCTAAATCACTCGCTCGCGTGAGGTCGGCAGGCAGAACGTCGACAGAAATGTCATTTTCCTGTTGCAGGCGCTCGGCCAGTATCTCTAACTTCGCTTTGTCACGTGCAACCAGAACAAGGTCGTGACCCCGGCGGGCAAACCGTTCAGCGTAGACAGCACCAATACCCGTGGAGGCACCTGTAATGAGAACTGAAACTTTAGTCATGTTGGTCTTCTTTCATAATGTGTAAACAGAATTCGCACTGCGCGATGTATGTAGAACCGTGACACCACAGATCTACTTGCTGGTCTCAGCAAGCGACGGATAATCGGTGTAGCCTTGCGCGCCGCCGCCATAAAGTGTTTCAGGATTGAGTGGGGCCAGAGGCGCGCCCGTCTTCAGTCTTTCGACCAGATCCGGATTGGAGATGAACGGGCGACCAAACGCGAACAGATCGGCTTTGCCTTGCGCAAGTTGAGTGGACGCCAGCGCCAGGTCATAGCCATTGTTGCCGATCCAGGTGTTTTTAAAGCGCTGGCGTAGTGCGTCGTAATCGAACGGTGATACATCTCGCGGGCCGCCCGTAGCACCTTCAACCACATGGAGGTACACAATATCTAATGCATCGAGTTGTTCAGCGAGGTAGTCATATTGTGGCTGCGGATCACTGCACAAAATCGCATTAGCAGGTGAAACCGGTGAAATGCGTACGCCAGTGCGTTCTGCGCCGATCTCATCCTTTACGGCCGCCGTGACTTCCAGCAGCAGGCGCGCACGATTTTCGACAGAGCCGCCGTATTCATCATTACGCTGGTTTGCGCCATCTTTCAGAAATTGTTCCAGCAGATAACCATTTGCACCGTGGATCTCGACGCCGTCAAACCCGGCGGCAATGGCATTGGCGGCAGCTTTTCTGAAATCGTCGATAATCCCCGGTATTTCCTGCAGCTCGAGCGCACGTGGTTCAGAGACGTCCGTAAAACCGTTGTTCACAAAGGTCTTGGTCCCGGCACGGATGGCGGACGGGGCGACCGGTGCCGCACCACCCGGCTGTAAATCGACATGCGAAATTCGTCCTACGTGCCATAACTGTACAAATATGCGCCCACCTTTAGCATGCACCGCATCAGTCACTTTGCGCCAGCCATCGATTTGAGCCTGTGTATAGATACCCGGCGTATCCTGATAGCCCTGCGCCTGTGCGGAGATCTGTGTGGCTTCAGTAATCAACAAGCCTGCTGTTGCGCGCTGGGCATAGTAGGTCGCCGCCAGTTCGTTGGGAACCAAACCGGCTCCGGCCCGGTTACGCGTCAGCGGTGCCATCACGATATGATTGGCAAGTGTTATTGGCCCAAGATCATAAGGTTGAAATAATGTCGTCATGTTTATTCTCTTGCTAAGTGGTGGGTCAAAGGTCAATTTAATGATGATGATCATAATCTATAAAGTCAACTAGTTTGATTATGATCATCATCAATGTATACTTAGACCCTATTTTTGAGAGGCGTAGCAAAGCATGAAAGTGTCAAAAGAGCAGGTTCGGGAAAACCGGACACGCATTGTTGAAACGGCTTCAGAACTTTTTCGTGAACGCGGTTTTGATGGCGTGGGCGTTGCGGAACTGATGTCAGCGGCAGGGTTAACCCACGGCGGTTTCTATAAGCACTTTGGCTCTAAGGCTGACCTGATGGCGGAGGCAATGAACTGCGGTTTTACGCGTTCTGCAGAAAGCACGGCAGGTGTGGACCGGGAAAGATTTATTGAATACTACCTCTCCCGACCCCATCGCGATGATATGGGAAAGGGCTGCGTGATGTCGGCACTTGGTGCCGATACAGCCCGGCAGTCTGAATCAATCAGGGAGACGTTTGCCGCCGGAATTGAACGTCAGTTGGCAGTTTTAGAAAATGAACATGAAACGCGCGCAGACCTGATAGATACCATAGCGCATCTTGTCGGTGCCCTGGTACTATCCCGAGCCTGTCCGGATAATTCCACTCTTGCTGATGAAATTCTGGACGTGTGCCGCATGCGTCTTCTCCGTCAGGATGCCTGTGAGGATTGAACTGCCAACGTCTGCTCCTGGCACAGAGCTGCCTGTCAGAGCCTTTCTTTTTTCAGTTGCTCCAGTCTCACATGCAGCGATTTAGGGAATAGTTCGGTATAAACTTGCCAGAGGACATTCAGTGATTTGTGTCCGTTGACCTGAGCTACTTCTTCAAGGGTAAAACCTGATTCGAATAGCCTGCTGGCACCCTCTCGGCGTAAATCGTGATAGCGTAAATCTTCTATGCCCAGCTTATCTCGTACCTGGCGGTATGTTTGTGTAACACTTCGACTGTTAAAGGGGAATACTCTCTCTGAGATTTTGGGTTGCCTCTGCAGTATCTCCCAGGATTCCCCAAGTAATGGTACCAGCATATGGTTTCCGGCTTTCTTTCTCGGATCCTTTCTGTCTCTGACCAAAACAGCCTTTTGCTCCATATCGACATCTTCCCATTGAATTCTGCACACTTCCCCAATGCGCATGCAGGTTAGTATGGAAAATAAAAAAATGTCAGAGAAAGGGACTTTTTTATAGGAGGTCATTTCTCTGTTTCTTAAGCCAGCAATAATCTGTTCCGATTCCTCGCGCGTGGGGCGCCGACTTCTCTTCTGTGTTGGCCCTATAACTTTCATTTGCGTAAGGTTTAACCGGGCCAGGCTATATGCCTGCAGGTCTGCATCAATATTAAAAATCGGTTTAGCCGCTTTAAGGACAGAGCCAATATAAGCCAGATCCTGTGCTACCGTTGCAGCACCTGCACCACTGGCACGGCGCTGTTCGCAGTGCTCTATGAGGGCTGCTGGTGACAAATCAGAAACAAGAGTGCTCGCTATGTGGGATCTGGAGATCAGTTTTAGTACGTCCGATTTTGAACGGCCGTACTTTATATTCGGGTGGCTTGTGTATTTTTGAATAAGTTCTCCCAGAGTTAACTCTGATGACCGGTCATCGGAAGGGAGCCCGTTGCTTTCAATATGCGTGACCCTACTCATTCCCCAGGCTTTTGCGAGCGACAATTTTCCAAATGTTCTGTTTTCACGATAAATATATTTCCCCGCTTTTTTCACCCCAACAGTGCACCGGTAGCGCAGGGTGCCGTCTGACTTGATTCTTTTCTCTACCGTGTAAAAAGCCATATGTCGTTCCTTACTGGTGTCCTGTGGGGTGCTGTGTGGGGGGCTGGGACGCCAAAATTAGCCTGGTTTGAGAAAAAATGCACTAGAAAATACTGGTTAAATAATCAGTTAAATTTATAATTTAATGATTAGTAACGGTTTTATTTCGTGTGTTGGTATGCAGATGCCGACATAACGTCGGGGATTTTTTTTATTTCAAACGCGAAGTCGTCTTCGATCACAATAACTAAAAATCGTAAAAAGCCTGGCAATTATTGCAATTGTGAGCCGGTTTTCTTCTTCCAATACTTGAGCCTGTAGTGAGCGGCGCGATGCGAGTTTCGCGCCAGGTTGAAAGACTTTTTAACCTCACAAGGCTGATAAAAATGATAATTCCCTCTGTCCTGCGTACTACAGACAAAATAGGTTACGGCCTGGGCGATATGGCAAGCGCCCTTGTCTGGCAAACCGCAACACTGTTTCTCGCTTACTTCTATACCGATGTATTTGGTTTACCCGCCGCGATCATGGGCACCATGTTTTTGGTGGTGCGCGTTATCGATGCCTTTGTCGATCCCTGCATTGGCGCGCTGGTTGATCGCACGCAAACCCGGCATGGCCGCTTCCGTCCGTGGCTGCTGTGGTTCGCCATTCCGTTTGGTGTGAGCTGCCTTATTACTTTCTATGTACCGGATGTCGGCGCGACGGCAAAAATCATTTATGCCTGCGTCACCTATGCGATCCTGAGCTTTATCTACTCCGCGATTAATGTTCCGTACTGCGCAATGCCCGGCGCGCTGACGATGGATCCTCATGAGCGTCATTCGTTGCAGTCCTGGCGATTTGGTCTGTCATTTATTGGCGGGTTGATTGTCACGGTTATCGCCTTACCGCTGGTATCGCATCTTGGCGGCGGTAACGATCAAAAGGGTTATTTTTACGCCATGAGCATGATGGGCGTACTTGGGATTGTGTTGTTTTTCGGCTGCTTCTTTATGACCCGCGAGCGGTTTACGCCGCGCAGTGACAGTACCGGTTCGCTATTGAGTGACCTGAAACTGCTGGCGGCGAACAGTCAGTGGCGCATTGTGTTTCTGTTCAATATCTTGTTGTTAACCGCCGTGGTGACGCGCGGCTCGGCCACCATGTATTACGTCAAATATGTCTTACAGCGCCCGGATATGGTCTTCACCTTTATTGTTTCCGGTATGCTTGCCGCTCTCGCTGGCGCACTGTTGTCTGCCCGTTTGCTGGGCAGATTCGACCGTGTCCGCGCCTATCAATGGACGATTATCACCTTTGTGGTTTTTGCCGCGCTGATCTTTATTATCCCGCCTTCCCAGATATGGCTGATCTTTGGCCTGAACATTGTGTTCAGTTTTATTCAAAACCTGACGACACCGCTGCAGTGGACCATGTTTTCCGATGTGGTGGATTACGAAGAGCATCGTAGCGGGCGACGTCTGGATGGGTTGGTGTTCTCTACCGCGCTGTTCGCGATCAAATTTGGCCTCGCTCTCGGCGGCGCAGTGGTGGGATGGGTACTGGGTGCCGTGGATTATGCGCCTAATCAGGCGCTGCAAAGCCCAACGGTACTCACCACCATCAATGCGCTCTTCACCCTCATTCCTTGCCTGCTGTTTATTTGTATGGTGTTGCTACTTACCCGCTACAAACTCAACAGCCAGCTTGCCGACACCATTGCTCAGCAATTGATGCGTAAACGCGATATCAGCGAAGGCGCGACTGAGCCGCAGGCCTCCCCGGATTTCAGTAACACAGGAGTCAGCCGATGACCGCACTCTATAAAGATGCAAACCGACCTGTTTCAGAACGTGTGGCGGATTTACTGGCGCGTATGACGCCAGAGGAAAAATTTGCACAAATGCATGCCTTATGGCTGGTGCTGGATGAACATGGCGAGCACCGCGAGCGCACCGACCTCAGTGATGAATTCGCCGGCGTGAGCGCTCAGGCGGCGCTGGCGCAGCGATTAAAGCGGGGCGTCGGGCAGATAACGCGCCCGCTGGGTACGCACATTGTGGAGGCAAAAAGTGGCGTGCGTGCGGCTAACCGCCTGCAAAAAACGCTGGTGGAAGAGACGCGACTGGGGATTCCCGCACTGTTCCATGAAGAGTGCCTGGTGGGATTGTTGTGCAAAGACGCCACGCTGTTCCCGTCATCGCTGAATTACGGCTCGACCTGGGATCCGCAATTAATCAAACGTGCTGCCTGGCATATTGGACAGGAGGCGCGTTCCACGGGCTGCAAACAGGGGCTGGCGCCGGTGCTGGATGTGTCCAGAGATGTGCGCTGGGGGCGCACCGAAGAGACATTCGGTGAAGATCCCTGGCTGGTTGGGCTGATGGCTTGCGCCTATGTTGAAGGGTTACAGGGTGAGAAGGGCGATATGCTGGCCACGCTCAAACACTATGTTGGCCACTCTTTCAGCGAAGGGGCGCGTAACCACGCGCCGGTGCATCTGGGTTTTTGCGAACTGAACGACACGTTTTTACTGCCTTTCGAGATGGCGGTCAAAATGGCGAAAGCCGGTTCACTTATGCCTGCCTATCACGATATCGATAATCAGCCCGGTCACAGCGATCATTTTTTGCTGACCACGTTGCTGCGGGAGCAGTGGGGGTTTGACGGCATCATTGTTGCCGATTATGGCGGCGTCAGTCTGCTGCATCAGCATCATGGGGTCTCTCACGATGCCGCCGAATCCGCGGCGTTATCTTTCAATGCGGGTCTGGATGTGGAACTGCCGAAAGATGATTGCGCGCGCCATCTGGCGCAGGCGGTTGAACGCGGACTGATGTCGATGGCCAAAGTGGATGAGATCGTCGCTCGTGTGCTGACAGTAAAATTCCGCCTTGGTCTGTTTGAACATCCGTATACCGATGAACAAGGCATCCGCTTGCAATCAGACGATACCCGTCAGGTGGCGCGGGAAGTGGCGACACGCTCGCTCACGCTGCTGGAAAACAACGGTATTTTGCCGCTCAACGGTGCGCCACGCGTAGCGGTGGTTGGCCCGACAGCAGACGATCCGCTGGCGTTACTCAGCGGTTATAGCTTCCCGGTTCATCTGATTATCAGCGATATGCTGGAAGAGACCACGCAGGTGACAACGCCGCTGGCGGCGCTACGTCAGCAGTTGGGCGAAGAGCGTGTGCGCTATGCAAAAGGCTGCCACATTATCGAAAAACGCATGGCGGGCGCGCCGGTATTTCCGGGCGATGCCTCAGGTAAGCCGATGCAGCAATCACCGGTGTCAATGGATCAGAGATTGATTCCGGAAGCGGTGCGCGTGGCGCAGGACAGCGATGTGGTGATCGCCTGTGTGGGCGATCTGGCCGGGTTGTTCCAGAGCGGAACGGTAGGAGAAGGATCCGACACTGACAGCCTGACGTTGCCTGGCGTGCAGCAACAACTGCTGGAGGCGCTGGTGGCAACAGGTAAACCGGTGGTGGTAGTGATGACGGGGGGCCGTCCGTACAACCTGCAAGGACTGGAGACGCGCGTGGCGGCATGGATGATGGCCTGGGCTCCGGGTCAGGAAGGCGGTCATGCGATTGCCGATGTGCTGACCGGGCGCGCCGAGCCACAAGGGCGTCTGGTGGTGAGTGTGCCGAAAAGTGCAGGTGCGATGCCGTATTACTACAACCACAAGCTGAAAAGCGGGGGAACGCCCTACGCCTTCCATTTTGGTTCCCGTTATCCGTTTGGGTATGGACAAAGCTGGACGCAGTTTGAGTATGGTCAGCCTGTCTTGCTCACCGCGGAAGTCCCGATTGAAGGTGATATTCGCCTGCAGGTAGCGGTAAAAAATGTGGGTGAGCGCAGCGGCAACGAGGTGGTTCAGATCTATGTGCGCGATAACGTCGCCTCGATGGTCCGGCCCGTGAAGGAGTTGAAAGCTTTTCAGCGGGTTGCGTTATCGCCAGGGGAATCGGCGACGCTGACCTTTACCTTACCCGTGGATATGCTGAATTTTACCCGTCGTGATGGGAAACGCATTGTAGAGGCAGGTGAGTTTGAGCTACAGGTTGGCGCATCGTCAGCAGACATTCGCGGTCGGGTAACTGTCAACGTGAACGGAGAAACCCGGGTGTTGCCGCAACAGTGGAAGATGCGAAGTCACTGCGAAGTAAACGACAGCAAATAACCCTCGTGAATTGTTCGGGCTGCCGCTGCACGGCTGCGGCCCGACGGGTTGAGGATAAAAAAAAGCCCATCGTGGGAGATGGGCAAAGACTACACACAGCAATTCGTTGTTTCACTCAGGGGATTTCCATGCTTATAAATCAAGATGTTGATCTATAACCTTGAGGCTAATAGTAGGCATGTGGCATTTTTGAGTCGATCAGATTCGTCTCATTAGTTAAACGTACGTAAAGAATATATGCGCCAAATGGCGCATTTTGCGGGCTCTGAAGGGGTATGCTCAGAAATAAAGCAGGTGAATGATAAGTGCTGCTTAATAATCATTTAAGGCGGGCTTTCTCCCGCCTTATTTTCACTCAGGATTCGTTGTCTAAATTTTGCACAGCATTCAGCGCGTTGTCATTTGTCTCTGGCTCGGGAACCTCGTTGACCCAGGCGGAAAAGAGACGCCAGGAAACGGCCAACAATACAGGGCCAATAAACAAACCAATCATGCCGAAGGCCACCAGGCCGCCAATCACACCGGAGAGGATCAGGATGAGCGGCAGATCGGCGCCCATACGGATCAACACCGGACGGATAACGTTATCCAGCATTGCCACCACGCAACTCCATACCAGCAACACCGTGCCCCAGGTGGAATCACCGCTCCAGTAGAGCCAGATAATCGCCGGGATCAGCACCAGCAGCGGCCCAAGTTGCACCAGGCAGGTCATCAGCATCACCACGGTAAACAGGGTGGCGTAAGGCACACCGGAGACGGCCAGACCAATCCCGCCCAGCACGGCTTGCACCAGTGCGGTAACCACCACGCCCAGCGCTACGGCACGGATCGCCTGCCCGGCCAGCACTACTGCGGCATCGCCGCGTTTGGCCGCCAGCCGTACGGCAAAGTGACGGATCCCCTGCGCCACCTGTTCGCCACGCCAGTAGAGCAGGGCGCTGAACAGCAGCATTAGAGCGCAGTGCAGCATAAAGCGACCAATGTGTGCGGCCTGGCCGACAAACCATGTGGTCGTTGCCCCAACATAAGGGCGCAATTTCGCCATAATGCCGCTGCCGCCCATATCCAGCAGGTTGTGCCAGCCGGCATAAAGCTTGTCGCCAACGAGCGGAATGCTGTGCAGCCAGGCCAGTTCCGGCGGCGACATCGCTCCGCTCGTCACCGCGTGGATCACCGGACCGCTGGAGTCCACCAGGCTGTTAACCAGCAGCGCGACAGGGATAATAAACAACAGAATAAGCAGCAGCATCATCACCAGTACTGCCAGCGAGCGGCGACCAAACAGCAGACGTTGCAGGCGCAACAGCAGCGGCCAGGTGGCAATCACTACCGTGCCCGCCCAGGCGAACCCCAGAATGAAGGGCTGAACAACCCACAGACAGGCGATAATCATGATGGCTAAAAACAGTACCGACAGCATGATTTGCGGTACATCCCTGGACTGACGTAGATCAACCATATGTATAACTCACCTTTATTGGATGGCCGAAAATTCGGTGTATCAGGAAATCAACAGAGATAATGATTAATGATTTCAGCGATTTTGGACAGTCTGATTCTGCCTGTAATTCTCATGGGCGCATAAGAAAAAAATGTGATACAACGATGAATGCTGAAAGCAAACGATTAACCTTTTACAACACTCACCGTCAGGCAGGGTCAAGCATAATGATCCCACAGATTTCCCAGGCACCCGGCGTCGTTCAGCTGGTGCTGAATTTTTTGCAGGCTTTGGAGCAACAAGGTTTTACAGGTGATACCGCCACAAGTTATGCCGACAGGCTGACCATGGCGACAGACAACAGTATTTACCAGCTATTACCGGATGCCGTCGTTTTCCCCCGTTCTACGTCAGACGTTGCGCTTATTACCCGCCTCGCGTCCGAAGCGCGTTTCCAGTCGCTGGTGTTTACCCCGCGCGGCGGCGGTACGGGCACCAACGGTCAGGCGTTAAACCAGGGCATCATCGTCGATATGTCCCGCTATATGAACCGCATCATGGAGATCAACCCGGAAGAGGGGTGGGTGCGCGTCGAAGCGGGGGTGATCAAAGATCAACTCAATCAATATCTTAAACCTTACGGCTTCTTTTTCGCGCCGGAACTGTCGACCAGCAATCGCGCGACGCTGGGCGGGATGATCAATACCGACGCCTCCGGTCAGGGGTCGTTGGTGTACGGAAAAACCTCCGATCACGTTCTGGGCGTTCGCGCTGTGCTGCTGGGCGGGGATATTCTGGATACACAGGCTATGCCCGTGGCGCTGGCGGAAACGCTGGGCGCGGCCAATACCGCTATTGGGCGTATCTATAAAACCGTGCTGGAGCGTTGCCGTGATAACCGACAATTAATTCTTGATAAATTCCCAAAACTGAACCGCTTCCTGACGGGTTACGATCTGCGCCACGTCTTTAACGACGAGATGACCGAGTTTGACCTCACGCGCATTCTTACTGGTTCAGAAGGGACGCTGGCGTTTATTACCGAAGCCCGGCTCGACATCACCCCGCTGCCGAAAGTGCGCCGCCTGGTGAACGTCAAGTACGACTCTTTTGATTCCGCGCTGCGTAATGCGCCGTTTATGGTGGAAGCCCGGGCGTTGTCGGTGGAAACCGTTGATTCCAGGGTGCTCAATCTGGCGCGGGAGGATATCGTCTGGCATTCGGTAAGCGCGTTGATTACCGATGTGCCGGATAAGACCCTGCTTGGCCTGAATATCGTCGAATTTGCCGGTGATGACCAGCCGCTCATCGATAGCCAGGTACAGTCCCTTTGCGAGCGCCTCGATGCGTTGATGGCCGATGGCGAGGGTGGGGTGATTGGCTGGCAGGTCTGCGACGATCTGGTGGGTATTGAACGTGTCTATGCGATGCGTAAAAAAGCCGTTGGTCTGTTAGGGAACGCGAAAGGGGCCGCTAAGCCGATTCCTTTTGCCGAAGATACCTGCGTGCCGCCGGAACATCTGGCGGATTATATTGTGGAGTTCAGAGCACTGCTGGACAGCCATGGTCTGAGTTACGGTATGTTCGGCCATGTCGACGCCGGGGTGCTGCATGTCCGTCCGGCGCTGGATATGTGCGATCCGCAACAAGAAATGTTAATGAAGACCCTTTCCGATGACGTGGTTGCGCTAACGGCAAAATATGGTGGTCTGCTGTGGGGCGAACATGGGAAAGGTTTCCGCGCCGAATACAGCCCGGCGTTCTTCGGTGAACAGCTTTACGGCGAACTGCGGAAAGTGAAAGCGGTGTTTGACCCGCAGAACCGGTTGAATCCTGGCAAAATTTGCCCGCCGGAAGGCGTCGATGCGCCGATGAAACAGGTGGATGATGCCAAGCGCGGCACGCTCGATCGGCAGATCCCGATTGCTGTACGCTCCTCATGGCGCGGTGCAATGGAGTGTAACGGTAACGGCTTGTGTTTTAACTTCGACGTGAAAAGCCCGATGTGCCCGTCGATGAAGATTTCCGCCAACCGCATCCATTCGCCGAAAGGCCGGGCGACGCTGGTGCGCGAGTGGCTACGTTTGCTGGCGGATCGGGGTATCGATCCGGTCAAGCTGGAAAAAGAACTGCCTGAAAAACGCGCCAGCCTGCGCACGCTGATTGAGCGTACCCGCAATAGCTGGCATGCACGCCGCGGTGAGTATGATTTCTCCCACGAGGTGAAAGAGGCCATGTCGGGTTGTCTGGCCTGTAAAGCCTGCTCCACGCAGTGCCCGATCAAAATCGATGTGCCGGAGTTCCGTTCGCGCTTCTTGCAGATTTACCACAGCCGCTATCTGCGCCCAGTGCGCGATCATCTGGTCGCGACCGTTGAAAGCTATGCGCCGCTGATGGCACGCGCGCCAAAGACGTTTAACTTTTTCATGAGTCAGCCCTGGGTGCGCTCGCTGTCAGCAAAACATATTGGCATGGTGGATTTACCGTTATTGTCGGTGCCATCGTTGCAACGGCAGATGGTCGGGCACCGTACGGCCAATATGACGCTGGAGGAGCTTGAACAGCTGGATGCAGCGCAAAAAGCGAAAACCGTGCTGGTGGTGCAGGATCCGTTTACCAGCTATTACGATGCGCAAGTGGTGGCTGATTTTGTTCGTCTGGTGGAAAAACTGGGTTTCCAGCCGGTGGTATTACCCTTCTCGCCTAACGGTAAAGCGCAACACATTAAAGGCTTCCTGAATCGCTTTGCGAAAACCGCGCAGAAAACGGCGGACTTTCTTAATCGCGTGGCGCAACTGGAGATGCCAATGGTGGGTGTTGATCCGGCGCTGGTGCTCTGTTACCGCGATGAGTACAAACTGGCGCTGGGCGATAAACGCGGGGATTTCCACGTGCAACTGGTGCATGAATGGTTACCGACGGCCCTTGGCAGCGAAGACGCACCGGCTACCAGCGGCGAACCCTGGTATCTGTTCGGCCATTGCACCGAAGTGACCGCACTGCCCACCGCACCGGGTCAGTGGGCGTCGATCTTTGCGCGATTTGGCGCGAAGCTGGAAAACGTCAGCGTTGGTTGCTGCGGTATGGCCGGGACTTACGGTCATGAAGTGAAAAATCATGCAAATTCACTCGGTATTTACGAGCTCTCCTGGCATCAGGCGATGCAGCGTTTGCCGCGTAATCGCTGCCTGGCGACAGGTTACTCCTGCCGTAGCCAGGTGAAACGTGTTGAAGGGAATGGCGTACGCCATCCGTTACAGGCTTTACTGGAGATATTGGGATGATCTGGAAACGCGCAGTGACGCTGGAAGCGCTAAATGCTATGGGCGATGGCAATATGGTGGGTTTGCTGGATATTCGTTTTGAGCGCATCGGTGAGGATGCGCTTGAAGCCTCAATGCCAGTGGACAATCGAACTCATCAGCCCTTTGGCTTGCTGCACGGTGGCGCATCGGTGGTGCTGGCGGAAACGCTGGGTTCCGTGGCGGGGTATTTATGCACGGAAGGTGAGCAGAACGTGGTTGGCGTAGAAGTCAATGCCAACCATCTGCGTTCAGTGCGCAGCGGGCGCGTGCGCGGGGTTTGCCGCGCGCTGCATACCGGCAAACGGCACCAGGTCTGGCAGATTGATATCTTTGATGAACAGTCGCGTTTGTGCTGCTCATCACGTCTGACCACGGCGGTTGTTTAAGCATACCCGGAGGCTGTAATCCAGCGCAAAACTTCATATTTTATTCATTATTCTTTACATAGCTTTTTGACTCTTCGTGCTATATTGCGCTCCACTGGATGTATCGCTTCGGTAGTGCCGTATGCGAATAGCTGTAACGCGTAAAGACCTGATGAAGCGATTCATTGTCTCCTTAAGCGCTACTGAATTGGGCTTTTAGGTAACAATGATGGCAACGTTTAAATTGACTTTTTTACACCCCCGACACTGGGTGACATGGGCCGGACTGGGTTTTCTCTGGCTTCTGGTACAGCTTCCTTATCCTGTTCTTGCCCGCCTCGGCGCGGGCCTTGGGCGTTCCGCCCGGCCTTTCCTGAAGCGCCGCGAGCGCATTGCCCGTCGCAATCTTGAACTCTGTTTCCCGTTGATGGATGACGCTCTGCGCGAAGTGCTCATTGAGAAGAACTTTAAATCGCTGGGTATGGCGTTGATCGAAACCGGGATGGCCTGGTTTTGGCCAGATAAGCGCGTACGCCGTTGGTTTGACGTGGAGGGTTTCCAGCACTTGCAGGCAGCTCAGGCGTGCCAGCGCGGTGTGATGGTGGTTGGTGTGCATTTTATGTCGCTGGAACTGGGGGGGCGTGTCATGGGGCTGTGTCAGCCGATGATGGCCACCTATCGCCCGCATAATAATGCGCTAATGGAGTGGGTGCAGACGCGCGGGCGCATGCGTTCGAATAAATCCATGATCGATCGCCGTAACCTGAAAGGTCTCGTGAATGCCCTGAAACAGGGGGAAGCCGTATGGTTTGCGCCGGATCAGGACTATGGTCGCAAGGGCAGTATTTTTGCGCCGTTCTTCTCGGTACAAAATGCCGCCACCACCAATGGTACCTTTGTGTTATCACGCCTTTCCGGCGCCAAAATGCTGACGGTGACCATGGTGCGTAAAGAGGATTGTTCAGGCTACTCTTTGCATATTGGTCAGGCGCTGAGTGATTATCCGTCGCAGGATGAGTTTGCCGCCGCCAGCTATATGAACAAAGTGATTGAACGCGAAATTTTACGGGCGCCGGAACAGTATTTATGGATCCACCGTCGCTTCAAAACCCGCCCTGTCGGCGAGCCATCGCTCTATAACTAATGTGTCTTGCAAACGCCCCGTTTTCGGGGCGTTGTACTATTATTTTGCCAACAAAAACTCATACGGGATGCTTATGGTCAGGTTTATTGTGGGCGGCTGTTTTGCCCTTTTCACTGCGTGTTCTTCGGCTGCCGGTATCAATTTGCTCTGTGATGAATACACCGCTGTTGTTGACACGTCCGGGTTAACTGTCAATGGTCGTCACTACGGAAATCCGCAGGAGAAGCCTTATGAGATCTCCGATCAATACAGCGGACGAACGCTAATGTACACCGATAGCAACGATGCGAATAAAGAGACGAACTGGGTAGCGATTCATATCATCACGCAGATTGCGTCGGGGAAAAAAGCGTTCTTCTACTCTGATAGCAATCATACAAATCAGAAGGCGATTATCTGCACGCTGAAAGAGGGAACGCTGGCGCAGTAAAGCAAAGGCTACGTGTTGAATTTCCAGACCTTGTTGTCACAAGCGTCGAAGGGGATGAAGCAAGAGAAAGCTACACCGTTTAGTCATTTAAAACCCACCACGCTGAAAACCACCGTCACGCAACTGTCGGTGGCCAAAACGACTCTGGTCGCCGATCGCGAGCGCTACGGCGCGAATGTGCAAAAGCTGTTGAACCCGAAGGACCCGCTGCTAAGCGTTAACCTGCTGCGTTTGTGACACCGCGTCAGCCTGTTCACCCTGAACAGGCTGTTTCGTCCTGAAACGACTCAGAACCCCTCAAGTAGCCGGAGCTGGGTGAAGGTCAGGGGGCGGTAAAAGATATACCCCTGAATCCCGATAGGGCTGTATTGATTTAACAACGCCAGGTCCGACGATCTTTCCACACCTTCGCAGATGATGGTCACGTCAGTTGAAATTAACTGGTCGATAAAGTCTTGCAATGTTGACAGTTTCTTTTCGTCTTCGGCGATACCGTCGATAATCGAACGATCGATTTTAATGGTATCAAAATTAAACAATTTCAGGCTGTCGACTTGCAGATTCCCGGCGCCGAAATCATCCAGTGAGATCATGAAACCATATTCTTTGGCTTGTTTTAAAAAAGGTAAACTCTCAATAAGCTGCGCTTTGGTTATCTTTTCACTTATTTCTATTTCAATGCTCTGTGGCTGGACATCATTGAGTAAGCACTGCTGGTAAAGCCTGCTAAGGTATTCTCCGTCATTGATCAAAAGATGAGAGAGGTTGAAGGAGATAGTTAAGTCATGCTTCAATTTAATTAAGTGACAGACAGTGTCGAATATAAAATTCGTCACCTCACGAATAGCACCAAGCTGTTCTATTTCATCGATGATCTGCTGCGTGGGAATTAAAAAGCCTTCGGCATTGAAAAATCTGGCAAGCGCTTCATAACGAAAGATTTTATTACCTGAAAGGCGAATGATGGGTTGAAACTCGGCGGTCATCCGCAGTTTCTTGCCGCTAATTTCCAGAGTTTTTGTTTTCATTATTCCAATAAAGCTCCTCACTGACAGAAACAGCGTTTCGCAAACATATAATTTTTCGATTCTACATGCCGATTCATTACTATTGAAAATTGTTTTAAATGATCGATTGTCTCTTTTTGATAGCCTCTATCTATCACTGTTAAGAAAATGATCGCTTAAATCTATAAATTATACTGGTATTTTGTGCTTTTTAGTTTTACTTTAGGATGAGAATTTACTGATTCCTCACGGATGATTTGGTTTATCCTGTTGTTTTCCTGGATAAAAAACAGTGAGTGCTAAATAAATAACTTCTTGTATACAACGCAAGTTTTTGTTAAGAAAAGAAACGTTGCACCGACTCACAATATATAGCCCGCTTAGGCAGCCCATTTTTCGGTTGTTTTGGAAGGGTGGTTTTTATTTTTTCTTTGGAAAAGTCTTAAATTATTTGAACAGCATCTTAAAGATGTATTCAGGATATTTGTATTCAGGCGATAATAAGTAAAAAAACAGCAATTGTGACATTTTTGCTTTGGCTGCGTAACTTCGTATGAAAGGGATATAGCATGGCGGAACACTATTCTCTCCCACCGGGTAATGTTATTCGTTCATTACTGCAGCATCCGTATATGCTGTCAGTTTATGCTAAGGATATGCCCTACGCATTAGAGGCTGACGTTGCAGAACTGAACCAGGAAACAAATCGCATCACACTCGAAGTCGAATACGCGGGCGCAGATATAAATGCGTATCTTGCGGACGGCGGATTGAGCTTTGACCTGGAAGCGTTAAAAGGCGTGGATGTTATCGAGCGGGAAACATATAGCCTGAGTAATATCCCCGCCCAGTTGATGAAAACAGACAGCATGCGTTATCGGCTCGAATGCCAATTACCGGAATCTGTTTTTGTCACAGAAAATCGTGGCGCGATACGTATCCCGTTTATTCTTGGCATGCAGGCACGCGTGGGGATTGAGGTTTATCTGCATATGCTGACTATTCCCGGGCGCTTACGTAATTTGTCCGTTGGCGGCTGCATGGTCGAAATTGATTTATTTGAAAGCATTGCGCTTGACGTTGGGCAGGTTATTCCTGGCGTTACGTTGTCGTTTCCTGACGGAGAGCATTTTTATGCCCAGGGGTGCGTCCGGCATATACGCCCGTTTGGCAACAATGGCTATGCGGCCGTGGGCATCCAGTTTGTCAATCTGTCGTCGTCTCAGTCGGAAGCATTGTTCCGTTATGTGAACGAAGCGGAAAGAGAGGCGGCTTACCGTACCGGAATGCGCGGCACTATGATCTCTCAGTCCCCTTTATTTATCCCTGGTCAACGAGAGCAGAAGATCCTGCAACGGGAGACGCAAGAGCGGGAGAAACGCGCGCGTCAGTCACCGATGGAGCAGGGAGTTATGGAAGTGGCGCACCGGTTGCAGGTCGCGCTGATGTATATGAAGACGCACGATCTGCTGCCCATCCGGATTTTTTATGATTGTGTGGACACGTTGCTCTACCTGTTGAAACAGGATCGCAAAGCCCTGCTCTATGCGCTGAGTTGTCTGCGTGATGAACCTGACTGGGTTCGTCACGCAGTGCAGGTTGCAGCAAAACTGGCGGATATGTTGACCCTGCGAGATCCGCACGATCCACATGTGCGTGAGGCGACGCTGGGCGCCATTATGCACACGCTGGGTAAACCGTTGCTGGTGAGTGCAGCGTTACCTTCGCTCAAAGTCAACATGGATCCGGCGCAGAAAGTGATGCTGCGTACGCATGTCGGGACGTTACTGAACCGGTTTCGCGAGCTGGGATGGACGCCAGGGCTGACATGCCGTGACGTGATTGAAAATGCCAATGAGCGGCTGGATGGTAGGGGTTACCCGGCGGGTAAACAGGGTGGGCAACTCTCTTCGCTGGTGCGTCTGTTATCGGTTATTAAAGCGATTAATAAGCTGACTAACGCGCGTAATGGCGCGCCTCCCCGAACGCCGTTGGCGGCCTGCCGCCACATTTACCAGGCAGACAGCGAGTATGATCGCGAGATCATCGTCGAGTATTTGCAGGTCTACGGGTTTTACCCGATAGGCAGTCTGGCGAAATACGCGGGTGGTTTCCTGGCCTGGATTATGGATGTCGACCGCAAAGGTAAACCGGGCGTGGTGCATATTGTCAAAAATCTGCGCTTTCCTGAAAGCAATATCAGCAGCGTGGTGTCGGGAAGCGACTTAGCGCAAATCGGTGTGCTGGAGGACATTGTTGATCCGGCAGATTACGGCCTGAACGTGATTAAGCTCTAGGCCGTTATCTGCGGCGGGTAACCGTTTTGTTACCCGTACTGCCTCAGGAAATCGACAATCAGTTGCGTCACCACTTCCGGGTTTTCACGGTTACTGATATGTGCGGCATTGGGGATCAGGGTGAAGTCACAACCTAATCTTTCCGCCATCAGCCGTCCTTCGGTGACAGGACGAGGTAAATCGAGCGCCCCGGTGGCAACGTGCGTCGGGCAGGTGATGGTCTCCAGTAAAGCCAGGCGATTCGGGCGGCCGAAAATCAGTTTGCCCAGCGGCACAATGCTGGTGCGTAAGGGTTCGGAACGTAGTGCGGAGAGCGAGGCGGTGAGCTGTTGGGTATCTTCCGGCCTGGCATATCTGGAGTAGAATTGCGCAACCGCATATTCGAGTAGCGGCACGGGAATACTGCCCAGCGAGTTGATGGTATCTAACATCATGAAATAGCGGTCTTTTGCCGCTTGCGTCTCATCGCCCACAAACGTGTCAAACAACATCAATGCCTTGACTCTTTCCGGGGCGGCGGCGGCCAGTTCGGCACCCCACATTCCGCCAACGGATAAACCCACCACGGCAAATTCATGGATGCCGAGCGCGTCCATCAAGACTAAATGATCGTTGGCGATGTCGGCCATGGACGATGTCGATGCGGGCAGGTCCGGCGACTGCCCGTGGCCCCATAAATCCGTCGCAATAACGCGGAAATATTTGGTCAGCGTGTCAATTTGCGGTGACCACATGGATTTATCAAACAGGTAGCTGTGGCCTAATAAAACGGGAAATCCTGTACCTGTATCTGAATACGACATCATTGACTGCGTCATCACCAATACTCTCCGTGTTTGATGGCCCAGTGCATCGGGCTCGGGTAATTAACAACGATTATCATAGCTGAGTTATTAACCAGCGGTGAAGACGGTAAAATCCCATTCTGCTGTGTTATGGCAGGCAAAAAATGCGGCCAGGGAATAAAACAGGAAACTAATGGATTTGTTTGCGATTGGGAGGATGACCCTGTCCAGACAAATTATCCGGATCTGACCGACGGTGCGAATTGTCAAAGCCTCATTGAAGCAAAAAACATCTACCTAAAAGAGGGAAAGCCTTCGTGGATTATATTCAGGAACCGGAAAAGATATTGTCACCCGCGGTGGCACCCGTGCCTTTGCTCCCTGTTTTGTGATGCCGCTAACCTTTTGAAATGCAGAAAGCTTTCTGGGGCAAAGAATTTTTAAAATCCTATCTCAAAAATAGGTATTGCCTATACATCTTTTCTTTTTCACCGGCTTACCCGCCATGGCTTGCCTAAAGTCATTATTTATCAATTTATTAAACAATTTTTTACCTGGCTGTAAAGCCTTTCCGCAGAGTCTATGCTTATAGCAAGTGCCGAAAAAAGGGGCTGGCGGGGAATAACCCTGCGGAATACGGGTTGAAGTGATAATCATTATCACTAACATAGCATTATGCTCTTCAGATCTGGTGACGTGAGGTAAAGCGATGGAATCATTTAATCCGCAAGATTTTGCATGGCGCGGGCTGACCATGACGCCGGCGGCCGCAGAACATATCCGTGCGCTGGCCAGTAAACAGGCGGGTGTACTTGGCGTTCGGCTTGGCATTAAGCAGACCGGCTGTGCCGGTTTCGGTTATGTATTAGATACCGTAATGGAGCCGACGGCCGACGATTTACTGTATGAGTCTGATGGCGCGCGTCTCTACGTACCCTTGCAGGCGATGCCGTTCATCGACGGCACCGAAGTGGATTATGTACGTGAAGGGTTAAATCAGATCTTCAAATTTCATAACCCAAAAGCCCAGCATGAATGCGGCTGCGGCGAAAGTTTTGGGGTATAGGCGGTACTATGTCTCGTAATACTGAAGCAACTGACGATGTCAAAATCTGGACCGGCGGCAACCTCAATTATAAAGAGGGCTTTTTTACCCGGTTGAGCACCGATGAGCTGGCTAAAGGCATCAATGAAGATGTGGTGCGGGCGATCTCGGCAAAACGTAACGAACCTGAGTGGATGCTTGAATTCCGACTGAATGCTTATCATGCATGGCTGGAGATGGAAGAGCCGCACTGGTTGAAAGCGCACTACGATAAACTCGATTACCAGGATTACAGCTATTACTCTGCGCCCTCTTGCGGTAATTGCGACGACACCTGCGCATCCCAGCCGGGGGCGGTTCAGCAAACCGGCGCTAATGCCTGGCTGACAGAAGAGGTGGAAGAGGCTTTCAACCAGCTCGGCGTTCCGGTGCGTGAAGGCAAGGAAGTGGCGGTGGACGCCATTTTTGACTCGGTATCGGTAGCGACCACCTACCGGGAAAAATTGTCTGAACAGGGCATCATTTTCTGCTCCTTTGGCGAAGCGATCCACGATCACCCTGAATTGGTGAAAAAGTACCTTGGCACTGTCGTTCCTTCCAACGACAACTTTTTTGCCGCGCTGAATGCCGCCGTCGCCTCTGACGGTACCTTTATCTACATTCCGAAAGGCGTGCGTTGCCCGATGGAGCTGTCGACCTATTTCCGCATTAATGCCGAAAAAACCGGACAGTTCGAACGTACCATTCTGGTCGCGGATGAAGGCAGTTACGTCAGCTATATTGAAGGCTGCTCAGCGCCGGTGCGCGACAGTTACCAGCTTCATGCCGCGGTGGTGGAAGTGATCATCCATCGAGACGCCGAAGTGAAATATTCGACGGTGCAAAACTGGTTCCCCGGGGATAACAACACCGGCGGGATCCTCAACTTTGTTACCAAACGCGCCCTGTGCGAGGGCGACAACAGCAAAATGTCGTGGACCCAGTCCGAAACCGGATCGGCCATCACCTGGAAATACCCCAGTTGCATCCTGCGCGGCGATAACTCCATTGGCGAGTTCTTCTCGGTGGCGCTGACCAGCGGGCATCAGCAGGCGGACACCGGCACCAAGATGATCCACATCGGTAAGAACACCAAATCGACGATTATCTCGAAAGGGATCTCGGCCGGGCATAGTCAGAACAGCTATCGCGGGCTGGTGAAGATCATGCCGACGGCGACCAATGCGCGTAACTTCACGCAGTGCGACTCGATGTTGATTGGCCCGGACAGCGGCGCGCATACCTTCCCGTATGTGGAGTGCCGTAATAACAGCGCCCAGCTAGAGCATGAAGCGACCACATCGCGCATTGGTGAAGATCAACTGTTTTACTGCCTGCAACGTGGCATCAGCGAAGATGACGCTATCTCGATGATCGTCAACGGCTTCTGTAAAGACGTGTTCTCCGAGCTGCCGCTGGAATTTGCCGTTGAAGCGCAAAAACTGCTGGCCATCAGCCTTGAACACAGCGTCGGTTAAGGATTAAGGGATAATAAATGTTAAGTATTAAAGACTTGCAGGTTAGCGTAGAAGACAAAGAGATCCTGCGTGGTCTGAGCCTGGAGGTTCGCCCCGGCGAAGTGCACGCGATCATGGGGCCGAACGGCTCCGGGAAAAGTACGCTTTCTGCGACCCTGGCCGGGCGTGAAGATTACGAAGTTGTGGGTGGCAGCGTCGAGTTTAAAGGCAAAGATTTGCTGGAACTGTCGCCGGAAGACCGTGCGGGCGAAGGCGTGTTTATGGCTTTCCAGTACCCGGTGGAGATCCCCGGTGTGAGTAACCAGTTCTTTTTGCAAACGGCGCTGAATGCGGTGCGTGAGTACCGTGGTGAAGAGGCGCTCGATCGCTTTGACTTCCAGGATCTGATGGAAGACAAAATCAAACTGCTGAAAATGCCGGAAGATTTGTTGACCCGCTCGGTTAACGTCGGTTTCTCCGGCGGTGAGAAGAAGCGTAACGACATCCTGCAAATGGCGGTGCTGGAGCCGGATCTGTGCATTCTGGATGAAACGGACTCCGGTCTGGACATTGATGCATTGAAAATTGTGGCTGATGGCGTTAACGCCCTGCGCGACGAAAAGCGTGCGTTTATCATCGTGACGCATTACCAACGCATTCTGGATTACATCAAACCCGACTTTGTGCATGTGTTATATCAGGGGCGCATCGTGAAATCGGGTGATTTCACGCTGGTTAAGCAACTGGAGGAGCAGGGCTATGGCTGGCTTACCGAACAGCAGTAACGCACTGCAACAGTGGCACCACCTGTTCGAAAAGCTGGGTGGTGCGCGCTCTGACGCGGCGCAGCAGCACCTGCAGCAGATGTTGCGGCTGGGGCTGCCTACCCGCAAACAGGAAAACTGGAAATACACGCCGCTGGATGGCCTGCTAAACAGCCAGTTTGTTGCGACGGCAGGGGCGGTCAGCGAGCAACAGCGCGACGCACTGGCGTTGCCGGTTGATGCGGTGCGCTTAGTGTTTGTTGATGGCGTATTTAATGCGGCGCTGAGCGACGATACCGCTGGCTCCGGCTTTGACGTGACGTTTAACGATGCCCGCCAGCAACTGCCTGCACCGGTGCAGCCGGAAGTCTTTTTGCATTTAACCGAAAGTCTGGCGCAGGGCGTAACCTGGATTCAGGTAGCGAAAGACCTACGGCCTTCTAAGCCGTTGCTCTTAATGCATATCACCCAGGGTGTGCCCGGTGATGAGATGAACACGGCGCATTATCGCCATCATCTTGCGCTGGCGCAGGGTGCGGAAGCGACCGTCTATGAGCATTATGTCAGCCTCAACGACAACCCGCATTTTACCGGCTCGCGGCTAACGATGAGCGTTGCGGCGAATGCGCATCTGCATCATGTGAAGCTGGCGTTTGAAAACCCGGCGAGCTACCACTTTGCACACAATGATATCTGGCTTGCGGACAATGGTTCGGCAAAGAGCAACAGTTTCTTGCTCGGTGGCGCGGTGCTGCGACATAACACCAGTACGCAACTGAATGGCGAAAACACGCAGCTCAATATCAACAGTCTGGCAATGCCGGTGAAATCGGAAGTGTGCGATACGCGCACCTGGCTTGAGCATAATAAGGGCTACTGTAATAGCCGCCAGTTGCATAAAACCATCGTCAGCGACAAAGGCAGGGCGGTCTTTAACGGTTTAATTAATGTGGCGCAACACGCCATTAAAACCGACGGGCAGATGACCAACAACAATTTACTGCTCGGTCGTCTGGCGGAAGTGGATACCAAGCCACAACTGGAAATCTACGCCGATGATGTGAAATGTAGCCACGGTGCGACCATCGGGCGTATCGATGATGAGCAGATGTTTTATTTGCGCTCACGCGGGATCAACCGACAGGCGGCGCAAAAAATGATTATCCATGCCTTTGCCGCTGAACTGACGGAAGCCATCAACGACGAGGCGCTGAAACATCAGGTGCTGGCGCGAATCAGCCAGCGTCTGGCAGGGGGCGTAGCATGAGTTTTCCCGTCAACACCGTGCGTGCCGATTTTCCGGTACTGCTGCGTGAAGTGAACGGACTACCGCTGGCATATCTCGACAGCGCCGCCAGCGCGCAAAAACCGAATCAGGTTATTGATGCTGAAGCGGAGTTTTTCCGCCACGGCTATGCTGCGGTGCACCGCGGCATTCACACGTTGAGTGCAGAAGCCACGCAGCGGATGGAAAATGTACGCGTGCAGGCGGCTGCGTTTCTTAACGCGCGGTTGCCGGAAGAACTGGTGTTTGTGCGTGGTACGACCGAGGGTATCAACCTCGTGGCGAATAGCTGGGGCAACAGTCAGGTACGCGCGGGCGACAATATCGTTATCAGCGCCATGGAGCACCACGCCAATATTGTGCCGTGGCAAATGCTCTGTGAACGCGTTGGCGCGCAACTGCGCGTTATTCCGCTCAATCAGGATGGCACCTTGCAACTCGACGTGCTGCCAACGTTGTTTGACGATCGTACCCGCTTGCTGGCAATAACCCAGGTGTCGAATGTGCTGGGTACCGAAAACCCGGTGGCGGAGATGATTACGCTGGCGCATCAGCACGGCGCGAAAGTGCTGGTGGATGGCGCCCAGGCGGTGATGCATCATTCAGTGGATGTGCAGGCGCTGGATTGCGATTTTTATGTCTTCTCCGGCCATAAGCTGTACGGGCCGACCGGGATTGGCGTGTTGTATGTGAAAGAGGCAATCCTGCAGGATATGCCACCGTGGGAAGGGGGCGGTTCAATGATCGCCACCGTCAGCCTGACGGAGGGCACGACCTATGCAAAAGCCCCGTGGCGTTTCGAAGCCGGTACGCCAAATACCGGTGGCATTATCGGCCTTGGCGCAGCCATTGATTACGTTACCCGATGTGGGTTGGACGCCATTGGCGAATATGAGCAGACGCTGATGCGTTACGCATTAACTGCACTGGCAGAGGTGCCGGATTTAACCCTGTATGGCCCGGCGCAGCGTCAGGGGGTGATCGCCTTTAATCTGGGGAAACATCATGCCTATGACGTGGGGAGTTTCCTCGATAATTACGGTATTGCGGTACGTACCGGGCACCATTGCGCCATGCCATTAATGGCGTTTTACAAAGTGCCTGCCATGTGTCGCGCATCGCTGGTTATGTACAATACGGAAGAAGAGGTGGATCGTCTGGTTGCTGGCCTGAAACGTATTCATCAGTTGCTGGGCTAACGTAAGAGGCGAACATGGCTGTATTACCGGATAAAGAGAAGTTGTTGCGCAATTTTGCTCGCTGCGCCAACTGGGAAGAGAAATATCTCTATATTATTGAACTGGGACAACGCCTGCCGGACCTGAGCGAGGAGGCTCATAACCCGGACAATATTATTCAGGGTTGCCAGAGCCAGGTGTGGATCGTCATGCAGCGCAACGACGCCGGGGTGATTGAACTGTCCGGCGACAGCGATGCCGCTATCGTTAAAGGGTTGATTGCCATTGTGTTTGCGCTCTATCAGCGGATGACCGCGCAGGATATTGTGGCCTTCGATGTGCGCCCGTGGTTCGAACAGTTGTCATTAACCCAGCATCTCACTCCCTCCCGCTCGCAAGGGCTTGAAGCAATGATCCGCGCGATACGCAACAAAGCGGCAAACATTAGCTAAACTCAAAAGACAGCTTTCATCCTGTGATGCGAGGTGATTTCCACCTCGCATGGACTTTCAGCATTCTGGCATCTTGCCAGTGAATACAGGAACTTCGGCATGAAACGCGCGTCTCTTCTTTCTCTGTGCCTTTTTGGCGCTTTTAGCGTTATCCCGTTGGCCCGTGCGGCGGAGTATCCTCTGCCGCCGGACGGTAGCCGCATCATTGGTCAAAATCAGACATACACCGTACAGGCAGGAGATAAAAATCTGCAGGCCATCGCCCGGCACTTTGATACCGCAGCGATGCTGATCCTGGAAGCGAATGACACGATTGCGCCGGTTCCCCGTCCCGGTACGGTGGTGACCATTCCGTCGCAGATGCTGTTACCGGATACGCCCCGTGAAGGCATCGTGGTGAATCTGGCTGAACTGCGGCTGTACTATTTCCCGCCGGGGAAAAACAGTGTGCAGGTCTACCCGATCGGTATTGGTCAACAAGGACTGGAAACGCCGGTTTCCGTGACCCGTGTCAGTCAGAAGATCCCCAACCCAACCTGGACGCCAACGGTCGGCATACGTGCGCGCTCACTGGCCAATGGCATTGAACTACCGCCAGTGGTACCCGCAGGGCCCAATAATCCGCTGGGGCGCTTTGCGTTGCGTTTGGGCATTGGTCATGGCGAATACCTCATTCATGGCACCAATGCGCCTGACAGCGTCGGCCTGCGGGTCAGTTCTGGCTGTATGCGGATGAGCGCGCCGGATATTCAGGCGTTGTTTGCTCAGGTCTCTGCAGGGACACGCGTGACCATTATCAACGAGCCGGTGAAATATGCCGTGGAGCCTGATGGCAGGCACTACATTGAAGTTCATCGCCCGTTATCGCAAACGGTGGAGGAGGATACCCAGCGGGTGCCTATCCAGCTTTCTCCAACGCTGGCAACGTTTATTAACCAGGCCGGTGGCGACAAGAATCTGATTGAGAAAGCGCTGAATCGTCGCGCGGGCTATCCGGTTGCTATAGCGGCGGGAAAATCCACAGCGGTGAATCCGGAAAGTGTGTTATCGGTGCAGAACAGTGCAGACGCGGCGGCAATGAATACGGAAACGGAACAGCGGTCGATAACGCAGTAGATAAAGAAAGGGGAAGGGGAATTGCAGGCAAAAAAAATGGCGCACTACGTGCGCCATTTCAACACAGGTACTCTTACTTACGGTAAGAGTGAGCCTGGTTGTCCAGACGCTGGTTAGCGCGAGCTGCGTCATCTTTAGCAGCCTGAACGTCGGAACGGATTGCGTTCACGTCGTTGCTCAGCTGGTCAACTTTAGCGTTCAGAGTCTGAACGTCAGAAGACAGCTGATCGATTTTAGCATTGCTGGAGCAACCAGCCAGCAGAGTAGAACCCAGGATTACCGCGCCCAGTACCAGTTTAGTACGATTCATTATTAATACCCTCTAGATTGAGTTAATCTCCATGTAGCGTTACAAGTATTACACAAAGTTTTTTATGTTGAGAATATTTTTTTGATGGGAATGCCCTTAAATTTGATCGTTCGCTCAAAGAAGCACCGACTTTCAATAAAAGGTTAAAAAACGCGTGTTAAAACAGCAGGCTTCCATCGGATTCATCTTAGATAATGCCGGGCTTAAATAGTGAAATCCGATTTGATTTTTTATTTTGGCTGGTTTCGGGAATATAAAAAAAGCGCCGCAAGGGCGCTTTTTTAATCAGTCTGTAATGTTTGACTATATTACAGAACGTGGACAGAGGCGGTGTTAGTGGTGCCGCTTGGAACCAGCGCGCCGGAAACCATTACCACAACGTCGCCTTTAGCCGCCAGACCGCTTTCCAGCGCCACTTCTTTACCCAGACGGTAGAAATCATCGGTAGAGGAGATCTCTTTCACCAGCTGCGCGACAACGCCTTTGCTCAGCACCAGCTGACGCGCGGTCACTTCGTTGGTGGTCAGCGCCAGAATGGTGGCGTCCGGGAAGTATTTACGCACTGCGCGTGCGGATTTACCGCCCTGGGTCGCAACCACAATCAGCGGCGCGGCCAGTTTCTCTGCAGTCTCAACCGCACCACGGCATACCGCTTCGGTGATGCGCAGTTTGCGGCTGTCGTTGTTGAAGTCCAGGCGGCTGGTCATCACGCGGTCGGTACGTTCGCAGATGGTGGCCATAATGGTCACTGCTTCCAGCGGGTATTTACCTTTTGCGGATTCGCCCGACAGCATGACTGCGTCGGTGCCGTCGAGAATGGCGTTCGCCACGTCGCCTGCTTCAGCGCGGGTCGGACGCGGGTTTTTGATCATGGAGTCCAGCATCTGGGTCGCAGTGATGACCACTTTGCGCGCGCGGATACATTTTTCAATCATCATCTTCTGCGCGAAGATCACTTCTTCAACCGGGATTTCAACGCCCAGGTCGCCACGCGCAACCATGATGCCGTCGGAGGCTTCGAGGATTTCGTCGAAGTTATTCAGGCCTTCCTGGTTTTCGATTTTGGAGATGATCTGAATGTGTTCGCCACCGTGCGCTTTCAGGTGCTCGCGGATTTCAACCACGTCAGAACGTTTACGGATGAAGGATGCGGCAACAAAGTCAACGCCTTGTTCGCAACCAAAGATCAGGTCTTGCTTATCTTTTTCAGCCAGCGCCGGCAGGGCGATGGAAACGCCAGGCAGGTTAACGCCTTTATTTTCACCGAGGTCGCCGTTGTTCAGCACTTTACAGATAACGTTGTTGCCTTCGATGGCGGTCACTTCCATGCCGATCAGACCATCGTCCACCAGCACGGTGTTGCCGACGTTCAGGTCGGTGGTGAAACCTTCGTAAGTCACCGCAACGGTGTCAGCGTTACCCACAACGGATTTATCGGTGGTGAAGGTGAAGGTCTGGCCCGCTTTCAGCGAAACATCGTTGCCGCCTTCGAGTTTGATGGTGCGGATTTCCGGACCTTTAGTGTCCAGCAGAATCGCCGCTTTTTTACCGGTTTTGCTCATCACGTTGCGCAGGTTTTTGATGCGCTGGCCGTGTTCCGCATAGTCGCCGTGAGAGAAGTTTAAACGCATAACGTTCATGCCTGCGTCCAGCATTTTCGCCAGCATCTCTTCGGATTCGGTTTTCGGACCGATGGTGCAAACAATTTTGGTCTTTTTCATGACAGTTCTGGTCTTTAAGTTTGAGTTGAGAAGGATATGGAAATCACGCTCCGGGTAGCGCACGGCTCCGGAGTCAAACCTGTGTTGCGAAAAGAGCGATGCCACAGCCTAAGGATAGGTGACATCAAAAAAGCGTGCAGAGTAATGTGTGCCTGAGTTTCAGCCCAATGGGGAAATAAGTGATGTACGTTATATATTTTACAGTTCAATCAGCTGAAACCATTCAAGAGTGAATAGAGCGGCATTATACGATGATTTATAGACAAAAGGAAAACAAAAACAGCGTTTCAAAAATCATCTGTGCAGTTTCACAACGAAGTGTTATCAACGTGTTAAGTTCGCACAAAAAGGTTTCGGCGGATTCCCCTCAAAAATCACGCCTTTGTCGCAAAACAGGCAAAGGCGAGAGCAGGAATGGCGCATTTTACTACCGTTTCGCTTGCTATTTCAGTCGAGAGTATCTGCAGTAAATGGCTAAAGCTGTAACGGTTTAGCGCGTTAGCTGTTTAGCAGGCGCAATGCCTGCTCGTGCAGTTGTGGGCAGCCGGACGCCAGGATATTACCGCCCGCCTCCGGGCGACCGCCGCTCAGCGTGGTCACCACGCCACCAGCTTGTTCAATAATGGGCACCAGCGCGACGATGTCATAAGGCTGCAACCCGTATTCCAGACATAAATCGATTTGCCCGGCGGCCAGCATCGACAGCGCATAACACTCACCGCCGTAGCGAATCATCAGCGTGCTCGCTTCCAGCGCAGCGAAGTTAACCTGTGGGTGGCGGGCAATCGGTTCAGGGGAGGTGAGATGCAAAATCGCCTGTTCCAGCGGGATCCCCCGACGGGTTTGCATTTGCGCTGTCCCCTGGGGGCCGCTGCGCCAGGCGTGTTGACCATCGGCCCAGAAACGCTCTCCGGTTAGCGGCTGGCTCATCATACCCATGTGGCCACGACCTTCAACAGTCAGTCCAATCAGCGTTCCCCATACCGGAATGCCGCACAGAAACGGGCGCGTACCGTCCACCGGATCCAGAACCCATTGCAATGGGCCGGAACCGGTCAGGCCAAATTCTTCGCCCATCACAGAATGATCGGGATAGCGGGAGGTGATCAGGTCACGCATTGCGCGCTCGGCTTCGCGGTCGGCATCAGTGACCGGGTCAAAGCGGAAACCCTCTTTCGGCTTGCTGCCGACATGCAGGTTCAGCTGGGAGCGAAAACGCGGTAGCGTCTGTTTGTCTGCCGCGTCGGCGAGTTCATGCAGGAAAGCAATATCCGGTACAGCGTGGTTCATCGCGTGGTCCTCCGTTGATACGTTTGAACGGCTGGCGTACTCACTGCGTCGTTTTTAACACATTACGGCGCTTTATTCTTTTCCACTGCGATAATAACGATTGCATACACAGAGCGACATATGTATTTTTATGCATATTATCTGCATAAAAAGGTGGTTATATGTTTAAGAAATGGATTCAGGCCGGTTGTCTTTTTGCCGCGCTGGCCAGCAGTGCGTTTGCCGCTCAGGAAACTTACGTTGTCGGCGCAGGCGGGACTTACCGCCCGTTCGAGTTCGAAAATAACCAGAAACAACTGGAAGGGTTCGATATCGACCTCATTAAAGCCATCGCGAAAGCAGAAAACTTCAATATCAAGCTGATCAACACCCCATGGGAAGGGATCTTCGCGACCTTGGGCTCCGGCGATCGCGACATCATCATCTCCGGCATTACCATTACCGATAAACGTAAACAGATGGTGGACTTCTCTGCGCCATACTTCCCGGCTGAGCAGTCGATTGTTGTCCCGGCGACCTCGAAAGTGACCTCTCTGGCGTCGCTGAAAGAGGAGAAAGTCGGCGTGGTGAACTCCAGTACGGGCGATATCGTCGTCTCCGATGTGTTGGGGAAAAACAGCACGGCCATTAAGCGCTTTGATAATACGCCGCTGATGCTGCAGGAGCTGTTTGAAGATGGCGTGAGCGCCGCGGTGGGCGATGTGGGCGTCGTGAAATACTACATCAAACAGCATCCGGAAAAGCAGTTTAAACTGGTACCGGACGCCAAATTCGAGCGTCAATATTTTGGGATCGCGGTAGCCAAGGGCAACACGGCGTTGCAGGACAAAATCAACAGCGGTCTGAAGAAGATTGTTGCGGATGGCACCTATGCAAAAATCTACAAAACCTGGTTTGACGAGAATGTGCCTGCTTTGCCCGCGCAGTAATTAACGTTTTCTTTCTCTTCCGGCTATCGCGAGTCTCTCCGATAGCCGTCATTTTTTCAGGGATTACTTATGTCAGCATTCCGCTGGGAGATTATCCAGGAGTATGCGCCGCTGTTTATGCAGGGTGCCTGGATGACCATCAAATGCACCATTATCTGCGTTATTTTAGGCACGCTTTGGGGGCTGACGCTTGGCCTCGGCAGAATGGCGCACGCCGGGCATGGCCCGTGGAAGTTCGTGTTGCGCTATCTGGTGCAATTCCCGGTGCGTTTTTACGTCAGCGCATTTCGTGGCACGCCGCTGTTTGTGCAGATCATGGTGGTGCATTTTGCGCTGGTACCGCTGTTTATTAATCCGCGTGACGGCATCCTGGTCACCAGCGGCATGATGAGCAGCGATGTGGCGCGCGCGCTGCGTTCCGATTACGGTGCTTTTCTCTCCTGCATTGTCGCCATCACCCTGAATGCGGGCGCGTATGTTTCGGAAATTTTCCGCGCCGGGATCCAGTCGATTGATAAAGGGCAGATGGAAGCCTCGCGTGCGCTGGGGATGCCGTGGTGGAAAACCATGCGTAAGGTGATCCTGCCGCAGGCGTTCCGCCGCATTTTGCCGCCGTTGGGAAACAATGCGATTGCCATTGTGAAGGATTCGTCACTCGCCTCGGCAATCGGTCTGGCGGACCTCGCGTATGCTGCCCGTACCGTATCCGGCGCGTATGCCACCTACTGGGAACCCTACCTGACCATTTCACTGGTGTACTGGGTCATCACCTTCCTGCTGGCGCAGATGGTTAACCGACTGGAAAAGAGGTTTGGTAAAAGTGATTCACATTAATAACTTGCATAAGCATTTCGGCGAAAGTCATGTCTTGCGCGGTATCAGTTGCGACATCCAGCCGCAGGAAGTGGTGTGCATCATCGGGCCATCCGGCTCCGGAAAAAGTACGTTTTTACGCTGCATGAATGCGCTGGAAAGCGTCAGTGAAGGCGAAGTACAGGTGAATGGCTATGCCATTCATGAGACCAGTACCGACCTGAACAAACTGCGGGAAAGCGTCGGGATGGTGTTTCAGCGCTTTAACCTGTTCCCGCACATGACGGTGCTGGAAAACCTGATCATGGCACCAATGAGCCTGAAAGGCATGGCGCGCGCGGGGGCCGTGGAGTTGGCGGAAAATCTGCTGGCCAAAGTCGGTCTGAGTGATAAACGTGACGCCTGGCCTTCCAGTCTTTCCGGTGGGCAGCAACAGCGCGTGGCCATTGCCCGTGCGCTGGCGATGAATCCGTCGATCATGCTGTTTGATGAGCCGACTTCCGCACTGGATCCGGAGCTGGTGGGCGACGTTTTGCAGGTGATGAAAGCGCTGGCTAACGAAGGGATGACGATGGTGATTGTGACCCACGAAATGGGTTTTGCCCGTGAGGTGGCGGACCGGGTCATCTTCATTGACCAGGGCGTGATCCAGGAAGAGGGCACGCCGGAACAGATTTTCAACGCACCGACCAACCCCCGCACTGCCGCATTCCTGAGTAAAGTCCTTTGATATCAAGCTCTCTGCGGAGAGCTTTTCTTTTTCTCCAATGACAGAAAGTGCAAAGCGCCTTGCGACTGCGCGGCAGATACTGCAATGCGCCATACTTGACGCTGAGCGTTTATGCAACAACAAGGGCATGTTCCCTTGTTTCAAGCCTGAAAAATCTACGGAGAAAGATCATGACCATGAAAGTCCTCGGTTATGCCGCGCAGTCGAATAAAGCCCCGCTGGCGCCTTTTCATTTTGAGCGTCGCGATCCCCGTGCCGATGACGTGGTTATCGACATTTTGTACTGTGGCGTATGCCATTCTGATTTGCACCAGGCGCGTAACGATTGGGGATTCAGCCAGTATCCCATCGTACCGGGCCATGAAATTATCGGCCGCGTGGTGTCGGTTGGCGACGACGTACGCAAATTTAAAGCCGGTGATTTAGTCGGTATCGGCTGTATGGTCGATTCCTGTCGTGAATGTTCGCCGTGCAAGCAGGGTCTGGAACAGTATTGCGAAGAGGGCAATATTCAGACCTATAACGGTATTGACCGCCACGATCACCGCCCGACGTTTGGCGGCTATTCGCAGTCGATTGTCTGTTCTCAGGATTTCGTGTTGCGCATTCCTGAGAACCTGGATGCGCAAGCTGTTGCGCCGCTACTCTGCGCGGGCATTACCACGTGGTCGCCGCTGCGTCGCTGGGGGGTAAAAAAAGACACCAAAGTTGCGGTTATCGGCCTGGGCGGTTTAGGACATATGGCGCTGAAACTGGCGCACGCGCTTGGGGCGGAAGTGACCCTGTTTACCCGTTCGCCGGGTAAAGAGGAGGATGCCCGTCGCCTGGGAGCGCACCATGTGGTGCTCTCTACCGATGCGCAACAGATGGAGGCAGTGAAAGGGCAGTTTGAGCTGATTATCGATACGGTGCCCTATACCCACGACATTAACGGCTATATTTCCACGTTGACGCTGGACGGTACGCTGGTGTTTGTCGGGTTGTTGGGGGACATTGAGCCTACCGTTAACACCGTACCGCTGCTGATAGGGCGCCGTTCTATCGCCGGCTCTTGCATCGGTGGGATTGCCGAAACGCAGGAAATGCTGGATTTCTGCGGCGAACACAATATTACCGCTGATTCGGAAGTGATCCGCATGGACGAGATTAACGAGGCGTTTGAACGTCTGCTGAAAAGCGATGTGAAATACCGGTTTGTGATCGATATGCAGACCCTGACGGCATAAAGTGTGTGGCAGGCCGCTTGCGGTCTGCTGCTTCAGGCAGCGGGATAAAGAAAAGGAAACTTAAGAATGGTGCGTCCGAATGGACTCGAACCATCGACCCCCACCATGTCAAGGTGGTGCTCTAACCAACTGAGCTACGGACGCACTGAGAAGGAATGGTGCGTTCAATTGGACTCGAACCAACGACCCCCACCATGTCAAGGTGGTGCTCTAACCAACTGAGCTATGAACGCAGTGTTGTGGTTGACAACGGGGACGAATATTAGCGGCAGGCCGGAGAAGTGGCAAGCGGAAAATGGCAAATTTATTCCTGAATTCACGTGATTGCGGAACAACTGAGCAAAACGCTGTGAAAGTAGCCGCCAGCTGGCGGCTACGGCCATTTTAACGCGCGGCGCGCTGCAAAATCGTTGCTGAAGGCAGGCGCTGCAAAAAGCGCATCCGCAGCATTATCAGGATCGCTGCAGACGTCAGGCCAATAATAAAGCCCATCCAGAAACCGGCCGGGCCCATTCTGTCGACCGCCAGATCGGTCAGCGCCAGAATATAGCCAGACGGCAGCCCCAGCACCCAATAGGCGGTAAAGGTGATAAAAAAGATTGAACGCGTATCTTTATAACCGCGCAGGATACCGCTGCCAATCACCTGAATGGAGTCAGAGATCTGGTAAATCGCCGCCAGCAACATCAGGTGCGAGGCGAGCGTCACCACTTCCGGGTTTTTGTTATAGAGCAGGGCGATTTGTTCGCGCATCAGCACGGTAAACACCGCCGTAACCGCCGCCATGCACACGCCGACGATCAACCCGGTGTGCGCCGAGGTTTTGGCATCCAGTGTTGAACCTTGCCCCAGACGGAAGCCCACCCGGATGGTCACCGCTGCGGCCAGTGACATCGGCAGAACAAACATCAGCGAACTGAAGTTAAGCGCAATCTGGTGACCGGCCACATCAACAATGCCCAGCGGCGATACCAGCAGGGCCACCACCGCAAACAACGTGACTTCGAAAAACAGTGCCAACGCAATGGGCAGCCCCAGTTGCGCAAGGCGTTTTAGCGCCTCGGGATCGGGTTTAGCGAAACGCTGGGCGTGCTGAATATCACGCATGGCGCGGGCGCGTTTTACATACATGCGCATGCAGAGAAACATCACCCAATAGACGGATGCGGTTGCCACGCCGCAGCCGACGCCGCCCAGTTCCGGCATGCCGAAGTGACCGTAAATAAAGATATAGTTCACCGGGATATTCACCAGCAAGCCGACAAAGCCCATCACCATGCCTGGCTGCGTGCGGGCCAGGCCTTCGCACTGGTTACGCATCACCTGGAAAAAGAGATAGCCAGGCGCGCCCCACATCAACGCACGTAAAAAACGCACGGCTTTTTCCGCCAGAATCGGGTCGATGTTATGCATCGCATGGATGATATGACCGGCATTCCACAGCACAATCATGATCAACACCGCCACAATGCCCGCCAGCCAGAAACCCTGACCGACCTGATGGGCGATGCGATCGCGACGTCCGGAGCCGTTTAACTGGGCAATCACCGGCGTCATTGCCAGTAAAAGACCGTGGCCGAAGAGAATTGCGGGAAACCAGATAGAGGTACCAATAGCGACAGCGGCCATATCCGTGGCGCTATAGCCACCCGCCATTACCGTATCAACGAAGCCCATTGCAGTCTGGGCGACCTGCGCAACAATGACCGGCAAGGCGAGTGCCAGTAACTGACGCGCTTCTGTAACATACTTCTGCACGAGAACACCTTTATATTGTTTTGTAGTTATAAGAGAGAATGGAACAACTGTTCAGGAAGGAGTTTTTCCTTGTGCTAAAAACGATGCCGCACTGCGATAAATGCGGCATGTGTTCAAATATTACCTGTTAAGCCCCGCTTTTGCCATGTTAACCCTGCATCAATGCTTTCTTGCCGCACGCAGCCCGTTGTTCATCTTATCGTCATCCGTCCGGGAAAACGCGCAGCGGCGGGATTGAGACTGGCAAGGGCAATTTCCACCTGTTATTGTGCGTAAAGAACACGGTAACGCCGTATGAATGGGAACAGGAGTGGTAGGTATGTTTACTGGTATTGTACAGGGCACGGCAAAACTGGTGTCTATTGATGATAAACCCAATTTCCGCACCCACGTCGTTGAACTTCCTGAGCATATGCTTGAGGGCATCGAAACCGGTGCTTCCATCGCGAACAATGGCTGTTGTCTGACCGTGACGGCCATCGACGGCAGTCATATTAGTTTCGATTTAATGAAAGAAACGTTGCGTATTACCAACCTGGGCGAGTTGGGCATTGGTGATGCGGTAAACGTGGAACGCGCGGCGAAGTTCAGTGATGAAATTGGCGGGCATCTGATGTCTGGCCATATTATGACCACTGCGGAAATCGTCAAAATCCTCACCTCGGAAAATAATCGCCAGATTTGGTTCAAGGTGTCGGATCCGGCATTGATGAAATACATCCTGTATAAAGGCTTTATCGGTATTGACGGCATCAGCCTGACGGTGGGGGAAGTGACCAGCAGCCGTTTCTGCGTGCACCTGATCCCGGAGACGCTGCAACGCACCACGCTCGGAGCCAAAAAACTGGGGCAGCGCGTCAATATTGAAATCGATCCGCAAACGCAGGCGGTTGTCGATACCGTTGAGCGCGTACTGGCGGCGAAAGAGGCTGCTGCTGTCTCTGCTGCGATTAGCGAAGAGTAATGGCTTCCCGACGGGGAAAATAAAAAAGGCCGCACATTTGCCGTGCGGCCTTCTTTTATGGCGGGGATCAGCGCGCCACGCGCAATCCCCGTTCAATACCCCGACTGAAGACCACCTGCCAGAGCTGGATATCCCGCGAGCGAAACGCGCCTGCGCAGGCGTTCAGATAGTAGCTGAACATCCGTTTAAACCGTTCGGAGTAGTTATCGGCAATCTCCGGCCACGCGGTAAGAAAACGCGTATACCACGCCATCAACGTGCGGTCATAATCGGCGCCAAAGTTATGCCAGTCTTCCAGCACGAAATGCGCTTCGCTGGCGTCGGCAATCTGGCGTACGGAAGGCAGACAACCGTTAGGGAAAATGTAACGGTCAATCCACGGATCAACATTGTGATCGGTACGTTTAGAGCCAATGGTATGCAGCAGGAAAATGCCATCGGGTTTGAGATTACGATCCACCACGCTGAAATAGGTCGCATAGTTTTTCGGCCCGACATGTTCAAACATACCGACAGAAATAATGCGATCAAACTGGTCATTCATGTCGCGGTAATCCTGCAGGCGGATCTCCACATCCAGGCCTTCACACCGCCGTTGCGCCAGCTTTTGTTGCTCGGCGGAAATGGTGACGCCCACCACGCTGACGCCGTAATTCTGCGCCATAAATTGCGCCAGCCCGCCCCATCCGCAGCCAATATCCAGCACACGCATGCCCGGTCTTAACTGCAGTTTTTCACAGCAAAGCCTCAGTTTAGCGTGCTGTGCGTCGTCAAGGGTGTCGGCCTCTTTCCAGTAGGCGCAAGAGTATTGCATCTGTGGATCCAGCATGCGGGTAAACAGGTCATTACCGAGATCGTAATGCTCTTTACCGACAATCCAGGCCCGTTTCTTACTCTGCAGATTAAATAATCTTGCTCCGGCAATGCGGAGAGTGTCTTTCAGGTGGTGCGGGAGTTGGCTTTCCAGGCCGGCGCGGAGAACTTTGGTGAAGAAGATGTCCAGCCGATCGCAATCCCACCAGCCGTCCATATAACTTTCGCCGAGTCCGAGCGAACCTTCCTGTAAAACGCGTTTGAAAAAATCAGGATTTTTCACCTGAATATCTGATGCTGCGGGGCCATTAACCTGGATACCGGCGCGGCTCAGCAGTTCGTTTGCTATACGGAACCAATTATCATCCCGTACGCTGACTTCTTCTATACACGATGAACTCATAACTTCTCCATCACTAACCAGTGATCAGAACCTTCAAACAGCGTAGACGCTTTTTCGGGCTTGTGAGAAATCTCACGGTTTTCGCCGTGAGGCTGATATCCGACGTAGAACAGAGGAAGGGAGAGAACCCTTGCCGAAAGGCCTTCCATGGTGAAACGGGCGTAATCCGACGCCCGTTACTTCATAATATTTATCGTATTTATAAAACAGCGAAATTTAGTATAGGCTTCAATATCAGGTGATTCAACAGAAAACTGTTAGCATGCTAATCAGTGACTTAGAGATAATCGCCGAAGCGACTATCCCCGTGAAGACGCCGGTGTGGTGGCTTCTTTCGCATACCCGCGATGCGGTTGCCGCTGCAGACGGTATCCCAGCGTCGCCAGCAACACCATCGACAGCATGACGCTGGTGGTAGTGAGCAACGGCGTGGCGATAAGCCATGAGACCACCAGGCTTGCAAGGAAGCACAGCCCAAGTTGCAGGGTATTTTGCAACGCGGCGGCACGTCCGGTTGCCTGCGGAAAAGGGCGTAATGCCTGGGCAACCACGATGGGATAAATGGCGCCATTGGCCATTGCCATAAAGCAGAACGGGATCAACAGCGCGGTCAGCGACACGTTCGGCATAAAGCCGACCGCCCAGGTGGCAATCACGCTCAGGGCAAACGCGCTTAGCAACCAGGGAAGCAGTCGCTCGCCTTGCCACTTCTGTAGCGCAGCGCGGCAACCGTAACCCCCCACCAGAAACGCAATGGTCTGCGGTACATAGCTAAGGCCGATCGCAGAGGGGCCATACCCCATCTCGTGCAGGATAAACGGTGAGCCGGTCAGCCAGGCGAAGAAACTGGCGGAACAGGCCGCATAGATAATCACATTGCCGCGATAGTCGCGGGCACGCAGTAGATCCATAAAGGTCAGTGGCTGCTCATCATGCGCTGTTGCCTTTACTGACGGTTTCAGGCGTAACGCCGGGATCATCAACACCAACGTAATCACCAGCAGCGTGGCAAAGATTGCCTGCCAACTGAGATGCGCAAGGATCCACGCGCCGAGCAGGGGGGCCAGTGCGGGTGTCAGCCCGACCAGCGGCATAATGGTGGCGAAAATGCGGTTAACGCGGTGTGACGGGTAATAATCCGTGACCAGCGCCTGCCAGCTTACGGTTGCAGCACAGACCCCTACAGCCTGTACAAAACGCAGCACCAGTAACAGCGTGGCGTCCCGCACCCATAATGTTCCCAGACAGCCAACGGCGAAAATCCCCAGACCGGTTAACAAAATCGGTTTGCGTCCATAGCGATCCGATAACGGTCCCCACAGCAGTTGTGCAACGGCAAACCCGGCCAGAAACAGGCTCAATGTGGCGCTGACCACCGCGGAGGAGGTCTCTAAATCTTGCTGAATGGCGCTGAAAGCGGGCAGGTACATGTCGGTGGCTAAAAAGCCCAGCACGCTTAATCCCGCGAGCCAGACTAAAAATCCTTTGCCAGGTTGCATTGTGGTATCTCTTCTTTGTGCAGGTTATCAGGGTTGTCGAGTGTAAGGAGTGCATTCCTCCTTGTGAAACGCTAATATTTGCGCAGTGGTTTCAAATTTTTTGCAGGCAGATTATGTGGTCAGAATATTCGCTGGAAGTGGTAGATGCTGTCGCACGTAACGGCAGTTTTAGCGGTGCAGCTCAGGAGTTGCACCGTGTTCCTTCTGCCGTCAGCTATACCGTAAGGCAACTGGAAGAGTGGCTGGCGGTTCCGCTGTTTGAACGACGTCACCGCGATGTGGAGTTAACTCCCGCTGGCGTCTGGTTTTTGAAAGAAGGACGTTCTGTTATCAAAAAAATGCAGGTCACCCGCCAACAGTGCCAGCAGATTGCCAATGGCTGGCGCGGGCAACTGGCGATTGCGGTGGACAACATTGTCAGGCCCGAACGCACGCGGCAGTTGATCGTCGATTTTTATCGTCACTTTAGCGATGTGGAGCTACAGGTTTACCAGGAAGTGTTTAACGGCGTCTGGGATGCGCTGGCCGACGGGCGTGTTGAACTGGCTATTGGCGCAACGCAAGCCATTCCTGTCGGCGGGCGCTATGCTTTTCGCGATATGGGTATGCTGAGCTGGAAATGTGTGGTTTCTCGCCGACACCCGCTGGCGGCGCTACCTGGCCCGTTAAGCGATGAGACGTTACGTAACTGGCCTTCGCTGATACAGGAAGATACGTCGCGCTCGTTACCGAAGCGTATTACCTGGCTACTGGATAATCAGAAACGGGTGATGGTGCCGGACTGGAAATCATCCGAAGCCTGTCTGTCAGCAGGGTTATGCGTGGGAATGGTCCCGGCGCATTTTGCCAGACCCTGGCTCGATCGTGGGGAGTGGGTGGCGCTGGAACTGGAAAATCCCTTCCCGGATGCCGCTTGTTGCCTGACGTGGCAGCAGAACGAGGCATCACCTGCACTGAACTGGCTTCTTGAGTACCTGGGGGACAGTGAAACGCTGAATCGGGAATGGCTGCGGGAGCCGGAATAAGGGCTCCCGCAAAAGGGGATTAACGGCGGTAATCGCGGAACGGACCATCGGCGACCGAGCGGCGCTCGATCAGGCGCGGATGCACTTCGATGGATTGCGACTCTTCGCGCTTATTCACAATACGGTCAAGCAGCATGGTAAATGCGGTTTCACCCAGCGAATCTTTCGGCTGGTGTATTGTGGTCAGTGATGGCGTGAAGAAGCGGGAGTTACGCACGTTGTCATAACCGATCACCGAAATATCCTGCGGGACGCGCAATCCCATTTCGTCCGCAGCGCACAGCGCACCCATGGCCATAATATCGCCGCCGCAGAAGACGGCCGTCGGGCGATGCGTCTGCGCAAGGATCTGCTGCATGGCGCGATAACCGGATTCGGGTTCAAAGTCGCCCTGAACGATCCAGTTTTCCGGTACGGAAATGGTGGCTTCTTCCATTGCTTTCATAAAACCGGCAAGACGACCCGCACCGGTGTTGCGCTCAAGCGGACCCGGGATCACACCGATATCGCGGTGACCGCGTTCGATCAGATAACGCCCGGCCATATAACCGCCTTCAAAGGCGTTATCAATCACCGTATCGGTAAAGTCGGCTTTGGCTTCGCCCCAGTCCATAACGACCATCGGGATATGGCGATACTCTTCCAGCATGCTCAGTAAGGATTCCGGATACTCGGAACACATGACCAGCAGGCCATCTACGCGCTTTTGCGCCATCATCGACAAATAAGCGCGCTGTTTTTCCAGGTTATTCCAGGCATTACCGAGGATCAGGGTATAGCCTTTCTGGAAGCATTTCTTCTCAACAGCCTCAATGATTTCGGCAAAATAGGCTGCTTCGCTGCTGGTGGCCAGCAGGCCAATCGATTTGGTGTGATTCACCTTCAGGCTGCGCGCCACGGCGCTCGGTGAATAATGCAGCTCTTTGATCGCCGCCCACACGGCATTGCGCGTCTCTTCGGCGACAAAACGTGTCTTGTTAATTACATGTGATACGGTTGTGGTGGAAACGTTTGCTCGCTTCGCTACGTCTTTGATCGTTGCCATCAGATGTCACTCCAGACCATATCTCAAGCTCCTGATAATACATAAGGTAAACGTTTGCCTTCAATCACCCTGTACCCATGATCGGGGGTGCGGTACGCCGGGAAAAAGACACTGGACGTCAGGAGGGGAGTCAATGGCCGGTACGCTAATAAATTTAGCGTCGAATTTTGTCTGATCTTGAGCAAAAGGGGAAGTGATAAAACGTCTGACGTGCTAATTCCTGCAAGATTTTTACGTTTATTTGTGCAAAAATGCGCTATCTCACTTTTTGTGTGGAAATTAAAACGGAGAAAATTGATGAGCACCGACCTGAAGTATTCACTGTTCACTACCGTCATCGTGCTGAGCCTGATCGTTTTCGGCGCCCTGACCGCTGCACTGCATTGATCCCGCGCGAGGGGGAACCGGTTTCTCCCTCCGTTTTCGTTTCCCCGCATTGTTATCAATTCTGCAATACTCTTTTGTCATTCCGCTAACGGCAGTTTTTTGTGATTGATGTCATACTTTTGACTTCTGCGACAGTGTCCCGAAGCGACACGGCTTTTCCGGAGTCAGTTTATGAAAATGAATTTCCCTTTGCTCGCCCTGGCGATTGGCGCCTTTGGCATCGGTACGACCGAGTTCTCCCCAATGGGATTACTGCCGGTGATTGCCCGCGGCGTTGACGTTTCTATCCCGGCGGCGGGGATGCTGATTAGCGCCTACGCTGTCGGCGTAATGGTCGGTGCACCGTTAATGACGTTGCTGCTTTCTCATCGTGGCAGACGCAACGCGCTGATTTTTTTGATGGCGATTTTTACGCTGGGTAACGTGTTGTCGGCGATTGCGCCGAATTACGCCACCCTGATGCTGGCGCGTATCGTAACCAGTCTCAATCACGGCGCATTCTTTGGCCTGGGATCGGTGGTTGCTGCAAGCGTTGTCGCCAAAGAAAAGCAAGCCAGCGCCGTCGCCACCATGTTTATGGGGCTAACCATCGCCAATATCGGCGGTGTGCCGGCTGCGACCTGGCTGGGTGAAACCATTGGCTGGCGCATGTCGTTTATGGCTACCGCAGCGCTGGGTATTGTGGCGATGTTGAGTCTGTTCTTCTCGCTGCCGAAAGGCGGCGCCGGGGAACGCCCGGAGGTGCGTAAAGAGCTGGCGGTGCTGATGCGCCCGCAGGTTTTGTCCGCGCTGCTGACCACGGTGCTGGGGGCAGGGGCGATGTTCACGCTCTATACCTATATTTCACCGGTTCTGCGAACCATTACCGATGCGACACCCGTCTTTATTACGGCAATGCTGGTACTGATTGGCGTTGGGTTCTCCATCGGCAACTATCTTGGCGGTAAACTGGCGGATCGGTCCGTGACCGGTACGCTTAAAGGCTTTTTGGTGCTGTTGATTGCCATCATGCTGGCTATCCCGTTTCTTGCACAGAGCGCGATCGGCGCGGCGGTCAGCATGGTGGTCTGGGGGGCAGCGACTTTCGCCGTGGTGCCGCCGTTGCAAATGCGGGTCATGCGTGTGGCGCATGAAGCTCCGGGCCTGTCCTCTTCCGTGAACATTGGCGCATTTAACCTGGGGAACGCATTGGGTGCCGCAGCCGGTGGGGCGGTGATATCCGGTGGTCTGGGTTATAGCTTTGTGCCGGTGATGGGGGCGATTATCGCGGGTCTTGGCCTGTTGGTGGTGCTCTTTTCGGGACGTGCTCAGCCAGAACGTGCCTGCGCAGCAGCAGAATAATAATCAGGAGGGGTTTCCCCCTCCTGGTGAGATTTATGCAGCGAGATTTTTCGCCACAAAGTCCCAGTTTACCAGCGCCCAGAAGTGCTCCAGATAGTTCGGACGGGCGTTACGGTAATCGATGTAATAGGCATGTTCCCAGACATCAACGGTCAGCAACGGCGTGGCATCCGTCGTCAGCGGTGTACCCGCGTTAGATGTTGACACAATTGCCAGTTCGCCATCCGCCTTCTTCACCAGCCACGTCCAGCCTGCACCAAAGTTTTTGACCGCCGCGTCGGTAAACTGTGCTTTGAATTCAGCGAAGCTACCGAAGGACTTCGCCATCGCCGAAGCCAGCGCGCCTGTCGGTTCGCCACCCGCGTTCGGGGCGAGACAGTGCCAGTAGAAGGTGTGGTTCCAGACCTGCGCGGCATTGTTAAACACGCCGCCTTCGCTGCTCTTAACAATGGCTTCGAGCGATTTACCTTCGAAGGCGGTGCCTTTGATCAGGTTATTGAGGTTGGTGACATAGGTCTGATGGTGCTTACCATAGTGGTAGTCCAGTGTTTCGGCCGAGATATGCGGCGCCAGGGCGTCTTTCGCATACGGTAATGCAGGTAATTCGAACGACATTGCTACTCTCCTTCATTATTTTAATACACCCAATAGCCCTACTGAGTGTGTGGATAGAGTAGCAAATAGAAAGGGGTGACAAAAGAGAGAGTTACCTGCCGCCGTGGCGACAGGTAACCGGATTAACGGATGGTTTTCGGTGTGACCACGCGGCGGGCGCCGACGTAGTGACGCTGCCAGTAATCTTCACTCAGCGAGGTCACCTGAATATCCTGACCGCTGCGCGGTGACTGGATAAACTTGCCGTTCCCCACGTAAACGCCAACGTGGTCCGCTGTGCCGCGACCCTGGGTGCGGAAGAAGACCAAATCGCCGCTTTCCAGTTCTGCGACATTCACCGGCGAGGCATCACGCAGGTGATACATCTCATTTGCCGTACGGGGAATGCGGAATTTCACCAAATCTTTATAGGCGTAATAGACCAGCCCGCTGCAGTCGAAACCGGTATTAGGCGAGGTGCCGCCCCAGTGGTACGGCTTGCCAATCTGATTCATCAGCTTGGACATGGCGGTTTTCTGCGCTTTTTGGATCCGGACTTTGTGCACATCGGCAAGCGCGGCCGATTTGGTGCTTTTGACTTTAACGCAGTGTGGCTTGTGGCCTTTGCGCGGCGTACATTTTTCGGTCCAGGTGACAGCTGCGGTTTTGGTCTGGCTGGATTTATTACGACGCGTAGAGAGTTGGCTGGCTTTGCTGCTGGTGGTGACTTTCTTCGTTGCCGGAGCTTTTTTGGTCTCCGTCGTTTTTTTATTCGTTGTTTTGGTTTCTGCGTTGCGACTGTTTTTCTTTGATGTCTTTTGCGATGTGGTTTTTTTCTTACGTTCGGATGCTTTCGCCAGATGCGATTTTTGCACGGCCGACGCTCGCGCCTGTTCAGAGGCGTTAGCCAATGGCGTGAAAGAAAGCGTGGTGAACAACAAAGCACAGAGCGTGATCGAAGATTTTGGTATTCGCGCCACTGAGCAATCCCCTGTTAGAGCAGGCATTTAACAATGCGTGCGTATGATTTCAAAACCCGTCGATTCTAATCCATAAAAAGCACAAAAGTTAAGAGTGTTTTTGCATCTATAGCTGCGTTTCGTTAGCAAGCGCAAAAAAAAGCAGCAAAACGTTTCTATGGCGGTTAAGAGTTAAGCAACAGGCGAAATCCGAATTGTGTTAAGTCACATTTTGGAGGCAACTTTTCAGGCATGGGCGTAAAATCATCACCAGTGAACAAAATGTTATTTTCTGTTGGCTGCCTGAACCGTTACAATGTCCACCATCTGCCGTAGAAGTTGAAGGAAGCAAGACAATGAGCACGACACTTGAAAAAATCCAGCGCCAGATCGCTGAAAACCCGATTCTGCTGTACATGAAAGGCTCTCCGAAGCTGCCAAGCTGCGGCTTCTCCGCTCAGGCTGTGCAGGCGCTGTCTGCCTGTGGTGAACGTTTCGCGTATGTTGATATTCTGCAGAACCCGGATATCCGCGCAGAACTGCCGAAATATGCTAACTGGCCAACCTTCCCGCAACTGTGGGTGGATGGCGAACTGGTTGGCGGCTGCGACATCCTGATTGAGATGTATCAACGCGGTGAGTTGCAGACGCTGATCAAAGAAGCTGCCGCTAAACACAAGGGCGAGCAGGGCGCGGAGTAAGCCGCACGCGGTTCACGTTGCTAAAAGGGTTCATGTTCCGGCATGAACCCTTTTTTACGGTCAGAAGGTATAGATTAGCCCTGCGGTGGTTAGCATATTATAGCTTTCAATACCGCCACCATTTTTATAATCTGCGCTTATATTTTGGCTGTAATTATTAACATTGACGTCAGTCTTCTTATTTGCCACCCGATTCCAGGTGCCTTCAATATAGAGCTTCATATTCTCTGTGACGTAATAACCCATGCTGGCAGCAAGTGAAAAGAAGTTCTGTTCTTTTGTTTTATCAATAAACGTCAGGTCTCTGAGATAATGCTCATCATTTCCGGTGGTTCGTGCCCAGGCGCTGTATTTCAATGTCCCGGAAAGTTCAATATCGTTATAACGATAGCTTCCGGTCAGACCGACATAGGGGATCTGATAGTGTTGCTTATAGCCAATATTGATTTCGTTGGGATCAAAGGAGCCGGTATTGGCACCATTATTATAGCTGTAGCTTCCACCTTTACCGTGAAAGCTGATGCGGTTCTCCTGGTACCCCGCCATTAATCCCAGACGCCATCCGGGGGTGTTAAACATCCAGCCTTTCACATTCACATCAAAGTGATTGGAAAAGTTGAGCTGCGTATCAGGGTGCGAGCTGCGATCGGTCCACGAATTCTGCGCAGCGTTTTGCCAGTCGTAATCATTCATATGACTGTTTCCGCTGGAAAATGTTGACCAACCTGATACGCCTAAGGAGAACCACCGCATGGCGTTCCATTCCAGAGAGCCCTGAACAACAGCAGCATTGCGGTAACGCCAGTCGAGTTGGCTGAGTTTTCGCCCCCCTTGATCGGGCGCATAAACCCTTTCATGGGTCAGGCCGCCCAGGGTACCCACGGTAATCCCGGCAGAAACCTGATCCCGGTTAAACATGCGATCTTGCATTTCGGCCGCAGCCGGAAAAGCCATAGGGATAAAAAACAGAACAAGAATAATATTGAACTTGTGCATTATTTCACCTTCATCAAAATGTATTAGCGGGTCCTTCTATGCTCACCTTGAAATAAATTAAAAATAACCCAGCATCTACGTGATGGATTAATTCATTCATGATTAATATATGTATTTCTCACAGCATTCAGGTGCGCCAAAATATCATCGGCTGTCTTAATGATATTTTTATGCCGTTAAGTGAAATGAGAGAGTTAATCTGCTAAAGGTGAATAGCGAGTTTTTTCACGAAGCTTGCGCAGGCTTTTGTGGCGTTTTTGTCTGTTAATAATGGTTAGGTTGGCAGAAAAAGAATATGAAGGGGAATTTAAGAAAACGATATGTGTTTATCTAATTTCGATTAACTGTGTTAATAACCGGTCACTGAATGCAACCGGCATAGAATATTTCTGGTATTTATGGTTGAGGATCTTCAGCCAGCGGTAATGGCCAACCGCCAAGACGTTTCCAGCGATTGACTATTTCACAAAACAGCAGAGCGGTTTGGGCGGTGTCATACAGTGCGGAGTGCGCCTGTGTGGCGTCAAAGGCAATGCTCGCAGCGGCACAGGCTTTAGAGAGTACCGTCTGGCCCAGCGCCAGCCCACTCAGTGATGCGGTGTCGAAAGTGACAAAAGGATGGAACGGGTTGCGTTTTAATGATGCGCGCTCGGCAGCGGCCATCATAAAGCTATGATCGAAAGTGGCATTATGGGCAACCATAATCGCGCGGTTACATCCCTGGTCTTTAATGCCCTTGCGCACCATTTTGAAAATCGCGTGCAGCGCATCGTGTTCGCTCACCGCACCGCGCAGCGGGTTAGTCGGATCGATGCCGTTAAACGCCAGCGCTTCCGGCTGCAGGTTCGCCCCTTCAAATGGCTCAACATGGAAATGCAGCGTACTGTCAGGCATCAACCAGCCTTGTTCGTCCATTTTCAGGGTAATGGCGGCCACTTCCAGCAGCGCGTCGGTTTTGGCGTTAAACCCTGCGGTTTCAACATCAATCACAACAGGATAGAAACCGCGAAAACGGTCGCACAGACCAGCAAGTTGAGCGTTATCGGACATCAGGATCTCTTGAGACGGAAAAAGGGCAGCGCATTATGGCAAATTTTACGAAGGGATGTAAAACAGCGGGCGCAAAGCGCGCCCGATAGCATTAATTGCCTAAACCGTGGCCGGCATCTTTCTCTTCGATCAGCTCGATTTTGTATCCATCCGGATCTTCAACAAAGGCGATAACCGTGGTGCCGCCTTTGACCGGGCCCGCTTCACGGGTCACGTTGCCGCCGTTTTTGCGGATCGCTTCACAGGCTTCTGCGGCGTTGGGCACGCTCAGGGCAATGTGGCCATAGGCTGTACCCAGCTCATAGCTGTCCACGCCCCAGTTGTAGGTCAGCTCAATCACGGCTTCTTCGGTTTCCGGGCCGTAACCCACAAACGCCAGCGAGTATTTGTATTCCGGGTTTTCACTGGTACGCAGTAACTTCATGCCCAGCACTTTGGTGTAGAAATCGATGGAGCGTTGCAGGTCGCCGACGCGCAGCATGGTGTGAAGTAAGCGCATAATGTCCTCTTTTTAAATGATTTACCGTTCCGGTCAGAAACACTGTTTTAGTATAGCGGCGGAAAGCCGCCGCTATCAATGAACAATCAGAGGATCACAGCGCGGGGTAATCGGTGTAGCCTTCTGCGCCACCGCCATAGAACGTTTCCGGGTGTTGCGGGTTCAGTTCTGCTTTCAATTGCAGGCGTTTCACCAGATCAGGGTTGGCGATGTAAGCGCGACCAAAGGCGACCGCATCAATCAGACCTTTTCCGATCAGGTCTTCGGCTTTCTCTACGGTGTAAGCGCCAGCGCCGATGATTGGGCCATGGAAGCGCGCACGTACTTTTTCGCGAAATGCGTCCGTATAAGGCTCACCGCCTGCCCAGTCTGGCTCGGACATATGCAGGTAGGCGATACCGCGTTTACCCAATTCTTCAATCAGATACAGCGCATCGGCTTCTTCGTTCGGGCCATTGTCGGTGTTCTGGAAGGAACCAATAGGCGAGACGCGGATACCAATCCTGTCAGCGCTCCACTCTTTGCTCACCGCATCCACCACTTCCAACACCAGGCGGGCGCGATTTTCCACGCTGCCGCCGTACTGATCTGTGCGGTGGTTTGCGGAAGGCGACAGGAACTGGTGCAGCAAATAACCATGAGCGGAATGCAGTTCTACAAGGTCAAAACCGGCTTCACGGGCGTTGGCCACAGCCTGACGGAAGTCGTCAACGATCCCCGGGATTTCACGGGTTTCCAGTGCGCGCGGCATCGACGTATCTTCACGTGTGGCGTTGCCGTTGGCATCGCGCAGCGAAGTGCGCGTCCCGGCGCTGATGGCCGATGGTGCAACTGGCGCTTGTCCGCCAGGTTGCAAACTGGTGTGAGAGATACGGCCGGTGTGCCACAGTTGTACGGCGATACGGCCGTTGTCTCCGTGCACGGCGTCCGTGATTTTTTTCCACGCAGCGATTTGCTCTGCGCTATGCAGACCCGGTGCGCCGGCATAGCCTTTTGCCTGAGCAGAAATTTGTGTCGCTTCGCTGATGATCAGCCCGGAACTGGCGCGCTGGCGATAATACTCCGCCATCAGCGGAGTGGGGATATCGCCGGGTTCGATGCTGCGCAAGCGCGTCAGCGGCGCCATCAAAACACGGTTCGGTGCGGTAATTGCGCCCACTTTCAGCGGCGTGAATAACTTACTGGACATAACAACTCCTGAATAGACCGGTCGACTAGTGAAAGGTGAAATAAAAACGCCCGAGTAGCTAAGGCGTCGCAATAATGGTTTTCGCATGCGCCAGCGCACTTTCCAGCGGCAGGGCGCTACGGGAAATCTTCGCCTGCAGGTTCGCACCCAGCCAGAGCGAGTACAAAACTTGCGCCTGTGTTAATGCCTCACCGGCAAAGGTCAGACTTCGCTCTGCACGGCCTTTTTCCAGCGCTTCGCTGAGCAGAACGATGATACGGCTTGCGCCTTTATCCATCGCTGTGCGCATATCTTCTGACAGATCGCACACCTCAGCAGAGAGCTTCACCGTCAGGCAGCCGCTAATAATGCCCTGCTGACAAAACTGATTGAGCGTTTCCTGGTAATAGGCCAGCAGCCTGTCGCGGTAGTTTCCGGGACCGCTGGCGAAATGGGTGATCAACCGCTGGTGATAACCCGCATAATGTCGCTCAAGCAAAGCCACACCGAACGCCTCTTTGGAGCGAAAATAGTGATAGAAAGAGCCTTTCGGCACTTCCGCTGTTTTCAGTAACTCGCTCAGGCCCATTCCGGTAAACCCGCGATGCATGCAGAGCAGCTCGCCGGTAGCCAGTAAATGTTCGCGTGTATCGTGTTCGGTGTGTCTGTTCATGGCGACAATGTACTAGACCGATTGGTCTGTTGCAAGTGGCAAACAATGCGCTTTTCGGGTTGCGCGTTGCCGGTATGCAGTCTTCAATAGTAGAGATAACGCGTGTATTGCAGGAGACGACAGTGCCAGAACAACTGGAGTTTTTCCCTATCCAGAGCCCGTGCCGCGGCATCTGCCAGTCGGATGAAAAAGGCTATTGCCGCGGCTGCATGCGCAGCCGGGATGAGCGATTCAACTGGCAACAAATGACCGATACACAAAAGCAGGAGGTTCTGCGACTGTGTCATCAACGCTTTCTGCGCAAAATGCGTGCGAACAAATCCCTTCCGGCAGAAGAACCACAGCAACCTTCACTGTTTTGACCCCTTGAATGCGTATAATCAACGGAAATTACCTTTGAGGAAACCGTTATGGTTCAACGTATTGCCCTTGCGCCGCAAGGTCCGGAGTTCTCCCGTTTTGTCATGGGCTACTGGCGTTTAATGGAGTGGCAGTTTACTCCCCAGCAGCTGGCGAGCTTTATTGAATCCCACCTCGATTTAGGGGTAACCACCGTTGATCACGCCGATATCTACGGCGGTTATCAATGTGAAGCGGCATTTGGCGAAGCCTTGAAACTCGCGCCGCACTTACGCTCGCGAATGGAGATTGTCAGCAAGTGCGGTATTGCCACCACGGCAAAACCGGAACATGTGATTGGTCATTATATTACCGATCGCGACCACATTATTCGTAGCGCCGAACAGTCGCTGGTGAACCTCGCCACGGATTATCTCGACTTGCTGCTGATTCATCGCCCGGATCCGTTGATGGATGCCGATGAGGTTGCGGAAGCATTTTTGACGCTGCATCAAAGTGGGAAAGTTCGCCATTTTGGTGTTTCCAACTTTACTCCTGCGCAATTTGCGCTGCTGCAATCACGTCTGCCGTTTACCCTTGCCACCAACCAGGTGGAACTTTCTCCGGTGCATCAGCCGCTGTTGCTGGACGGCACCCTTGATCAATTGCAACAACTGCGCATCCGCCCTATGGCCTGGTCTTGCCTGGGCGGTGGACGCTTGTTCAACGATCCGGAATGCCAGACGTTGCGGGATGTCCTGGCGACGGTGGCGCAGGAGCTGAATGCCGAAACCATCGAACAGGTGGTTTATGCCTGGGTGATGCGTCTGCCGTCACAACCGTTACCGATTATCGGCTCCGGTAAAATTGAGCGCGTACGTTCTGCGCTGGGGGCTGAGAGGCTGCAGATGACCCGCCAGCAGTGGTTCCGCATCCGCAAAGCCGCGCTGGGCTTTGATGTGCCGTGATGGCTGAAACGGCGACTTTCCGGTGAAATCTTTTACCCTGGTTTAGACTTACAGGGTAAAAGTGAATCAAAGGAGGTCATATGAAGCGTTTTAGTCTGGCCATGTTGGCGTTGTTAGTCTGCGCAGGCGCGCAGGCTGCCAGTGAAGAAGTGAATATGCATCTCGTCACTGCCCAGGGCATCGGGCAATCTATCGGCACGGTGAAGATCAGCGAAACGGACAAAGGCCTGGAATTCGCCCCGAATCTGAAAGCGTTGCCGCCCGGCGAGCATGGTTTTCATGTCCACGCCAAAGGCAGCTGTGAACCTGCGGCAAAAGAGGGGAAACCTTCCGCTGCGGAAGCGGCAGGCGGTCACCTTGACCCTCACCATACCGGCAAGCATGAAGGACCGGAAGGCGCCGGGCATTTAGGGGATCTCCCGGTGCTGGTGGTGAATAATGACGGTAAAGCTACACAGGCGGTGGTGGCGCCGCGGCTGAAAAAACTCTCTGACGTGAAGGACAAAGCCCTGATGGTGCATGTTGGCGGCGATAATATGTCCGATCAACCGAAACCGTTGGGCGGCGGCGGAGCGCGTTATGCCTGCGGGGTGATCAAGTAAGCGTCCCGATGGCCGGAGCCTGCTCCAGCTGCGACAGTGCGCAATACAAGCGCCAGATAACGGAAGCCAGTTCGCGTGCTGCGGGCTGGTGGTGCGCGCCAAGTGCGGTGCAAATCCGTTGCAGCTCTGCCAGCGTGGCGGACAGCGTTCGTTGTTGAACGCCACGCTCACTCATCACATCATTCAGCAATGCAATGCAGCGATCCCGTACCCGGGTCAGCGGATCGGAACGGCTTTCCCAATCGCGCAATTGCCACACCACATGCGAGCAGTTCAGCAACACCACGCCCCAGCGTAATAACCAGCGTCGCGCCAGCGCATCCTGACTGTTGCTGAGCCGACTGATATGGTGATACACCACCGACTCGAATTCATGCTCATTCAGATGCGGCCTTCCACTAAGCTGGTCGACAAAGTTTCGCCGTAACGCACGAATCTGGCGGCGGCTCTTGCGGGCATCCGAGCCCGGGCGCAACACGGCAAATGCCAGCCACGCCAGGGCAACGCCGAGGATCTTCGCCAGAACGTCGTTTAAAAAATCGGCAAAGTCGTATACCGGTGGATTGGTGACGGCGATGAACGATCCCATAAAGACGATCAACTGCCCCCATAATCCGGCCCGTTTTGGCATCTGTAATTTCAGCAGTTGCATTGTGGTCAGCAAGGGGAACAGAAACAGCAAAAAGGACCACAACTCGCTGATTTGCACCATCAGGCCAAATTTCACCACAAAACTGAACAGCGAGAGCAGCAATAAGGTGCGTAACAGCAGCGTCAGCGAGTTAAAAGGCGCAGGTGAAACGGAGTAAAGTACGCAACTGATGGCCGCCAACGTCAACGCCGCAGAGCCGTATTCCCACTGGGTGGTAATGCTCCATGCGCCAACCAGACCGAGGGCGAAAAACGTCCGTACTCCGCTCAGCAACGCCTCGACATTATCCGTGTAACGCATCAGCCCGGGGCTGCGCGGCGGGGTATAGACGCTGATGGGGGACGCATTCTCCACACGGGCCAACCAGCGGCTACTGAGCAGGTACAGACGGCAAAAATAGCGTAATCGTAACCAGAATGCCCGGTGGCGGTAATCAGCCGTAGCGGTGGGGGCAAGAGGGGCAATAATACGCGCCACGGTCAGTGCATCGGTTTGCGGATGGGCTAGCGCAGCCAGCAGTTGCTCCAGCACCGGGCGCAAGTGACCGGGGGCATCGGGCCAGTTTAACAGCATTCTGCGCAGGCTGGAGATCACACTGGTCATACGGAGTTGCTGGTGCAATAACCAGGTCATCAACGTATTTTGTCGACGAAAGCGGTAATGACTCCAGAACGCCTGAATACGCAGCAAGTTGGTGGTGAGGATTTGCCCTATCACGCTTTCGTGGGCACTACGAATCGCCTCGGTGGTTTCCGGTTGCCAGAGCAGGCTGGCATGTTCCAGCAGGCGGGCATGCATTTTCTTCAACGCCATGAGCAGTGCGGGCCCATCGGCAGTACCGGGGAGGATCATCATCATCATGCCGCCGCACAGGATCCCCAGCATCACTTCGCAAACGCGCGCCTGCGCGATGTTCCACAGTTCGGTAATGTCGGTAATATTGACCATCGCAAACGCGATGATTGCCGCCGTATAACCCGCCAGTTGAAAAGCATAGGCGACATTATTGGCAAACTGCGCGCAGACCCAGGTGCAAAGCGCAATCCAGCCGGACATGGCAAACAGAAACAACCACGGATCGTTCAGCGTCTGACCAGCAATCATGAGCGCAGCGCACGCGCCGAGCAGGCTACCGGCAATACGCCCAAGACTTTTGCTGATCACGCCGCCGACGGTTGGAAAGCTGACTACGGCGGCGGAGGTCATGGCCCAATAGGGCTCATCAAGATCAAGATAGTAGGCCACCGTCAGCGCCAGACACATAGCGATACCGTTGCGCAGCGCGTAGCGCCACTGACCTGTTGTGGCTTTTACCCACGGGAGGTTGTGCCAGAGCGCGAAGGGGGATTTCATCAGGGAACGCCTATCGACACGGTGCAGGTGGTGCCGGAAACCAGCGTCAGGTCATCGGGTAGCGTATCGAAACGAATGCGTACAGGTACGCGCTGCGCCAGCCGCACCCAGGGCACGTTGGGCTTAATGTCCGGCACCAGCCCGCTATCGGTTTCGATGCTCTGATCGTAAATGGCACGGCCGATACTCTCGACGTGACCCTGTAACGTAACATTGCCGCTATAAAGCACGATTTTTGTCGGTGCGTCGGTGCGGATATGGCGCAGTTTGGTCTCTTCAAAATACCCCACCACATAAAATGAGTGGCTATCCACCAGCGCAAATACCGGTTGCCCGGCGGTAGCGTAGTTGCCGTTGCGTGTGGTCAGATTGGTGACCCAGCCATCGACCGGTGCTTTGACCGTGGTCTGCGTCAACTGCCATTTTGCCTGCGCGAGTTGTGCTTCGGCGGCAGCGACGCTCGCTTGCGCCGCTTTTACACTAATATTGGCAGTATCGAGATCTTCCGCAGAGATGTAGTTTTGCGAGAGGTGGCGGCGACGGTTGGCTTCGTTATTGGCTTTTGCCTGCTCCGTTTGCGCTTTTGCCAGCTGGGCTTCGGCATTCAGTACCGCAATGTGGTATGGCGTTTCGTCGATGCGAAAGAGCGTGTCGCCCGCTTTTACGGGCTGATTATCGTGAACGTTGAGTTCCGTAATACTGCCGGAAACCTGGGGCGTGATGCTGACCTGTTCAGCGCGCACTTTGCCGTCCCGGGTCCATGGCGACTGCATGTAGTAATTCCACATCCACCAGGCGGCGACAATCGCCACGGCGAGCACCAGTAAGGTGGAAAAATATTTTAGCGATTTCAGACTCATAATTACCACACAATCAACAGGCCAAGGGAGAGGCTAAGCGCTATAACGAACAGTGAAAGATCCATCAGGATGGGATGCCAGATATCGCCGGCGTAGATCCAGTCGCGCAGCAGGCGGTGGGCAACAAGCCAGAGTAAAAAGCCCAGCATCACCGCCTTAAACAGAGGAGGAAAGTAAACCGATGCGCCAAAAATCAGGTCCTGCAGGGGTAATTCCGGGGTGCTGGAAGTTAACTTCACGCGTTTATGTCCTGTGCAGTCGGGCGAATCGCCGGGCAGGCGGTGTACGGTAAAAACGGCCAAAAACGACGCCGTGCTAAAGCGGGGGATCCTTAGCGTAAGCCCTGACGAGTGCAGCAATACATTTGTTTTGCCAATATAAATACTGCAAACTATTCTAAAATGAGTATAATAACTTAGCAAGCTAATTATAAGGAGATGAAATTGGAATCGCCATTAGGTTCTGATCTGGCACGCTTAGTGCGCGTCTGGCGCGCTTTGATTGACCATCGCCTGAAACCTCTGGAATTAACGCAGACTCACTGGGTAACGCTGCATAATATTCATCAGTTGCCGCCCGATCAGTCGCAAATTCAACTGGCAAAAGCGATTGGCATCGAACAGCCCTCGCTGGTGCGTACGCTGGACCAACTGGAAGATAAGGGGCTTATTTCCCGCCAGACATGTGCCAACGACCGCCGGGCTAAGCGGATCAAATTGACAGAAAAAGCCTCGCCAATCATTGAAGAGATGGAAACGGTTATTCGGAAAACGCGGGGGGAAATTCTCTCGGGAATTTCGACCGAAGAACTGGATCTGTTGATTAAGATGATTGCCCGGCTCGAGCACAATATCAACGAACTACAGTCGCGAGACTGACACCAAAAAGCCTTGCTTTCGCAAGGCTTTTTCATATTTTCGCTGTGAAACAAACTGCAATGTGGTCACACTGCAACCTGACTTAGCGCGGGGAGACGGTCACCTGACGACCATTGCTTGCCAGCACAACGCGCTGACCTGCTGCGAAACGGGAGTTGCCCTGTTTCTGCACCACCATAATGGTGTTGCCGTCATCTTTACGGATTTCCAGTTCTACGCCCTGAGTTTTATTCATTGCACCCTGAACCGACTGGCCCGCTACGCCGCCGGCAACCGCACCTGCTGCTGTTGCCAGAGAACGCCCGGTGCCGCCGCCAACGGTGTTACCGAGGAAGCCGCCCAGCACCGCACCGCCAATTGCGCCGATGACATTGTTATCATCGCCGCCCTGAATCTGTACCGGACGTACGTTCACAATGGTGCCGTAAGTGACATTTTGCACTTGTTTGGCTTCGGATGCAGAGTAGACATCACCAGAAAGCGTGTCGTTATTGACGCAGCCAGCCAGGGTAAGACCAATCAGCGAAACTGTCAGTGCACGTAACATCATTTATGAATCTCCTGTTCACCATGAAACGCTCTTATGAGCATCCGTCATGGCTAAATTATATGGCATTTTACTCATGACAGGTCATATCTTCTGCCTAATCCCGGCAAAAATAATAATCTCAGAGAGCTTAACCCGATCTAAACGAAGCGATTATAAGCGTTGGCGATGTTAATTTCACTTAACTGAAATAGACTCGATTGTTAAAAAGTGTTTGTGCGCGATGGCTTTACCCCCGGCTTTATGGTGGAGTGTTACCCCTCTGTCATGCATTAAAGGAAGGCGTATGAAATCGGGTCGCTACATTGGGGTGATGTCGGGAACAAGTCTGGACGGTATTGACGTGGTGCTGGCGGCAATCGATGACACCATGGTCGCCCAGCAGGCAAGCCTGACGTTTCCTATTCCGCTGCCGCTGAAAGAGGCGATCCTCAATATCTGCCAGGGCCAGCAGCTTACGCTGTCGCAGTTGGGAAGACTGGACACGCAGTTGGGCACGCTGTTTGCGGATGCCGTGCTGGCGTTAATGGACAGAGAACAATTGCGCCCGGAAGATATCGTCGCCATTGGTTGCCACGGGCAAACCGTCTGGCATGAACCCACCGGCATTGCGCCGCATACGATGCAAATCGGCGATAACAACCAGATAGCCGCCCGGACGGGTGTGACGGTGGTAGGGGATTTCCGCCGTCGTGATATCGCGCTGGGCGGTCAGGGCGCGCCGCTGGTACCTGCTTTTCACCATGCGCTGCTGGCGCACCCGGTTGAACGCCGTATGGTGCTGAACATTGGCGGTATCGCGAATTTGTCGTTGCTGATCCCCGGACAGCCGGTGAGAGGTTATGACACCGGGCCGGGCAATATGCTGATGGATGCCTGGATTTGGCGGCAGAAAGGCAAACCCTACGATAAAGATGCCCAGTGGGCGTGTGAAGGCAAAGTTATCCTGCCGCTGCTGCAAAACATGCTAAGCGACGCGTACTTTTCCGCGCCTGCTCCGAAAAGTACCGGTCGCGAGTATTTCAACTACGGCTGGCTGGAGCGTCATCTGGCGCATTTCCCGGCGCTCAACGGGAGCGATGTACAAACCACGCTGGCAGAACTGACGGCAGTCACCATCTCCGAGCAAGTGTTGCTGAGCGGTGGATGCGAACGGCTGCTGGTGTGCGGCGGCGGCAGTCGCAACCCGTTGGTCATGGCGCGTCTGGCGGGGCTGCTGCCAGGCATTGAAGTCGGTACGACGGATGATGCCGGGATCAGCGGCGATGATATGGAAGCGCTGGCGTTTGCCTGGCTGGCCTGGCGCACGCTGGCGGGGTTGCCCGGTAATTTGCCGTCGGTAACCGGCGCCTCTGCGCCAACGATTCTGGGCGCGATTTTCCCGGCCAACCGCGCCAGAATCAGAGTTAGCTGAATTCCACATTGCGGGTGTACCGCTAGACTGACGAAGCTTAAGGAGGGCGGGCGTTTCGCCCTCCATGACCAGGACAGTCCCGGGAATACCTCATGAAAAAAGTGTTGATCGCCTGCCTGCCCGCGCTGCTTGCCGGGTGTAGTTATTACCACCAGTTCGTTGAACGCATGCAAACCGATACGCTGGAATACCAGTGTGATGAAAAGCCGCTTACCGTCAAACTCAATAACCCCCGCCAGCAAGCCAGCTTTGTCTGGGATGATAAGGTCCTGACCCTACAGCAAGGATTATCCGCCTCGGGTACCCGCTATACCGATGGTGTCTACGTGTTCTGGTCTAAAGGGGATACCGCCACGGTCTATAAACGCGACCGTATTGTGCTGAATAACTGCCAGTTACAAAATCCGCGGCGTTGAGATTTTCACAGGGGGGCGCATAATAGCCCTACCTGATGATTACACTCGCTAACGCCATGTCTGATAACGATCAATTGCAGCAAATCGCGCATCTGCGCCGTGAATATACCAAAGGCGGCCTGCGCCGCGGCGACCTTCCTGCTGAACCGCTGAAACTCTTTGAACGCTGGCTGGGCCAGGCCTGCGAAGCGCAGCTTGCCGATCCGACCGCGATGGTTGTCGCCACGGTGGATGAGACCGGGCAGCCTTACCAACGCATTGTGTTGCTCAAGCATTATGATGAAAAGGGGCTGGTGTTTTACACCAACCTCGGTAGCCGTAAAGCGCACCATATCGAACAGAATCCGGCCGTCAGTCTGCTGTTTCCCTGGCACATGCTGGAACGCCAGGTCATGGTCACCGGGAAAGCGGAACGTTTGTCGACGCTGGAGGTGGTGAAATATTTCCACAGCCGCCCGCGCGACAGTCAGATCGGTGCCTGGGTATCCAAACAGTCCAGCCGGATTTCCGCGCGCGGTATCCTGGAAAGTAAGTTCCTTGAGCTGAAGCAAAAATTCCAGCAGGGCGAGATCCCGTTACCCAGTTTTTGGGGCGGGTACCGTGTGAGCATTGAACAGATGGAGTTCTGGCAGGGCGGCGCAAACCGTCTGCACGATCGTTTTTTGTACCAACGCGAAAATGACGCATGGAAAATTGATCGTCTCGCCCCGTAATCCCTGAAAAATGTTGCGTTAAGCGCTGGCACTCCGTGTTCCGGCGCTTTATTCTATCTGCCCCCCATGAAGTATCCTTTCGCATCTGGCGAAAAGTCGTGTACCGGCAAAGGTGCAATCCGTTTTATACATGGAGAATTTGATGGCAAGCAGTAACTTGATTAAACAATTGCAAGAGCGGGGCCTTGTGGCCCAGGTGACGGATGAGGAAGCGTTAGCAGAGCGACTGGCGCAGGGCCCGATCGCGCTCTATTGCGGCTTCGATCCCACCGCTGACAGCTTGCACTTGGGGCATCTGGTTCCATTGTTATGCCTGAAACGCTTCCAGCAGGCTGGTCACAAACCGGTTGCGCTGGTGGGCGGTGCGACCGGTCTGATTGGCGACCCAAGTTTCAAAGCCGCTGAGCGTAAACTGAATACCGAAGATACGGTGCAAGAGTGGGTGGATAAAATCCGCAAACAGGTCGCGCCGTTCCTCGATTTCAACTGTGGTGACAACTCGGCGATTGCAGCCAACAACTACGACTGGTTTGGCGGCATGAACGTGCTGACTTTCCTGCGTGATATTGGCAAACACTTCTCTGTTAACCAGATGATTAACAAAGAAGCGGTAAAACAACGCCTGAACCGGGACGATCAGGGGATCTCGTTTACCGAGTTTTCCTACAACCTGCTGCAGGGTTACGACTTTGCCTGCCTGAACAAACTGCACGGCGTGGCATTGCAGATTGGCGGTTCCGACCAGTGGGGTAACATCACCTCCGGTATCGATCTGACCCGCCGCCTGCATCAGAACCAGGTGTTTGGCCTGACTGTTCCGCTGATCACCAAAGCCGATGGCACCAAATTCGGTAAAACCGAAGGCGGCGCGGTCTGGCTGGATCCGAAGAAAACCAGTCCGTATAAGTTCTACCAGTTCTGGATCAACACTGCCGATGCGGACGTGTATCGCTTCCTGAAATTCTTCACCTTTATGGATATCGCGGAAATTAACGCGCTGGAAGAAGAAGACAAGAACAGCGGCAAAGCGCCGCGCGCGCAATACGTTCTGGCAGAGCAGGTAACCCGTCTGGTGCACGGCGAAGAGGGGCTCATCGCCGCGAAACGCATCACCGAAAGTCTGTTTAGCGGTACGCTGAGCGCGCTGAGCGAAGCGGACTTCGAACAACTGGCGCAGGATGGCGTGCCGATGGTTGAGATGGAGAAAGGTGCGGATCTGATGCAGGCTCTGGTGGATTCCGAACTGCAACCGTCTCGTGGCCAGGCGCGTAAAACCATCGCATCCAATGCCGTGACCATTAACGGTGAAAAACAGTCCGATCCGGAATATGTCTTCACCGACAGCGATCGCCTGTTTGGTCGCTACACGCTGCTGCGTCGCGGTAAGAAGAATTACTGTCTGGTGTGCTGGAAGTAATTCATCGCCGACCTGAGGACGAAGGGAGTGAGAAATCACTCCCTTCTTTTTATTGCTCATTCTTGCAAGGCAACAACCATGAAGAATATTCTCGCCATTCAATCGCATGTGGTCTTTGGTCATGCGGGGAACAGTGCGGCTGAATTTCCTATGCGCCGGTTAGGTGCGAATGTCTGGCCGCTGAATACGGTGCAGTTTTCTAACCATACGCAATACGGTAAATGGACCGGCAGCGTGATGCCGCCAGCGCATCTGACTGAGATAGTGCAGGGGATTGCCGCCATTGATCAGTTACAGCGCTGTGACGCCGTACTGAGTGGTTATCTGGGCTCGGCCGAGCAGGGTGAACATATTCTGGGGATCGTCCGTCAGGTGAAAGCGGCGAATCCGCAGGCGAAATATTTTTGCGATCCGGTGATGGGACACCCGGAAAAAGGCTGTATCGTCGCCCCTGGCGTGGCGGAATTTCATGTGCGCCATGCGTTACCGGCCAGCGATATTATTGCACCGAACCTCATTGAGCTGGAGATCCTCTGCGAACACGCCGTCAATAACGTGGAAGAAGCGGTACGGGCAGCTCGTGAGTTAATTGCTCAGGGCCCGCAGATTGTGCTGGTGAAACACCTGGCGCGCGCCGGGTTAAGCGCGGATCGCTTTGAAATGCTGTTAGTCACGCCGGACGAAGCCTGGCATATCAGCCGACCGCTGGTGGATTTTGGCGCACGGCAGCCAGTGGGCGTTGGCGATGTTACCAGTGGGCTGCTGCTGGTGAAACTGTTGCAGGGCGCGACCATCCGTGAGGCGCTGGAGCATGTAACGGCGGCAGTCTACGAAATTATGATCACCACCAAAGCGATGCAGGAGTATGAACTGCAGGTGGTGGCGGCTCAGGACCGGATTGCGCAACCCGAGCATCTGTTCAGCGCCACACAGCTGTAAAAAAGGCGGGATATCCCGCCTTTCTCTCCAGGTCTGATAACGCGTTAGCTCTCAGACCTGCGCTAAATCCTTACGCAATCCCTTCCGCCGCCATTGCGGCAGCCACTGCCGGGCGTGCTGCAACGCGCGCCATATAGTCGTCGATGTGCGTCAGTTCAGCCAGATTCAGTTTCACCGCGCGCGCCCAGCGCAACACGGTGAACAGGTAAGCATCGGCAACGGTGAAGTGTGCGCCGCTGATCCACGCCTGATGGCTCAATGTGTCGTTAACATACTGCAGTTTTTTCTCCAGTAATGCGCGCACGCTGGGTTTGTATTCTTCCGGTGTATCCGGACGAAAAAGCGGTGTGAAGCCCTTGTGCAGCTCCGTTGCGATAAAGTTGAGCCACTCCAGCGTCTTGTAACGTGGTAATGCGCCCACTGGTGCCAGCAATTGGCTCTCTGGTGCGTTGTCCGCCACGTATTGCATGATCGCCACGCCTTCTGTGATCAGCGTACTGTCGTCCAGCAGCAGCGCAGGAACCTGGCCTTTCGGGTTGATAGCGAAAAAGTCATCGCCGTTCTCAAGGCGTTTTTTCATCAAATCGACGCTGAGCAGGGAGACCTCTTTCCCGGCTTCGCGCAGGGTAATGTGGGAGGCAAGGGAGCAGGCGCCTGGCTTGTAAAACAGTTTCATTATTGTTTCCTTATGGCTGATTTCGGTCATAGGTTATTACGCAGTGGAATAAAAAAAAAGCCGCTAACGTGCGTTAGCGGCTTTAAATTTCGTGTTCCCCGCGAATGTTAAGCGGTGGCGGTTTCAGTCGCTTTGCTGGCGCTGTCGTCGCTCTGCGTCATGCGATTCAGCTTCGGCGCGGTCAGGATCATCAGCACGGCAATCACCGCAGTGACAACACCGATTTGCAGGAAAACGCTGCCGTAGATGTTCAGTGACATCAGCGGATCGGTCACATTTTCCGGGATGGCCATCTGGTTCGCGACATAGCCGGCGATAATGTTTGCACCTGCGGTGGTCAGGAACCAGCTTCCCATGATAAAGCCCATCAGACGCTGCGGCACCAGTTGTGCCACCATCGCCAGGCCGAGGCCGGAAATCATCAGCTCACCGATGCTCTGCAGGCCATAGCTTGCAATCAGCCAGCTCACAGAAACGATACCCGCGTCGGAGGCGAATTTAGCGCCCAGCGGCAGGATCAGGAAAGCGCCTGAGCACAGTACCATGCCGATAGCGAATTTGTGCGGCATGGGCAGGGTGTCGCCCATCTTGTTATAGATGGCTGCCAGGATTGGGCTGCCAATGATGATCCAGAATGGGTTCAGGGCCTGATATTGCTCTGGTTCAAACGCGATGCCGAACAGGGTGTGCTCCACGTTGCGGATGGCGAAGAAGTTCAGCGATGTTGGCATCTGGCTGTAGAGAATGAAGAAAACAATCGCCTGCAGCATAAGAATAAAGGCAACGATCATTTTACGACGCGCCGCGCCTTTCAGTGCGAAAGTCTCTTTGGCAAAGATGGTGATAATCCCCAGTGCGACCACGCCCAGTACCATGCGTGCGATGCCCTGGTTGTGCAGCAACCAGGTGGCGATTGCCACCAGCACCACGATACCCACGATGGTTGCCAGCAGGTAGCCAACACGCACCGGTTCGAAGTCCGGTTTAGAGCCGTAGTTTTTCACCCAACGTTTGCAGAAGGAGAAGTTAACGATGGTGATCAGCAGGCCAACAACGCTCAGACCGAAGGCGGTGCTCCAGCCAAACTTCGCTGCCAGCCACGGTGTCGCCAGCATCGAGAAGAAGGAACCGACGTTGACGGACATGTAATACATGGTAAATGCACCGTCCAGACGCGGGTCATCTTTTGCGTAGCAGGTTGAGAGCAGGGAAGAGGGGTTAGCTTTAAACAGGCCGTTACCCACGGCGATCGCCGCCATACCCATATACACGATGCCTGCGTCGTGACCAGACCAGGCCACCAGCGCGTAACCCACTGCCAGCACGATGGCGCCCAGCATGATAACGCGTTTTGTGCCCAGCACTTTGTCGCCCAGCCAGCCGCCAATGGCAACCAGGCCATAAACCAGTGCGCTAAAGGAGGAGAACAGGGTGATAGAGTCCGCTTCTGACATACCCAGTTGTTTTACCAGGTAAACGGCCATGATCCCTTGCAGGCCGTAATAACCAAAACGTTCCCATAATTCGATAGAGAAGATGAGATAGAACGCCTTCGGTTGTTTAAAAGCGTTCAAACTGACGCTTTCGGTTGGTTTGTTTGCAGTCGACACATATACCTCTTTTTTTACATCCCATATTAACGGGGGTGTTCGGCGCGCAATGACCAGAGTTCATCACGCTTATAGTTATATTGGGAGGGGAAACGGCGGGTAATGTTCACTATCCTGCGCTTTCAGGCAAGCCCTTTGACATATTCTGTTACATAGATCCATGCCGTTACATTGCTCGGTAATTTTAATTGTTATTCAGAGTTAAATTTCACCATTGCAATAAACATGGTTTTTTCCTCTGCATTCAATCCACACCATTCCGGTTGAAGGTGTATATTCTGCTGTTTTGCTGGTAATGCAGTGTATTGGACTGGTTTATAAAATGTATCTGGTTATATCTATGGAAAATGACTGTTTAAACTTTGTTCTATGGTCGAAGTGTTCTGGCGAAGATGCGCTTTTTTAACAAGGCATTAGCAATGTAACGATTATCACAGGGCGGTAGGATTTTTTTCTTCTAAAAAAAGGATTAATCTCATTAAATGCGTATAAGAGGAGGATTATCAGCGTTCATCAGGACTGTTTCCGGATAATCCTCGACAAAAAACAACTTTCAAAGATGTGAAAGTCGTCACATCGATGAATGATGGAAAATCAGTACGTTCAGGCCGTATTTTTGGTGGCGGCGACCTGCAGTAAATCAAAAATGTCGTACTTTTTGTGATTATGCCGCGCTTTGTTCATGACAGCGCGCGGTTGCGCTGTCAGACTTCTGTCTGTCCTTTTCTTCGGAGTTAAAACATGAATTTTCACCCGTGGCTCAATGCGTTGCATATTATTGCGGCGATTGTCTGGATTGGCGGAATATTAGTGATGGCAGTGGTAGCAAGCTGGAGCGCTGCACAGAAGGATTTGACCACTGTCTCTGGCCTGCTCAGGGATGTGCGTAGCTGGAGTCGCCGTGTGACGACGCCTGCGATGCTGCTACTGTGGGTCGCCGGGGTAGTGATGATTGTGGCGCACGGTCAGCTACCGCATATGTGGCTGGTGTTAAAACTGGTGCTGGTGGTGTTGCTCTCCGGCCTGCACGGTTTTCTCTCAGCAACGTTGCGCCGTATGGCGGCAGGCGAAGCCGTAAAGGGCGCAGGGATGATAGCGAAAGCCACCGCACTGACGATTATTGCGCTGGCGTTGATTATTCTGCTGGCCGTGATGCGCCCGTTCTGAGAATGCTCAGTCCGTCTTGTCGCCGTATTCGCACAGATCTTCGATAATGCAGGAGCCGCAACGCGGTTTACGGGCGATGCAGGTGTATCGCCCGTGCAGGATCAGCCAGTGATGGCAATCGACCTTAAATTCCGCCGGGACGACCTTCAGCAGTTTCTCTTCCACCTGCTCCACATTTTTGCCGGGCGCAAACCCGGTACGGTTAGAGACGCGAAAAATATGCGTATCCACGGCGATTGTCGGCCAGCCGAAGGCGGTATTCAGTACCACGTTCGCCGTTTTGCGCCCGACGCCCGGTAACGCCTCCAGCGCCGCCCGATCTTCCGGGACCTCGCCACCGTGTTGTTCCAGCAAAATGCGGCAGGTCTTGATGACATTTTCGGCTTTGCTGTTAAACAGACCAATGGTCTTGATGTACTGCTTCACGCCTTCCACCCCTAACTCCAGCATCGCTTTCGGCGTATTCGCAACCGGGTAGAGCAAGGCGGTGGCTTTATTGACGCTGACATCGGTCGCCTGCGCGGATAGCAACACCGCGATCAGCAGTTCGAACGGAGAGTTAAAATTCAGCTCCGTGGTGGGATGCGGATTGTTTTCCCGTAAGCGGGATAATATTTCCAGCCGTTTCGCTTTGTTCATTATGCCTTCCCGGGCGACGCCTGCGGATCTTCACTGGCGGCCGCTGCTACTTCGCGTCGTTTTTTCATTTTTTGATCAATCAGATACTTCACAGCCAGCATCATGCCCAGGCCGATAAATGCCCCTGGCGGCAACATCGCCAGTAAAAAGGGCGAATCGGTATGGAACACTTCAATGCGCAGCACCTTTGCCCAACTGCCCAGTAACCCGTCGGCACCGTCGAACAACGTACCGTTGCCAAGGATCTCACGCAGGGAACCCAGCACAAACATAGCGCTGGTCGCGCCCATGCCGATAGAAAAACCGTCCAGTGCCGACAGCGCCGGGCCTTTTTTGGCGGCAAAGGCTTCCGCACGCCCCACGACAATACAGTTGGTGACAATCAACGGAATAAAGATCCCCAGCGACTGATAGAGGCCAAACGCATAGGCGTTGATCAGCATCTGCACGGCGCTCACCACCGAGGCGATAATCATCACGTAAATGGGAATTCGGATCTCATCCGGCGTCCAGCGGCGCAGGGAAGAGATAAACAGGTTGGTGAGGGTCAGCACCAGCGTGGTTGCCAGTCCTAAACCGAGGGCGTTGGTTGCGGTGGAGGTGACCGCCAGCAGGGGGCACATCCCCAACAACTGAACCAGTGCGGAGTTGTTTTTCCACAATCCCTGGATGATAACGTCTTTGACTTCGCTCATGGTTTACTCTCCACAAACCGGCAAACGGGGTAACTGCTCAGGGAGCGTCATCGCGTACAAGCCGGTGCGTTTTACCGCGTTGACGACTGCGCGCGGGGTGATGGTGGCACCGGTGAACTGGTCGAAATCACCGCCGTCTTTTTTCACCGCAAAGTGGCTGTCGGTAGCGCCGTCTATTTTCTTCCCGGAAAAGTGGGTGATCCAGTCGGAAATACGCCGTTCAATTTTGTCGCCAAGACCGGGCGTTTCGTGGTGCTCGGTGACGCGAACACCCAAAATGGTGCCATTAAAATCCGCGCCAACCAGCAACTGAATAGCGCCAGAATAGCCGTCCGGCGCAGTGGCTTCGATAATTGCCGCCACTGGTTGTTCATCTTTTTTGGCGATCCACAGATGATGCTGACCTTTACCCAGCGCCGGGTCGCTAACCAGATAACAGCTCTGTTGCAGCGCGTTATTATAGCTATCGCCCGCGATAACCTGATCGAACAGCGCTTTTTGCTGTATCGCTGCCTGCCCGGCAATGGTGGTTTTGGTCATCTGATCGATGGCAGCCGTCAGCCCGGTAGAACCGGCGGCGAACAACGCCAGCGTCAGGCCATGTTTGCGCATTGTTTTTAGCATACCGGCTCCTTAGCGATGCCCGTACACGCGCGGGCGCGTGTAGTAGTCAATCAATGGCACGGTAATGTTGGCCAGCAACACCGCAAAAGCCACACCGTCCGGATAGCCGCCAAAACTGCGGATCAACCACACCAGCAGACCAGCCAGTGCGCCAAAAATCAGGCGACCTTTATTGGTGGTCGAGGCGGTCACCGGATCGGTAAGAATAAAGAACGCCCCCAGCATCGTTGCGCCGGAGAGCAAATGAAGTTGCGGAGCGGCCAGCGACGCAGGCGAAAAGATCCAACCCAGCGTGGCGCAGAGAGCCAGTGTGACGAGGAAACTGACCGGAATATGCCAGCGAATGGTTTTCTGCCACAGCAGGAACACACCGCCAGCCAGATAACCGAGGTTGACCCACTGCCAGCCTGCACCTGCGAGCACACCGCTGTAAATGGGATATTGCAGGATCTGCTCAACGCTGTGACCGGCATGCAAAGATGTTTTGAAGGTATCGAGCGGGGTCGCCTGGCTTATGCCATCGATACCGATACGCAGGTTTTCCATGGTTGCGCCTGCGGCGGTATGCCCGGAAAAAATCATCTGCATGGCATCGAGAAAATCGGGCGCGGTACGGGCGATGTCGTACGGCGGCAGCCAACTGGTCATCTGCACCGGGAAAGAGATCAGCAACACCACATAACCAATCATCGCCGGGTTAAACGGGTTATGCCCCAACCCACCATAGAGTTGCTTGGCGATGATCACTGCGAACACGGTACCCAGCACCACCATCCACCAGGGCGCAAGAGACGGAATACTGATGGCAAGCAGAAGCCCGGTAAGCAGGGCGGAGTTGTCTGCCAGAATCTGACCGACGCGCTGTTTGCGTAATGTCAGCACCAGCGCTTCTGCCGCCAGGGCGCTCACAATGGCGAGTACGATTTGTAACAGTGTTCCCCAGCCGAAAAACCATAATTGCGCCGCGATGCCGGGCAGTGTCGCTAGCGTGACCAGCAGCATAATGCGCGAGGTCTGACGCTGGTTATGGGTATAGGGGGAACTTGCGATTCTGAAAACCATTTAATCCTCGTTGACAGCTTGTTGCGCACTCTTTTTCGCCTGAACCCGGGCAATGGCGGCGGCAACCGCGGCTTTGCGTGGGGCATCATTGGCTGCCTGAGGCACGGCGGCCTGCGTCTGGGCTAATTTACGTGCTTTGGCACGCGCGATGGCCGCTTCGACGGCGGCTTTGCGCGGATCGACGGGCGCATCAGCCACCACCGGTTCTTCTGCGACGGTCGGTTGTGGCTCGGCGGTTCCGCTTTGTGCCAGCTTGCGTGCTTTGGCACGTGCGATGGCTGCTTCGACAGCGGCTTTGCGCGGATCGACAGGCGCATCGGGCACTACAGGTTCTTCAGCGACGGTCGGTTGTGGCTCGGCGGTTCCGCTTTGCGCCAGTTTGCGTGCTTTGGCACGCGCGATGGCCGCTTCGACGGCAGCTTTGCGCGGATCGGCGCTTTCTGCCGCCACCGGTGGTTCCTGCTCTGTGTTCTCTGCTTTTTCGGCCTGGCGCGCACGTGCCTGCGCTTTTCGCGCTTCACGAGCGGCGATCATTGCGCTGTTATCCGGCTGCTCGCCTGCCTGAATCACGACCGGCTGCGTGGCGGTAGCCTGTTTTTCACGGACGCGCGCCAGGGCCGCGTCAATCGCCTGCTGATCTTTCGCACCCGGTTGCACGGCGGCTTGCTTGTGGCGTTCGAGGCGCGCGAGTTTGTCGCGCTCCAACCGCGCCTGGCGGGCTTCAAAGCGCGCTTTGGCTTCAGCGTTGCGTCGTTCTTCTTCGGCGATGGCGGCGATCTCCGCCTTTTCCTGACGGAAATATTGCACCAGAGGGATATTACTCGGGCAGACCCAGGCGCACGCGCCGCACTCAATGCAGTCGGAAAGATGGTGCGCAGTGGCTTTATCGTGCTGCTGACCTTTGCTGAACCAGTAGAGTTGCTGCGGCAGCAAATCCGCCGGACAGGCATCGGCGCAGGCGCTACAGCGGATACACCCTTTCTCTTCTTGCGGCTCGCCCATTTCGCTTGCAGAAGGCGCCAGCAGGCAGTTCGTTATTTTGACGACCGGCACATCGAGCCACGGCAGGGTGAAGCCCATCAGCGGCCCGCCCATAATGACCAGTTGCTCCGCAGAGGGGCAGAAACCCGCGACATCGAGCAGGTGACGAACAGGCGTACCAAGGCGCGCCCAGACGTTGCCCGGCCGGGTGACCGCTTCGCCGGTTAAGGTCACCACGCGCTCGGTCAGCGGTTCGCCGTCGATGATGGCGCGTTTCACCGCATAAGCGGTTCCGACGTTTTGCATCAGAATGCCAATATCGGAAGAGCGCCCACCGTGCGGCACCTGCTTACCGGTGAGGATTTGCGTTAACTGTTTAGCGCCGCCGGACGGGTATTTGGTGGGGATCACTTTCAGCTGAATATCGTGACTGCCCGCCAGCACGGCACGCATCATCGAAATGGCCTGCGGCTTGTTATCTTCGATGCCAATAATGGTCTGACGCGGCTGAAGAATGTGCACCAGGATACGCACGCCTTCCATAATTTGTGCTGCACAATCCTGCATCAGACGATCGTCTGCCGTGATGTAAGGTTCGCACTCGGCAGCATTAATAATCAGCGTGTCGATTTTATCGCCGCCGCCCTGGAGCTTAGCGCCGGTCGGGAAGCCCGCACCGCCCAGACCAGCGACGCCGAACTGGTGGATACGCGTAATTAACGCGTCACGGCTATGGGTACGGTAATCCTGCCAGCCATCGCGATCGATCCAGCGGTCTTCACCATCGGCGTCAATGATCACGCTCATTTCCGGCAGTGCGGAAGGGTGCGCCGTCGAATGGGGTGCAATAGCGGCAATAACGCCGGATGTCGGCGCGTGTACAGGCAGCATGCGGCCGCGACCGCGGGTCAGCGGCTGACCACGCAGGACGGTGTCGCCCACTTTCACGCACAGCTCGCCTTCAGCGCCGATATGCTGTTTCAGGGGGATGACAAAACGGTTCGCCAGCGGTATCTGACGCAGCGGCGTTCCGTTGGATTGGGTTTTCATTTCAGGCGGATGAATACCGCCGTGAAAATCCCACAGTTTGTCTTTTCGGAAAGCGGAAAATAACTTAAGCATGTTGTTCCACAGCAATAGTGCGCACAGGAATGGTCTGCAAATCCCATTTCCAGTTACGGGTGGTCGCTTCCACCGGACGCAGTTCAATACACTGCGTCGGGCACGGATCCACACAAAGATTGCAACCGGTGCAAAGATCGCTCATCACCGTATGCATGGCGCGGGTTGCGCCGACGATGGCGTCCACCGGACACGCCTGGATGCATTTGGTGCAGCCAATGCAATTGTTTTCATCAATAATCGCCAGCATCCGCACCGGCTCCTGGGCGTCGGCATCGCCGTCAATCGGTTGAGGATCGACATTCAACAGGGTCGCGATTTTGAGCATCACGGCTTCGCCGCCCGGGGCGCAGCGGTTAATCTTTTCGCCTTGTTTGCCCACGGCTTCAGCGTAAGGGCGACAGCCCGGGTAGCCACACTGGCCACACTGGCTTTGCGGCAATAACTCGTCAATTCTTTCAACGACCGGATCGTCTTCCACCGCAAAACGGCGGGAGGCGTAACCGAGAATAAGGCCGAATAACAACCCGAGCACGCTCAGGGCTGCAACGGCTATCCAAATCGCACTCATTACAGTTTCACCAGACCACTAAAGCCCATAAAGGCCAGAGACATTAAGCCCGCGGTGATTAATGCAATCGCATTGCCGCGAAAAGGGGCGGGCACATCGGCAACGGCCAGACGTTCGCGGATCGCCGCAAACAGCACCATAACCAGAGAGAACCCTACCGCGGCAGCAAAACCATATAACGCCGACTGCATGAAGTTGTGCCCAAGGTTGATATTGAGCAGGGCCACGCCCAGCACCGCACAGTTGGTGGTGATCAGCGGCAGGAAGATACCCAGCAGGCGATAGAGCGCCGGGCTGGTTTTGCGCACCACCATTTCGGTGAATTGCACCACCACGGCGATAATCAGAATAAACGCCAGCGTGCGCAGATAGACTAAATCCAGCGGGATCAGAACCCAGGTATCGATGAGCCAGGCGCAGATGGAGGCCAGCGTCATCACGAAAGTGGTCGCCAGCCCCATGCCCATTGCGCTTTCCAGTTTTTTGGATACGCCCATAAACGGACACAAGCCAAGAAACTTCACCAGCACGAAGTTATTGACCAGTACCGTTCCGATAAATAGCAGCAGATAGTCTGTCATGATGTGGCCTGAAATAAAAAAAGCCGCCTATTATCGGTCAAACAGCACCGGGCGACAACAGGATAACTGTAAGGTTATTACGGGTTAATAAAGGTCTTCTTAACGCGCGTGGAGCGCTTGAAATAGGGCACCATTAACGCGGCGGCAAGCAGCGGAAACAGCAACTGACGCAGGGCCAGTTCGTCGGAAACCGGTGAAAAAGCAAAGGCTTTCACCGCCAGCAAAACGGAAATCAGCAACCAGACGATGTAATGCTTCGGCACGCTACGGCGGCGTTTAAAAAAGGCAATCACCAGCCAGAAGGTGTAATACCAGATGCCAATCGCACAGGCGAACGACACAAACCACAGCAGCGCATCGCGAAAGGGCATCGTACCGAGCATGGTGACGGTTTGCGGCGTCAATAATGCCGTTCCGTACATTAATAACGCCAGCGACGTGCTGAACAATACCACCAGCAACCAGGCCAGAGGGCCGAGCAACCAGCCGCCGATTCTTTCTGCGGAGAGTGTTGTCATACTGCATTCCTCGCTCAGGGCATTATTGCGATAGGTTCATTGCGCCGGGCGACGAGTATAAAGCATTACACGCTGATTGCCAGTGGCGTTATTGCACGTAATGCCAGACGGATTTAGGAACGCACCCAATGTCAAACAGACGACCGCCGGAGACCAGTTCAGCACGCCGATGATCCGCTGCGCGGTACATATTGATGAGTTCTTCGTTATCGCTCAGGGTGTAGTTAAGGTGATCAAACAATTTTTCCAGACTTTCAAGCGAACTGATTTTGCGAAATTTTAATAAATAGTCCTGGACGGTCATGTTGAGGGTTATCCATATAATCAAAGAGGCAGAAATACAGGTGTGTATAATTCGTTCGAATAATAAACATTATTAACAGGACGTAAATAGTCGCTGATTGTTCTGCCATTAAATTAAGAGTTTTCTTTCCGAATGAAACCTGGCGCCAGAACAGCGCCCGGTAGAAGAGTAACGATCTTCACCATGACTGGCAATAAACATCTGCTTGTTTATTTACTCGCCGCAAGGCGTGCGCAGCACGCTATTTTTTCTGTGCAACGATGCTTTGTTCCGGCGGCTGGTAATTATCAATATGGCTGGCGAAAACCAACAGTATGGTTGATACGCCGAGCACGACCCAGCCCATTAATTCAATGATCCGATTGAAGATTGCGACCATACTTCTACTACTCCCTGATGTTAGCCCACGCATGTTACTGATACCGCCCGTTGGCGGCAAGGCGTTGATCCAGGATTTAAGCAGATTCCAGGCCAGGAAACCAGGGCTGAACGATGTTTATTTAAACGATCTGCCTGGCAATAACTGAACGGGTTGTCGCCACCGGGCAGATAGTGTGAAATAGCTCATCCAACGAGGAGAGGCCGCAATATGAGTGATAATATCCGTGTCGGATTAATCGGTTATGGCTATGCCAGTAAAACCTTCCACGCGCCGCTGATTGCCGGAACGGCAGGGATGGAGCTGGCGGCGATTTCCAGCAGCGATGAAGCGAAAGTGAAAGCGGATTGGCCTACAGTGCCGGTTGTTTCGGAGCCTAAACACCTGTTTAACGATCCGCAAATCGATTTGATCGTCATCCCGACCCCCAACGATACGCACTTCCCGCTGGCGAAAGCGGCGCTGGAAGCCGGTAAGCATGTTGTGGTGGACAAACCCTTTACGGTGACGTTGTCACAAGCCCGTGAACTGGATGCGCTGGCGCGCAGTCTTGGACGTGTGCTGTCGGTGTTCCACAACCGCCGTTGGGACAGCGATTTCCTGACGCTAAAAGCGCTGCTTGCCGACGGGACGCTTGGTGAAGTGGCGTATTTTGAATCCCATTTCGACCGCTACCGCCCGCAGGTGCGTAACCGCTGGCGCGAACAGGGCGGTCCGGGCAGCGGGATCTGGTACGACTTAGCACCGCACCTGCTTGATCAGGCGGTTAACCTGTTTGGTCTGCCTGTTTCCATGACGGTCGATCTGGCGCAGTTACGCCCCGGAGCCCAGTCGACAGACTATTTCCATGCGGTGCTCTCTTACCCGCTGCGTAGAGTCATACTGCACGGCACCCTGCTGGCGGCGGCTGAATCTGCCCGCTATATTGTGCACGGTAGCCGTGGCAGTTATGTGAAATACGGTCTCGATCCGCAGGAGGAGTGTCTGAAAAGCGGCGCGCGCCTGCCGCAGGCGGACTGGGGTTATGACATGCGCGATGGGGTGTTGACTCGCGTGGACGGCGAAGAGCGTCAGGAAGAGAACTGGCTAACGCTGCCGGGAAATTACCCTGCTTATTATGCCGCGATCCGCGATGCGCTGAACGGCGTCGGGGAAAACCCGGTTCCGGCCAGCCAGGCTATCCGGATCATGGAACTGATTGAATTGGGTATTGAGTCGGCGAAACACCGCGCCACGCTGAGTCTCACCTGAAGATGAACCGCTCACGCCAAAACGTGAGCGGTTTTTCATTACGCTGCGGCGACTTTATCGCGAAGCGCCTGTTTCTCGCTGTCGCTGAGAAACGCCATCTCCAGCCCGTTGATTTGTGCCTGGCGGATCTGCTCGCGGCTCAGCCCTGCTGCCGGGGCGGCAACGTTATATTCGTGACCAATTTCCACGCCCTGAACCGCCGGATCGTCGGTGTTGATGCTGGCGAGAATACCGTGCTCAAGGAACGTTTTCAGCGGATGACGCGCCAGCGACGCGACGGTGCTGGTCTGAATATTCGATGTCAGACAGGATTCGATACCGATTCGCTGCTCCGCAAGGAAATCCATCAGTGCGGCATCCTCAATGGCTTTTACGCCATGCCCGATGCGCACAGCACCCAGTTCACGGATCGCCTGCCAGATGCTCTCCGGACCCGCGGCTTCGCCCGCGTGCACGGTGATGTGCCAGCCTGCATCGCGCGCGCGGTTAAAGTGCGGCAGAAACAGACTACCCGGGAAGCCCAGTTCGTCGCCGGCCAGATCCAGTGCAGTGATGCCATCCCGATGGGCCAGCAGCGCTTCCAGTTCCTGCAAACAGGCGGCTTCACCAAAGGTGCGGCTCATAATGCCAATTAAACGCGCCTCAACATTAAAGTCGCGACTGCCTTCGCGGATCCCGGCAATCACCGCTTCAACCACGCCAGCCACCGGCAGGTTATGGGTCATGGCCATATAACCCGGCGAGAAGCGGAGTTCGACATAGTGCAGGCCGTTTTGCGCGGCATCCTGCATATTTTCATACGCAACGCGGCGGCAGGCATCCAGTGACGCCAGCACTTTTACTCCCCAGTCGAGTTTGGCCAGAAAACTCACCAGATCCGGTTCATTAGAGGTGACCTGAACATGCGGGCGCAGGGTGTCGAGCGTGTCGGCGGGGAGCGTTAAATTGAACTGGCGGCCAAGATCCAGAATGGTTTGGGCACGGATGTTGCCGTCAAGGTGGCGATGAATATCGGTTAGTGGCAGGTTGGGATCTATCATGGTCGCACTCTTATTTTTGATAAAGTGCAGAGCATTATAAGAAGAAAAGGCGGTAAAAAGCTATGTTGCGCAACCAGCAAAGCGAAATCGCGTCATTATTCTCTTGCAGGGTACAGCGCTGGCGGCAATGAATCCGGCAACACGACATACCTATTTTACTGTGGGTATCTGATTGAAAGAACGAAAAAAGCCCCTCTACAGAGGGGCTTTCTGGATTATTGCTGCGGAACCGCAGGTGTCAGCGGTGGGGTTTCATCCGGCTGTTGCAGCGACGGCAGCCCGAACATACCGACAAACTGCTCAAGCGGCATTTTTTCACCGTTCAGCGTGACCTGGCCATTGGCATATTGCAGGCTGGCAAGGATATTGTTGTTCTCAAGCGTGGTGATGCGGAACATCTGTCCCATTGCCGCAAGGCCTTTCACCTGCTGGTTCGCCAGCTTCGCCGCATCTTCCTGCTGATAGCCCTCCAGCTTCGCAACCTGCGTCATAAACTCGGTGGCCATATCCACCGGGATAGTCAGCTTGCTGTCGAGAGATTTCACATTCCGGTCGACTTCTTCCGCCAGCGTTTGCGGTGCTGCGGTCACGGTAGCGGGATCTTTCAGGAACAATGAAAGGTTAAACGTGGTTTCACCTTTGGCATTTTTCCAGCTCAGCGGTGCAATGGTAATGACCGGTTCGCCTTTCAGCAGCAGCGGTACGGCGCTCAGGAAGGCCTCGGTTGCTTTTTGCTGATACAGTTCCGGGTTCTGCACCACATCCGGCTGCGCCATCAGGGCACGGGTTTGCGCATTATACTGCTGGCTAAACTGGTGCCATGCCTGACCATCAATCTGGCCCACTTTCAACGTCAGATTGCCGCTGCCCAGATCCTGCCCCTGAACTTTCAGGCTGTTTAGCGTGTAGTCCAGCTGGCTGTTAATGGTTTTTTTGTCCGCCGCGACTTCAGATTTCGCGTTGATATTCATCCCGTCCAGCACCGCCATTTCTTTATTCTCAATGGCGATGGTGAGCTTATCGAGGCTCAGTTTCTGGCTTCCTACGCGCTCTTCGAAGCTGGCCAGTTCGCTGGAACCGTCGGTTTTAAGGTTGTTGAACGACAGTTGCACTTTCTGACCGTATTCATTGACGGCATTCACCAGGCCGCTCTCAGCGGAGCCGCTCAGTGAAATGGCATTACCGTCTTTATCGGCGGTGAGGCGGAACTCGCCGCCACTGAAGGCCACTTTCTCGCCGTCTTTTTCCGAGTTAAGCGGGCGAAGACTGATATCGCTGCGGGTATCCCCGCTGTAGCCAATCCGCGTGTCGGCAGTAAACGGTGATTCGCCCTTCGCAATCTCGAACAGCGCTTTGGTCACGTCGTTATTAACAAGCTGAGTATGGACAGACGCCATCGACGGCATCAGATTGAATGACTTCAACTGCGCCAGCGGCAGCGGGCCGTGATCGACGACTTCATGCAGCACAATGCTCTGGCCCGGTTTCAGCCACGGGTTTTCACTGCCGTCTACCGGTTTGATTTGCAGGTTGAACTGGCTGGAGAAGAGACCACGGCGATAATCCTGCGCCAGCAGTTCGACATTGGCTTCCGGTGCGTTGCGCTTAATTTGCGCATTTGCCTCACTGACCATATCGGCCAGACGGCCTTCAAGTTGTTTCCCTGTGTACCAGGCGCCTGCGGTCCAGACGACACCCAGTGCAACGATCACTCCTGCGGCAACCAGCGTTTTTTTCATAGCGTTTATCCATAAAAAATGAAACCAGGCGGTGTAAACCGCCTGGACTGTTGAGTTAGTTACCCCAAGCTTAGCAATCCTTGCTAAAAAATACAGTAACTTAGTCTTACTTATTAAACACGCGCGCCAGTCGGCCTGTACCGCTTGCTGCCACCGCAGATTCATCCGCGGCAATAAACGCGGATTCGCCCGGTTTCAACACCAGACGCTCTGCGCCTTTGCTCAGCACCGCTTCGCCTTCCACACAGAAAACGATCGCGGCGCTCTGTTGTGTCAGCGTGGTTTCCGTGGGTGACAGATCGTGCAGAGAGAAGGCAAAATCCTCCACCGGGATCGGGAAATCGAGCTCCGCGCCGTTGCGGGCGGGCCGGGTCAGTAATTCTCCCGCCGGTTTCGGCGTAAATTTCACGTTGGCCACCAGCTCCGGAATATCAATATATTTCGGCGTTAACCCTGCACGCAGAACGTTATCCGAGTTCGCCATCACTTCCAGCGCCACGCCTTTCAGGTAGGCATGCGGCGTTTCGGCAAACAGAAACATGGCTTCGCCCGGATTGAGTTTCACCACGTTGAGCAGCAGCGGAGAGAAGAGGCCGCTGTCGTCAGGGTAGAACGCCGCAATGGCCTTGATGATCTGCCACGGTTCACCTTGTTGATGTTCCAGCGCGGATTTCAGTACCGCCAGCGCGCGGGATTTTTCCTCACCCTGCATATTCAGTAATGCGGCAAACAGTTCGCTCAGGCGCTCAGCGCCCGGCGCTTGCAGGAAATGGGCGATAGCAGGATGCGCACCGGCAACCGGCTGCAATAATGAAACGATGTCGGAAAACTCGCGAAACGCATTCATCGCCAGGAACGGCGTCAGGGCGAACACCAGCTCCGGTTTATGGTTCGGATCTTTATAATTGCGCTCGGCAGCGTTCAGCGGGATCCCGGCGGCATTCTCTTTGGCAAAGCCGGTTTCGGAGTTTTTCTTGTTCGGATGCACCTGGATGGAGAGCGGCTGATCGGCACACAGCACCTTAAACAGAAACGGCAATTCACCAAAACGTTCGGCAACGGCAGTCCCCAGCAGGCGGCATTTATCCTGGTCGATCACATCGCGCAACGCACGGGGTTGACCGCTGGCATCCACCACTTTTGAGCTGCTCTTCGGGTGGGCGCCCATCCATAACTCCGCCATCGGCAGGTTGTCGGGATTCGCGATACCGTAGAGTTCCGTTAACGCAGTATGACTTCCCCAGGCATAGTTCTGCACTGAGTTAATGAGTTTTTGCATTATCAAGCCCTTTCAATTGAACACATTATTGCGTCATTAAAGCAATAAACCCTTGCGAAGTAACCAGCGGGGACAAAAAGTCGTACTAGTCTCAGTTTTTGTTAAAAAATTGTGTAGGATATGGCGACTCGCTATGCCAGAGGGCAGAGGGATATGCTGCCTGAACAATAACCAGATCGTGTCGTAAGTGAGAGAACAATGTCGAACAAACCCTTTTATTATCAGGAACCTTTCCCGCTCGGAAAGGATGACACCGAATACTATCTGCTCAGCCGCGACCATGTTTCCGTCGCCCACTTCGAGGGGCAGGAGATCCTGAAAGTCGATCCACAGGCGCTGACACTGCTGGCTCAGCATGCTTTCCACGATGCCTCCTTCTTACTGCGCCCGGCGCACCAACAGCAGGTGGCGGACATTCTGGATGACCCGCAAGCCAGTGAGAATGACAAATATGTTGCGCTGCAGTTTCTGCGCAACTCGGAGATCGCTGCGAAGGGGATTCTGCCTACCTGCCAGGATACCGGTACCGCCATCATCATGGGTAAAAAAGGGCAGCGCGTGTGGACGGGCGGCGGTGATGAAGCGGCGCTGGCGCGCGGGGTCTATAACACCTATATCGACGACAACCTGCGTTATTCGCAAAACGCCGCGCTCGATATGTATAAAGAAGTGAATACCGGCAGCAACCTGCCGGCGCAGATTGATCTCTACAGCGTGGATGGCGACGAGTACAAATTTCTCTGCATCGCCAAGGGCGGTGGTTCAGCCAACAAAACCTATCTGTATCAGGAAACCAAGGCGCTTATTACCCCGGCGAAACTCAAAAATTACCTGGTCGAGAAGATGCGCACCCTCGGTACTGCCGCCTGCCCGCCATACCATATCGCTTTTGTGATTGGCGGCACTTCGGCGGAAGCCACGCTTAAGACGGTGAAACTGGCCTCAACCAAATATTATGACGCGCTGCCTACGGAAGGTAACGAGCATGGCCAGGCATTCCGCGATGTGCAACTGGAACAGGAACTGCTGCTGGAAGCGCAAAACCTTGGCCTCGGCGCGCAGTTTGGCGGGAAATATTTTGCCCACGATATTCGCGTGATCCGTCTGCCGCGCCATGGCGCCTCCTGCCCGGTGGGGATGGGTGTTTCCTGCTCAGCGGATCGTAATATCAAAGGTAAAATTAACCGCGATGGCATCTGGCTGGAAAAACTGGAGCAGAACCCGGGCAAATACATCCCGCAGGCGCTGCGTCAGGCCGGCGAGGGTGAGGCGGTGAAGGTGGATCTCAACCGTCCGATGAAAGAGATTCTCGCGCAGCTGACGCAATATCCGGTCTCCACGCGCCTGTCGCTGAGCGGCACCATTATGGTCGCGCGCGATATTGCCCATGCGAAGCTGAAGGAACTGATGGATAACGGCCAACCGTTGCCGCAATATGTGAAAGATCACCCGATTTACTACGCAGGCCCGGCGAAAACGCCGGAAGGTTACGCGTCAGGCTCGCTGGGCCCGACCACCGCCGGGCGCATGGACTCTTATGTTGATCAGTTGCAGTCGCAGGGCGGCAGCATGATCATGCTGGCGAAAGGCAACCGCAGCCAGCAGGTGACGGACGCCTGCGCAAAACACGGTGGTTTCTACCTGGGAAGCATTGGCGGCCCGGCGGCGATTCTGGCGCAAAACAGCATTAAAAGTCTGGAGTGCGTGGCGTACCCTGAGCTGGGTATGGAGGCGATCTGGAAAATTGACGTTGAAGACTTCCCGGCGTTTATCCTCGTGGATGACAAAGGCAACGACTTCTTCCAGCAGATCCAGTCCGGGCAGTGCGCGCGCTGCGTGAAGTAATATCACCGCCCTTTGGGGCGGTTTTTTTAAGCACAAAGCATTAAACGACATAATAAAAAGCATCAATACTTTGACTTGTTTGCAGGTGAGCAATGTCGGCACTCAACACCACTTTGTATTCAAGGAGAAAGTAATGACAACGCATCGCAGTGAGAAAGATTCAATGGGCGCGATTGACGTCCCGGCCGATAAGCTGTGGGGAGCGCAGACCCAGCGATCGCTCGAGCATTTCCGTATTTCAACGGAAAAAATGCCGGTCTCGCTGATCCACGCGCTGGCGCTGACCAAACGTGCGGCGGCGAAGGTAAACCAGGATCTGGGATTGCTGTCTGCCGAAAAAGCCGGCGCCATTATTGCGGCGGCGGATGAGGTACTGGAGGGGAAACATCCCGACGAGTTTCCGCTGGCAATCTGGCAGACCGGGTCCGGCACGCAAAGCAATATGAACATGAACGAGGTGCTGGCAAATCGCGGCAGCGAGATCCTCGGCGGCGTTCGCGGCATGGAGCGTAAAATCCATCCCAATGATGACGTCAATAAAAGCCAGAGTTCGAATGACGTGTTTCCCACCGCCATGCATGTGGCGGCAGTGATTGCGGTACGCGAACATTTACTGCCCCAGCTTCAGGTGCTGAAGCAGACGCTCAGCGAAAAATCCATCGCCTTTGCTGATATTGTCAAAATCGGCCGTACCCATTTGCAGGACGCCACGCCGCTCACGCTCGGCCAGGAGATCTCCGGCTGGGTGGCGATGCTGGAACACAATCTCAAACACATTGAACTGAACCTGCCGCACCTTGGCGAGCTGGCGCTGGGCGGCACCGCCGTTGGCACCGGGCTGAATACCCATCCGGAATATGCCAGACGCGTGGCGGAAGAGCTGGCGAATATCACCCGGCAACCGTTTATCACCGCGCCGAATAAATTCGAGGCGCTGGCGACCTGTGATGCGCTGGTGCAGATGCATGGCGCGTTGAAAGGACTGGCGGCGTCGCTAATGAAGATTGCCAACGATGTCCGCTGGCTGGCTTCTGGTCCCCGTTGCGGTATCGGTGAAATCGCCATTCCGGAAAACGAGCCAGGTAGCTCGATCATGCCGGGTAAGGTCAACCCCACACAGTGCGAAGCCATGACAATGCTGTGCGCGCAGGTGCTGGGCAACGATGTGGCGGTAAACATTGGCGGCGCATCCGGCAACTTTGAACTCAATGTTTTTCGCCCGCTGGTGATCCACAATTTCCTGCAATCCGTGCGTTTACTGGCGGATGGGATGGAAAGCTTCAATGCGCACTGTGCGGTGGGCATTGAACCGAACCGTGAGCGAATTGATCAACTGCTTAATGAGTCACTGATGCTGGTGACGGCGCTCAATACCCATATCGGTTACGACAAAGCGGCGGAAATCGCCAAGAAAGCGCACAAAGAAGGACTCACACTGAAAGCCTCGGCGCTGGCGCTCGGCTACCTGACGGAAGCCGAGTTTGACAGTTGGGTGCGCCCGGAATCGATGGTTGGCAGCATGAAACCCGCTTAACCCGCCAGATAGAGGTGCAGCCGCGGGATCATCAGCGTTAGCGGCTGCGCCTCAGGTTTATACCGGTGCTGAACATTATCGGCGTGGTAATCCAGTAGCTCGCCAATGTCCGGCACCGTTCCGCCATTTTCCTCAGAAATAAAGGCCATCAGCGGGGTCGGGCAGGCGTACTGCACCTGTTTTTGCGCCCCTGAATACCAGACCCGCGCAATCGGCTGCACTTTTACCGGCCGCTTGATCTTCAACCGCGCCTGTTTCGGCAGGGCGGCTATGTCGTTGTACTCCTGCTCGACCCGCACCAGCCACTGTTCCCGCGTCCAGGCGGCGACGGCGCGTGGGGATTTCATACTCTTTTCCAGTTGCGCCAGCACTTCATCACGGCTGAGGTTCTTAATAATGTGCTTATTGGCCCAGCCAAAGCGGATGGTGGCTGGTGCATCAATGACCGTCAGCGTCCGGTAGGCATTGAGCGTGATCAGGCCCGGCAGGTGACGGTGCACCCACTCAAAACGGGCTGCGGAGGGAAGGCCCGACTCCACGGTGACAATGCGCTCAAAAGTGAGTTTCAGCGCGTTAATGGTGCTGACGCGCGTTTCCAGCATGGCGCGCGTCGCCGCATTCGTCTGGTAGCAAAGCACCCCCGGCAGACGCACCGCCGCTTTACTGCTGCGGTTTTCCGACTGCTGCTGGATAAATAGATGCGTGTAATGGTGTAGTGCCAGCTCTGCTGCAGGTTTACCAATATGCTGCTGCACATGAATGCACGTCAGCGGGTCGTGCTCAGCACCCTTCGGGATCTCCGGCAGCGTAAATACGCGCCCGGCCATCAAGCGGCATGCATTCAATTCCGTTTTCAAGGCGGCCAGCTCCTGTTCAAGCTGGCGGAAGGTCGTATTAAGGCGATCGATAAGGTCTAAGGCAGCCATCATCTGTCCTCTTTAGTTACAACATACTTTTAAGTTATAACACAAGCGCAGGGCTTCAGCCACTGCGCCGGTTGCTGCTCATCAGGGCAGCACAATGTGATGATAGATGGGCCAGTTGAAGGTAAATTGCGCGCCGCCCAGTTCGCTTTGCGAACACAGCACTTCGCCGCCAAATGCCTGGGCAATGGAGTGGACAATCGCCAGCCCAAGACCACAGCCGCCCGTGGCGCGATCGCGGCTGGGATCAAGGCGAACAAAGGGCTCAAATACGCGCTGACGTTCTTCCGGCGCGATGCCCGGGCCATCGTCTTCGACGATCAGCGTGGCCTGTGAACCCTGGCGTTGCAACGTGACTTTGACCGTTTGCTGGCAATAGCGCAGTGCATTGTTCACCAGATTATCCAGCACCCGCTCCATCAGACGCATATCCAGCGCGCCATAATCATCGCCAGGTGTGCAGGTCAGCAATAGCTGATGCTGCGGATTCATCGTACGCGCATCATCCATATAGCTGTTAAACCAGGCAGGCAAATCCGGGCTGGTCAGTTTCAGTTCGGTTTGTGGGCGATCGAGGCGGGCGTAGGTCAGCAGCTCTTCAATCAGCGCCTCCAGTTGTCCGATATCGCGGTTCAGCGCGGCGTGCTCGGCTTCACTAAGGTTATCGCTCATCTCCAGCCGGTAACGTAGCCGGACCAGCGGCGTTCGCAATTCATGCGCAATACCATCAATGAGCTGCTTTTTACTGGCGATCAACGCATTAATATTGTCCGCCATTTGGTTAAACGCGATGCCTAACCGTTCAAAACTGGACGCACTGTCAAAATGGATACGCTCCTCAAGATGGCCTTCGCCAAAACGCTGGGCAGCGGATTCGAGCCGCAGCATCTCTTGCCAGTGCGGTCGCATCCAGATAAACACCGGGAAAGCGAGGGAGATAGCAATAAAGGCCATCAGCGCCATATCCAGCAGGCGCATTTCATGCAGGAAAAACAGATACGGTACCGGCCCTACGGCCAGCACATAGTGGCTACGCGGAATACGCTGAATAAAGGTGTATTCAGAATCCAGCGCCACAATGTCGCCTTCACGCAGCCGTTGAGCATGCGGCGCATCGAGCGTGAATTTGTTCATTGGCTCGATACGCAGATTAAAGGAGAGATTCAGATCCAGCTCTTTCAGGGTATTCGCCCATTGATGCGGCGGAATTTCTCGCAGCTCGCTGCGCATCAAATAGAGTGAACTCTTCATCAGGTCATCAAGGGTCTGGCGACCTGCGCGCTCGGCAGTGAATTTGTACACCAGGCCCACCAGCATGGTCATCACGATAAAGCACACGAACAGCAGAAGGTAAAACTGGACGAACAGCTTCTTCATAGTGACACCCGGTTAAATGCTTTTTTAGTTGTCCCACGCATGCGGGGCAAACAGGTAGCCTTTATTGCGTACGGTCTTGATACGGTAGGGCTCTGTGGCACTGTCGAGCAGTTTTTTCCGCAGGCGAGAAATCGCCACATCCACGCTGCGATCAAGCCCGTCGTAAGTCACGCCGCGCAAATTTTTTAACAGCGCATCGCGATCCATAATCTGCCCGGCGTGGGTCGCCAGCTCCCAGAGCAAGTCGAAGTCCGCCGTAGAAAGGATCACTTCCTCGCCGCTCAGCAGCACCTGGCGATTGACCGGATCAATCGATAATGTGCCAAAACGAATAATGTTGTGTTGCTTCAGGGAAGGCGCTGCGGGCTCAGCGGGCGTACTGGTGCTGGTGCGCTGGCGTAAGTGCAAACGCAAACGGGCCAGCAACACGGCGGGCGGCGTGGTTTTGAGAATATAGTCATTGGCGCCCATTTCCAGCGAAAGGATATGATTCATATCACTGTCGAGAGAGGTGAGCAGAACAATCGGGCCGTTCCACTGCTGACGTAAGTCGCGGCACAACGTCATACCATCTTTACCGGGCAGCATAATATCCAGCAGCACCAGTTCAGGATTGACCCGTGCGATGACCTCTTCGGCACGATCACCGCGAGGTTCCACAATGACATCCATATCGTGTTTGCCCAGATAGGCGGCAATCAGAGCGCCAACTTCCGGGTCGTCTTCCACAAAAACGATCTTATTCATAAGCCATCGCGATCGACCAAAAACGTCAACATACACCGCCTTGCTGCAACCTGCCATTAATCTTTTCTAAACAGGGCGTGTTCCGTTATGCTGTAGGTCTTTGTTGTTGAAGTAATAAAGGCCAAATCATGGGGTTAATTATTAAAGCAGCGATCGGTGCGTTGGTGGTGTTGCTGATTGGGCTGCTGGCAAAAACGAAGAATTACTATATCGCCGGGTTGATCCCGCTCTTTCCCACCTTCGCCTTGATTGCGCACTATATTGTCGCAACAGAGCGCGGTATTGAGGCGCTACGCACCACGATCGTTTTTGGGATGTGGGCGATCATTCCCTATTTTATCTATCTTTTATCGCTGTGGTATTTCACCGGTTTTATGCGGGTCTGGCCGGCGCTGGGCTGTGCGGTGCTCTGCTGGAGCCTCAGCGCCTGGTTGCTTATCTTCTGCTGGAGTCGCCTCCACTAGGGTTATTTCACCAGCATCCACGTTGCGGGAACCGCCGCGATCAGCAACAGGCCAATCAGCGCTTTTTCCCGGCGTTTGAGCAGCTCGGTCATTTCATGAGTACGGCGGGCGTACATAAAGACCAGTAAACCCGGCGCATACAGCACCACTGACAACAATAAGTGCATGGGGCCGGAAGCGTACAGTAGCCATAATCCATACAGACATGCACCGATTGCCACGGCCTGGTGCAGCGGGCGGCTGGCGATTTTCAGCAAATAGGCGCCCACCAGGAAATAGGGCACGAGGATCATCTCAGACGCGATCGTCAGCAGCGTATTGTAATCAGACCCTGTCAGCCAGATCAGCACCAGCGAGACCTGCACGCTGATATTGGTCAGCCACAGCGATGCAGCAGGGGCATTATTTTTATTCTGATGGGCGAAAATGCGAGGGAACGCTTTGTGTGTCGCCGCCAGCAGCGGGACTTCCGCCGCCATAATTGTCCAGCTCAGGTAAGCGCCGCACACCGACACGATCAGCCCTGCGGCGATAATCACCTCTCCCCAACTGCCGATCAGCCTGACCATCAACCCGGCCATTGACGGGTTACGAATTCCCGCCAGTTCGGCGCGTAGCACCACCCCAAGCGACAACAATGTCACCAGCAGGTAGACACTCAGCGCCGCCAGTACCGCCAACAGCGTTGCGCGACCAACGTCCCGTTTATTACGCGCGCGGGCGGAAACCACCACCGCGCCTTCCACACCGATAAATACCCACAGGGTGATCAGCATGGTATTTTTGACCTGTTCCCAGACCGGCACGCCCAGCGCAACGCCGCTAAAGTCAAATTTGAATGTGTCGACATTAAATGCCAGTGCCGCCAGCACCACAAACAAGCCCAACGGGACTAACTTCGCCAGTGTTGCCGCCAGGTTGATACTTGCCGCCGTCTGCACACCGCGCAGCACCAGGGCGTGGACAATCCACAGCAGCGCCGATGCGCCCACAATAGATTGCCAGGTGTTACCGTCGCCAAACAGGCGTAGCTGCGGCGTATCGGTAAAGAAACTGAGCGCGGAGAAAACGATCACCAGATAGGAGACGTTGGCGATCACTGCACACAGCCAGTATCCCCATGCGGAGCAAAAGCCAACCAGCTCACCGAAACCCGCACGGGCATAGGTAAAAATACCGCCGTCCAGATCCGGGCGAATACGGGTCAGGATCAGCATGGCAAAGGCCAGCAGCAAAATCCCTGCACCGGTAATGGCCCAGCCAATCAGTAACGCCGCAGGACTGGCGACTTCCGCCATATTCTGTGGAAGGCTGAAGACGCCTGCGCCGAGCATTGAGCTTAAAACGAGAGCAGTCAAAGCGCTAAGGCCAAGTTTCTTTTCCATTGTTATCCTGTCAAAAAAGCCACTCATCCAGAATAATTATTTTGCCGGGGCGCATAAATATGGTGGATATCACTAAGGCGCGGGATTTTACGGAGAGTCGCAAAGGCATGCAATGAGGACGGCGACAATTTTGTGAAAAAGAGAGGAAAAAGATAAAAAAAAGGCGGCCGTAGCCGCCTGGTTCATCAGTGCTGATTATTTGTAGAGGTCCGCACTGATGGTCACGTTGTTGCCGCGCTCTGACCACTGACGCGTAATGTGGTAGTACTTGGCGCCTTTTTGCGCAGCACGTTTGGCAACCTGGTAGGAAACTTCTGTCATGTTGCCATAGTTGCCGGTGAACTTGACGCTATCAAACGGCACCATCTGTGCAGCGGTAATTTTATTCAGCTCTTCGATTTTCGTGCCGTCAGGCAGCGTGACAGAATAACGACCGCCGGAAGTGGACTGTGTTTCGAAGAAACGCCCTACGCCCACACCCGGTGTGGCATCGCTGGCAACGCCCGGGATTTCCACTTTCTTCGCTTCTTCACCACCTTTTGCCAGCGCAGCGCGGCCCGCGTCGGAGTCACGTGGAATGGCATCAGCACTTTGAATAACGCGTTTTTTGGCGTCCGCTTTATAGATAAAAGCGGTGATCATCTGGTTGCCACCCTGGTTGGTGTCGAACTGGCGAACGATATAAAAAGAGGCGGCGCCTTTCTCTTTGGCGGCTTTCGTAATGGCATCATTCACTTCCGGTTGGGTACGGAAGAAGCCCTGTACGGTCACCGTATCGTACGGCTCAAGTTCTATGGCTTTGTCTTTTGGTAATTCCGTTACGCCGTTAATCACGCGAAATGCAGGACGTTCAGCTTTTGCTGCATCAGCTTTGTATAAATCGGCGGTAACGCGTTGGTTGCCGCTGTTGCCTGCATCTGAAGTATCAACAACGAAAAATGCTGCAGCGCCTTCTTTATCTGCGCGTTTAGATGCGGCGTTCACTGCATCACCGATAGAGTTAAAACGGCCGATTACCACGACACGATCATAGGGTTTCACCGCCGCTGCTTGCTCCGGTGTTAACTCTGTCGCTGCGTTGGCTGACAATGTCGCCGCAGAGAGGAGTGCTGACGCCAGGAGGGTGTACTTGAGCTTCATAAAAATAGTCCTTCGCCTTGCGCAAACCATAAACTGGTGTTGTTGTTGAGAAAACGTCGACGATTATTGCATTTAATCAGAGCCACTGTCTGCGTCATTTTTCACTGACTGTGCTATGGGGTGGGTTAATAACGATAACCTTAAGTGATATGTTGAAAAAACAGCCGCTTGACCAGCAAAACAGATAAAGGTTATGACTTTTTTAAGTTAACGCATTGTTAAAAAGCAATTTCGCACTGGAGATTAATCGTGTTTTGCCGCTTCGCTTGAGCGGAATATCGGCCTGTTATAACGAATTAAAGGCAAATAACCTTGCCAGCCCCTACTGATGGCTGGTTTTCGCAGATAAAAGCACAAATTCTGTTTTCCGGCGGTGGATCACAGGCGTTATTTTCAGTAGGTTATAGAAAGTTTGTTACTGTTTTATTTTCCGGGACACACTCCGTAATGCTGTTAAACAGATGCTGGCTGTTCCGGTGACGACTGACAAACCATCATCTAAAACCGATGGAAGGGAAAACTATGCGTATTGGTGTACCTAAAGAACGGTTGGCCAATGAAACCCGCGTTGCCGCGACGCCGAAAACGGTCGAGCAATTGCTGAAATTGGGTTTCACTGTCGCGATTGAAAGCGGCGCCGGCAAACTGGCAAGTTTCGATGACGATGCGTTCACCCAGTCCGGGGCGACGATTGTCGATGGCAGCAATGTCTGGCATTCGGACGTTATCCTTAAAGTTAACGCGCCTGACGATGAAGAGATCGCGCTGCTTAACCCCGGCACAACGCTGATAAGCTTTATCTGGCCTGCGCAGAACCCGGCGCTGATGGAGAAACTGGCCGCGCGTAACGTGACCGTGATGGCAATGGACTCCGTGCCACGTATCTCCCGCGCGCAGGCGCTGGATGCGCTCAGTTCAATGGCCAACATTGCGGGCTACCGCGCCATTGTTGAAGCTGCGCATGAGTTTGGTCGTTTCTTCACCGGCCAAATTACCGCCGCCGGTAAAGTTCCGCCCGCGAAAGTCATGGTGATTGGCGCGGGCGTGGCAGGGCTTGCCGCGATTGGCGCAGCCAACAGCCTTGGCGCGATTGTGCGTGCTTTTGATACCCGCCCGGAAGTGAAAGAGCAGGTGCAGAGTATGGGCGCTGAATTCCTCGAGCTGGATTTTGAGGAAGAAGCGGGCAGCGGTGACGGCTATGCAAAAGTAATGTCCGAAGCTTTTATTAAAGCGGAAATGGCACTCTTCGCTGCACAGGCGAAAGATGTCGATATTATCGTCACGACTGCGCTGATCCCGGGTAAACCGGCGCCGAAGCTGATCACCCGTGAGATGGTGGATTCCATGAAACCGGGCAGCGTGATTGTCGATCTGGCTGCGCAAAACGGCGGTAACTGCGAATACACCGTGCCGAATGAAGTCAGTACTACTGCCAATGGCGTTAAAATCATCGGTTATACCGATCTGCCGGGCCGCTTGCCGACGCAGTCTTCCCAACTTTATGGCACCAATCTGGTTAACCTGCTGAAACTGCTGTGTGCGGAAAAAGACGGCAACGTGGTTGTCGATTTTGACGATGTGGTGGTGCGCGGTGTGACCGTCGTTCGTGATGGCGAAGTCACCTGGCCGGCACCGCCGATTCAGGTTTCCGCTCAACCGCAGGCTGCGCCAAAAGCGGCGGCCGCGCCAAAAGAAGAGGCCAAACCCACTTCTCCGTGGCGCAAATATGCGCTGATGGCGCTGGCGATCGTTCTGTTTGGCTGGCTGGCGAACGTTGCGCCGAAAGAGTTCCTCGGTCATTTCACCGTCTTCGCGCTTGCCTGCGTCGTCGGTTATTACGTGGTATGGAATGTCTCCCATGCGCTGCATACGCCGCTGATGTCGGTCACCAATGCCATTTCCGGCATTATTGTGGTGGGCGCGCTGTTGCAGATTGGCCATGGCGGCTGGGTCAGCTTCTTAAGCTTTATTGCGGTACTGATCGCCAGCATCAATATTTTTGGTGGTTTCACCGTCACTCAGCGCATGCTGAAAATGTTCCGGAAGAACTAAGGGGTAGCACATGTCTGGAGGATTAGTTACAGCTGCATACATTGTTGCCGCGATCCTGTTTATTTTCAGTCTGGCGGGGCTTTCCAAGCATGAAACCTCCCAGCAGGGTAACAACTTTGGCGTCGCCGGTATGGCAATTGCTCTGGTGGCGACTATTTTTGGCCCGGATACCGGCAATGTCGCCTGGATCCTGGTGGCGATGGTGATCGGCGGGGCGATTGGTATTCGTCTGGCGAAGAAAGTCGAAATGACCGAAATGCCGGAGCTGGTGGCTGTGTTGCACAGTTTCGTTGGCCTGGCTGCGGTGCTGGTGGGTTTCAACAGCTATCTCGATCATGAGGCGGGTCTGGCGCCGATCATGGTGAATATTCACCTGACGGAAGTGTTCCTCGGCATCTTTATTGGTGCGGTGACCTTCACTGGCTCTATCGTTGCGTTCGGTAAGCTGCGCGGAAAGATTTCGTCCAAACCGTTAATGTTGCCCCATCGGCATAAACTGAACCTGGCGGCGCTGGTGGTCTCTTTTGTGCTGCTGGTGACGTTTGTCCGCACGGAAAGCGTTGGCGTACAAGTGTTGGCGCTGCTGCTGATGACCATTATTGCGCTGGTGTTCGGCTGGCATCTGGTGGCCTCTATTGGTGGCGCGGATATGCCGGTGGTTGTGTCGATGCTGAACTCCTACTCCGGTTGGGCGGCGGCGGCGGCGGGCTTTATGCTCAGCAACGACCTGCTGATCGTTACCGGTGCGCTGGTGGGTTCCTCGGGGGCAATCCTCTCCTACATTATGTGTAAGGCGATGAACCGCTCCTTTATCAGCGTTATTGCCGGTGGTTTTGGTACGGATGGTTCGTCTTCTGGCAGCGATGAGGAAGTCGGCGAACACCGTGAAATCAATGCGGAAGAAACGGCGGAAATGCTGAAAAACTCGCACTCTGTGATCATCACCCCGGGCTACGGCATGGCGGTGGCGCAGGCACAGTATCCGGTGGCGGAAATCACTGAAAAACTGCGTGCGCGCGGGGTGAAAGTGCGCTTCGGTATTCACCCGGTCGCCGGGCGTCTACCGGGCCATATGAACGTACTGCTGGCGGAAGCGAAAGTGCCGTACGACATCGTGCTGGAAATGGACGAGATCAACGATGACTTCGCAGAGACCGACACCGTTCTGGTGATTGGCGCGAACGACACCGTTAACCCGGCCGCGCAGGACGATCCGAAAAGCCCAATCGCCGGGATGCCGGTTCTGGAAGTGTGGAAAGCGCAAAATGTTATCGTTTTCAAACGCTCAATGAACACCGGTTACGCTGGCGTGCAGAACCCGTTGTTCTTTAAAGAGAACACGCAGATGCTGTTTGGCGATGCCAAAGCCAGCGTTGACGCAATCCTCAAAGCGCTGTAATCGTCGCTTACAAATGCAAAAGGCCCGTTTCCGGGCCTTTTTTTCTGCTACATAAACTTAGTCATCTTCATCGTCATCAAGTTCTACCGGCGTCTGATATTCATCCGGCTTGAGCACCAGCAAATCACAACGCAGATGATCAATAACCTGCTCAGCGGTATTCCCCAGAAATGCAGCGGAAATCCCGGTGCGCCCGACGGTACCGAGCACCACAATCCCGGCTTGCAAGTGTTCAGCCAGATCCGGGATCACTTCTTCCGGTAAGCCTTTCTCAACATGGGTAAGTTTTTCATCGATGCCGAATTTCTGCCGCAATGCTTTCATCGCCAGCAGGTGCTGACCGCGGATCGCGTCGTTATACACGCTGGGGTCGAATTCCGGCAGTTCGATAGCAATATTGATAGGTGTGACCGGATACGCACCAACCAGATGCACCTCGGTATGGTTAACCTGTTCGGCCAGTTGCAGCGTCTCCTTAACCAGCTTTTCATTTAGCGAGTTGTGGTAAAGCTCTTCACTGGCCAGATTGACGGCGACAACGGCTTTACCGCCTTCCGGCCATGGCTGATCTTTGACCATCCACACCGGGCAAGGGCATTTACGCAGCAGGTGCCAGTCAGTAGGGGTAAAAATCACCGACTCCAGTTTGTCGTGCTGGTGGGTCATTTTCAGCAACAGATCGTGACCGCCCGCCAGCACTTCCTGGATGATGGCTTCGAAAGGGCGGTTATGCCAGACCACTTTAATATCAATCGGCACGCCAGCATCGATGTAATATTTTGCCTGCTCGCGGATCCAGGCGGTGCGCTGGCTGATCACGCCCTGGCGCATTGCCGTGCGCTCATCAGGGGACAGAAGGGTGGTCATCTCGTAAGAGAAGTCATAGATGGGCAAAAACGCTTTGATTCTGCCACCAATCCGTTGATGCAAATACACAGCACGTCGTAATGCTGGCTGATCGTCCTGATTAGGATCGATGGCGACCAACATATTCTGATACTTAGCCATACAGGGTCTCCTTACATCTGTCACCACAGTCTGTAAATAAAAGATAACCCATTAGCGCTGAATGAAACAGGGAAAACCTTCAGCCAGATCAATAAATCAGAAAAATTTAATGCGCTGGCGAAGGTGCAAAAGAGAGGGGTAAAACTCAGGCAACGTTACGGGAATGACCGGCCAGTTGAGCCAGCGTATCGCTGTTTTCGATAGTGATATATTTGCCTTTTACCGCGAGCATGCCGCTCTTCTGGAAGCGGCCCAGCAGGCGGCTGATGGTCTCGACGGTCAGACCCAGATAGTTGCCAATGTCGCCGCGGGTCATGGTCAGGCGGAACTCACGCGGTGAGAAACCACGCTGGGCGAAACGGCGGGACAGGTTATAAATAAATGCCGCCAGACGCTCTTCCGCATTCTTTTTCGACAGCAACAGGATCATATCCTGGTCGCCTTTGATTTCGCCGCTCATCAGACGCATCATCTGCTGACGCAGGTTAGGCATCTTGCCGGACAGATCGTCGAGCGTTTCAAACGGGATTTCGCAAACCATGGACGTTTCCAGTGCCTGCGCGAAACTGGGGTGATGCCCGGTGCCAATCGCATCAAAACCGACCAGATCGCCCGCCAGATGGAAACCGGTGATCTGTTCGTCACCCTGCTCGGTGATGGTGTAGCTTTTAATCGTACCGGAGCGGATAGCGTACAGTGATTTCAGTTCATCCCCTGCTTTAAACAGCGTCTGACCTTTCTGGATGGGCTTCTTACGCTCAATGATGTTATCGAGCTGATCCAGCTCGTGTTCATTGAGGGTAAACGGGATGCAAAGCTGGCTAATGCTGCAATCCTGACAATGTATTGCACATCCGCCAGACTGTATGCGTCGTATAATTCGCTTTTCCGGGATCATAGGTCTGCTCAACGCCGTAATTGATATTGGTCAATTTTAACATCTTTTTATTGAGCACGTAAGCCTGGCAAAACGTCAATTCACGATTATTGAAACGGGGGAGAGAAATGAGAAGAGATGACCGGGCATCATCTCTTTGATATTCCATCATTTCGCAAAGGTTTTTACCACAACATTCGGGGAAAAAGGCACTAAATATGCGTCTTTTCTTACAATAGCAGATAGCCTTCATGCCGGAGCAGCCACTCTTTGCGCTGTACGCCGCCCGCATAGCCGGTCAACGTGCCGTTACGCCCAATGACGCGGTGACAGGGCACCACGATGCTGACCGGGTTTGCGCCATTCGCTGCACCTACCGCACGTGCTGCACCTGCGCGGCCCAGCATTTCCGCCAGTTGACCGTAATGTATCACCTGACCGCAGGGGATTGTACGCAGCGCCTGCCAGACTTCACGCTGAAAAGGCGTACCGGCCGTTGCGGTGGGGAGTGTGTCGATGATCGACAGATCGCCGGCGAAATAATCCTGCAGTTTCCGGCTTAATCCGCCCGGATTACTGGCAGCGATGCGCTGATAACCGTCGCGTCGATAATGAATATTCAACAACTCCACCATGCGATCGCTGTGTTCTTCCCACTCGACAGCTCGTAAATGGAAGGACTCATCACAGAGCACCCACAGCGGGCCCAGCGGGGTGGCGATTTTATCTTCGAGTAGCGTGAGCATCAGGCATCCTTGAACTATGGCAAACGGGCATCAATCTACCATGCCTGACCGGGGCTAACCATACCCCGAAAGGGCGTCTATTTATAGATAGCTAATATTAAGGTGGATAATAACAAATCGATGTCCGTTGAATTATAGATGATATATTTTGCTGTCCGGGGAATAATAAAAAAAATAGAGCCTGCCGACATCCGCCAGGCTCTACAGTACACACAGCAGCGCTTCCTTTCGTTATTTTATGCAAGTTCATCCTTGCATCTTAAATATAGTTATAGCCGCCCTTTACTATCTTTCCACTATTAATTGGTGATTAAATTCACGTTAATTTAACTAAAATTGGTATAACCCCCGATGCGCGGTATAAGTTAAGGTGCATTAAAGACATCACAAACGCTAATGTTTTTACCGCGCGTGCGTGTTACGTTTATTTATAAGCACTTAACCCGTGTACCATAAATGCGTCCTGATCATTGTGAGCGCACGCCATGCTCGTTATAGTACCTGTTCTGAAGTAACCGGAGGACCTTCCCATGAACCCTGACGACAAATCGCTGTTTCTTGACGCCATGGAGGATGTCCAGCCCCTGAAGCGCTGCACCGATATTCACTGGCAGCCGAGTCGCAATTCGCGCGCGACGCAGCGTATCGATACGCTGCAACTGGATAACTTTTTAACCACCGGGTTCCTTGACATCATTCCCTTGTCAACGCCGCTGGAATTCAGGCGTGAAGGCCTGCAAACCGGCGTGGTGGATAAGCTGCGTTTGGGTAAATACAGTCAACAGGCGAGCCTCAATCTGCTACGCCAGCCCGTTGAGCAGTGCCGACAGATGCTGTTCCGCTTTATGCATCAGGCGCGGCAAGATGGCCTGCGTAATGTGTTGATTATCCATGGGAAAGGTCGTGAGGATAATTCACACCCAAACATTGTGCGCAGCTACGTTGCGCGCTGGCTGACGGAGTTCGACGACGTGCAGGCATTTTGTACGGCGTTGCCGCACCATGGCGGCAGTGGTGCCTGTTATGTGGCGTTGCGGAAATCTGAGCAGGCAAAACTCGACACCTGGGAGCGTCACGCTAAACGTGGTCGTTGATGCTCCAGCCAGACCGGTTGTGCCGGACGGGAAGCACAGGGAGCGCTTCATCGTCCGGCCTGGCGCTAACCGCTGACTGACGTACGCATTACGGGGCTGGTTTTCTTATTCACACTATTTCGTCGCACATTTATGGCCCGTTATTTGCTCGTGGGAAAATTCATCATATAAATTAAGTCACGTTATTCCGTGTGGCAGAACATCCCTACTCTGATTGCGGTTTTTTGATAACGCGGCCTTGCCTGACAACAATATCCAGGCTACACGTTGATGCAGTAATAATATTACTTATGCTCCTGGTCGGATTGCTCCAGTGTATTCTGTGACTGTTACTGTAATAATATCCATGCGCGCCCACGGCGTGTTGTTAATAAAAGCCTCATTGTGGCGGTAATATTGCGAACTGTTGCGCTCAACGTCCGATCCGGCGGATGAGGCTTCCCATAAATGACTTCACGCACAGGTCAATGCCGTCACCTCGTCTGGCTTTTGCCCGATGCAGCAAGCAAGGCGCGTACATCAGTCCTGCCATTAGTAACAGTCCTGTGAATACAGGAAAGGCGCGACCCGTTAAATTCCTTGCGACTTCAGTCACTTCACGCTACGCCGTTATACGCCGCTTGACCCGCCACTTCCCTCATAATACTGTATGTAAACACAGTATTATGAGGTGGGTAATCATGACCATCCTTTATGCCTATAAACAAGAAAAACATATTGAAGTCCCTTTATTTTTAGACCGCGTTCCGTGCGGTTTCCCCAGCCCGGCACAGGACTATATTGAAGAGAGCCTGGATCTGAACAAGCTGGTCGTTAAACATCCCAGCGCCACCTACTTTGTTCGGGTCAGTGGTGATTCTATGATCGGTGCAGGCATCAGCGACGGTGATTTGCTGGTCGTCGATCGGTCGTTGACCGCTGTGCATGGCGACATCGTTGTGGCAGCCGTGGCGGGGGAGTTTACGGTGAAAGAGTTGCGGACCCGTCCATCACTTCAGCTTATGCCGCATAACGCCAATTATGCTCCTGTCACTTTCCAGTCGGAGGAAGAGCTGCAACTCTTCGGCGTGGTCACCTTTACTTTAAAAGCAAACAGACATGCTCGCGGTTGTTGATGCAAGCCAGCTCCCGGCTGGCGATAAACTCGCCCATGAGTATCCGTAGCTCAAAGCGGCCTCCGGGCGTGTTTTTGCTGCCCGCGCCGCGCCAGAAAAGGTCATGACGAATCTCCCTGGTGTGTACTTGTTTTTCGTTCGGAAAAATAGTGCGCGGGCGTACTGCCCATCGCTTTCCTGAACATGGTAATGAACGCATTAACGGACTCATACCCCAATTTAGCCGCCACGTTTTGTACCGTAACACCGCTGGCTAACTCCTGAAGTGCGATGATCAAATGAAGTTGCTGGCGCCATCGTCCAAAGGTCAGTCCCGTCTCGCGCAGCATCAATCGCGCCAGAGAACGTTCACTGAGCGCCAGCCGTTTCGCCCATTCTTTAAACGTACTGCGATCCTCCGGGTGACTGACCAGCGCATCGGCCATGGTGCGTATTTTAGGATTTCCGGAGACAGGCAAACTCAATTTCTGCTGTGGCATCGTGGCCAATTCGTCGAGCGTCACTCTGGTGAGCCTTGCAGCATGGCTCTCGGGTGGGTAATCAACTCGCTCGTGAGTCAAACGGTCAACTAACGCGTTAATCAGCGGAGAAATCGCCAGGGTGCAACATTTTTCCGGCAGTGCTGCGGCTCCGGGTTCGATAAATAAATAATTGAGATGCGCGTTCCAGGTAGCTCTGGCGCTATGAGGGATGCCGCCGGGGATCCAGACGGCGCAGTGAGGCGGCACTATCCATATATCGTTTTCCGCGCGACAGATAACAGCACCATACAGCGCAATGATCAACTGCCCCTTGCGGTGGGTATGAACCGGCACTTCGGCTTCGTAATCAATGAAGTCAAGATGACGCGCAACCGCCGGGCACGACGTGGAGTCAGGATCAAACAGGGTATTCGCGAATGTGGATTTCATATTATTGGCAACATTTAGGTATTTTTTGACAGAATAGAGTATTTGATGGCGGGCGCAAGCCGGTAATAATCCCCGGCATGAGCAAAATCAACGTCATTCACTCTCGTTCTTTGCGGGCTACAGGCGACGCGTTTCGCCGGGTGAGCCTGGCACTGACCTCATCCGTTCTGCTGAACGATGCAAATGCCGTGCTGTATTCCATCAAGAGCTTTGCCGCAGCGATGCTGGCCTATTACATCGCCTTATCGATCGGCCTTGAAAGGCCATCCTGGGCAATCATTACCGTCTATATCGTTTCGCAAACCTCGGTTGGCGCTTCACTGAGCCGATGCCTTTATCGTCTGGCCGGAACGATAATCGGCGCCGGGGCCACCGTTTTACTGGTACCCACTTTCGTGACTATGCCGATCTTATGCAGCGTGATGCTGAGCGGCTGGATCACTTTCTGCCTTTACTTATCGCTGCTTGAACGCACGCCCCGCGCTTATGCCTTTGTTTTAGCCGGTTACACCGCGAGCCTGATTGGTTTTCCTGCTGTTCTGGAGCCCGGCACAATCTTTGATACTGCCATTACCCGGGTGCAGGAGATCGTTATTGGTATCTTCTGTGCCGCGCTTATTCATCGGTATGTTTTACCAAAACGTCTGTCCGGGCTGTTCAACAGCACGCTATCGGAGACGCTGCGGTCAGCACGGCAGATACTTGCCGGTGCACTGGCAGGTCAACCTGATGAGCGTACAGGGAGCCTGCGCCTGGCACTGGCCTTGCAGTCTCTGCAAGGCATAAGCCACCATATTCCCTATGACTTTGCCCTCGCGGTTCCGGTCCGGCAGGCCAGAAAAGCCATCCATGACAGGCTGGCGCGGTTGTTAATTGTGAGTTGTGAATTACGCGATCGCTTACAAATGACAAAGGCGCTTCCCGCCGACGTGCAGATCCTGTTGAGCGATGTTCAACACTGGCTTCGCTGTGACGATGAGGGGGAGCGAAAAATCATGGCCGGCGAGCTAAAACAAAGAAGTGAGCAGTTAGCTGAACAGCATGCGACCTGTGCCGTGACGTTTGAAGAGGCGTTGCAGGTGAGCTTTGTCCGTTATCTTACGGAAGCCGTGACCCTTCTGCAGCAATGCGATCGCCTTTCCGATGCCATCCATCATGCGAAACCCATGTCGGTTCAGCCGGAAGGTAAGGGTGCAAAAGGGTATGTTTTTCATCGTGACAGCTTTACTGCGGCACGTGCTGCGTTAGGCGCTTTTGCGATCATTCTGAGCGGTTGTCTGGTCTGGATTTATTCGGCCTGGCCTGATGGCGGTACAGCCGTTTCTATCCTTGGGGTCTGCTGCACACTGTTTGGCAGCTTCGATACGCCAGCCCCGCATATTGTGAAATACATTATAGGTTCCGTCTGGGGCGTGGCCATCAGCCTGCTCTACAGCTTTGTTTTTCTTCCGCAGGTTAGCGATTTCCCAGTGCTGGTTGCGGTACTGGCACCGGCATATTTGCTGGCCGGATCGCTCCAGGCTCGGCCACCCACCACCTTTATGGCCATGGGGATCACGCTGACCTTGCCCGTGCTGTGTGAGTTAGGTCCCCATTACAGCGGCGACTTCGCGGCGGCTGTCAATACCGCCATCGCGCTCTTTTCCGCAACCGGCTTTGCTGTGGTCAGTATGCGTTTACTGCAAACGGTGCAGGCAGACGCGGCCATCAATCGCCTGCTGGATATCTGTCGGCGCGATATCCGGCGCAGTGTGAAAGGCGTATTTACACCAGACGAAGCACACTGGACCAATTTGATGATAGACCGGACTGCGTTATTACTGCCACGTCTGTCACGCAGCCAGCAATCAGCAGAAGAGGTGCTTAATCACCTGTTGCACGTTCTGCGTATTGGCCTCTCTGTTATGCACTTACGCCGTTGCTATCCACTGGTGGAGCGTGCAATGGCCAGGGATATTAATGAGGTACTTTCTTTGCTTACCCGGACGACAGACCCCCGCACCTTGCACCAGCGTATCGTCGCAATAATTGATGTCTCTTTGTCTGCAACGCATGAGCCATCGCGCCAGATGGTTGGCAGGCTGGTTGATCTCTATTGCGCATTGAGGGAGCAGGATAGGGAGCAACCCCATGATTAATGACATTAATATCGGGGGTGTCTACTTCCCGGGGCTGCTGATCGTCGCGCTTGCGACCCTGGTCTGCATCCTGTTATTCGTGCCGCTTTTCTCTTTCAGCAGGCTCTACCGCTGTTTACCTTGCCGCCCGCTGATGGGGTTCTCTGTCTGTATCGTTACTTTTTTTCTGCTCTTGCAGGGGCTGAATGCGTTGGGGTTATTAACATGAAATCTGTTCTGTCTCTATTGAGTCGCTATGCACTGACGTTAAGTGCAGTCGTGGTGGCAACGCTTCTGGCTTTTATGCTGTGGAAACACTATGCGCAGACACCCTGGACCCGCGATGGCCGGGTTCGTGCAGATGTGGTGCAGATTGCGCCAGATGTTTCCGGGCCGGTCATCCATGTGGCAGTCCGCGATAACCAATGGGTTAACCGTGGCGATGTGCTCTATTCAATCGATCCACACTGGCTGGTGCTGGCGGTGTCCAGCGCACAGGCTGACGTTGATGCGAAACGTCATGAGATGGTTATGCGCCAGGATGCGGCAACAAGACGCACCCGGATCAAGGGCGTGATTTCCGGCGAGGATTTACAGCAAACAGACAGCGCAGCAAACATCGCAACGGCAAATTATCATGGCGCGCTGGCTGCGTTGGAACTGGCGAAACTTAATTTATCCCATGCCATCGTGCGGGCGCCGGTAGCGGGTTATATCACCCATCTCAGACTCCGCCCGGGAGACTATGCCACCGCCGGGGTGACAAAAGTCGCCATCGTTGATGCCCACAGTTTCTGGGTGGTGGGGTATTTTGAAGAGACAAAACTGCGTCATATCCGTGTGGGAAATACCGCGCACATTGCGCTGATGGGATTTGAACCCACCCTGACGGGGCATGTTGAGAGTATCGGGCATGGGATCGGTGACAATAATGACGAGACGGGCGGGCTTGGTTTACCCGAGGTGGAGCCGACATTTAATTGGGTGCGGCTTGCGCAGCGCATCCCGGTACGCATTCACATTGATACCTTACCTGCGGGGATTGAGCTGGTAGCGGGATTATCTGCGACGGTGTCCGTCACGCCATAAGGGTAAATTCCCCCCTTGTTGAAAATATATCGAAAGCGTGACCCGAATGACCACTGCTCGCTCACGTATTCATTAGTGCGATATTGAGATTAACACTATGAAAAACAAAAAAGAGTTTATAAGAAGCTTGATTTTGTGGATAAATAACAATATTGAGTCACCCATGAAAATTGATAATGTTGCCATCAAGTCAGGGTATTCAAAATGGCATTTACAACGACTCTTTTTTGCCGAAACGGGTCAGAAACTGGGGCAGTATATTAGAGATCGAAAACTCCAGTTGATTGCCGATGAACTTATCACATCTAATGAGCCTTTAATAAATCTTGCAATGAAATTTGGTTTTGACTCTCAGCAATCACTGACCAGAGCTTTTCACAAAAAATACCAACTTCCTCCGCAAAAATACCGCAAGACGTTTTGCCTTCAGCACGAACAGCAGACATCAGGGGGAGCACCATAACTAATTAGCGAAATCAGTGATGAACTCAACACGGCACGACGTAAGTGCTCTCCTGTTGAGGGAGAGCACGGCTTCTGATGTGTTAAAGGGATAAGGCCATTTATCGCAGTCTGGAGACCAGACCGCGTGACAATAAAGTGGCGCTATTTCTTCTTAGTCAGCATCGACTTTAAATCAGCAAAGGGATTATAGGTTGCTGCACCCACATCGTTTTGCGCGTCTTCCCCCGCCACAACGGTGGTGCCGTACTGCTCGGCTTCCGTGTACTTCGCGTGTTCATGGTCATGGCAATACAGGCACAGCAACTCCCAGTTACTGCCGTCTTCCGGGTTATTGGTATGGTCGTGATCGATATGGTGAACCGTTAATTCACGCAGGTTTGAATAAACAAACTCCCGTGAGCAACGTCCACATACCCATGGGTAGATTTTGAGTGCTTTCTCGCGGTAGCCGCTTTCCAGCCGCGAGTAGTTTTTGGGGATCAACGCCATTACCAGTACCACCTGTGATAAAGAGATAATATTGACAATATTATCCCATCCAGGCGAGAGAAAGAGACAGTTTATCGTCGAACGTTTTTTTGCTCATCACTCTTGCTCATACTGCGATCGGGAGACGTCAGGCGCGGATGTGGCAAATACCCCAGTCTGTTAACCCATGCGGGCTAGTCATGCCCGGCAGGCCTCTTCGTCAGCATACCCAGACGATGTGTTACTGCCGGAACAACGACCCTGCTTCATCGACGGCTCTCTTGACCAAATCGTTATATTTTTCTAACTGAACGTCGCAACACGCGATCTGCCCTTGATCGTCAAACGTAAGCTCCGACAGTTTAATTTCCACAGCAGTGCTCAATGGGCGCATATGTATCCCGTCCAGGACGTCTTTGAACTGTGCAGCAGCCTTACTCCCACCTCTGTTGGCATAGCTGATCATCAGGGCTGGTTTATCTTTCCATTCGTTATAGAGATGGTCTATCGCATTTTTTAAAGCCGCCGGATATCCCCAGTTATATTGAGGAAAAACAAAGACAAACATATCACCTTCGGCGATTTTCTCGCTCCAGAGCTTGGTATGTGGTTTGAGGTATTTTCCGGTTGCAGGCAGGTGTGGTTCATCATCCATTGGCAGGTGCCATAATGATAAATCAACAATTTCAGCACTCACGTTTGTGCCAGCATTCTGAATGTTGTTATACGCCCAGTGAGCGATTTGCGGTCCAATACGTCCTTGCCGGACGCTGCCAATGATGATCTTTATATTCATCGTTACCCTCAGAAAATGTTTATGCCACAGACAGTTAAGATGGTTTTAGTGACATTTTATCGCAGCACAAAACGCATCAGTTTTCATACAGCGTAGTTTCTGATAAAAAATATGAATATTCTTTTGAGATTCGGACATTTTTGTTCGTTAATCCGCCAGGTATCCCCTATGAACGCGCCCGACGCTCCCCCTTTGTATGCATCAATTCGTGCCCACCCGGCCGGTGATGACGTGTTATTTCACCACCATGATGAGTTTCAACTTACTGTGGCGGTAACGGGGACGGCCCGGATCCAGACTGAAACAGGATGGTGGCTTGCGATGCCCGGTACCGCCGTACTGATTGCCCCTGGCGTGCTTCATCGGGCTATTTATCCCCGCCAGACCGAACTGGTGAACCTCCGTTTCATGTCCGACGACGAAACGGGCGTTTTCCCACCGGCAGAAATGTTCAATGTGTCGGGTCTGATGATGGCGCTGGTGCAGGAGGCCCGGAAGATAACGGACCTGCGTTATTGCGAGGAAGAGTCAGATCTCATCCGTCGATTGCTGCTTTGGCAACTGAAAAAAAATAAGCTAAAAACCGACATGTTCATACCGGAAGGCCGGGATAAAAGGCTGCGCAGCATCACTACGCATCTGCGAAATGATCCTGGCTGCACGCAGACGCTGGCGCAGTTATCTGCTCAGGCGCACGCCAGCCAGAGAACACTATCCCGTCTTTTTGCAGAAGAGACGGGGATGTCATTTATTCGCTGGCGGGAAAGGCTGAGGACCATGGTCGCGATAGAAAAGATGAGCGCGGGGCAAACCATTCTGGGCGTTGCGCTGGACCTGGGCTACCAGAGCGCCAGCAGTTTTACCACCGCCTTTACCCGGCTGACGGGCATGCCGCCCAGGCAATACATGAAATTGTTAGTGCTGGATTAAATTACCGGCTTCAGAATTTAATATTGCCAGCGTACCGCTTCGCGACAAATAGTTTTCAAACAGGGTAACGATCTCCGTCACGAGGCTCTGTTGTTCCAGCAAATCAGGGCGGTCAGCCGTAACCGTATGGACGATGGCATGCAGTGCAACCCCCATTAGATAGACAGAAAGCTCCGGGTCGGGCACATTGGCCATGAATGGCTTAAGTGCTTCGGAAAACAGCATGTGCAGCTTTTGCTTATCATCATTGATATGCCTTACCGAGCCAGGTAACTCTTCGTGAATGGCTTTATGCATTGCGGGAGCGATGCGATGTTCGGTGATAATCCCTTCGACAATCAGCAGCAGTGCGTCCCTGAGCGAACGCTGTTGCGGCAAAATCTCTAATGTTTGCAACAACTCTGTCTGTGTGGCAGCGGCGTGCCTGCGCTGCAGTTCAGCGATAATCGCCTCTTTATTCGGAAAAAATTGATACAGCGAGCCAATATTGACGCCGGCTTTTTCTGCAATGGCGTTAGTCGTCAGCCCCTCCCATCCCACTTTCGTCAAAATGTAAGTCGCTGACTGCATAATAGCTTCAACTGTCGCTCGGGAACGCGCTTGTGCGGGACGTTTCCTGGGGTTAACGGACGTTTTTCTTTTGCTCAAAGCGGCTCCGGAACGTGAGTTTCTAAAAAATAAGTTTTAACTTACGATTTGCCGGGTGAATGCACAAGCGCATTCTTATCTTCGGAGCCGTTTCAACATGACAACACATAACCCCTCAGACAACTGGGAATGCTTTCAGGCTGTTAATCAGTACCGCAGAGCAATCCGCAAATTTAACTCTCTCCCGATCCCTGAAACTGACATGCATGAATTGCTGGCAGCGGCTGCATATGCCCCTTCCAGTGGGAACATGCAACCTTACCAGTTGCACTGGATCCGTGACCCTGCGTTGAAAGCCAGCATGGCTGCTGTCTGCAATGGTCAGAAAGCGGCCGCAACCGCCGCAGATTTAGTCGTCATTGTCGCGAGCCCTGCATTAGGGTTACGCACAGCCCATGCTCAGCTTGAACATGTTGAAAGCTCCGCTGCATTAGGGCCGGACTCGAAAGCTTATTACCGTAAGCAGGTTGGCATGTTTAAGAAAATCCTCGGGCCAGGCTCCTCCGCATTATGGTCACCGCTGGTATGTCTCGCCTCGCTGTTCCGGCCTGCATTGTCTCTTATCCCTGTTGGCCATATCGGTAGCCGCCAGTGGGCAGCCCGTAATGGCATTTTTGCCGCTCAAACGTTGATGCTTGGCGCGGCTGCCAAAGGCATCGATTCCTGTCCGATGGAAGGTTTTTCCGCATCGAAAGTTGCTTCGCTGCTGAAACTACCGCGCGGATCGGTCATCCCGCTGGTTGTTGCGCTTGGATACCGTGCTGAAAACGCAAGGGTAGAAGCAAGGTGGCGCCGCCCGATCTCCGACATCGTGATTTCTCATTGAAGACGCGGGGGCAGCATGGCACGGCCTTGGGTACTGATTACAGGATTAGCCTGGATAGCGCTTAGCGGATGTGATGGACAAAAGAAAACAATGACACCACCCCCTCAGCCGGTTAACGCGATTCAGTTACAAATGACCCACTTCCGGAACGTGGCGGTTATATCGGGCGAAGTGGCTCCCCGTTTTCAGATTAACCTGGGATTCAGAACGGACGGCAGGGTGGTTGAACGGCGGGTTGATGTCGGTAGCCATGTCAAGAAAGGGCAAATCCTTGCCCGTCTCGATAATGTCAAAAAAAGGGCGGATCTCGAGGCGGCGCAGGCTACGCTGCAATCGGCGCAGGCCACCCTTCAGCTAAAACAGAATATTTTTAACCGCGATCAAACGCTGCTGAAGACACATGTTATTGCTCAGGTTGAATGGGATCAGGCGCGGGAGGCGTTAAGTCGCGCACAGGCAGACGCAGACAGCGCTCTGGCGGCATTGAATACAGCCAAAGACGCTCTGACGTATACCGATCTCCAGGCGGATGCTGACGGCGTCATCATTTCGCGCCAACTTGAGACGGGACAGACGGTCGCTGCTGCACAAACTGTATTGACCTTGGCGCAGGAGGGTCCGCTCGACGCGGTCTTCAGGGTTCCGGAGAGCCATTTACTGAATGAACGGCCGGGCGATGAAGTCAGTGTCAGTTTGCTCCCGGAGGGGGATGCATGCCTCGCAACGGTTCGCGAAGTGGCGCCAATACTGGATGAAAACAACAGTACCGTACGCTTAAAGGCGACATTGCCTTCATCAGCACAGTGGGCAATCGGAACGCCGGTCGCAGGCCACTTTGCGGCAAAAGAGCAGGCGGTGATGTTATTGCCGCCCGGCGCGCTCACTTCCCGACAAGGGCATCCTGCGGTATGGGTGATGGATGCGGATAACGGGTCAGTCTCCCTGCATGACGTTACGGTAGCACGTTATCGCGTTCAGGATGTTGTGGTCACGGCGGGAATTGAACCGGGCATGTGGGTGGTCACTGATGGCGGAAAGTTTCTGAGAACGGGACAGCGCGTAATCCGGGAGCGGAATTGAAATGAAACGACAGCAATGGTTCAACGGCCCGCTGGCAATCATGTTGGTTTTGACGGCAGGGTGTGATGACAAAACGACCCGGCCACCCGCGCCGCGTTACGTTCTCTCCGCAACGGCGCTGACGGAGTCCGCCAGCGGTCTGAGCCTGGCAGGGACGGTGCAACCGAGGTTCACCTCGCCTTTATCCTTCCAGACCGGCGGACGCATTATCTCCCGTCATGTGGAGATCGGCGACGCAGTCGTCACCGGACAAGTGCTGGCGCAGCTCGATCCTCTCGCGCTGGCATTCTCGGTGCAAAGCGCGCAGGCCAGCGTGCAGGAAAGCCTGGCAACACTACGAACAGCCCGGCTAACGGCAAAACGGCAGCGCACGCTGGCAGTGGAACAACTCGCCAGTATGGAGGAACGTGACGTGGCCGAACAGGCGCTGGCAACGGCGAAGGAAGCGGTAAGAGAAGCCCAGGCGAGGCTCCTGAAGGCCACCGAACAGATGAAGGATGCCGATCTGAAAGCCCCTTTCAACGGCGTTATTACATCCGTATCTCTCGAGTCAGGACAGACGGTGAGTGCGGGTCAGACGGTATTACAACTTGCGGATTTAGACCTGCGCGATGCCGTCTTCGATGTCCCTGAAGAGCAACTGACGAAACTCCGCTTAGGCCAACAGTTTGTGGTGACCCTACAGATGGATCCCTCTGTGAAATGGACGGGAGAACTGAGGGAGATCAGCCCGGCTACGGATACCGTTACGCGCCTGCGTCGGGTGAAAATTGCCTTACGTGATGCTCCGGCGTCATTGCGCATTGGCGCTGTGGTGACGCTGGTCTCTTCGGTTTTTCCGCCTGAAACGGGTCACACGATATTCATTCCCTCCACGGCCATTCTCGAACGACAGAACGCCAGCTTTGTCTGGGTGATCGATCCATCAAGCATGACGGTTGAGCTGCGAAAAATTCAGGTCGTAGTCTCACCACAGAAGGAGAGGGTCCAGGTGGTCAGTGGACTGATGGAGGGGGAAAACGTCGTCACCGCCGGGGTTAACAGTTTGCAACCCGGGCAAAAAATCCGCATGCAGAGGACGTCTGTGCTGTGAACACATTTAACCTTTCGGACTGGGCGCTGAAACATCGCTCTCTGGTCTGGTATTTCATTATTATCTCCGCCGTGGTGGGTTTCTTTTCATATCAGGGATTAGGACGAGAAGAGGACCCACAATTTACGATCAAAACCATGGTAATCCAGGCGCAATGGCCCGGTGCGACTGCAGAGGAAATGACAAAACAGGTAACCGAACGGATTGAGAAAAAGTTGCAGGAGATCGACAGCCTGGATCATACCCGCAGTCAGACTACGGCCGGGCAAACCGTTATCTTCGTTGATCTGAAGGAAAATACCCCCGCGAAAGATGTCCGTGCGGTATGGCAGCGGGTTCGCAATATGATGGGCGATATTCAGGGCGACTTCCCGTCCGGGATACAAGGCCCTTTTTTTAATGACCGTTTTGATGATGTGTTCGGCAATATCTATGCATTTACCAGCGACGGGATCAGCCATCGTCAGCTACGTGACTATGTCAATGATGTGCAGAAGCGTGTTCTGGCGCTCGCGAATGTCGGAAAAGTTGACATACTCGGCGCGCAGGACGAAGCCATCTATCTTGAGTTTAACGCACGCAAAAGCGCCGAACTTGGCGTGAGCCGGAGTGATGTCGTTTCGGCGCTTCAGGCTCAAAACGCGGTCACGGAATCCGGCTTTATCGACGCCGGACAGGATCGTATTGCATTACGGGTCAATGGCGGTTTTGTCTCTGAGAAAAACCTGCGGCAAATTAACTTATATATCAATAACCGTTTTTATCCGTTAACTGACCTGGTTAACGTCACTCGCGGGTATGTTGACCCACCGACAACCGCATTTCGATTCGACGGAAAACCGGCAATTGCGCTGGCGGTGGGGATCCGTTCGGGCAGCAATTTGTTGACGTTCGGCCATGCACTCGACACGTTGATGGATACGATAAAGCACGATCTGCCGGTCGGGGTATCGGTCGCTAAAGTCTCGGATCAGCCGTCCGTGGTAAAAGAGGCCATCTCCGGTTTTACCCGCGCCTTATTTGAGGCGGTGGTCATTGTTTTGGCTATCAGTTTTATGAGCCTCGGTATTCGGGCCGGTCTGGTTGTGGCGATTTCAATTCCGCTTGTGCTGGCGATAACCTTTCTCGTCATGTATTACGCGGGCATCTCATTACAGCGTATCTCTCTGGGGGCATTGATCATTGCCTTGGGTCTGCTGGTGGATGACGCCATGATCGCAACGGAGATGATGGTGGCGCGTCTGGAAAAGGGGGACAGTCTCAGGAAAGCCGCCACTCATGTGTATACCTCAACCGCGTTTCCCATGCTTACGGGCACGCTGGTCACCGTCGCCAGTTTCATTCCTGTGGGTTTCAATGCCAGTAATGCCGGCGAATTCATGTTCACACTGTTTATCGTGATTGCCGTGTCATTGATTGTGTCCTGGATCGTTGCCGTGTTGATTGCCCCTCTGCTGGGCGTCGTTCTGTTACCTGAAAAGATCCCCAGGAACGACGGGCATAAGCGTCGAACGGACCGGTTATTTTCCCGCATTCTACGCGGTTGTCTTCGTCACCGTTGGCTGACACTGGGTGGCGTCAGTGGGGCCTTTATCGTTTCATTACTCTGTCTGTCATGGGTACAGCATCAGTTTTTCCCCAGTTCTGACCGACCGGAGCTGATCATTGACTGGAATCTGCCCCAAAACAGTTCTTTTCAGGAAACGAGTCGGCAAATGGCGAAATTCGAACGGGAGAAACTGCAGCATAATCAGGATATTGATCACTGGTCGACTTATGTTGGCACGGGCGCACCGCGGTTTATTTTATCTTTTGATGTTCAACCTGCGTCGGTGTCTTTTGGTCAGATGGTGATTGTTGCTAAAGACATTGAAACCCGCGATCGCTTACTGCACGACTACCGTACCTATCTTGCCCACACGTTCCCGGGCACGGATGCTTACGTCAAATTACTGGATATTGGTCCTCCCGTGGGGAAACCCGTTCAGTACCGGGTGGCCGGTCCGGATATTCAGACGGTAAGGGAACAGGCGCAGAGACTGGCTTCAGTTATCGGGCAGGATCCCTCGCTGACCAACCTTGCGTTTGACTGGAACGAACCGGCGCGGGTCGTGAAGGTTAACGTGTTGCAGGATAAGGCCCGTCAGTTGGGAGTGTCGTCACAGACCATCGCACAGGCACTTAACGGGCTGGCGAGTAGCGAGCTTGTCACTCAGATACGCGACGACATTTATCTTATCGACGTGCGTTGGCGGAGCCAGGCGAGCGATCGCCACACAGTGGAAGATCTGCAGCTTGATAGCAGTAACGGCCAGCAGATACCGCTATCGTCAGTCGCCACGTTTGACTACCAGCTTGAGCAGCCCACGATTTGGCGGCGCGACCGGGCAGCCACGATCACCCTGAAAGCCGGTGTCCTTGGTGATATTCAACCTGCCACGATTGTGCAAAGGCTGGAGCCAGAAGTGACGGCATTCCGAAATAGCCTCCCTCAGGGCTACTCCGTTGAGATTGGTGGCGCTGTGGAAGGGAGTGAAAAGGCGCAGGCGCCGATACTGACGGTGGTGCCCGTCATGCTGTTTGTTATCACCACACTGTTAATGATCCAGTTGCAGAGTTTTCATCGCCTGTTTTTAGTTTTTTCTGTGGCGCCGCTGGCAGTAATCGGCGTTGTAACCGCGTTGCTGTTAAGCCATGCCCCGCTAGGATTTGTCGCGATTTTAGGCATCCTGGCGCTAATCGGTATTCTCATCCGCAACGCTGTCATCCTGGTGGTACACATCGACACGCTACGTTCTGAAGGCGTTTCGCCCTGGCGGGCCGTGGTCGAGGCAACAGAACACCGGATGCGGCCAATTATGTTAACGGCTGCGGCGGCAACCCTGGCCCTGATACCTATCGCGCGGGAGATTTTCTGGGGACCAATGGCTTACGCCATGATGGGGGGGATCATCGTGGGTACCGTACTGACACTGCTATTTTTGCCTGCACTTTATGTGGCCTGGTTCAACATCCCCGCCGAGGAATAAACCACCCGAAGATGGACTCTTAGCGCGTTATTTCAAGAACCCTTCCGGAGCTACTCTCCGGGAGGGAAAGGGCTGCCCATTGCGTAATGCCCACTTCTTTTCACACGGTCTTTTGGTGCCTGGATTATGTCTGTCTGCCATCTGTGGCGTTAAAAAACGCTTGAGCTCATTACCGGGAGCCGATCAGTGTTACCACTGAAGCTGCAAAAAACCGCCATCACCACAAACAGAAAATGGACGCTAATCTACCCGTTTTTCATCGCATCAGTGTGCATTGTCATTATTAAAATGAAGGGGGCTGACTAACTGAAGGAGTAGAAAATGGCTATTCAAGGAATTGGAAGTACTGCCTCGCTATGGAACACCGTTAGCAGGAAAGCGGAGCAGCAACAGGATTTCAAAAGTCTGATGGCAAAAGCGACCGAAACCGTGAACGCTTCATCGGCAGACAAGGCGCAAGCATCTACCAACAGTAATACCGCGACGCAATCGAGAACGGCAGTACAGGAAGATATTTTACGCTATGCACGGGCCGATGCTCAGGATGCGGAGAGACTTGCGCACGATATGGCTTATAGCCGCAGCGATATCTGCTATGACCTGAGTGAGTCGATCAAGACCAACAGGATGGAAGATATCAAACTCGCCTCCACTGGCGAAAAGGTTGGCGATGATTACAAGCGTCAGTTTTACCAGAACGCATTGCACGTCGATGCGCAGCGGATGCAGATTTACAATACTGAGAAGGCAAAAGGCACCGACCCGGTCACTATCCTGAGCAAAATGATTGATTTCACGAACTCGCAATCAAAGGACTACCTTGCCGCGACGGGATGGCTGGCATAATTAAAGACAGTGCCCAAAAGCCAGTTATCGCGACTGGCTTTTTTGTTACCACAGTCATAAATTGAACGCGTTAACACCCGCTTCTTACTCCGGTCTTCTGATGGCGTTGCCGTTGGCTGATTTTTACCAGCCGCTAAATTTCCTCAAACTTCAATACGATCGCACCGCCATCTTTTGAGGCGCTTGATTTGTCCATGCATTGCAATAATACTGTTTTTATATACAGTATTATTGCGAGTTAAACACAGCCATGTTCGCGCTTGTTGATGTAAACAACTTCTATGCCTCCTGCGAGACGGTTTTTCGGCCCGATCTTCGGGGAAAACCCGTTGTTGTTGTGTCAAACAATGATGGATGCATTATTTCGCGCTCGGCGGAAGCAAAGGCGCTGGGCATCAACATGACGGCGCCTTACTTTAAAATTAAGGACGAGTTACATCGCAACCAGGTGGCTGTTTTTAGTTCGAATTACGCACTTTATGGTGACCTCAGCAACCGCGTGATGATGACCTTAGAAGAAATGGTGCCTGCGGTTGAACTCTACTCCATTGATGAAGCGTTTGTTGATTTGTCCGGTATCGCGAGCTATATGCCGCTTGAGACGCTTGGCCGCCAGATCCGCAAACAGGTATTAAAAAATACAGGGCTGACGGTCGGTGTCGGTATTGCACCCACAAAAACGCTCGCCAAACTGGCCAATTTTGCCGCCAAAAAATGGCAGCAAACAGGCGGTGTTGTCGATCTCTCATCCCGGCATCGGCAGCGTAAATTACTCGCGCTGGTGCCGGTGCACGAAGTCTGGGGTGTGGGGCGGCGTATCAGCAAAAAACTGGCATTGATGGGCATCGACAATGCGCTGCAACTTGCCGACAGCTCGACATGGGTTATTCGTAAACACTTCAACGTGGTACTGGAGCGCACCGTCCGTGAACTTCGCGGCGAATCCTGCCTGGCATTTGATGAATTCGCCCCCGCCAAACAGCAGATCATCTGTAGCCGCTCCTTTAGCCAGCGCATTACCGGGTACCGTGATATGCATCAGGCGGTGTGCGCTTATGCTGAACGTGCGGCAGAAAAACTGAGAGCAGAAAGGCAGTTCTGCTGCGCAGTAAGCGTGTTTATGCGCACCAGTCCGCATGCCCAAAATGAAACGTTTTACGCCCCGCAAGCCAGCGGGCGACTGACGGTTCCCTCCAACGATACCCGCGACATTATTCGTGTTGCCACTCATGCGCTGCAGGCGATCTGGAAAGAGGGTTTTCGCTATATGAAAGCAGGGGTGATGCTGAGCGACTTTTTCAGCCAGGGCGTCGCGCAGCTCAATCTATTCGATGAATACCCGCCCCGGCCCGGTAGCCATGCGCTGATGCAGGCCATTGACCGTCTGAATCATTCCGGCCGGGGTACCGTATGGTTTGCCGGGCAGGGGATCCAGCAAAGCTGGGCGATGAAACGTGAAATGTTATCGCCCCGGTATACAACCCACTATCCCGATTTGCCGATTGTCAGATAACGCCGCCCGTATCGTGCCTTCACAGGCCTTTTCTCCGGCGGTTTATGGCGGCAACACCGCGCATGACAACCACATAAAATACCGGCACAAAGAAGATTGCCAGCAGCGTGCCGCTGATCATCCCGCCAAAAACACCGGTACCAATTGCGTGCTGGGTCTGTGAGCTTGCTCCGGTGGCCAGCATCAGCGGCGCCACGCCAAGGGTAAATGCCAGCGAGGTCATCACTATCGGACGTAAACGCAAGCGCGCAGCCATGATGGTCGCCTGATGGAGACCCATCCCGCTGGCGTGAAGCTGTCGGGCAAACTCAACAATCAGGATGGCATTTTTTGTGGAAAGGCCGATCAGAGTGATAAGCCCCACGCGGAAAAAGACATCATTGGGCATCCCGGCGATATAAACCGCAGTCACGGCACCCGCCAGGCCCAGCGGCACCACCAGCATCACCGACAAGGGAATCGCCCAGCTTTCATACAGTGCGGCCAGCACCATAAACACGGTGAGCACGGACAGCGCCATCAGCATCGGCATCTGTAAGGCGGATGCGCGTTCCTGCAAGGAGGTGCCGGTCCACTCCATCATAAAGCCCGCAGGCAGCGTGGCAGCCAGCGTCTCCATCTCCGCCATCGCCGCGCCGCTGGCGTAACCTGCGGCGGCACTGCCGCTGATTTTGACTGCCGGATAACCCTGGTAACGGTTGAGCTGTTGCGGTGATACACCCCAACGGGCTTTCACAAACGACGCCAGCGGCGTCATTTCACCGCTCTTGTTGCGCACGTACAGTTTCATCAGGTCCTGTATCTGCATGCGCCAGGGCGCATCGGCCTGGACGATCACCTGCTGCACGCGTCCGTTGTCCGTATAGTCATTCACATAATTCGAACCGCTCGCCGAGGAGAGGGTCTGGTTTATCTCCTCAAAGGAAACGCCCATCGCCTCCGCTTTTTCTCGATCCACCTCCAGTTCGGCGCTGATGCCTTCCGGCAGCCCGTCCAGGTAAACATCTTCAACAATGTGGCTTTTGGCGGCGCGGCTAAGCAGCTGTTCGAGAGCGGCTTGCAGCGCCGGATAGCCGTGTCCGGCGCGATCCTCAAGGTAAAGTGTGAAACCGGATGAGGTTCCCATATCGGAAATCGCGGGCGGCATGATACTCATCACCGTGGCCGCCGGATCGGCGCTCATTGCCGCCTGCACCGCGTTTGCTTCTCCCTCTGCCGTTGCGCCATGTCGATCATCCCACCCGTTGAGCACGGTAAACGCCAGCGCCGTATTCGGCCCCGAGCCGGAAAAACTGAAACCGAATATGGAAAGGTTGCTCTGAATGCTTTCCCGCCCGGCGACAAGCGACTCGTAACGGTGCATCACCTCCTGTGTACGCGCCTGCGTTGCATCGGAAGGGAGCTGTACGGAGGTGATAAAGTACCCCTGATCCTCATCGGGAATAAAAGCGGAAGGCAGTTCACGAAGCGCCAGAAAAAGGACGCTGCATAAGACCGCATACAGCGCCATCATGCGGCCTGAGCGCGTTATCGTACGGTGGAGAGCGGACGCATAGCGAAGAGAAAGCCGGTTGAAATGGCGGTTAAACCACCCGCTAAACCCTTTTTCCCGCTCACGCTGATGGTTGACCGATTTAAGCAGTGACGCGCACAGCGCTGGCGTCAGGGTCAGGGCAAGAAAGGCCGACAGCAGAATAGACACCGCCATCGACAGCGTAAACTGGCGGTAGATCACCCCCACCGAGCCACTGGCAAAACCCATCGGGATAAACACAGCGGTAAGCACCAGCGTAATGCCAATAACGGCCGGGGTGATTTCACGCATCGCCTGCTGCGTCGCTTCCCGTGGCGCAAGCCCTTTTTCCGCCATCAGCCGCTCGACGTTTTCGACCACCACAATGGCATCATCCACAATAATGCCAATGGCCAACACCATGCCGAACATGGTGAGAACGTTGATGGAGAAGCCGCTGAGCAGCATCACAGTAAAGGTTCCCAGCAACGCAACCGGTGCCACAATGGCGGGAATAAAGGTGTAGCGCAGGTTCTGCAGAAACAGCAGCATCACCAGAAACACCAACACCATGGCCTCAAAAAAGGTATGAACCACTTTTTCAATCGACAGTTTTACAAAAGGCGCGGTGTCAAAAGGCACGGAGAACTGCATCCCTTCAGGGAGCACGGTGGATAAGGTTGCAAGACGATCCCGGATGCCGGCCGCCGTGTTAACGGCATTCGCGCCTGTCGCCAGTTGGATAGCCGCGGCTGTAGCCGGATGACCATTTTCCCGGATGGCGAACGCATAGCTTTGTAAGCCACGTTCAATACGCGCAACGTCGCCGAGCCGGACGCGTGACCCGTCGCTATTGGCCCGCAGCGTGATGTTCTGGAAAGCCGCAACGGAGGTGAGCTGACCGCGCACCCTCAATGGGTAAGTCACCGGCTGACCGGGCAGGGCGGGTTCACTGCCCACGCTTCCGGGCGCTATCTGCATGTTTTGCTGATTTAACGCCAGCGTGATGTCGCTGAAGGAGAGGCGATAAGCGAAAAGTTTGACCGGATCGACCCAGATACGCATCGCCTTTTCCGCGCCGAAAAGTTGCACCTTTCCGACACCGGGAACCCGACGCAACTCCTCCAGTACGTTGCGGGCGAAATAATCACTGAGATCGGCCTCCTGATACTCTCCGGAAGGTGATTTCAGCCCCACCATCATCAGAAACCCCGGGTTAGCGGCCTCCGTGCTGATGCCATTTTGTCGCACGGCTTGCGGCAGGCGCGGCTCAACGGCTTTTATCTGGTTCTGCACATCCATTTGCGCCAGTTTAATGTCAGTGCCGGGTTTAAACGTCACCGTGATGGATGCCGTTCCGGACACATCGGTGGTTGACTCAAAATAGAGCAGATGATCCACCGACGAAATTTCACGTTCGAGCAGGGATATCACCGAATCATTCATGGTTTGCGGCGTAGCGCCAGGGTAGCTTACAGAAATGATGATACTGGGCGGGGCCACAGAGGGATATTGCGCCACGGGTAATTGCGGGATCGCCAGAATCCCGCCGAGGGTAATGAAAAGCGCAATCACCCAGGCGAAAACCGGGCGTTTAATAAAGAAGTCAGACATTAATCGATATCCAATCCAACGCGTAAATAACGTCTACTCATCCAGGTTGATTCAACGCGCAGGTTAGCGCCAATATAACCTGAAAACAAAATACAATGGTGTTATGCCTAAAAAAACGACGATAAAACATTCATAATAAAATATAAAATCGCAGGTCGTCGGGTATGAACATATCAATATGTTGAAAAGAATAATCAGGTAAATAAAAAACAGACCTAATACCGTAATAATGGTACATAACTCGCGGAAGATGCCATCCTTTCTTTGCAGCAAAATTAACGCGCAGGTCAGCAAAATGCCCACGTAGGTTAACGGTGACGCCAGCATTGTCCATTTGACCCTCTCGCCAATTGAGTGCATCAGAACCAGCCAGCCATAGAGCATTGACCAGGTGCCTGCCAGGAAAAAAAACAGCGAAATGATCTTTTCTGAAGAAAAGAGTGATGCGGTAAAAAATTTCGCCACAGTTATTACATCCAAATAGCATTGCGATGAAAGCGTATTATCGTATGGCTGTATGTAATGATAATTGATTGAGTGTGGAGGAAGTGTGGAGCGCCATTCTGAACCTGTGTTTTTATGAAAGAGATCGAAGGCTGTTGTTTTTATGAAATGAACAATGGACAATGCCAAAGCGCATATTTGATGGAAAAGTCATTTTTTTTAGCACCGCGAAGAAACTTTTTAGTTAAAAAAACGTCTCATGCAAATTATAACGATTTTTACCTTGTTAATCCTGTCGGATTACGCGCGAAGGTGAGTTAAAAACGAACAAAAATTTATTGATGCGGCGCGGGTGAACATTATCTGCAATGACGACGTTTACGCATCTGAAGCCCTTAAAAATGATGAGAAAAAAACGTTTTTATTTTTTGTGAGCGCACATTAAACCCATAACGCGGATTGGTACGAGACGGAGGTCATATGAACCATGAGAAAATTATTCTGGTCGCTGAAGATGATGATGAAATCGCTGATATTTTAGTGAGTTATATTCACCGGGCAGGGATGAAAACGGTTCGCGCCGCCGACGGGGAACAGGCGCTGGAACAGTTTCGATTACGCAAACCCGATCTGGTGTTGCTGGACATTCAACTCCCGCTGGTCGATGGCTGGCGCGTACTGTCGACGTTACGGAGGGAAAGCAACATCCCGGTGATTATGGTTACCGCGCTCGATCAGGATGTCGATAAATTGATGGGGTTAAGGCTGGGAGCCGATGATTATGTGGTGAAACCGTTTAATCCCGCTGAAGTGGTCGCCCGGATAGAAGCCGTGCTGCGTCGCGCTAACGTCAGCGCGGAGAACAGTTATCAAAAGCCGATCCGCACCCCTCACTTAACGATTTACCCGGAAGATTTTTATGTGGAAATCACCACCGAAGGGGGAATCGTCACGCTGGATCTGACGACAACAGAGTTCAGGTTGCTGACCTGTATGGCCAGAAACCCGAGAAAAGTGTTCTCGCGTGACGAATTGTTAAGCTCCTGCCTGCCGGAGGGCGATGCGCTTGACCGGACCGTTGACAGTCACATCAGTAAGCTGCGCAAAAAGCTGGAAAACTGCGGATTAAAAGGGACGCCAGAAAGCATTCGCGGTATCGGTTACCGGCTGGGTGAAAACAAATGAATAAAGATCAGGCCCTCAGCCGACAGATCCTGCTGTTTATGATCTCCCTGACGCTTATCGTGATTGCGATAACCATCATGGGGTCCTATTTTTTCTATGCGTTTATTATTGATTATATTCCGGGCGGCACGCTCGTCGGGGACGAAGACAGCGTGACATATATTGACTGGATCTGGCTTTTCGTTGCGTCAGCCATCAGTTTAATTGTCTCTTTTTTCTTTACCATCAGGCTATCAGCGAAAATACTCAATCCATTAAGTTCCGTTGCAACCAGCCTGCGGCGCATTGCTCAGGGCGACCTGGGGGCGAGGGCATTTTGCGCCTACTCGCATTTGGGTGAGCTTAACAACTTAGTCAATGACTTTAATGAGATGGCGGAAAAATTACAGGCGCTTGATAGCCAGCGAAAATCCTGGAACGCCGCGATTGCACACGAGTTCCGCACCCCTGTCACCGTGTTAAGAGGAAGGTTGCAGGGGCTGGTTGATGGCGTGTTCGAACCCAGTCCCACCTTATTCAATAATTTATTAAAACAAACGGAAGGGTTGACCAACCTGATCGACGATCTGCGGATTGTCGGTTCTTCCGGCACCACCGATTTTTCGCTGAAATTAACCGATGTTGAACTGCAAGAAACGATTCAGAACGCGATCGACGCTTTTTCGCTTGAGTTCACCCGCAATGAATTTCAAATCATCACACAGCTCCAGACGCATCACGCTGTTTGCGACCCATTACGCATCATTCAATGTCTTACCGTGCTCTTCGATAACGCGATAAAATATGCCGCACCCAAAATCATCGTCATCAGAAATGGCATCGCGGAAGGATCGTCTTATATTCAGATCGAGGATTATGGCCCGGGTATTCCTGACGATTTCCATCGCTTCTTGTTTCAGCCCTTTCAGCGAGGTTCACGCGCGCGAAATGTTAACCCAAAAGGGTGCGGGCTGGGGTTGTCAGTGGTCAAAGCCATCATGAATGCACACGGTGGCGATGTAACCTATACCTTGCTCAATAATCATCACTCGGTGTTTACCCTCTCGTGGCCTGCAAATAAAACGGATTAATGGACTCCCCCTGACAGGCTCATCTGAGCCTGTTGTCTGTTTCCGGTAATTGCCACATCTCGCCCAGTTTTACATCCCACTCGGCTGGCGTAATTTTGAGTTTTCCACGGCGTGGACTTAAGGTGATTTCGCTAAAAACGACCGCATCGCTCTGTAGCATCAGATCCACACGGCAATAATCAATGTCGCGAGCCACATCCTGAGCCGCGTCCAGCGCCTGGTAGAGTCTCGGGGGTGGGGAAACCGCATAAGGCGTGTTGGGATACTCCATCTGAAATGGCTGCAGTTGCCATGCCCGGTCATAAACGTTGATATATTCATTGCCTGCACTGTCCGTTATATCGGCTTCAATAATGCTGGCAATACCATGAAAGCAATGTATGCGTAACATTTCTGGCGTGGTCTCTTTTATGCGGTTGGCAAAAAGATCAATGTACGTTTCACATAATATGACCGGGGTGATGTTTTTATACTGCCATTCACGCGTGCTGTAATACATATTCTTCTTCATGGCTAATTTCAGTTTGGCCAACGCGCGGGGTTTATCCAACGCGGCTTTATCCGTACAGATTACCGCGCTGCCGCTGTCATGATTGCATTTCAGCACAAACTTGTCAGGTAACAGGGCAAAGTCAATCTCCTTTACACTGCGGTAAATACCCAGCAGCGGCGCCAGGGTTAATTTGTCCGTTTTGCTATGAATATACTCCCGGACTGCCAGTTTATCCGCCAGTCGTGTATAAAGTGGATTGCGATCAAAAAGTAACCGGTGACAGATTTTCTCACTTAACGTCCTCGGGTGAATTAAGTCAGGTTTTCGGTTTATCACGCGTTGCAATCGGCTGATGTGGAATGTTTTATCATCCACCATTCCCGCTCTGATTTTTTTAGCAAGGTACTCTGCATAATGACATGCATATTTTAGTCTGTTCATTGTTCCTCCTGAGAACGATGAACAGTATGCAGGGGTTTTATTATCCTGTTTTGTAGTGAGTGTGGAGCCAATATGTATTGGCCATCAATTATGTCTTTTTCTTTGCCGGGTAAATATCACACCGTTTTCGCTGTGAATATGCCCCTCAATTTCTGTTCGTTTATATTTACCAGGTGACAGGCAGGACGCTGACGCCGCGTAAATTTGCCCGGCGATTACGCTGAATGCCAGCCGTCACGGGCCGCATTTTCGGCAGACGGGTAAGTAACACCTCCAGCGCAACTTCCATCTCCGCCAGCGCCAACCGATAGCCCAGACAGTGGTGTAAGCCACCGCCGAAGGAGAGGCTTCGCCCTTCACGGCGACGGATATTGAGCACTTCCGGGGAGGAGAAGACCATCGGGTCATGGTTGGCGGCGCCCAGGCTCAGAAACAGGCTGGCACCCTGCGGAATAATGCGCCCCTGTACCTCGATATCATCAAGCGCGATGCGGTACACCATCTGAACCGAGCTGTCATAGCGTACACATTCCGTTACCGCCGCAGGCAACAGGGATCTGTCCTGCATCAGTAACTCCAGCTCCATAGGATTGTCATGCAGCGCCAGCACCGCGTTGCAGATCATATTGGAGGTGGTCTCATGCCCGGCAATAAACAGCAGGATGACGTTAGCGATAATTTCATCGTGCTGCAGTTTGTCGCCGTTATTTTCGCTACGTAAAAAAAGCGAGACCAGATCGCTGGCGGTGCACCCCTGGCGCGAAACGATAAGGGCGCTGAAGTAGGCCTCAAGCACGGCGAATGCCTCTGTGGCTTTCAGCAGATCCTGCTCCGTTATCTGCGGGTCAAACACTTTCACCAGCGCCGAGGCCGCACCGCCAAGCGAGACGGCGTCTGTCTCCGGTACGTCGAGCATCCGGCAAATAATGCGCACCGGCAGGGGAAAGGCAAATTGCTGGGCTAAATCGCAACCGTCACGCCCGGCAAAGGCATCGACCAGGTTATGCGCCACGGTAAAGGCGATTTCTCTGAGGGCGTGAATTTCTTTGCTACTGAATGATTTCATCACCAGCCCTCTCAGCCGGGCATGCTCCGGGGGATTCAGCACAAGAAACATTCGGCTAATCCCCTGGAATACCGGCAGCGCAGTCGCGTCATCGCCAAAACGCAGCCGGACGCTTTCCATGTAGTTTTTACCGGCTCGTTTGTCGTTCAGCAGAGCTTCCACAATGGCGTGATGGCCGCTGATCATGACGTTTTCCCCGGCCTGGATCAGCGGTCCACTCTCATGGAGTTTTTTATACAGCCGAAAAGGATAATCAGAATATTCGGGGGCCATCAGTTCGTGAAGTTGCATATCACCACCTCCGGAAACGTTAGGGTTAAAGCCTGTTATGTTCCCGCCCCGGCATTGTTGGGCGGATGACGCCACGCGTTGGCGCTGGCGACACCCACTATTACCAGCATGCGTTCATGAAGCGCGAATGACAAGGGGCCGCTCGACACCGGTATCGCGCCGTTGAAACTCGGGTGGCGTTCCGGAGGTGATAAAAAACGTACGCAGGCTGGCTATGGCAATAACACAACGTAGAAATACCAGGCGCTCAGGTAGGCCGCCGCGCTTAATCCCCAGATAATCCCCATCAGTTGATAATCCTCTTTGTCCACGCTCTGGCGCTCCTGTCAGAAGGTATAGGTGAAGGCGGCGACAGCTGAACCTTCGTTGCGCCGCAGCACGATTGGGCTGTCTGCGGCTGCGCTATCCAGCCAGCGATACCCGGCGCTGAACGTAGCCCCCCAGTGTGCATCAAACTGGTGGCTCCAGATAAGGTGAGTATCAATGCCGTACATCCCGCCTTTCGCCGAATAACGGCTGTAGCCGGAGCCGAGGCTTTGTTGCCGGTTCACGCCATAAAACGTGTTCATGTAGCGACTGTCGCCGAACAGAATGGCGGACTGAATAGCGACAGTATCGTAGGCGCTCTGCACGGGTAAAAGTGTTACCGAGGTCTGGTATTGCACGCCCTGGCTGTCGGTCAGCGGCAATGTGGCTTTGCCTTCTACCGTCAGCCAGGGGGTTAGCGACCAGCCAACGGCCAGCGCCGTATTGAGGACGGCATCAATCGTGCCCATCCCTTTTAAGTTGTCTGCACCGTCCCGCCAGTCGGAACGGCTGTCCGCCCGCCCGAGGTTGTAACCCAGCGTGTGTTCGAGATAGAGGCCATTCGCTGTTTGCAGGTCATAGCCAATCCCTTTTTCCGTATCCAGAAAAAAGGCGCCATCGCGCGCCTGGATCACGGGAACAATCTGCAATGCGTATTTGTCTGAACCGCTGTATTGTGGCGCGTATTGCCCGCCCAGTCCCAGCGTAAAGGCATCCTGCGGCGCTGCCGCATCACTGGCGTATGCGCCCGTCGTAAAGGGGGTGAGGAGTGGGCCGATCATATACAGCGCAGTTTTTCTCATTATCATCATGGCATCCCGGTGGTGAAGAGATAATACGGCTGACCAAAAGGTTGCCGTATGCTGGTGCAGAAGTATGGGCGTGGCGTATCAATGAACGGTCGGGAAATTGTTAAGAAACGGTCAAGGTGGGCAGATGTTATCCAGAAGAGTGCTTGTGATTGAAGATGATGCGGATGCCGCCAGCGTGCTGGAGGCCTATCTGCGTCGAGAAAACTACGCGGTAACCATTGTGGGCGATGGGTTATCGGGGCTTGAAATGGCGCAACGCTGGAAGCCGGATCTGATCCTGCTGGATGTGATGCTGCCTGGCCTGAACGGTACCGAAGTCCTGGCGGCGCTGCGGCGTAAAAGCGATGTGCCCGTCATTATGGTGACTGCCATGGGGGATACCCCGGATCGCATCGGTGCGCTGCGCTACGGCGCGGATGATTATGTTGTTAAACCTTACCACCCCGGCGAAGTGGTGGCGCGGGTACAGGCGGTGTTGCGCCGCAGTCGACAGGCGGAAACGCGGGACGACGTACTGCGCTGGCATACGCTGGAAGTGGACAGGGTCGCCATTACCGCCACGGTAACGCAGGATGGCCAAGTCCGGGTGCTGGAGCTGACGCCGACGGAATTCTCCCTGCTATCGACACTGATGGGTAACCCAACCCGACCGTTTTCCCGTCAGCATTTACTGGAGCACTGTCTGCCGGAGAGCGAAGCGCTGGAACGGGTGGTGGACACGCACGTTTACAACCTGCGCAAAAAGCTGGAGAACGCAGGCATTACCGGCGTGTTAGCCAACGTTCGCGGCATTGGTTACAGGTTTCGCCAGCCATGAATAATGCCACTTATCAGTCTCTCTGGCGTTGGATCTGCGGGCGCATTCTGGCGCTGGCGATTGGCACCGTGATCCTTATCGCCCTGTGTATGTGGTTACGCTTTGCCATTCAGAACTACTGGATCCTGCATAAGATGCCCGCCGCGCTGCGTGACGAATTCCTCGTGCTGATGGAGGATCCGCAGATAAACCCGGCGCGTTTCCACGATATTGTGGACAGCTGGTGGGGGCTCAGCTACTCCACACCGACCATCGCTTCTGCCGACTGGTTAATGGTCGGCGTGCTGGTGTTGGTGATGATCCCCTTTATTGTGTTTATGGGGCTGAAATATGCCCGGCCATTGTCCATTCAGTTCAGCCGTCTGCGGGATGCCGCCGAAGAGGTGACGCAAGGGGAGTTTGGCCGCCAGGCGGAGCTGGTTAAGGATGCGCCTGCGGAAATGATCCGTTTTGCCAGCGATTTCAACGTAATGACCCGGCAACTGGCGCGCTATGACCGGGAATTGCGCGCATCGCACGTGGCGATGGCCCATGAAATTCGCTCGCCGTTGACCGCCTCCATTGGTCGCTTGCAGGGCATGCTTGATGGTGTTTTTGACCCCACGCCCCAGCAACTGGGGATGGTGATGAAACAACTGCAACACCTCAGTCGCCTGACTGACGAACTGCATTTGCTGTCGCTGGCGGATGCGGGCCAACTGACGCTCAACCGACAAGTTTTTTCTCTGGATGAGTTGTTACGTGAACAGGCGGCATGGCTGAAACCGCAGGCCGACGACGCCGGGATCGGCGTTTCCATTGATGGCATACAACCCTGTCCTTATCACGGCGATGCGTTCCGCCTGGGGCAGGTTTTTACCATCCTGATGGAAAACGCGTTGCGCTACGGGCAACGGGGTGGGCATCTCTCCATCCACTTATCCCGCCAGCAGCAGGAGTACCGGATTGATTTTTGCGATAACGGACCCGGTGTGGATGCCGATTTTCTGCCGGTGATGTTTGATCGCTTTACGCGGGCGGAAACCTCCCGTGCACGGCATTCGGGCGGCAGCGGGCTGGGGTTATCCATTGCCCGTGCGATATGTCTGGCGCATGGCGGGAGCATCAGCGCATCGTTACCGGCGGCAGGCGGGTTGCAAATCAGCGTGATCCTCCCGGCGGCGTCGACGCAGGAAGGAAAATTGGCGTCTTGATAAACTCTTGACGAAAAATGCAGTAAATCTCGATTTAACTGGCATGAAATGGCGCTCTTTATGTGCCGGAGCGCCGTCATGCCTGAACAATTTACTGATTACTTTCGTCAGTGCCTGCACCACCTTTTTACTGCTGCACGCACCGCCTCACTGTTATCACTTCTTCCGCTGATTGCGCTAAGCATGGCTGTTCCGCTGCTGACGAGCTGTGGTGAAAAGTCAGCAGAGAAACCCGCGCCGCCGCGGCCGGTGCGCTACGTGGTGGTGGCGCCGTCCGCGCTTGGGCAAGCGGTCGCGCGTACCGGAGAGATCCGCGCGCATGATGAAACCACTCTCGCTTTTCGTCTGGATGGCCGCATGGTCAGCCGCCTGGTTGATATTGGCGATCGCGTGCGGGCAGGCCAGGTCCTTGCCCGGCAGGAAAGCACGACCGGGCAAAACCAGCTAACCAGTGCGAAAGCCGACCTGGATGCGGCGAAAGCCTCCGAGCAGGTGGCGGCTCTTAACCTGAGCCGGATGCAGAAGCTGATGCCCTCCGGTGCGATAGCCCGCACTCAGCTTGACAGCGCTCGCGCGGACTGGCTGACCGCCGCCTCACGACTGAAAAGTAGCCAGGCGGCACTGCGTAACGCCGGGGACAACCTGGCGTGGACGCAATTAACATCTCCCGCTGACGGAGTGATCACCGGCGTCAGTGCAGCGGCAGGTCAGGTGGTGAGCGCAGGCCAGACGGTTTTCACGCTGGCGACCAGCGATCGGCGTGATGTGGTGATTGATATTGCCGACCCGCAACGCTTGTCAGCCGACACGGCGGCGCGTTTTCCGGTTGCACTGCTGGCCGACCCGGCGGTGCAGACCACGGGGACAGTACGGGATGTCAGCCCACAGGCGGACCCGCAAACCCGGACATGGCGGGTCAGATTAACACTGCAAACACCGCCTGCGGCGATGGCGCTGGGTGCCAGTGTCACGGTGGCATTGCCCGCGGACACCGGCTCCGGCGGCGATCACTACGCTGTTCCGGCAACGGCGATCGCCCGTTTGGACGACCGTCCTGCCGTCTTTCTTATTGATAACCACCAGCAGGTGCAATTGCGACCGGTCACGCTGGCGGGCTATACCGCCTCGTTAGCCATTATCGCCACCGGGGTAGCGCCCGGCGATAAAGTGGTGACTGCAGGCGTCAGCAAACTGCGCACGGGCGAAAAAGTGATCCCCGGAGAGCCGCAATGATGACGCCTCGTTCAGACCACGCCAGCTTCAATCTTTCCGCGTGGGCGCTTGCGCACCAGCAACTGGTGAGCTTTCTTATGCTGGTGATTGTCGCCGCCGGTATCCTCTGCTACGAAAATCTGCCGCGTAATGAAGATCCGGCATTTACCATCAAAACTGCCGTGGTGTCCGCGCAGTGGTCAGGCGCTACCATTGACGACACCACCCGGCTGGTGACCGATGTACTGGAAAAAAAGCTGCAAGAGACGCCGTGGCTCGACTATCTCGAAAGTGAAACCCGTGCCGGTAGTGCGGTTATCTATGTGAACCTGCGTGACGATACGCCACCGCAAAAGGTCGCGGATATCTGGTATCAGGTCCGTAAAAAAATGCAGGACGTGGCCTCGTCACTGCCGCAGGGCGCGCAGGGGCCAGCCGTTAACGATGAGTTTGATGACACATTCGGCACGCTGTATGGCTTTACCGCCGAAGGCTATACGCCCCGCGAGTTACGCGATCGGCTGGAGGGGATCCGCCGCGATCTGATGTCGCTGAAGGATATCGGCAAGATCACGCTTTTGGGTGAGCAGAAAGAGCAGATTGTGATCGCTTTTTCGCCACGCCAACTGGCGGGTATGGGACTGGATATCCAGCAGGTAAGCGATGCGTTAGCCGCGCAAAACGCCGTCGCGCCGGCGGGAACGATGCGCACCGAAAACGATAATATGGCGCTGCGGGTCAGCGGGGCGTTGACATCCGAAGAGAGCCTGCGTGCCGTGACCTTGCATATTAATAACCGCTACATCCCCCTGACGGATATCGCCACCGTGAGCAGACAACGTGCGGAGCCGCCAGCGCCGGTCTTTCGTGTCAATGGGCAACCGGCGATGGGGCTGGCGATTTCTATGGCACCGACCGGCAATATGCTCCATTTCGGCCAGGCGCTGAATGCCAGAATGGCGCAGTTGAAAGCACAGTTGCCGCACGGTATCGAGATCGTCAAGGTGGCAGACCAGTCGGCGGTGGTCAGCGACGCCGTCAGCGGTTTTGTTCGGGTGCTGGTGGAAGCCGTACTGATTGTGCTGGCGGTGTCGTTTGTCTCTCTGGGAACCCGCGCGGGGCTGGTGGTGGCCGCCGCCATCCCACTGGTGCTGGCGATGACGTTTGTCGGGATGATGCTGGCGGGCATTGGCTTACAGCGCATTTCGTTGGGGGCACTGATCATTGCCCTTGGTCTGCTGGTTGATGATGCGATGATCACGGTTGAGACGATGGTCGCCCGGCTGGAAGCGGGAGATACGCGCCAGCAGGCGGCGACCCGGGCATTCAAAACGACTGCCTTTCCGATGCTGACGGGCACGTTGGTGATGATTGCCGGTTTTATTCCGGTCGGTTTTGCCGCATCGAGCGCCGGAGAGTACTGCTATTCACTGTTTGCGGTGGTGCTGATTGCGCTGCTTTGCTCGTGGGTTGTCGCGGTTCTCTTTTCACCTCTGACCGGCGCGTGGCTGCTGCCTGTGCGTTTACCGGCGCACGCGGGCGGTGCGGGAAAACTGGCCTGCCTGTACCGGCGATTGCTGCATCTGGCGCTGCGTCATCGTCTGGCGACAATCGGGGCGGCGTTACTGGCGCTGGCGCTGTCGATGGTGGGCGTGACACACATGCAGGGCGAGTTTTTTCCGGCCTCCGATCGCCCCGAGCTGCTGGTCAGCCTCTCGCTGCCCGCCAACGCATCACAAACGGAAACAGAAAAACAGGTTGAGCGCCTGGAAAAATCCTTGATTGGCAATGACAACATCGATCACTTCAGTGCGTATGTGGGCTCTGGCGCGATACGCTTCTATTTACCGATGGATGTGCTACTGGAAAACGAAAACACCGCGCAACTGGTGGTGGTGGCCAAAAACCTGGCGGCGCGGGATCGCTTACGTGAACAACTGTCGACCCTGCTGGCCGGGCACTTTAGCGATATCACCACGCGTGTGTCGCCGCTGGAGCTCGGGCCTCCCGTTGGCTGGCCGCTGAAATACCGGGTGAGCGGGCCGGATTATGCGCAGGTGCAGCGCTACGCCCACCGTCTGGCTGCGGTGGTGGGCGCATCGCCGCTGGCGCGGGAGGTCAATCTCACGGCGGGTGAGCCGGAAAGGGTGATCACCTTGCAGGTGAATCAGACCGCAGCGCGCGCCGCGGGAGTCTCATCCGAAAGTATTGCGCAGATGTTGAACACTGTCTGGTCCGGCACGACCGTCACCCGCGTGCGGGACCAGGATCGTCTGGTGGACGTGGTGCTGCGCGGCAACGTTCGTGAGCGGCTGGATGTGGGCACATTATCGACGTTAATGCTGTCCGGGACCAATGGCGCGAAAATTCCCCTGAGCGAAGTGGCAACCCCGGTTTGGGGTGTGGCGGATCCGGTTATCTGGCGGCGACAGCGGCTACCGTTTATTACGGTGCAAACCGATCTCGCACCGGGAATGCGCGCCGATGCGGTGTCGGCAGGGCTGCGCCCGGCAGTGGACACGCTGCGGGCACAATTACCCGCCGGGTACAGGATTGAAGAGGGCGGCGCGGTGGCCGAGTCGGATAAAGGGAACCGATCGGTCTATGCGGTGCTGCCCGTGACGCTTATCGTGATGTTGCTGCTGCTGATGATCCAGTTGCAGCGCTTTTCCCGCATGCTGCTGGCGTTGTTGATGGCGCCTTTTGGCCTGCCGGGCATTGTGCTGGCGATGTTGCCGACGGGGACGCCGATGGGGTTTGTCGCCTTGCTGGGCGTGATTGCGCTGGCGGGCATGATCATCCGCAACGCGGTGATCCTGATAAGCGAAGTCGACAGCAATGTACAGCAGGGCATGGCGAATGATGAGGCGATCATCGCGGCGGCGGAACACCGTGCGCGGCCGATTATGCTCACCGCCTGCGCCGCTATTCTGGGGATGATCCCCATTTCGCACCAGGTATTCTGGGGGCCAATGGCCTTTGCCATCATCGGCGGGCTGATGGTGGCGACGCTGGTAACGCTCACGGTGTTGCCCGCGGCCTTCAGCCTGCTGCTGACCGGTCAGCGGCGATAAATGCCGAATCAGGATCGTCAGCCGATCCTGATTCGCCGGAAATATCACAAGCGAGCTCTCAGGGCACGTAGATCACTTCAAACGTGGTTTGCTGGTCGGGGAGATCTTTCCTGCTGCCGCTGACGTAATAAATTTGCATATCGTAGTGATACACCAGTTTGCTGGAGGGGTTGAGGATCTGTTCCAGCACCGAGACCTTTACATCCACTTTCTGGCTGGTGTGATCTTTATCGAGTTCGATCGTTTTCCCGCCCACGCTTATCAGGATGCGGGAAATGGGTTTCGGGCCGTAGGGATCAAAGGCATCTTTATCGCTTCTGAATTCCAGCGTTTTGGTGATATCAACCGGTGCGGACTGCTTAATAAATGCCCGCGGGCTATTTTTGTATTTCGCGTTGAGCGCTAACTGCACCGGGATATTTTCCGGGTCAAATCCCACCAACTCGACCTTGAGGAAACCTTTAAGCAGCAGGCTTTGCTGCGCCGTGTCGAACAACGCATCCCAAATCTGTCCAAATTGTGATGACGGCAAGGTGAAGGCATCGACGATACCGCTTTGCAGGTCGATCAGCGCGTTTTTCTCCTCTGTCATGCCTGCCGGTAGCGAAAGCCGCAGGGTTAAGGCATGGGCGTTAGCCAGAGGAAACAGTTGCCCTCGCGGCTGTTCGTATTCATCGTGAAACACGGTTTTGGCGTTGGCAATGCGCGCCTGATTGACCTGCGGCAGGATAAAGTAATCAAACGTCACGTTGATCTGATCCAGCGAGGTTGCATGTTCCGGCGCGCTGAACGAGATGGATAACATTGGCTTATCATCGTTCGCGGCATCGGTTGCCAGCGCAAATCGATCCGGAAGGTAAAAAAGGTATTCCTGGTGGACATAGTCCTGGAAATAGTGATCGCTGTGCGCGTTGAACGGAATGTTCAGCAACTTGAGTTGCAGCACCGGCGGAGGGGGTAATAGACCCTGATAGATATAAGGGTAATAGGTCTGAGAGAAGTAAAACACCGTTGGCACGGTCACGGTGTTGAGCATCCCGTCGTGGGTTTTAAGGGCCACAACCAGCGTGGTCTGCGAATCATAACTGTCCAGCGCCCGCAGTAAGGCATCCCGTTCGCTCGGCAGCGACAGCAGCAACCGCGCCTGATATTTATTGCCGCCGGAGGGCTTTGTTTCCACCTGCTGGAAGCGCATCTCGGTTTCATCGCCGAATGTCGAGAAACTCAGCACCACATCAGGAAGGGTCGATACCGCCTGATTGAGATCGAAATCGAGGGTCATTATCCAGCCGGTCTCTTTTTTGGCGGTGGTGATTTGATAGCGAATTTCGCCCGAGACGATTTCGGTGCTCACCGCTGCCGTCAGATCGGTGGGTAGCGCGCGCAGAGCGCGTAGCTGCGGTTTCGCGACACCCGGAAACTGTTGCGCCGCATTCGCCAGGATAACCCTGTTGAGGGTGACCAGGTCAGTGAGGAATGTGTTCATAGGTATCCTTGATGGGGTGTGAAAGGGCTAATTGCCGGAACGCGTTCAGTTCGGTGGATGTCCAGAGATACTGCCCGTCATGGCGGCGATACAGCGGTATTTCCGTCTGGCTGGCGGGAAGTCGCCATTTCTCTAACGCTGCGATAAGCGGCGTCAGATGCGTAATGCCGCAACGTGCGGCGTAGTGCAACGTGACCAGCCACTCGTTGGGATGCGCGTAATAAGGGATCAGTTGATTGATGCGATCGTACTGGTTTTCACTCCACGCCAGCGCGTTGTCGAACAGGGTGAGGATACGGGCGGACGCCGGGATCACGCGGTTCTGCGCTTTGCTCACACACGCTATCAAAATCAACGCATTGGTATTGACGCAGCAATCGAGCTGCGCCAGCGTATTGGGTTCTTTCATCCAGCTATAAAAGGCCAGGCACTCCGCCCACTGGCATTGCGGTTCCGCCAGGCGACGATCCACCCGCTGGATCTGGTATGCGCTCAGCGTCGCCAGCGTATTCACGACCTCATCCAGAGAAATACGGCCAAATTTGTACAGCAACTCCGTGATGATCGCGGTGTCGTCGACGTCGGGAGCAAGGGTATCGCCCCGCATCCAGGCCGGGTGCGCACCCGCAGGCCAGAAGCGGTAACGTGCGGGCTGGCATGCGCAGGAGGCGATAAAATCGAGCGCTTTTTCAATGTATGGCGCGGTTTCAGCGGTATATTCCAGCGTGCGCAGTACCTGCGCGGTAACAAAGGCGTTTTCATCCCGATGCCAGCGGCCATCCGGCGTACGCACATACGAAGGAAAAGCCCCGCTCGCGGTCTGCCGTTGCAATAAACAACCCAGCGGCGTGGAAGGTTGTGGTGAGGGGGCAACGTTTATCGCCACCTCGGTAAAACGATCGTTCTGCGGGCTGAATGTGCAACTGATGGCGCAGCGGCCCTGCCTGTCGACGGAGAGACCGAGCACGTTGAATTGCAGAGGTATGTGCTTATCCAGCAACGATTGCAGCAACGGCATGGCGCACGCCTGCTGCGCCAGTAGCCTGTTGAGTGCATCGGGCACACGCGCATTACTGCCAAAAAAACGCGGTGCGACGGTGAAAACGGTAAAGCTCTCCGGCTGTTGTTGCTGGTAAACCACGCTGAAGCCGTAGGTGGTATACGGGAAATGCCCGTCACTTTGCGTTTGCGCCCGTGCCGCCGCCAGAAGCGGCATCAGCGCGGGCAGGGTGGTGTCACAGGCAAACAGCGCGCCAACCGCAACAATATCGTCGAGGGTGATTTCCGCGCTGTGCCACTGGAAATAGAACTCAACCGGCGAGTCGGCCTGGTCGGGATAGTGGCCGACCATCAGCAGTTGCAGGCCCGCTTCCGCCAGTTGCGCTGTGCTGTAGGGCATGCCCTGGTGGGTCCAATGCACCGGGCAGTCGCCGCCAGCGGGCACTTCGCTATAGATCTTGGTGCTCACACCTTGCTGACTGTATTTGCGTCCTTGCCAGTGACCAAAGCGCAGGCTGTCGCCGCATGCGCAGTGGAACTGCGGCAATTGCGCATCAAACGTACCCGCCAGACCCTGAGGCCTGGCGGTTGAGGTGGTAAATTCAAGCGGGCAGCCGTTCCACGCCAGCAGGCTGGTATTAAATGCCGCAGAGAGATAGCCCGATGCCAGCCGGGGCTCCAGAAAACGGGCAACATCTGCCCGTAATGCGTCAGCGAGCCACGGGGCTTGCTGGCACAACCCCTCTACCAGCGCATCCAGCGCCGCAGGCCGTACGGAAGTGATGCCCGTCACCATCAGGCATTCTCCTCTTTAAACGGCGAGATAATGATGGCGGGCGGGTTCTCTTCGCCTTTGAACAGCCGCGTTTTACCGTTCAGCAGGTAGTAGGTAATGGTGTAATTTACCGTCCAGGGTTTTTCTGTCAGGCAGCGATATTTAAAGATCTGCATTTGCGGTTCATCTTCAGAAAAGGTGAACTTTTTCGACTTGATGGTCTGCTCATCATCCTGATAGCGCAGTTCAACCACCACCTCGTTATAGTCATCCCACGGGAACTTCTTATCCGGCTTAATGCGGATTTGGTTAAAGGTCAGGACTTCCGTGGGATCGAGGTTCACCATGGTGGAGGCGCTGCGGGACGCCGGGTGGTAACTGGTGTTGCCTTCCCAGCCGGATACCGCCGCTGATTTAAACGCAAACTCGCTGTCAATCTGAAACAGTTCCTGGGTATTTTTGCTGCGGGCGATCTCCTTTTCCCACTTCCCGTTATCTGACGTAAAAGCATCCGGGGTGTAGATATTATTGTTGTATTTCACCGCCACCGTGGCGGCTTTCAGCCCGTACTGGTTAAAACCGTCCGGCCCGAGCACCTCCAGCTTAATTTTCTGGAAGAAGGGATCGTTAACATTGACCTCTTTAAAATAAGGCTTTTCTTTCTTCACGCGCAGCAGCTTACTGCCGATAAAATTCTGCGGCACGGCGGACTGGGTGATGGCTTTGGAAGAGGTATAGGTAAAGTTGAGCGTTTTGGTCTCTTCCCGGCGCACCAGCTTGATCTCCAGCGAGGCGCAGGGTAGCAGGCCACCTTTACCTTCTTTGCCGTCTTCGGACTTGCCACTGGCGAACAACGCGTCGAGAATCGAGTCGCTGGCGGATTTGGCCTGCGTATTTTTATCCTCGTTGGGTTTCAGCGAGGCGGTGAAGAAACTTTTCAGAATCTCACCTTTCACAAACTCCAGCGCCCACTCTTTTTCTTTGGCGGCTTCATCGCCGGGCAGGCTTTCGGTGACTTTGATAATTAACTTCTGCTCCTGCTGAAGTTTTTGCATCACGCTGTCGAAGCCAAGCCAGAAGCTGGCAGGCGTCTCTATTGGAATCGGAATGTTTGCGCCAAATTTGGTGTCGAATTCCTGGTAGATATTTTCAAATTTACCCTCAACCTCCACTTTCAGCGCGGGCGTAATGCCGGTGTAGGTCAGGTTATACGCTACCGCCGCGGGTGCCTGCATTTCGCTGAATGCCGCTTCAAGGATCACCGCCTGTTCCGGCGTCAGTTTTGCGCTAAAAATAGCGCTGTTTTTAGCGAACAGGCTTGGGCTTTGCGCACTGACCAGCTTGCCATTGGCGTTTTGCGCATCCAGTACGAAAAAGTTTACCGTGCCGTTGTCGTAAGGAACCTGTTGCAGGAGCGGGTTGGGCGGGGTCACTTTCAGCTTGCTTAAATAGGTTCTGAAGGCGCTTTTCAGGTCACTTTCCGGTATGGAGGTATCCACCTCAAAGTTAATATAACCACCTTGCTGATCGGCGCCATCCCCGGTGTATTTAATCAAGGTAAAAATGGGATTCCCCTCGCGCTCAGCGAGGTGGATATCGCCGGGCATATACCAGAACTGGTTGTCATCAGAATCATCAGCAAAGAAGGTGATGTTGTCGATGGTCGCGGTTTTTGCTCTGAGTAGTAACATAGCGGTTCCTTAAATGAGTTTGGCAATATCGATAAAATCAGCATCCGTGGTGGTGTTGATGCGCGGATCGTTACCGTTGCTGTGATCCGGCTGAAACTCGACCAGGATTTCCAGGGCAATGGTGCGGCAGTCGGCGTTCAGTTGGTCGGCGGAGAATGACTGCGGGTTCTCGCCATCTTCAGTAAACATCTGCATCTGCTGGAGCACGGGACCGTCAGGCCCGCTGTTGTAACTGAGAAACACCGTGGCTTGTCTGACGACCTGCCAGTCAAACCCGGCGGCAACCTGTAATGTGCGTTGCGGATAGAGCGTCGAAAAAATGAAAACATCCTGCCCGATAGCCTGGTTCAGCGTGACCGGGATATGCGGGGCATTGGCGGCATTGCTGTACTGCTTCGTGACGTCAAACTGCCAGAGATCGGCGTCCGGGAGCATCTGCGGGTAATTGACGTGCGTGGTGTGTTGATCGAGCAGGAAACTTTTCGCAATGCGATTGTTTTTCTGCCGTAAATGCTGGCAGATGACGGTGACCAGCACCGAGTCATACCAGTCCCAGTTAAAGTGCGACTGCGTTTTTATCGTAAAGTCATAGCGTGCATATAAAGACTCAACGTCGAGGAAGACGTCCCCCAGCGAGGTGCTCATCGGCCCGGAACTCACGCTTGCCAGGCCACCAATGGGCTGCTGGAAATAGACCGTAAACTGATAACTGACCGGCCAGACCATTTCGCCGGTGTTTGGATCGAGAATACTGGGACGGGAAAAGGTCTGCGGCTGTGGCGCACCGGCGTTGAACTTGAGCGCCTGGTTCTGCTTGCCATAGGTCATGTTTGCCACCACCAGCAGAATATTATCGTCAAGCTCCGGGTTGAGCAGATGCACATTGACCGTTCGGTGAGCAAAAAAATCATCCTTCAGGTCGATCATTTCGATCACGCGTTGCGGTTGATAATCGCTGTTTTCAACCAGCGCGCCAAAGAGTGCCTGAGGGTAGATGGAGCGTTTGACGGCGGTGGTTTCCGAAAGCTTCGCACTCAGACGCCGATTATCTATCTCCTTCAGCGAGACCTGCTGCAGATAAAAGCCAAAACGGGGGGGCGTCTCGGGCGCCTGATGGGCAAATACCGGGGTGAAAAATTCACTGATTAAAATAGTCGTCAATTCTTCACCAGCCTGAATAATATGGCTGTCGGGGTCGCTCTGACGGGTCTTAATCTTGACGGTGCGCTGGCTAATCAGCGTTGAAGAAATATCCTCAATATCAACCGATAAAATAAGGATATTAAATCCTACGCTGGTTTTTAAATAGTCGTATACCTCCTGCCAGTTTGCCTCCAGCTCAAACGTTGATGGCGGTAACTGTTGCAAATAATCCACTTTATAACTTACGGCAACAGGAGCGGATTGCGGGGAGCGTAATAACGCCACCAGTACCTCAATATCCTCTTTTTTCTCTATTCTGCCGAAGAGATAGCACACTTGTTCATTGCTCAGTGAGGCTCTGTTCACTTGCTCAGGCAGCATGGCGGGAATGTTTAAGGTTGCACTACAGGCTATCGCCTGCAAGGGTTGCAACACCGCATCCGCAGGGATTGCCGGGCAGGATCTCGCCGCAGCCTGCGCCGCAGCCTGGCTACTGGTCAACTGGGTTTGCAGTGACAGCATGGCATAATACACATCGCCCGGATCGCTGCTGTTGCGAAAGACCTGCAACTGCACGGCGGGCGTGTTATCGCTATGGAGAATGCACGTCGGCGTTGCCGCAATATAATAAAATATCGGGCGCTCCAGCGCGGCCGGAATAAAAGCAATATTGTTCTGGATAATGATATTGGACATAGCGGTTGTCCATCTTAATCAAGAGAGACAGGCGCCAGGGAATGCATTCGCGCATTACCCTGGCGGGAAATATCGCTAGCACTTAACAAACACAGTGGTGCCGGTGAATTTATCCTCAATCGTTTTTTCTGGTTTTTCGTTATAAACAATGGTTGCTTTATAACTGTATGCAGCCTCGTTACCGGCCTCATCCGCCATAACTTGCACGGTGAGTGATTTGACGATGGTTTTCTTGTTCTCCGGGAACTCGTCCACCGTCAGATTTTTGGTGATTTTAAAATGGTACCGCGGATAGTCGATATACAAGTCGAAGGAGATAAACGCCACGTTTTGTTCCGGGATCTGGAATACAACGTTAAAGTTCTGCTGCCGCGGCAGGGCGTTCTCGATCTGGATTTGGTTGGCTTTGGTGGTGGCGTAATCCGGCAACTGCGAACTGGAGTCCGAACCCGGCGGCACATAGGTCAGTTTACTGCCATCGACGGTGTGGTAGTCGGCGGTGAAGAAGATCGGTTCTTCCTGTTTAATACCAATCGGATAAATATAGGGCTGTGGCGGGTTTTTCTCGGTAACGATTTGGTTTACCGGGTTCTCTTCAATGCCATGTTTGAGATCGGAATATTGCGTTTTAACCACCACCTGCTCGAAGATTTTCCAGCCCGCCGGTGAGATCAGCGTGGCAATATCGGCATAGACGATACCGCACTGGGCGACGTTGATGGTTTCCACCAGGCTATCCACCACTTCGATAGGCCCGGAATGATAGGGTTTGGCATGGACGCCGGAGAAGTTAACCACGTAGGAGTAGCTGTAGACGCGACCGAGTTTCTGGTCGACATACCAGTAATCCGTTTTTTTCGGCTTATCGTTATCTTTGTCGAAGGTCAGCGTAGAGGCTTTGTCGCCATATTTAACTGTGACGATAACGTTTTCAATATTGTATTTCGCCAGATCGCGGGTGACATAGAACTCCGGTTGCAGGTGGCTATAGAACGGGTCGTCAAGATCGTACTCTTTAAAGTAATCGTCCAGTTTTTCGCCTTTCTGCAACAGCGAAAGGATCGAGGGGAGCTGCGTTTGCGGCGCGATGGTAAAGGACACCACGGCATTTTCTGAATAGACGCGGGTGAAACTTTGGGTGTCATTCAGGCTCTCTTTGAATTTATCGAAGCCGCCAGCATCGTTCAGCAGGTTCAGGCTCATATCGAGACCGGTCTGGCTACTGAGGATCTGCTCAACCTGTTTCTGCCCCCACAGGCGAAGCGACTCTTTCCAGGCGAGGTATTGTTCCGGGCTCATGCCCAGTTCCTCTGGCCCCAGGCCAATATCCACTTTGGAGGTGATCGCCTGCGCATCGAGGTATTTTTGCTCGATTTTTTTCTCATCGGCAGACCAGGTGTGGCGATCGATCGTTTGCGTCACCTCTTTGGTTTTTTCGCTGCTATAGCTGACGGTAACGCTTGCCGCCGGGAGTGAGGCATCCAGCGTGAAATTAAACCGGACGCCGACGCTGGCATTTTTTTCAGAGCCTTTGAGAACCTGTTCGAATAGCGTGGCGCCTTCGCCGGTCAGCGACAGGCTAAATACGGTATCGTTGTCACCCAGGCCCGATGGGGTCAACACCGTGGGGATCTCCCGGTAAAACGCCTTGTTATTATCGAGGATCAAGGTGGCCTGCGCGGTGGTATAACGCGGTTGTTGCAGCTTTATCTTTTTCGCTTCATCGGGCATCAGACGGTTTAAGAATTGATCATCGCCTTTGCTGGGATCGTACAACTCCTCATAGACACTGGCCTGTTCGGCGGTTAAGCCGGTGTTTTTCAGCGCGGTATCGCGGTCTTTTTCTTTCGTTTTGTTGGTCGGATCGTCTTTAAAGGCTTTATTGGCCTTCACGTACTTCACAATCAGCGTCGATTTGGCGCGCAGTTGCCCCGAAATGTTGTTATAGAGCAGGGCGCGGATCTTATCTTTCATCTCCTCCGTGGGCTGGGGCAGGTTAACGGTAAACTGCGCATAGCCGCCCTGCTGGTCGGTGCTGCGGTACTTGTAGAACATAAACTGTGGTTTCCCGTCTCGGGCGGAAAACACCGGAATTTCGGGCACGACGTAAAAAACGTTCTTGTCATTACTGTCGGCATAGCAGGTATAGGCATATTCAGTGAGACCTAAATAGCTGCTGACGGGAATTTTGACAGATTGCTGCAATGCGGTCGTTAACATGTGCGTTTCCTCTCAGTGATGTTACTTGATGTACTGCAACAGGATGGGGCTGACGGTGGACTGCTGTGGACCTGACTCGTACTTCTTCGACCAGTGTGACGCCGGTACGCCCTCCCAGCGGTATTCAATGCGCCCGTTCAGGTTTTCGGCATGGGTATTCAACAACCAGGTGCTTTGCCACTGGTTGCCGGAAAACTGAAAATTGGTGGAGACTTTTTTCAGCGAAGAGGTGGCGGGAACCCAGGTGGCGTTGCCGGAGATGCTGGCAAAAACGGTTGCCAGATGGCTGGCGTCGAACACCACGGTATTCACGCCAATGTCGGCTGGCCACAGGGTAATGTCCTGCTGCCAGAACAGCGTTTTCGTGAAGGTGGAGTAGTCGGCGAAGGTGACCGTCAACGCTATGTCGCCGGGGGTACCCTCGTTCTCCAGTGTGACCGGAGGAAATGCGGGCCACTGCATGGCCTGCGTTTGATTACCCCAGCGTAATTCGATGGCGGTTATTTTGTACTCGCTCGCTTTAAAACCCAGTTGTACGGTGCAGCGATGGTGCTCAACGGGTTTATCCGGCCTTGAGGGTTCTGGCAGTGGCGATGGGCTGTAGGAGACGATCGTGTCAAAAGGCAACTGACTGAGCAGCGGCGCAAGATCCTGGTCGTACTCCAGCAAATAACGCTGCGGCACGCTGTGGCTGTAGGTGATGTTATAGGTGATGTGATCGGGTAACTGGCTAATGCTGGTGACGTTTTTTAAGGTGTTACCGGTCAGCAGCGCCGCGAGGTTCACCAGTTCGCTGCGTACCAGCGCCCGGGTTTCCACAGACGATGAATTGACGTAGTGGTGGGTAAATGTGATCGCACCAACGTCAATTTGCTGATTAATCAGCGCAATCAGTTCCGGTTTCTGGCGGATGCCCTGCGTCACCGCCAGACGTAAAAAGGCGAGCCAGTCTGCGTCAAGCGCGCCGTCCGCCTGGCAAATGACCAGAAACGTCGTGAGGGTGTTAAGAAACACCTGGTTCGCCGTTCCCTGAATCGCGCCCGCCAACTGGCTGCTCTCGGTATGGGTCAGCGCCAGCTTTGCGTCGCTGAATTCCAGCCGTCTGGAGGTGCCGTCCGCGTTGTTAACAAACCGCAGGCCAATGGCGATCTGACTCTCGCATTGCATCAGTTGGACGTTCTGCAACCCTGGCGCAATATGCTGTTTGATCCACGCGGCAATGGCCCCTCTGTCTGCGGGGAGTTGAGGTGAAATAAACGTGGCGAGGCCGCCGCCGGGGCTGGTTATCAGGTGCAGGGCGCTCACCGGCGTATTCTGCATATCCAGTACCAGATCCGGGGTAAAACGGCCATAGGTGTACACATCCGCCGGTTGGGTTTGATCGTGAAAAGCAAACGCACTCTCCAGCAGAAAAAAATCCTGCAATGTTTGCTCCGGGTTGAGGTATTCGGCTGTCATGGTTAGGCCTCTATATCGATCGTTTGATCGCCGCTTACGTAATCCGACCACTCGCCAGTCCGTGTCCTGTAACGAAAACCCGCGGCGAATATTGATGTCACGGTCCAGCGATACTCAAAGGTAGGTTGCGAGTGGGTAAACGCATGTGCCTGGTCATCGTCCCGTCCCTGCGCCTGAAACAGCAGCTCCACGTAGGGCATCGTCGCCGGAAAGTGGACGGTTATCAGCGCACGCTGTGCGCCAAACTGCGGGAAACACCAGGCACCAATGGTGGTGCTTAACATCACGGGGGTTGGCAACGGGACGACGCCCGGCCCGGACACTTGCTCAGCGGTAAGCTCCGCGTGGTCCGCCTTGTCGAGTCGCGGATAGCTGAACCACTGCGCTTTCTCCGTTAACAGCAAGGGAACGTTCTTATCCTGACTGTGGAAGATGCCGCTTAACCGGCAGCTGGATGCAAAGCCAGGATCGATATTGATGGTTAAAAACGGGCAGGGCAGCGCGTTATAACCCAGCACCAGCGTGCTGCCAGTAAAGGGCGTGAGTTCGCCGATCAGAAACTGACGCCCGTGATCGGTTGACCAGGTAATACGCACCTGGTAGTGATAACTGTCTGCTCCGTCCGGGCTGTTGTTATAAAACTCACAGGCTAAATGGGTAGTTGTTGCCTGCAGCAGCAGCGTTTTTGTTTGCTCCGTGGGGTACAGCAGCCCCGGCGGGATCGTTATTTGCACATCAATGTTGACGCGATCGCTCAATCCCGGTGGCCAGGTGTAGAACAGATCGAACATCAGCTTGCCGTCTGGCATCGGCAGCGGTTCGGGATAATGCAGAATGGTGTTGATGTCGACTTTGGCGATCTGCTGCGCGGCGGCAAACGGATCAAGGGTGAAACAGAGTGGGCGACGGGTCAGTTCCTCCCGGAACAGTTCAATGACATCGTGCCCGTCATTCGGCATGTTCAGGCCAATCCAGGTGGTGTTGCTATCAACAGGGCCGGACCACGGCTGTCCGTAACGATTGTACAACCGGTCGAGCAACGCCTGGCTGAACAGGCGTATGAGCGCCGGATCCGTTGACGTGAACACCGGCGTGATGTTGAGCGGAAGTCGGGTGAGATGTTCAGCAAGATACCCGGCAAGTTGCAGGTAGTTAAAAACGACCAGATTGTCCGCTCGCCGCTGACTGCCCGGTACATTGTCGGCCAGCACGGTAATCAGCGTTTTCACATTCGTGTCGACGGTATAGTCCAGACGCGGGGAGACGCCGATCACGCCGCCATCCATCCGCGCACCAAAGCCGGTAATATCATCACGCAGGACTTTTTCAATCAACGCCGCGCTATGGACATCCAGCAGCACAATAAACTGAATATCTTGTGCGGTGTACCAGGTCGGGTCATAGGGGGCGTCGGTTAGCGTAGAGGGATACGCAAGCGGCGCGCTGAAGCCCAGTTGATCGGGGGACACCGGCAGCACGCGGATGCTGGAGTCCGGGTGCTGGCGACTGAAGTTCACCAGCGTCTTTTGGTCGGCAAACTGCAACTGGCAGGTAAACGCCAGTTTGCCGTAGATCACCTGCAGGCTATAGCTGCGGATAATATCCAGCGAAAACGCCAGCGGCGGCGGTTCCGTGGCAAGGATGGCGCTGTTCTGTGGGTAGAGATAGAACACCCCATCCTGCCGGTAAGCCGCGACGAAAAGGTGATCGTCGCTGGTGATGATCTGTTGGAAATCAGGATAGCCTTCGTACATGGCGCTATTTTCCCATTACCGTAATGTAGTTCTGGTAATCCTGACGCCACTCGTCGGGCAATTGATCCAGCACATTCACCGGGCGCTGGTTGTACTCTTCTTCGTACTGCCACTGCATCTGGCTGTCGCCCACCAGTACACCGTTGGCGTACAGCGTGCTGCGACCTTCCAGCCCATCGGCAAGGGGATCGTCAGTCGACAGATGCAGGTTATAAACGACCTGTTCATCCGTTGTTGTCTCAATGGCATCAATGGCGGATTCCCCTTCATGCGTTATCAGCCTGTGTTGCGACGTCAGTTCCTTTGCCAGCATGATGCCGCTGGGGGTGCAGATGGGGTGCCCGGCGCTGGTAGTCAGGCTTTGCGCGCCATGTTGAGGGGTAAAATGAATCACCCGACAATCGGATTCATTACCGCGAATGACATCTTCGACACGTAAATAACGCTGTTGCTGGGATAATACCCATTCGCCAGGCACAATCGTTTCAATATTTTTCTGGCTGCCATCCTGCATCGTAATTTGCGTACCTTTGGCCAGGCAGCCATAAACAATTTGCATTGGCTTTATGGTGAATGTATTAAGAAAACGCTGCTCGGGTAATACATTTTTGGGCGCGTTGGTAATAAAGCTGGCGACGTTTTTCCCGCCAGCGGAAACCCCCATTTTGAAAATATAATAAACATTTTCACCAGATTGAAAATCAACCGTTTTAAACCTCAGCCAGTCAAGATCCCAGGAAATGCTATTGCCGTTGATTTGCGTTTTGGGACTGTTAAACACATTCACATCACTGAGCGGGGTAATGGGATCGCCGCCCGCGCGTGTGCGAATAAGGTAAATGGCGTTCCATGCATTTACCGGACGCCCGCCGCTCATGTCAATATTATTTAAATAGGTAACCTGACCTTTAATGGGGACGCTGACCACGCCATTATAATCATGCCAGTAATCGCAGTCGGTAGACTCGCGGGTTAAACAAATTTTAATCTGGCTATTATGTTTCAGGTCGGTGGGGGAGGTATTAATGATTTCTTTGGGATAACTTTGCGAGGCAATCACTTCTGCGCCAAACACCGTTTGCTGATTAATGGTCTGCGCAAAGGTATAAATTACGGCGACGTTTTCTGTGTTTTCCTGCGGAGAGCGGGAATAAACACCGTTAGCCTGAATATGGCAATCCGCCGCGTTAATATAGGACTTGGTGTAATTTACCGCCCCCACGCTGTTGGCATCGCTGTCAAACAGCCCCAACGTTTGCGTGACATTGGTCGCCTGGGTGGGCAGCGATCCCAGGGCATCGGCGGTGTAATTCCGGCCATCCAGGGAGTTGATATCCACAATGCTGTAAACCGGCACCGCGCCGTTGACGCTGGCTTGATCAAGGCTGCCGGCGCTGCTTTTAAAGCGGGTCGCGTCGTTCCACTGGCGGCTGAATGCCGGGTAATTGCTTGGGGTGATGCCCGCCAGCGCCAGTTGAATGGCATAGAATCGCACCAGTAAGGGGTCATTGGCATCAATCGCGAATGTGCCTTTGTTTCCGTATTGTGCGATCACTTTTTTGACAATATCTTTGTCGTCATTGGAGTAGCTTAGTGTCGTCATACAATAATCCAGAAAAAGAGGAAAAAGTGATCCATTCCCACCAGGGAATAGATTGCAATTATGTTTATGAATAACAGTTTGTTGCTGTGGTTATACGGGGTTAATACGTTTTTGCATCAGTGTATTATTGGAAAATATTGTTCTTTATTGAATCAATGTTGTCTTTTTACGGCATGGCAATAATATATTAAGCATGGCTTAAATTATGCCAGGTAAAAACAGGCGAAACCCGTTGATGCCCCGTGCAGTAAGCCTGGGTTATTATTTCTTACGGTAATTGATTAATGTCTTTAATAACATATATTTTAGCGAGCATGGCGCTACCTCAGCAAGGGTATTCACTCCGTGTCTTTTGCCAAACAGTTTTGAGGTAACTACGTCATTAACAATATGCAGCAATATCAAAAAATACAACATTGAGAATAAAATAAAAATATTAACTATTTAAATCATGTGGTTAATGGCTTTTTGCGAAATTGTTATTAAGTGGTGTCAAAATATTTTAATTATTAAATAGTCTGCAAATAATGTTGTTGAAACATTGTTCTGGGTTAGATGGGGTATATATGATGTCTGATATAGTTGTTATTAATGTATACAATGCGAACAGACGCGAGTGATAACGCATAATAAGAGAATAGATGCAGAGAATCAGGTATCGAGCAGACGAATCTGAAAGAAAACCGGTAAACAGCGCGCCTCAGCCATGGTTTGTCGTGCTGATGAGCGCTAATTTCTGGCAAAGGATATACGTTTTACATCGTTTGCCGGTGGTTTTTTTCTTCCTAAGATGGCTTCGCGCCTTCACTACTCAAAAAGGAAGAAAAAGAGATGAAAAAACGTGTCGTTACCGCAGGCCGTATTGTCAGTTTGTCCCTTATTTCCGCCGTCATTCTGGCTGGTGTTGCCTTTCCGGGTTACGCCGAACCGCAGAAAGGTGGCGTGCTGCATGTGGCGCTGGGGAGCGATACGCCGATTATCGATCCGTCAATCACCGCCTATTCCGTCACCGCGCTGGTCACTCGCAATGTGGTGGATTCACTGGTGGGCCAGGCGGAAGATAACCGCTTTACACCGTGGCTTGCACAGCGCTGGGAAGTTAACGACAACAATACCGAATACACTTTTCATCTCCGCCAGGATGTCACCTTCAGTGATGGCACGAAATTGGATGCTGAAGCGGTAAAATACAACTTTGACCGTATTCTTGATCCGAAAACCACCTCCAGCTATTCCAAATCGTTACTTGGCCCGGTGGCGTCGATTACCGCGCCGGATCCGTACACGGTGGTGATCCGTTATAAGTCTCCGTTTGCACCGCTGTTGCAGGGGTTAAGTTTGCCCTATTTAGGTATTCAGTCACCGACCTACCTGAAAAAGAGCGCCAACACCAGTAACACGGTGGTGGGTTCCGGGCCGTTTATTCTTGACTCCTTTGTGAAAGGCAGTGGCAGCCGTCTGAGCAAGCGCGCGGATTATCACTGGGGACCGGGCTACGCCAGTCATCAAGGACCCGCCTGGCTCGATGGTATTGAGTTCAAGTATCTGCCGGAATCTGCGGTACGCCTGGGGGCGTTGAATAGCGGCCAGGTGCAGGTGATCGACGCCATTCCACCGGTGAACTACGCGCAGGTGAAAAATAACCCGAAACTGGACGTCATTACCCGGGAAAACCCCGGTGTGCCACGCGTCCTCTATCTGAATAGCGACACCGGCATCTTTAGCGATGTCAAGGTGCGCCAGGCGTTCCAGAGCGCTATCGATCGCACATCCGTGGTGAAGGCGGCCTTTTTCGGCATTCTGAAACCGGCGGATAATATCCTCGGGCCTGCGACGCTGGATTACGATCCGTCGATTGCCGGTAAGTGGGGGTTTGATCTGCAAAAAGCCAATCGCCTGCTGGATGAGGCAGGCTGGACGCAAAAAGATGGCGAAGGCTATCGGCTGAAAGAGGGCAAGCGTTTGTCGGTGCAGTTCAGCTACGCCTCCAGCGATGTGGAAGCGGCGGATGTGACGCTGTTCCAGGCGATTCAGTATCAGGTGAAGCAGGCCGGCTTTGAACTGAAACTCGATCCGCTGGATTCCGGCATCCTCAGCAGCCGCACGGCAGCGAATCACTATGACATTATCTCGAACTACTTTGTTCGCCCGGAGCCGGACATTCTGCGCACGGTGTTTCACTCCAACTACATTCCGCCAAAAGGGAACAACTTCAGCCGGGTAAAAGCGCTGGACAGTCAACTGGAAACCGCCGTGGGCGCCAGCGACGCGGAGCGTAAACGCCTCTATTACGCCATCCAGCTGCAGATCATTGATCAGGCGTGGGCGGTGCCGATTTATATTCCGGCGTATCAGTTGGGTAAATCGAAACAGGTGCAGGGTATTAGCTGGGCCACTAACGCGAAGCCGAACTTCTATGATGTCTGGATCCAACGTTAAGCTGCGGGCCGCAGGTAAACGGCTGCTGACCATTTTCGCCGTGCTGTGGGGCGCGGCGACGCTGACTTTTATTGCGGTGAAGCTGATCCCCGGCGATCCGGTGGCGATTCTGATGGGCAGCGCTAACAGCGTTGTGGATGACAGTTTCCGCGAAACGCTGACCCGCCAGTTTGGTCTGGATAAGCCGCTCTGGTTGCAGTATCTGCGCTATTGCGGCGAAGCGCTGACCGGCAACCTCGGGCAGAGTTATCAGTACCGGTTACCGGTGGCGCAGGTGATTGGCGGAGCACTGAAAGAGACCGTTCCGTTGGCCGTGAGCGCGTTAACGTTGTCGCTGCTGTTGGCGGTGAGTAATGCGCTGCTGACCGCCGGGCGCAACCCGCGCCTGCGTAATCTGCTGGCCGGGCTGGAGCTGATGTTGCTCAGTACGCCGGTTTACTGGATCGGCATTGTGTTGTTAAGCCTCTTCAGCTTTAGCCTGCAATGGTTTCCGGTGACCGGCAATGATGGCTGGATGTCGCTGGTGTTGCCGGTCGTAACGCTCAGTTTGCCGCTGGCGGCGATGCTCAGCCAGGTGCTGCGCGATGGGCTGGAAGAGGCGCTTTCCCAGCCGTTTGCGGTCACGGTGCGCACGCGTGGCGTCAGTGAAACGCGCCTGCGACTGCGTCATGCGCTGCGCCACGCGTCACTGGCGGTATCGACCCTGACCGGCACGCTGTTGGCCAGCGTGCTGGGCGGCTCGATCCTGACGGAAACGGTTTTTGGTCGTGCAGGGCTTGGCCAGGTCACCCTCAGTGCGATTGAGAACCGCGATATGCCACTGGTGCTGGGCGTGGTGATGTTCTCTGCGCTGCTGTTTGTGGTGATCAACCTGCTTATCGATGCGCTCTATCTGCTGATCGATCCGCGTCTGCGAACAAGGAGCCACGCCGATGAGTGATTTTCTGCTGGCGGCGTCCCGCCGCGTACGTGCGCGTTACCGCAACCCGTGGCTTGCGCCAGGCACCCTCATTCCCTTATTGCTGGTGCTGCTGCTGAGCGTGGCCGTGTGCTTTCCATCGCTGTTTACCCCTTACCGGCCGGACGACATGGATCTGGGGGCGATTTTACAACCGCCGGGGCTGAAGCACTGGTTCGGTACCGATCAACTCGGGCGCGACGTCTTTGCCCGCGTGGTGTATGGCAGCGCGTTGTCGTTGGGTATTGGCGCGGGCGCAACGCTTATCGCCAGCACGGGCGGCATTCTTCTCGGCACTCTCGCCGGGTTGGCCCCTCGTGCGGTGCGCCAGATGCTGGTGCGGCTGCTGGATGTGCTGCTGGCCTTTCCCGATCTGTTGCTGGCGCTGCTGGCGATCGCAGTGCTGGGACGCGGGCCGGAGAATACGTTACTGGCGGTCGGGCTGGCAGGCATTGCCGGTTATGCGCGGCTGGTGCGCGCGCAAGTGTTGCAGGTTAGGTTGTCCGGGTATGTGCAACATGCGGTTGCGCTGGGAGAGTCGCCGCTGACGATTATCCTGCGCCATATCATTCCCAACACGCTGCGCCCGTTACTGGTGCTGGCAACGGTCGGAATGGGTTACGCGGTGCTGTCCGCGTCGGCGTTGAGTTTCCTTGGACTGGGCGTTACGCCGCCCACGGCGGAGTGGGGGGCGCTGCTTTCCGAAGGGCGTAATTTCCTCGATAGCGCACCGTGGGTCAGCCTGCTACCCGCCAGCGTTGTCGCACTCTCCGTGATCGCCATTACGCTGCTGGGGCGGCGTTTGCAAACCATTATGGCCAAAGGCGGTATCGAATGAATACAGAGATCCTGCAACAACCGCTACTGCGCGTGGCGCAGCTGAGCGTCAGTTTTCCTTCGCCGCAGGGCGTGGTGGAGGCCGTAAAATCACTTTCATTCAGCGTTAATCCTGGCGAAGTCGTGGCGTTGGTGGGCGAGTCCGGTTCGGGGAAATCGGTCACTGCCCGCACGCTGGTAGGACTGGCAGGCGCCGGTGCGGCGATCCACGCCAGTGCCTTAACCCTGACAGGACGCGATGGCCAGGTGCAAGAACTGCTGAAGTGCGATACCCGACGCTGGCGGCAACTGCGCGGGCGGGAAATCGGTTTTGTCTTACAGGATGCGCTGACATCGCTCGATCCGCTGCGTCGTATTGGCCAGGAAGTGGCGGAACCTCTGTTGACTCACGGGCTGGTGCGAAAAGTGGAGGTCAGTCAACAGGTGGCAGCGCTGTTGATTCAGGCGGGGATCCCCGACCCGCATAATCGCATGGCGCAGTACGCTCATGAGCTCTCCGGCGGCTTGCGGCAGCGTGCGTTAATTGCTTCCGCGCTGGCGGCCGGTCCGCGTTTGTTGATCGCCGATGAACCGACCACCGCGCTGGATGCCACCGTGCAAAAACAGGTGCTGAACGTTTTCCGCGCGCTGGCGGATGCCGGACATGGCGTGCTGTTGATCACCCACGACCTGTCGGTGGTTGCGGATATTGCCGATCGGGTGGTGGTGATGCAACAGGGGGAAGCGGTGGAAAGTGGCACGGTGCAGCAGGTGTTGCATGCGCCGCAACACCCCTATACCCAGCGTTTGTTGGCGGCCATTCCGGGTGCGGGCACGCGTGGGCAGTGGTTGACCGGGAGCGATCCGTTGGCGCATACGCCGGTACGTGAGCATGTCGTGACCGGGAGTGCAACGCCCGTGCTGGCGGTGGATAACGTCTCACAGGCGTTTTCATTGCCGGATGGCGGCGTATTGCAGGCGGTGAATAATGTGTCATTGCAGGTGGCCTACGGCGAGACATTGGGCATTGTTGGTGAATCCGGCTCCGGAAAAACCACGCTGGGTAAACTGATGCTGGCGCTGCAAACGCCGCAGCAGGGCGAAATCCGTCTTGGCGGGCAGGCCTGGAGTACATTAACCGAAGGTCAGCGGCGTCCGCTGCGTACACGCATTCAGACCATTGTGCAGGATCCGCTCGGCTCCTTTAATCCGCAATACACGGTGGCGCAGTTGCTGCAACAGCCGTTGCGGTTACATACCACGCTTTCTGCTCCGGCCCGTCTTGCCCGCATCGAGACGTTACTGACGCTGGTGGGGTTAAGCCGCGACCTGCTGAGCCGACGCCCGACGACATTATCCGGTGGCCAGCGGCAACGCATTTCCATTGCTCAGGCGCTGGCCTGCGAGCCGGACATTCTGATCTGCGATGAGCCGGTCTCGGCACTGGATGTGACCACGCAGGCGCAGGTGTTGGATCTGCTGGTGGCGTTGCAAAATCGTCTGCGCGTGTCGATGGTGTTTATTTCGCATGATTTGGGCGTCGTGCAGCATATGAGCCACCGCATTGCGGTGATGAAAGATGGCGAAGTCGTGGAGAGCGGCGGGGTGGAGCAGGTATTCAGCGCGCCGCGTCACCCCTGGACCCGACAGTTGCTATCCTCCGTGGAGCCGCTGCCGTTACGTAATTATTCTGCCGCGTAGGCGTCAATAAAGCCTGTGGCGGCAGACATTGTTTTTACAATCCGGGGTCAGGTCACTACACTTGGGGGCAGTGTAACCAATGGATGGCCCGAATGACGACGCTAAAAATAAACAATTTCTTCTTTATCATTTTGCTATTGCTGGTCAGCGTGGCGTTTTTTACGCTTGTCCAGCCGTACTATTCCGCGATTATTTGGGCGGTGATTCTGGCATTGATTTTTTATCCACTGCGCATGCGTTTATCGGTCCTTCTGCACGGGCGTAACGGCATCGCCTCGCTGATTACCGTGTTGCTGATTTGTGTGATTGTGTTTATTCCGATGATGATCGTGCTGTCGTCGCTGGCGGTCGAAATAAATAATCTGTATCAGCGCCTGCAAAATAATGCCACCGATCTGCCGCAATTATTAAGCAACGGTATTGCGCATCTGCCGGAATGGGCGAAAAATTATCTGCGGGAGAATGACTTTGATTCCGTGATGACCATCCGGGAAAAACTTTCCGGTGTTGCGCTGAGCGTGGGGCGTTACCTGGCCGGAAGTGCGGTGATCATTGGCAAAGGTACGCTGGGGATTACCATCAGTTTCTGCTTAATGGTCTATTTGCTGTTCTTTTTATTGAAAGATGGCGCGCATCTGGTGCGTAAAATCTATGAAGCGATGCCGCTGTCGGCAAAAATTAAACGCCGTCTGTTTCTGAAATTTGCCGGTGTGGCGCGCGCTACCGTCAAAGGGACGCTGGTGGTGGCCATTGTCCAGGGGGCGCTTGGCGGCATGGGTTTCTGGTTCGCCGGCTTCAACGGCAGCCTGCTGTGGGCTGCGCTGATGGCGTTCTTGTCGCTGATCCCGGCGGTGGGAACCGCGATTGTCTGGATCCCGGCGGTGATTTTCCTCTATGCCACCGATGAACTTGCAACGGCGACAATGCTGACGCTCTATTTTGTGGTGGTGGTGGGGCTGGCTGATAATATTTTGCGTCCGCTGTTAGTGGGGAAAGATACCCGCATGCCGGATTATTTGATCCTGCTTACCACGCTCGGTGGCCTGCAATTCTTTGGCATTAATGGCTTTGTTCTGGGGCCAATGATTGCCGCATTATTTATCAGCTCGTGGAATTTGTTGGCAGAAGCACGGGCCAGCGCCATAAAAGAACAAGAGTAGCGAAAGACGCGCCGCTGTCTATCACGCGGCGCGTTGCTGTCGGCGTAAAGAAGTGCAAAGCTTTTGAGTAAATTCCTGGCCTGTGATAGAAATAAGCCGTGTTTAACGACTGGGGACATATTATTCCGCGACGATGAGAAGCAATTTGCGGATAATTGTAATGATATGGATATTCCATTCAGCATTTTCACTTCTGTTTTTTCTCTTCCCAATACCTGCTGCCCGCTATCGGGCGAACAATACTGGCGCTCGGCGCTCTAGTTTTCTCTCTGCCTGAACAGGCCGCTTGCGCGCGGCGGATATTTCTTGTGGTCCGGTTTGCCGTGGTTCGGTAAGCCGCAAAAGAGTGTATTCTCAAGCAGGAGAAAAAAATGATTTATTGGATCTTATTAGCGCTGGCCATTGTTGCGGAAATTACCGGCACACTGTCGATGAAATGGGCAAGTATAAGTGAGAGCCATAGCGGTTTTATTTTCATGCTGGTAATGATTGCGTTGTCGTATATTTTCTTGTCATTCGCGGTAAAAAAAATCGCTCTTGGCGTGGCGTATGCATTATGGGAAGGCATCGGCATAATATTGATTACCGTGTTGAGCGTTTGCTTATTTGATGAACCGCTATCGACGCTAAAAGTGGCGGGGCTAACAACGCTGGTGCTGGGCATTGTGTTGATTAAATCAGGGACGCGCAAAGCCGTGCGCCAGGAGCGTAAACATGTCGCCGTTTGAATGGATCCATGGGGCATGGCTGGCCATTGCTATTGTGCTGGAGATTGCGGCAAATATCTTTTTAAAATTGTCCGATGGTTTTCGCCGTAAAGCCTATGGCTGCGGATCGTTGCTGGCGGTGCTGGCGGCGTTTAGCGCGCTGTCGCAAGCGGTAAAAGGCATTGATCTTTCCGTCGCTTACGCCCTGTGGGGCGGCTTTGGCGTTGTCGCCACGCTGGCAGCGGGTTGGATCCTCTTTGGTCAGCGCCTGAACGGTAAAGGCTGGTTGGGGTTGATATTATTAATCGTCGGGATGACACTGATTAAACTGGCCTGATGTGATCGCTGCCCGTTATTGCGGGCAGCGAAATTCGTCGGCTGTATTACGCTTAGATTACCGTGACGCACTGCGGCTACTTTTTCGGGCCACCATGAAGAGGCGGCGAATGTTTAATCCGTTAAGCTGGCGAAATATCCCCACAGCCCGAACCCTGTTTATCATGATTTTTATGGCAGGGATTGGCCTGATTATTTCCGTTGTCGCATTACTCTATCTCTCGTTACACCTGATCAGCACCAAGACCAATGAAATTGATCGGCACCGCACGGCGCTCTCGGTAGAAGGCGCGATTCAGACCGCGATTAACCGCACCCGCTCGCTGGTGATTGATAACGCCGTTTGGGATGACGCAGTGCGCGAGACCTACCGCCCGCAGCTTGATCCTCAGTGGTTGTTCACGACCTGGGGGGCGGGGTTCAAAGTGAATAATCTCTATGATGGCACCTTCGTGCTGGACGAACATTTCCGCGTGTTGTGGGGCGCGTTTCGCGGCGAACCCTTTAACGAAACGAATCTCGCCTTTTTTGGCGATGGGTTGGTGGCGTTAATCCGTAACCATGCACAGTCATTGCAGGCCGGGCAGGAGGTTTTTGCCGGTCTTACCCGAACCCGCGAGGGGGTGGCGTTTGTCAGTATTGGGCTTATCCGTCCGATGGTGGGCCGCCTTGAGGTGTATGACCAAACCCGCCGCTATTTGATTATTACCCGACATCTCAATGCCAGGATCCTGAGCGATCTCGGCGCTACCTTTCAGATTGAAAACCTGAGCTATTCGCCAGGCGTGGAGACGGCGGCCAGCATTCCGATGCGCGGATCCGCTGGCGAGTTGCTGGGCTACCTGAGCTGGACGCCGGGTCTGCCTGGCGTGCAGGCCGCCCGCGCAGCTGCCGGGGATATCCGCCACATTGCAATGCTTGCGTCTGCGTTAATCCTTCTGTTTATTGCCCTGAGCAGCGCCGGGTTATATAAGCTGGCAAAAGAAGAGAAAATCGCGCGCAAAATCGCCCTGACGGACTGGTTGAGCCGCCTGCCTAACCGACGTGCGCTGATTGAACACCTGGAGCAGTTGAGTGCGATGGGTGACAGTGAACTGATTAGCGTGGTGTTTATCGATCTCGATGGCTTTAAAGATATCAATGATATTTACGGGCATGATGTCGGCGACAGGTTAATTGTCACCATTGCCCAGACGCTGCGGGAGAAGATCCCTACGGATGGCATGCTGGCGCGGATGGGCGGAGACGAATTCGCGATGACGCTCAGCGGGCCGTGGTCGACGGAGAAAGCAACTGAATTTGCCGAAAGCGTGTTGCAGTATCTCATGTCGCCGGTCCGCATTGGCAAACGGACGATTCATATTGGCGCCAGTATCGGTATCGCCAGCGGGACGCTGGTGGAGTGCTCCAGTTCGGAACTGTTTCGCCGCGCCGACATCGCGATGTATCACTCTAAAATGACCGGCAAAGCCTGTGTGACCCATTACAATGCCGAGCTGAACAGCGCTCGCGAGCGGCAACTGTTGATCGAAAATGACATTCGTGAAGGGCTGGAGCGCGATGAGTTTGATGTCTGGTATCAACCGATTGTTGATGCCCGTACACAGACGATGATTGGGGTGGAAGCGCTGGCCCGCTGGCCGCGTCGTCCGGGCGGTGAACTGAAACCGGACGACTTTATTCCCGTGGCCGAAACCAGTGGCCTGATTTATGCGTTGGGCCAGTTTGTGCTGCGGCGTGCCTGCCAGCAATTAATGCCGTTGAGTACGCTCAAGCTGTCGGTAAATATCTCGCCGGCACAGTTTCGCGATCCGGACTTTGAAAACAAAGTTGCCACCGTGCTGGGCACAACGCAATTTCCGGCGCGGCGGTTACAGCTTGAAGTGACCGAAACCTACGTACTGGAAAACCCGGAACGCGCACGTGCGGCGATTGCCAATTTAAAAGCGCTGGGTACCGCGGTGGCGCTGGATGATTTTGGCACGGGGTATTCGAGCATTGGCTATTTACGGCGTTTTAATTTCGACACCATCAAAATTGATAAATCGCTGGCCGGTCTGGTTGATGATGATGAACAGGCGTCGGTGCTGGTGAGCGGTACCATCCGCATCGCCAGTGCGCTCGGTATGCAGGTGGTGGCGGAAGGCGTGGAAACAGAAAAACAGATGAAACTGCTGCGGCTGGCCGGCTGCGACCAGCTACAGGGCTACTATTACAGTGCGCCAAAACCGCTGCACGACATTTTGCAACTGCCGTTACAGCGGCAAGGTTGAACTAGTCGTTCTCTTTCGCCAGCGCTTCTAACTTATCGCGAAACCCGGTGACGGAAATGGCCCGGTTATCGGCGCGCCAGCGATCTTTTGCGGCAGGCGCTGAGCTTTGTACGGCAATCAACTGCCAGCCGTCATCGGTTTTCAGCATCAGCGGCGAACCACTGTCGCCTGGCAACGTATCGCACTGGTGCGACAGCACCGTGTTTTGCGCCCACCCCGTCACCACGCAATCCTGATGGCTGTATAACGTATCGAGGTGATCTTCCGGATAGCCGGACTGTGTGACTTTCCGATCGGTCGCTTTCAGTGCCGCAGTGAGCGCCTCTTTATCACCGGCGAACAGCGGCAGAGGCGTAATGCCGGAAGGTGGGTTACGCAGCACCACCAGCCCAAAATCCCAGGACGCGGCAGAAGAGGGGACAATCCAGCCGTCGCCGTCTGCTTTCAGGCGGTGACCGAGCGAGGAATCGACCCGACCTTCAATATCGTGAATTTCATAGCGCCAGACGCCTTTCTGCGACACAAAACGCAGGGCGACGGCCTTATCCGCTTTACCGCGCGGCGGCGTTAGCAGGCAATGCCCGGCGGTTAAGGCCAGGTGAGGAGAAATCAGTGTAGCGGTACATAAGTTGCCGCTGGCGGTTTCCAGTTGACCAATCGCATCCCATGGCGCTTTGGTCGGCGTGGTGACCCGGACACGATCATCATGTCCGAAAAACAGCGTCTTCACGTCGCTGGCGTTGATGGCGTTATCATCGCCTTCGTCAGCATGCCCAACAGCGGAAAACAAAAGCAGCGGTCCCAGCAACAGCACAACGGTTTTTCGCATATCACACTCGGGTGGGGGGAATTGTGATTATTAAACGTAAGCCCAGGTTAATAAATATAGACGGGACGTGAAGAAAGTGGGAGTAAAATCAGCGCACTACATCAGTAAAGATAGAACTGGACGGCAATGATCGCGCAGATAATCAGCATCGCCAGGATCACTTCAAAACGATAACGTCGCAGCATATGCCCTCCAGAGAAAAGCGGCGCTTCGCCCGAAGGGTCAGCGCCGGTTAAACACGGCGCTCGTACGTTGAGCGCCGGATTCAATCACGTTTACTTATGCAGCCGGTTGTGCAGCCGGTTTAGCAGTGTGTTTTACGTGTTTAGTATGTTTTACGTGTTTTTTAGCAGCCTGCGCCTTCTGTTCTACAGCAGGTTTGGCAGCTTTTTTGTGGTGTTTTTTAACTTTTGCAGCCTGAGCTTTCTGTTCTACAGCCGGTTTAGCGGCTTTTTTGTGGTGTTTCTTAACTTTTGCAGCCTGAGCTTTCTGCTCTACAGCCGGTTTAGCGGCTTTTTTATGATGTTTCTGTACTTTTTTCACTGGTGCGGCGGTAGTGGTGGTAGTCGCAGTCGTGGTTGCAGCCGGAGCCGGAGTTGTAGTTGCAGTGTCGGCAGCGAAAGCAGCAGAAGACAGACCCATTGCAGCGGCAACAACCAGAGCTAATACTTTTTTCATTCCCGATATCCTCGAATTGGTTTCTTCATTTCAACCCCACTGCGGGGCCGTTGAAAGAACTATATCCATAAAAATTCACCACTTCCGTGAGTGATTGGTATCGGCGTGTAACGGAATGTACAGCGGGGAGGTACAGCGAAAAATAGCGCGCCGGAACGCTGCTCCGGCGCGGGTTTACTACAGGTAACGGCGGGTAAGATGCTCGCGGAAATAGCGCACGTTGAGCGCCTCGCCAGTGGCGTTTTCGATCAATTGCGCGGTGCTGAAGCGGCTGCCATGTTGCCAGATATTTTGCCGCAGCCAGTCAAACAGCGCGGTGAAATCGCCAGCGGCAATGGCCTCGTCCAGCCCCGGTAGCGCGTTACGCGCGGCATGGAACAGTTGGGCGGCATACATGGCGCCCAGTGTATAAGAGGGGAAATAACCAAAGCCGCCATCGGTCCAGTGAATGTCCTGCATACAACCGTTACGGTAATTGCCTTCGGTGGAGAGCCCCAGCCATGCCTGCATCTTTTCGTTCCACAGCGCCGGAATATCCTCGACCTCAATCTCGCCATCCATCAGCGTGCGTTCGATCTCATAACGCAGGATCACGTGCGCCGGATAGCTGACCTCGTCTGCATCGACGCGGATGTACCCCGGTTTTACGCGCTGATTCCAGGCAATAAAGTTGCGCTCTTCAAAGGCTGGCTGCATCCCGAAACGCTGCACGATGGCAGGTTGCAGGCGGCGTAAAAAGGCATCGCTACGCCCGAGTTGCATTTCAAAAAAGAGGCTTTGCGACTCATGAATGGCGGTGGAACGCGCCAGCGCAATGGGCTGACCTGGCCAGTGACGCGGCAGGTTTTGCTCGTAACGCGCATGCCCCGTTTCATGCACCACGCCAAACAACGCGCTCAGCAGTTCATTTTCATCGTAGCGGGTGGTAATGCGCACATCTTCCGGCACACCACCGCAGAAGGGATGCGCACTCACATCAAGACGCCCGCCATTGAAGTCAAAACCCAGCACCTGCATGGCCTGCAATCCCAGTTCACGTTGCCCGTCGATGGGGAACGGCCCCTGCGGCGCAAGCAGCGATTGCTGTTCCTGTTTTGCAACGGCTTTCTGCAACAGGTCCGGCAACCAGGTTTTCATATCGCCAAACAGTTCATCCAGGCGGGCGCTGGTCATATCCGGTTCAAATTTATCGAGCAGGGCGTCGTAAGGCGTGCAGCCTTTGGCGTCCGCGCGCAGTTGTGCCTCTTCGCGGCTCAGTCTGACGACCTCTTTCAGGTTGGCGGAAAACCCGGCCCAGTCATTATTGGGGCGCTGCGTACGCCAGGCGTGCTCGCATTTGCTGCCCGCCAGCGACTGCGCTTCCACCAGCGCTTCCGGCAACAGGGCGGCTTCCTGGTAATGACGGGTCATTTCACGCAGGTTGGCTTGTTCAATATCGTCCAGATCTTCTTGTTGCGCGGCCTGTATCCACTGAGCGGTTTTATTGTCGGTCAGGATCTGATGGCGCAACACGCTGAGTTCTGCCAGCGCTTCTCCCCGTGCGGTGCTTCCGCCTGGCGGCATCATGGCGAACATGTCCCAACTGGCGATGGCGGCGAGATGCGAAAAGCGCGACAGGCGAAGAAACGTGCGGGTGAGCTGTTGATAGTTTTGCTTGTCCATAATGCCTCTGGTTGTGTTTTTTTCTGCAATAACCACCTAAAAGTAGTAGTTATGCTGCCGATAATGGGATTTGTACCATAATAGATAAATCTTATTTACATCACCAAATAACAACACAGCGCAGCAATAATCATGAATCCATTTGTATGGGTAATCTTTGCTCTGATGGCGCTTGATGCCGTGCGTGAGCTGATGGGCGCTTCGTCCGTATTAGGGTTGTTCTAACGGGCTAACAGCGCAAATAAAAAACCCCGCGCAAGGGCGGGGTCATTACGCTTTTCGCGGCATTATTGCAGGCGAGCGTGGAGTCTGTTGCCTACCAATACCGCGATAACCAGCATTGCTGCAATAAAACCGCCCACGCCATTCCAGCCGTAGCTGTGCCAGAACACCCCACCTAACGTGCCCGCCAGGCTGGATCCCAGGTAGTAGCAGAACAAATAGAGTGATGAGGCCTGGCCTTTGGCGCGTTTTGCACGCGGCCCAATCCAGCTACTGGCGACCGAGTGGGCGGCAAAGAAACCGGCGGTAAACAGCAGCATGCCGGCAAAGATCAGCCACAGCGACGAGAACAGCGTTAACAGCAAACCCATCAACATTATGCTGGTGGCACCCATCATCACCGGGCCACGGCCATATTTACTGGTCATCGCGCCCGCTTTCGGCGAACTCCAGGTTCCCGTTAAGTAGGCCACGGACAACAGCCCGACCACCGCCTGGCTCAGCATCCACGGGGATTGCATCAGCCGGTAGCCAATGTAGTTAAACAGCGTGACGAACGAGCCCATCAACAGAAAGCCTTCCAGAAACAGCAGCGGCAGGCCTTTATCGCGCCAGTGCAGTCGGAAATTGATAAACAGCGTTTTCGGGCGCAGCGAGGACGGGCGAAAATGGCGCGATTCCGGCAAAATTTTCCAGAACATCAGCGCCGAGGCCAGCGCAAAGCAACCAATGGCCGCCAGCGCGATACGCCAGTTAAAAAAGTCGGTAAATACGCCGCTGATCAGGCGGCCGCTCATCCCGCCGATGGAGTTGCCGCTGATATATAACCCCATGGAGAAGGCGACAAAACTGGGGTGGATCTCTTCACTTAAATAGGTCATGCCGACCGCCGCCACGCCGCTTAATGACAGACCCAGCAGCGCACGCATCACCAGAATGCCGTGCCAGCTGGTCATCATGGTCGACAGTAACGTACAGCAGGAGGCGAGTAACAGCGCGGTCACCATCACTTTTTTACGACCAATCGCGTCCGACAGCGGGCCGGTAAACAGCAGGCCGATTGCCAGCATCGCGGTCGAGATAGAAAGGGAGATACTGCTGCTGGCGGGCGAGACGCCGAATTCATGGGAGAGCACCGGTAAAATCGGCTGTACGCAATAGAGCAGGGCAAATGTTGCTAACCCGGCGGAGAAGAGCGCCAGCGTCACGCGCATAAATTGGGGGGTACCACGTTTAATAAACTGTCCCGGCACAGAAACAGGTTTTTCGTCAACGACGCTTGCCGGCGCGGTGTCAACGGTTGTTGTACGACTCACTCGAGATCCTTAGCTTTTCATCCCGTGATTTTGGTGACGGGCTTACCACGGCATAAGGGTATGAAATGTGTAATATTCTGTCTAATATATTAATAATCTCAAATAAGACTTATTAAATATGAATATCGAACTGCGCCATCTACGTTACTTTATTGCCGTCGCCGAAGAGTTGCATTTCGGCCATGCCGCCGCGCGGTTGAATATCTCGCAACCGCCGCTCAGCCAGCAGATCCAAATTCTGGAGCAGCAGATCGGCGCGCGTCTGCTGGCGCGCACCAACCGCAGCGTTTCTCTGACGCCAGCGGGTAAACAGTTCCTGGCCGATAGCCGGCAAATCTTAAGTCAGGTGGATGACGCCGCTGCCCGCGCCGCGCGTTTGCATCAGGGGGAAACCGGGGAGTTGCGCATTGGTTTTACCTCATCGGCGCCCTTTATCAAGTCCGTCTCTGACACGCTGTCATCGTTTCGTCAACGCTACCCGGATGTGCATTTGCAAACGCGGGAAATCAACACCCGTGAGCAAATTGCGCCGTTAAACGAAGGGGGGCTGGATCTGGGGTTAATGCGTAATACGCAACTGCCGGAAACGCTGGCATGGCAGGTGATCCTGCGTGAACCGCTGTTGGCCATGATCCACCGCGATCACCCGTTAGCCACGCGTGAGGCGGTGTCGCTGGTGGAACTGGCGCAGGAGCCGTTTGTCTTTTTCGATCCGCATGTGGGCACTGGCCTGTACGACGATATTCTTGGGCTGATGCGCCGTTACCACCTGACGCCGATGATTGCGCAGGAGGTCGGCGAAGCCATGACCATTATTGGTCTGGTGGCGGCGGGCATGGGCGTGTCGATTCTGCCTGCCTCTTTCCGGCGGGTACAATTGCGTGAAATGCGCTGGGTGCCGATTACCGAACCGGATGCGGTGTCGGAAATGTGGCTGGTATGGTCAAAACATCATGAACAGGGAACGGCGGCGGCGCGTTTTAAGCAACACCTGCTTGCGGCGGCGGGCGGATAATTTTTGCACATAAGTCCTTGCAAAATGTGCTGTAAATCACAAGCCGGGGTAAAAATTTGACGACGACCCGTGAAGTGCTTCACCATAGCCCCAGAGTTTATTTCGAAGCGCGAAAATAAGGGAGTCAGAGGTGGTTGCTGATAGTCAGCCTGGGCATATTGATCAAATTAAGCAGACCAATGCGGGGGCAGTGTATCGCCTGATTGATCAGCTTGGCCCGGTGTCGCGCATCGACCTTTCCCGGCTGGCGCAACTTGCACCCGCGAGCATTACCAAAATCGTCCGCGAAATGCTCGAAGCGCACCTGGTGCAGGAAACAGAAATTCAGGAACCCGGCAGCCGGGGTCGTCCGGCGGTGGGACTGATGGTGGAAACCGAAGCCTGGCACTATCTTTCGCTGCGCATCAGCCGGGGCGAAATCTTCCTCTCCCTGCGCGATCTCAGCAGCAAACTGGTGGTGGAAGAGCGCCTCGAACTCCCGCTTGTTGATGCGTTACCGTTGCTGGAACGCGTCACATCGCATATTGATCGTTTTTTTACCCGCCATCAGAACAAGCTGGAGCGCCTGACCGCAATTGCCATCACGCTACCGGGCATTATTGATACGGAAAACGGCATTGTTCACCGCATGCCGTTTTATGACGATGTCAAAGATATGCCGTTGGGCGAAGTGCTTGAAAATCATACCGGGGTGCCGGTGTATGTGCAGCACGACATCAGCGCCTGGACGATGGCGGAAGCGCTGTTTGGCGCATCGCGCGGCGCGCGGGATGTGATTCAGGTGGTGATTGATCATAACGTGGGCGCCGGGGTGATCACCGACGGGCGCTTACTGCATGCCGGGAGCAGCAGCCTGGTGGAAATCGGCCACACCCAGGTCGATCCCTACGGGAAACGCTGTTATTGCGGTAACCACGGCTGCCTGGAAACCATCGCCAGCGTGGAAAGCGTGCTGGAACTGGCACAGCGGCGTATGAGCCAGTCCATGAGTTCGATGCTGCACCAAAAACCGCTGACGGTGGAGTGGCTGTGTCAGGCGGCGCAGCAGGGCGATCTGCTGGCAAAAGACATTATTAGCGGCGTTGGCGCCAATATTGGCCGTATCCTCGCCATCATGGTGAATTTGTTCAATCCGCAAAAAATATTGATTGGATCGCCGCTCAGCAAAGCCGCAGATATCCTTTTTCCCGCCATTACCGATTGCATTCGCCAACAGGCGCTGCCGGCTTACAGTAAACACATCAGCGTGGAGAGCACCCAGTTCACCAACCAGGGCACCATGGCCGGTGCGGCGCTGGTAAAAGACGCGATGTATAACGGATCGTTGTTGATTCGTCTGTTGCAGGGGTAACAATTTTGCACTGTTGCCCTAAAAATTGCGCTACCTCAAGCTGAGTCCTGTGCACTTAACTTAGACTTTCCCCTACTGAATTATTTTCCTGGTTTATATTTTCGTTGAACAACGGTGGGGTTCGTCATGCTTAAGCGTTTCTTTGTAACGGGTACAGACACTTCTGTCGGCAAGACAGTGGCGTCCCGCGCGCTACTACAGGCGCTGGCTGCCAGCGGCAAAACAGTGGCAGGGTACAAACCTGTCGCCAAAGGAAGTAAAGAGACGCCGGAAGGGCTGCGCAACAAAGATGCGCTGGTGCTGCAAAGCGTTTCATCGCTGGAGTTACCTTACCAGGCGGTAAACCCTATCGCGTTAAGTGAAGAAGAGAGCAGCGTTGCGCACAGTTGCCCAATTAATTACACCCTGTTATCCAACGGCCTGGCGGATTTGTGCGACCGGGTTGATCATGTGGTGGTTGAAGGCACCGGCGGCTGGCGCAGCCTGATGAATGATTTGCGCCCGCTTTCTGAATGGGTTGTGCAAGAGCAAATGGCGGTCGTGATGGTGGTGGGGATCCAGGAGGGGTGCCTTAACCATGCGCTTCTGACCGCCCAGGCGATTGCCAGCGACGGTCTGCCGCTGATTGGCTGGGTCGCCAACCGCATCAATCCGGGGCTGGCGCATTACGCAGAAATCATCAATGTACTGAGTAAAAAACTGCCCGCACCGCTGGTCGGTGAACTGCCATACCTGCCACGCCCGGAACAGCGCGATTTGGCACAGTACATCAATCTGCAAATGGCAACCGGCATGCTGGTGGCCGACCGCGTTTTAGCCTGAAAAACCCTCCGCCCGGATGGCGTAACGGCTGTACACCATGCCTAAAAAATTGTCTTAAAAGAGAAGTATAAGAGTGACACTGTCACGAATTGCCAGGCAGAGGGGTGTCCCGATCGTTTGATCGGGAGGGTAATTAACGGAAAAGCGGTTTTTGTGCGACCGGGATCAGCAACCGGGATTGCCAGTCCGCCAGCGTGAGTTGCGCCAGTGACCCCAACGCATGCCAGAAGGGATGCCTGGCTTCGTCGCTGAATACCGTGAGAAAACGCCCGGCCCACGGCAGCAGATGCCAGGCCAGCAGTTGATCGCAGGCGACACGGTTGCCTTGCTCCGCCAGCCACGCCGCCAGCAACAGTAATGCGCCGAAGTGATCTTCCGGCTCGTTTTGCCCGCTGTCGAAAACGACGCTGTTTTCACGCATCCACTGGCGCAGCGCAAGCGTAGAGTCGCCAAACAGCACACTCTCTTTATCCAGCCACACCGAGCCCCACGGCGGTGCAGGCAATGCGTGGGGACCAATCAATAAACGCTGCCAGGCGTCCTGCAACGGTTCATCGCAGGCTATGGTAAAACCCGCAGTCAGTGGCTGAAGAACGGCTTGCGGCAGCGGCCATTGTTCGACCCCGTCACCTTGTTTAAACGCGGCAATCAGCGGCGCTGCCGGTTCGCTGTCCGGCGGGTAATAAAACAGTGCGCCCAGCACGCGGGCGGTAAAAATAAATGCTTCACGGGTATCGTCAGTCATAGTCTCCCCGATAATCTCGGCAATACCGTTTATAGAGGCCGGACAGGGCGTAAGCCGCTATCCGGCACGTACGCGATTAACCCGCAACGGCAACGCCGACGGTCATATGCAGCCCGTAAAACAGGCCGCGACCGATGACTTCGCCCGCCATCACCAGCACAATCCCGGCCAGCAGGCTGATCACCTGCGGTTGCTTATGCATCACCAGCGGACAGATCCAGCACCCCAGACCGAGCGCCACCAGCACCAAACGCCACACCTGTAGCATGCCGTAATCCGGCACCAGCGCGATGGCCTGTTGTACCGAACTGTGGATTTCGCCCAACTGCACGCTTTGCAACATCACCACTGCGCAGCTTGCCACCAGGGCGGCAACGCTCACCGCCGCAAAACGCGACGCGTTATAGCGCATCCCCGCCAGTCTTAGCAGCAGCGCCCCCAGCAGCGGCCCGCCGATAAGCATCGTCAGGAAAAAGCTGGCGGTGGTGTAACCGTTGTGCCAGGTGGGAACGGTGTCGATTTGGTAAACACGCGTCATCGCCCAGACAAACAGCACACCCAGCACCATGCTGACAACCAGCCATAAGCGCCCGAGCGCAGCAGGCATTTTGCCAAGCCATGTAACCAGCCACCAGAAACCGCCCACGGCGAAAAACAGCGACCCGGCGGCGATTTCATTACTCAACGACGATGCGCCCACACGGTTCAGTGAGTTGAATGCCCGCAGCGGTGAACCAAGGTGCATCATCGAGGCGATAAAGCCAATGCCCATCACGATCCACAGCAAAAACTGGCTGCGCACAATGCTGGCCTGCGTACGCTGATCCCCGGCGGTTGCCATCCAGCCAAGGCCGGTGACGATCAATCCGCCCGCCACACACTGGCCGAGCACGGTAAACAGCACCAGCGGCCATTCATGCCATCCGCTTCCCATTTCACACCTCCTGCGGGTTTGCCAGATAGCCGGTGGTATCCCCTGTCGGGCGGCTGTTGGCGTTGGGTTTGATGACAATATTCGGCCGGGTAAAGTGCGATGCCGGCAACGGCGCGATAGCGGCGAGCGAACCATGCTGTTTGCGCAATTCGTCGATAGGGCCAAAGTCCAGCGCCCGTAACGGGCAGGATTCGACGCAGACCGGCTTTTTGCCCTGCGCGACGCGGTCATAACAACCGTCGCACTTGGTCATATGTCCTTTCGCGGCATTGTATTGCGGTGCGCCATACGGGCAGGCCATATGGCAGTAACGACAGCCGATACACACCTCTTCATCCACCACCACAAAGCCATCTTCGCGTTTATGCATGGCGCCGCTTGGGCAGACTTTAGTACAGGCCGGATCGTCACAATGGTTACAGGAAAGAGAGAGGTAATAGGCAAAAACGTCCTGATGCCAGATACCCTGATCCTCCTGCCAGTTGCCACCTGCATATTCGTATACGCGGCGGAAACTGACGTCCGGGGTTAAGTCCTTGTAATCTTTGCAGGCCAGCTCGCAGGTTTTACAACCGGTGCAGCGGGCGGAGTCAATAAAAAAACCATACTGCGTAGTCATCCGCTACTCCTTAAACCTTTTGGATGTCGACCAGATTTGTGTGCTGCGGGTTGCCTTTCGCCAGCGGCGAGGGGCGGTGGGTGGTCAGGGTGTTCATACAGCCGCCATGATCGATGCGATCGCCGTCCATATTGGCCTGATGCCACGCGCCCTGGCCCATTGCGCTGACCCCCGGCATAATGCGCGGCGTCACTTTCGCGGCAATCCGCACCTCACCGCGATCGTTAAACACGCGCACCATGTCGCCATTCGCGATGCCGCGTTTTTGCGCATCAATGGGGTTGATCCACACTTCCTGGCGGCAGGCTTCTTTCAGTACATCAATGTTGCCGTAGCTTGAGTGGGTACGCGCTTTGTAGTGGAAGCCAAACAGTTGCAGGGGGAACTGGCTGCGTGCGGGGGAGTCCCAGCCTTCAAAGGTTGAGGCATACACCGGCAGCGGGCTGATAACCTCGTCTTTTTCCAGCTCCCAGCTACTGGCGATTTTTGCCAGTTGGCTGGAGTAGATTTCGATTTTGCCCGACGGGGTTTTCAGTGGGTTGGCTTGCGGGTCGTCACGGAATTTTTTATAGGCGACAAAGTGGCCGTTCGGATCTTTGCGCTTGTAAATCCCCATCTCTTTGAGCGCGTCGTAGGAGGGCAGTTGCGGATCTTTCGCCACCATTTTGGCGTACAGATACTTCAGCCACTCTTCCTGGCTTCGTCCTTCGGTAAAGCGCTGGTAAATATCCGGCCCCAAACGGCGAGCAATTTCACTGGTGATCCAGTAAATCGGTTTACGTTCAAACTTCGGCGTGGTCACCGGCTGGAGGAAGATCAGGTAGCCCATATTCCCGGCATAATCGTTGGGAATGATATCTTCCTGTTCCACGGTCATCAGGTCCGGCAGCAGGATATCGGCGTACAGGGCTGACGAGGTCATGAAATTCTCAATCACCACGATCATTTCGCATTTGCTGTCATCCTGCAGCACATCGTGGGTGTGATTGATATCGCCATGCTGGTTGGTGAGGGTGTTGCCCGCATAGTTCCAGATGAACTTAATCGGCACATCCAGTTTGTCTTTCCCACGCACGCCGTCGCGGGTGGCGGTCATTTCCGGCCCACGGGCAATGGCATCGGTCCAGGTAAAACAGGAGATCGAGGTTTTCACCGGGTTTTCCGGCATCGGCATCCGTTCAATGGTGATGGTGTAAGTGGATTCCCGCGCACCGCTGTTACCGCCATTGATGCCGACGTTTCCGGTCAGGATCGGCAACATGGCGATCGCCCGCGAGGTCAGTTCGCCGTTGGCCTGGCGCTGTGGCCCCCAGCCCTGGCAGATATACGCCGGTTTCGCGGTGCCGATTTCGCGCGCCAGTTTAATGATCTTATCGGCAGGAATACCGGTGATCCGGGCAGCCCACTGCGGTGTTTTTGCAATGCCGTCATCGCCCTGACCCAGAATGTAGGCTTTGTAGTGCCCGTTGGCGGGCGCATCTGCTGGCAATGTTTTCTCGTCGTAGCCCACGCAATAGGTATCAAGGAACGGTTGATCGACGAGGTTCTCGGTGATCAGCACCCAGGCCATTCCGGCCACCAGCGCGGCATCGGTTCCCGGACGAATCGGGATCCACTCATCTTCGCGCCCGGCGGCGGTGTCGGTATAACGCGGGTCAATCACCACCATCCGCGCATTCGAACGCTCGCGCGCCTGCTCCAGATAATAGGTAATGCCGCCGCCGCTCATACGGGTCTCTGCGGGGTTGTTGCCAAACATCACCACCAGTTTGCTGTTTTCGATGTCCGAGGTGCTGTTCCCCTCGTTGGAGCCGTAAGTGTAGGGCATGGCGCAGGCGATTTGCGCGGTGCTGTAGGTGCCGTACTGGTTGAGGAAACCGCCGTACATGGCCATCAGACGAGCAATAATGGAGGCTGAAGGGGACGAGCGGGTAATGTTGCCGCCGACGATACCGGAAGAGTAATTAATGTAGACCGCTTCGTTACCGTACTTCTGCACCACGCTTTTTAAGCTGTTGGCGATGGTATCAAGGGCTTCGTCCCAGCTAATGCGTTCAAACTTACCCTCACCACGTTTGCCCACGCGCTTCATCGGGTAGTTCAGGCGGTCCGGGTGGTTGATGCGCCGACGGATCGAACGCCCGCGTAAGCACGCGCGGACCTGGTGGTTGCCATACTGGTCTTCGCCGGTATTGTCCGTTTCAACCCAATACACTTCGTTATCCCGGACGTGTAAGCGCAGCGCGCAGCGACTGCCGCAGTTTACCGAGCAGGCGCCCCATACGACTTTGTCCGGAGCGGGTTGCATGGCTTGCTGTACGGCGGCCGCGGCGGAACGCATGCCGAAAGGGAGATGAAAACTGCTGGCGGCCAATGCAAGCGACCCGAGCGCGGTGGATTTCACCAGCGTTCGTCGGCTTATGCCACCGCTGTGTTCGGTTTCAGACATAGCTCACTCCATTATTATTTATAATAAAAAGAAATTACCCGCCAAATTAATAAGCAGGCTAATAATGGAATAATCCTACCCATCAGGGGGTAGAGAAGTCTTAACCGTGATCAAGCGAAGAGTAATCCCCCAGATATTCAGGGGGATTATATTTACTGCGCGTCGGTGCCTTGTTCGCCCTGTGGCGCAGCACCGCTATTGCGGATGTACAGAATTTTGTAGGTATCATTGGCACAATGCCCAACGACCTGGGCGCCTGCCTGATCGGCCTGGTCATTTGGCACAATTTTCAGGCTAAAACCTGATTCCGGAACACCATTATTGATAATGCGCTGCTGGATGTCCGTTTTGACGCGCTCGCAGGAATCCGGTGCGGCAAATGCCGGAACACAGGCCCCCAGCAGTAGTGCACAAAGCCAACGTGAAGCGTGCATCCTCGTCTCCTTTTATGTAACCCGCGTTAAGCTTAGCACTTCCCGCGTAAGCGAAAGGTAAATATCTGAATAGTCTGAATAAGCGACGTAACAGGCCACAGAAGCCAGGATCAGACTGCCCTATATCGGAAAGGATTTGCTAATATATGCGCAATACAGAAGAAAAATGTGGTGAACCCGTTGAAAAAACAGCTATTAGTCATCTCTCTCGCCGTGTTATTAGCCGGATGTGATGATGCGAAAGGACCGGTATCGTTTACGCCAGAGATGGCCAGTTTTTCAAATGAATTTGATTTTGATCCGCTGCGTGGCCCGGTAAAAGATTTCAGCCAGACGTTGCTCAACGATAAAGGTGAAGTGACCAAACGCGTGACCGGCACGCTGTCGAAGGAGGGATGTTTCGACACGCTGGAGCTTCACGATCTGGAAAACAACAGCGGCGTGTCGTTGGTATTGGATGCGAACTACTATGTTGATGCCGATTCTCAGGAGAAGCGTCTGCGCTTGCAGGGTAAATGCCAACTGGCGGAGTTCCCGGCGGCAGGCGTCACCTGGGATACGGATGACAACGGTTTTGTCGTGCTTGCCCGCGGTAAAGATATGGAAGTGAAATACCGCTACGATGAGGAAGGTTACCCGCTGGGGAAATCCACCACCTCGAAAGAGGAGCACTTAACGGTGGCGTCCACGCCCTCAAAAGATAAGCGCAAGAAGCTCGATTACACAGCGGTCAGTACGCTGAATGATAAACCGCTGGGCAACGTGAAACAGAGCTGTGATTACGACAGCCACGACAACCCGGTCAGTTGCAGTCTGGTGATGATCGATAACAGCGTAACGCCGTCGGTGGAACGCAAATTCAGCATCAAAAACACCATCGACTATTATTGATGCCGATGCCTGCCGCGCTTATTGCGCGGTGGGTTTCAACAGCGTAGATCCGGTTTTGTGCGCGGCCAGATATTGCTGCTGGAAAATGCACATGCGGATGGTATTGCGGTATTCGCCATTAATAAAAAATTCATGGATCAATTCGCCTTCCACCATAAATCCCAGCTTGCGATAGATGTGGATGGCCTTTTCGTTTTCTTTATCAACAATAAGATAGAGCTTATACAGGTTGAGTACGGTAAAACCGTAATCCATGGCCAGCCTGGCCGCCTTTGATGCCAAACCTTTGCCCTGATGCTCTGGCGAAATAATGATCTGAAACTCCGCCCGGCGATGCACATGGTTAATTTCCACCAGTTCAACCAGTCCGGCTTTTTCGCCTTCGCACTCCACCACAAAACGGCGTTCGCTCTGATCGTGGATGTGCTTGTCATACAAGTCCGATAGTTCAACGAAGGCTTCGTACGGCTCTTCAAACCAGTAACGCATCACGCTGGCGTTATTATCAAGCTGGTGGACAAAGCGCAGATCTTCGCGCTCAAGCGGGCGTAAACGAACGCTGCTGGCGTCACTCATGGGAAATCCTTTTACGGTGAGAGAAGCGGGCGCAGAGCGCGCCCGAAAGCGATTACTGAATTTGACGACCGGTGCGGCGATCCAGGCAACGCAGGGTATTCGGTTCCCAGTACGCGTTCACGTTAGTGCTTTTCTGGCAGTTATCCTGGGCATCGAAAGCCACGTCGGTTTTGTCCCACTCTTTCTCTACGCGTTTGTTCACTTTAGTGCGCAGGCTGCGCGTGTCATTCCATTGCTCTTTTTCCATCGAGGCGTGTTGACGGCTTTGGGCCGTATCGCCGGATTCGATCACCAGTCGGTTGGTTTCAGCCAGAGCGGAAGTGGTGTACACGATGGCACCCAGCGTCAGCATAGCGGTGAGGCACAGGCGTTTGCTAAGTGTAGTTGTCATTGCGATTTCCTTATTTGTGAGAAACAAAAGGCGTACGTTTCTATTCTATGCGATCTCAGCCATCCGGGATACCGGGCGCTCTGACTGAGAGCATTATCGGGTATGATGGTTCAACCAATATTGAATAATAGTGCCAAAAATGTTCAAAACGACACTGCTTTTCTTTGCTACTGCACTGTGTGAAATCGTCGGCTGCTTCCTGCCCTGGCTGTGGCTGAAGCGTGGCGCAACGCCGCTGCTACTGGTGCCGGCGGCACTGGCGCTGGCGCTGTTTGTCTGGTTGTTGACGTTGCATCCGGCGGCCAGTGGGCGGGTTTATGCCGCCTACGGCGGGGTGTATGTCTGTACCGCGCTGCTGTGGTTGCGCGTGGTGGAGGGTATCAAACTCAGCGTGTATGACTGGCTGGGCGCAGCAGTGGCAATGTGCGGAATGTTGATCATTGTTGCCGGATGGGGGCGCGCATAAGCGTCCGATTTTTTGTGACCAAAAGCGTGTTTTTTGATCGACCTACTTGTATGGTAGTAGTCCAAGAGCGTAGATTTCCTGCATCACGTTAAGACGATGCAAGGAATAACCGAATGAAGATCGTAGGGGCTGAAGTTTTTGTTACCTGTCCGGGGCGCAATTTTGTCACCTTAAAAATCACCACCGACGAGGGGATTGTCGGGCTGGGCGATGCCACGCTTAACGGTCGTGAGCTCTCTGTCGCGTCCTACCTGAAAGACCACCTTTGCCCGCAACTTATTGGCCGCGATGCCCATCGTATCGAAGATATCTGGCAATTTTTCTATAAAGGCGCTTACTGGCGTCGCGGCCCGGTGACCATGTCGGCGATTTCGGCGGTGGACATGGCGCTGTGGGACATCAAAGCCAAAGCCGCCAATATGCCACTGTACCAACTGCTGGGCGGCGCGTCGCGCGAAGGGGTGATGGTTTACTGCCACACCACCGGCCATACCATTGATGATGTGCTGGAAGATTATGCCCGGCATAAAGAGATGGGTTTTAAGGCCATTCGCGTACAGTGCGGCGTGCCGGGCATGAAAACCACTTACGGTATGGCAAAAGGCAAAGGCCTGGCTTACGAGCCGGCAACCAAAGGGCAGTGGCCGGAAGAGCAGTTGTGGTCGACGGAGAAATACCTCGACTTTACGCCGAAACTGTTCGATGCCGTACGCAATAAGTTTGGTTTCCATGAGCATCTGCTGCACGACATGCACCATCGCCTGACGCCGATTGAAGCCGCGCGTTTCGGCAAGAGCATCGAACAGTACCGCATGTTCTGGATGGAAGATCCGACTCCGGCGGAAAATCAGGAATGCTTCCGCCTGATCCGCCAGCACACCGTCACCCCGATTGCCGTGGGTGAAGTGTTTAACAGCATCTGGGATTGCAAGCAGCTGATCGAAGAGCAGCTGATTGACTATATCCGTACCACCATTACCCACGCGGGCGGCATTACCGGTATGCGTCGCATTGCCGATTTTGCCTCGCTTTATCAGGTTCGCACCGGCTCTCATGGCCCGTCTGATTTGTCACCGATTTGTCACGCCGCTGCACTGCATTTCGATCTGTGGGTGCCGAACTTTGGCGTACAGGAATATATGGGCTACTCCGAACAGATGCTCGAGGTTTTCCCGCACAGTTGGCGTTTTGACGATGGTTATATGCACCCGGGCGATAAACCGGGGCTGGGTATCGAGTTTGATGAAAAACGGGCGGCAAAATACCCCTACGATCCGGCGTATTTACCGGTCGCAAGACTGGAAGACGGCACATTGTGGAACTGGTAACGCGGGATTAAGGCATTCCCGCATGTATATATGCAGGCGGGGATAACGATAAAAGTAACACCATAAATAAATGTGGGCTATATATGAAATTTATCAACGATAGCTTTATGATTGGTAATGCTCGCGGTGTGCAATTATATCAGGATATCGCAAAAGAATTGCCAATCATTGATTATCACTGTCATCTTGACGCCAGGGAAATATACGAAAATAAGAATTACGATAACATTACTCAGTTATGGTTAGCGGGCGACCATTATAAATGGCGCGCAATGCGTGCCAATGGGATTGAGGAGAGGTATATTACCGGGGATGCCAGCGCTGAAGAGAAATTTGCTGCATGGGCGCAAACGGTAGAGGCGAGTTTCGGTAATCCGCTTTACCACTGGACTCACCTCGAATTGCATCATTATTTTCACTGTGATGAATTGCTGGATAGTCATAACTGGAAAGAGGTCATGGAACATTGCAATGGTTTATTACCTGGAGCGGATTTTTCACCGCGGCAGTTAATTAAACGCGCCAATGTTGAAGTGATTTGCACTACCGATTCTCCGCTCGACTCTTTATATTATCATCAGAGATTAAGTGAAGAACCCGACTTTCCAGTGAAAGTATTACCCACTTTCCGCCCTGATGAAGTCTTTGACAATAACGCGAAAACTTTCTCTCTATTTATTGATAAATTGGCTGATATCACAGCAATAACGATTACTACTTTTGCTGATTTCTCGGAGGCTATTGGCAAACGCATCCGTTTCTTTCACCAGACGGGGTGTCGCATTTCCGATCATGGGCCCGTTGAGATTCATTATAAATCTGCAAGTGAGGCGACGATTTCGTCACTGTTTTTGCGTAAAAGAGAAGGGCAGACGTTAAGCAAGGACGAGAGTATTATTCTTGATAGTGCCATTTTTATCATGCTCGCACGGCATTATAAAAAACATAACTGGGCAATGCAGATCCATTTTGGCGCTATTCGCAATAACAACACCAAAATGCACCAACTTCTGGGTATTAACACAGGTTTTGATGCATTAACAGATCAATATCAACTGGCAGAAAATTTGAATGGATTGTTAGATGCAATGGCAAAAGACAATGCCTTGCCTAAAACTATCCTTTACAACCTTAATGCCAGTTATAACGATCTTGTGGCTACGACTATCGCTAATTTCCAGTCGGCGGATTGCGGGGTTAAATCACCGATGCAATTTGGATCAGGCTGGTGGTTTAATGACACACGTCGGGGCATGGAGAACCAGCTTGCTTGCCTGGCCGATCAGGGGCTATTGATGAACTTTGTCGGCATGCTTACGGATTCTCGTAGCCTTGTATCCTATACCCGACATGATTATTTCAGACGAATTTTATGCAACCTTATTGGCGGTTGGGTAGAAAGAAAAGAAGTACCAGATAATAACAAGATATTGTCTCGCATGATTAGAAATATATGCCACGACAACGCCAGGGATTATTTTAATTTCTAATTACCTTCTCTGAGGATAGAACATGTCTATTTCAAGCAAAAAAATCACCATACCGGTGAGTATCGGGTATGGCATGACGGATATAATGGGTGGGGGCGCATTTACCGTTATTGGTGCATGGTTACTCTTTTTCTATACAACTTTTGTTGGTTTGTCCCCGGTAGAAGCCGCTTCCATTGTCGCGATTGCCCGTATTGTTGATGCCATCGTAAGTTTGTTTATGGGCAGCTTTACCGATCATTTTTACAAGAATTATTTCGGCAAAAAATTTGGTCGTCGCCGCTTCTTCTTGCTGATTGGCGCACCACTCATGCTGGTATACAGCTTGTTATGGCTGAATGGGATGAGTTACGGATTTTATCTGTCTGTCTATCTCGCATTCGAAATCATTGCTGCAATGGTACTGATCCCCTGGGAAACACTGCCCTCAGAAATGACCAAAGACTTTAATTCGCGCACGAAGCTATCGACTTGCCGTATGTTTTTATCCGCATCCGGCACGTTTCTGGCAACGTTTATTCCGGGACTTTTGATAGGTTATTTTGGTGAGCATAATGCCAACGCCTATTTGATTAACGGTGTGATTTTTGCGGTGTTATTTATGGTCTGTGTGTTTATTTCATGGAAAGTGACCTGGGAGCGTGAGTTGACACCGGATATGCTCGCTCAACTGGAAACAAAAACGCCCAATACGACTTTCTCGCAAAAACTATGCGCCTTTGCTCGCTTGTTCAAAGAGTATGGTTCAACGTTAAAAATCAGGGCCTTCAGAAAACACCTTGCCATTTATTTATTGTCATTCACGGGCAAAGATGTTTATAACACGGTGTTTGTCTTCTTCTGTGTGTATTGTTTGAATGTATCTTCTTCATTGGCTGGCAGCCTCCTCTCAATGAGCATCGTTGGTTTGCCTGTAACATTGATCGCAGGGATTGGCATTATTAAATTTGGGCCTTCGCGTCTTTATGTTTTTGCCTATTCATTGATGTTGCTGTGCCTTGGGGGGTTCTTCGCTGTTTACCAAATTCCCGCGCTGAACACGGTAGCCACATTGGTGATTCTGGCTGGTTTGTATCAGGTTGGTCGCTGTGTTCTGGAGTTTACACCGTGGAATGTGTTCCCGTTTATTCCTGATATTGACGAAATGGTGAGTCGCCAGCGCCGTGAGGGATTGTTTGCTGCGGTGATGACTTTCTCGCGTAAAACGACGGTAGCCATTGCGACGTTTATTGTCGGTCTTTTATTGCAGAATGGCGGGTTTGTTAAAGGAAGTCAGGTTCAGCCGCCAGAAGCTATTCACATGATTGCCATGTTGATGTTTATCGGCACGGCAGGACTGTTGCTACTCGCACTTTGGCAGGCTGTCACGTTCAACCTCAACAAAAAGACGCATAAGATTTTTGTTGAGGAGGTGGAGCGCCTGAAAGCGGGAGGGGCAAAAAATGCGGTGACCACGGATACCCGCCGAATTGTGGAAGATCTGACGGGTTACGATTACGACACTCTGTGGACAGAGCAGAGCGCGGTACAGCAAACAGGGACCTCACGGATGACTTCCGCCTGATATTCTGGTTTACAACCTGGCCGTTAAACTACAATGCTGTCACATAACTTTGCTTTTGTATCACACCACTTAGGCAAAAGTTAACGTAAATCAATATTCAGCCATCCACAATTGGTATCGTTAATGACAGATATTTTTTTACCTTATCTACCATTCTAGTTTATGTAGTCAGCAAGTGGCCGGTGACGTCAGGTTTCCCGGCCGCTGTGCTGGCGGGATTTCCGTTTCATCTATTAACGAGTCGCAACTATGGAAAACCGGTTACTCAACGCAAAAGCAACACTTCCCCACTATAACCGCGACGCACTGCAGGCGCGGATCGTGCACCTGGGTTTTGGCGCGTTTCACCGTGCTCACCAGTCGGTCTATGCGGATATCCTCGCCGCGGAACATGGCAGCGACTGGGGCTACTGCGAAGTCAACCTGATTGGCGGCGAGCAGCAGATTGCCGACCTGAAACAGCAGGATAATTTGTACACCGTGGCGGAAATGTCTGCCGATGCGTGGACTGCCCGCGTAGTGGGCGTTGCGAAACGCGCGCTGCACGCACAGGTGGATGGACTGGAAACCGTACTGGCGGCAATGTGCGAACCGCAAGTGGCGATTGTGTCGTTGACCATTACCGAGAAAGGGTACTGTCACTCTCCGGCGACCGGCCAGTTGATGGCCGACCATCCCTTAATCGTGGGCGATTTGCAAAACCCACATCAGCCAAAATCTGCCGCCGGGGTGATTGTCGAAGCGCTGGCGCGCCGTAAAGCCGCCGGGTTACCGGCTTTTACCGTGATGTCTTGCGATAATATGCCGGAAAACGGCCATGTTACGCGCAATGTGGTCTGTGCCTATGCCCACGCTGTCAACGGGGAGCTGGCCGACTGGATCGAGGCAAACGTTACGTTCCCGTCTACCATGGTGGACCGCATTGTTCCGGCGGTAACGGCTGACACGCTGGATAAAATCGAACAACTGACCGGCGTGCGCGACCCGGCGGGCGTAGCCTGTGAGCCGTTCCGTCAGTGGGTTATCGAAGATAATTTTGTTGCCGGACGCCCGGAATGGGAAAAAGCGGGCGCGGAACTGGTGGCGGATGTGATCCCGTTTGAAGAGATGAAACTGCGCATGCTCAACGGCAGCCACTCATTCCTTGCTTATCTCGGCTACCTGGCGGGCTATCAGCACATTAATGAGTGCATGGAAGACGACAACTATCGTCGCGCTGCACACGCGCTCATGCTGAAAGAGCAAGCCCCGACGCTGAAAGTGAAGGGGGTTGATCTGGCGCACTACGCCGATCTGCTGATTGCACGCTACAGCAACACCGCGCTGCGTCATCGCACCTGGCAAATCGCGATGGACGGTAGCCAGAAACTGCCGCAACGTATGCTCGATTCTGTACGCTGGCACCGGGTGCATCAGCGCGATTTCTCACTACTGGCGTTAGGCATTGCGGGCTGGATGCGTTACGTGGGCGGCGTGGATGAAAAAGGGCAGGCCATTGAGGTGTGCGATCCGCTGCTGGCGGTGATCCAGCGCGCGGTGAACAACAGTGCGCAAGGTGAAGCCCGCGTGCAGGCATTACTGGGTATCGATGCGATTTTCGGTAGCGAGTTGCCGAAAGATGCCACCTTTGTCGCGCAGGTGCAAAACGCGTATCAGACACTGCTGGAGAAAGGGGCAAAAGCGGCGGTTGCGCAGTACGCTGCGGCGCTGTAATGCTCAGTAGAATGCCGCCGCGGCGGCATTCTCACCACGTCGTGCTTAGTGCAGGCCCAGGCGAATCAGTTCAACCGGTTCGAATTTGCCTTCACAACCTTCCACTTCCACCGTTTTGCTGCGACGCAGCGCTGCCGCACTTAGCCCGTCAGCATGAATAGCAACAATTTTCCCGGTGCGGCCTGTGCCATTAATCATGACGCGGGTGCCGGTAGTAATGGGGTTATGGTTACGATCATAAGTCATCATGGTGATTTCTCCTTGTTGATATCCGCAAAATCATCCGGGGCAGAAGATGTCCCCGCGACGGACTGACTATCAATACGCCTCTGACGCGATGAGTTGTTGTTTTTGATCAAAGTCACACTTTTTAATGACCAAAAAGCATGACGTGTTAGCCAGACCGGGAGGACAAAGGAGGGAGATTACTCTTCGCTGAACCAGTCGCGATTTTCCTGGCGAATGGTTTTCACCGACTCGCTGATTTCCTGCAAATGCAGGGTCATGGCGCGATCGACGGCGTCGGCGTCGCGTTTTTCCAGCGCGGCAAAAATCTCCAGATGTTGACGCAGCAGCATCTCCGGCGGCGAGACGTGATCGAGACTCATATAACGCACGCGGTCAATGGTGGCTTTGATGTTTTCGATGGTGTCCCAGGCAAGCTGACAATCCGCAATCTGCGCCAGTTTCTGGTGGAAACTGTCATCCAGTTCGAAAAAGTCATTCAACTGCTTGCGCTCAATGGCAATGCGTTGCTGGTTCAGGTTTTGTTCCAGCAGGTAAGCGGTGCTGTCATTGATCATCGCGGCGGCGCGGCGCGCGACTGCACACTCAATCGCCTGGCGGACGAAACAACCGTTGCGAACCTGAGTCATCGAGATTTTATTGACGTAGCTGCCGCGCTGCGGGCGGATCTGAATCAGGCCGTTTTCCGCCAGTTTAATAAACGCTTCCCGCACCGGCTGACGCGACACGTCAAAACGCACAGACACCTCTTTTTCTGACAGCGGCGTGCCAGGTGGGATCAGACAATGCACAATATCCCGCCGCAGGATGCGGTAAATTTGTTGATTGACGGGTTGGGTAGGATTGAGTTCCGTTTCGGCAGCCATGCGCTCTTACTTTTTAAAGGGTTAACCTGTCTACCATACCATTAATTTTACCCACATCCCATACCCGGCCCGCAGGCCGGGCGAGGGGATTATCCCTGACGGTGAACGCTAAGCCCCGCGTACGTCTGGCTGACCGGCATCATTTCCAGCGTATTGATATTGACGTGTTTCGGCAGCGTCGCCACCCACCATACCGCTTCGGTCACATCTTCCGGCGTCAGGGCGGTGGTTTTTTCGTAGGTTTTGCCGGCTTTATCATCATCGCCTTTAAAACGCACGTTCGAGAACTCGGTGCCGCCGACCAGTCCCGGCTCAAGATTGGTGACGCGCACGGCGGTCCCGCTCAGGTCGGTGCGCAGGTTCAGACTGAACTGGCGAACAAAGGCTTTGCTGGCGCCGTAAACGTTGCCACCCGCGTAAGGCCAGCTACCCGCAGTGGAGCCAATGTTGATCACATGGCCGCGATTGCGTTCCACCATGCCCGGCAGGACGGCGCGGGTCATATAGACCAGACCTTTGTTATTGGTGTCGATCATCGTTTCCCAGTCATCGACACTGGCTTTATGCGCAGGCTCCAGACCCAGCGCCAGACCGGCGTTGTTGACCAGCACGTCAATCTCACGCCATTGCGCTGGCAACGCGGTGATAAACGCCTCGATAGCGGCGCGATTGCGCACATCCAGTTGCGCCGTATAGAGGTTATCGCCCAGTTCGTCTTTCAACTCCTGCAAACGTTCCTGGCGGCGGCCTGTCGCAATCACTTTATGGCCGTTTTGAATGAAACGGCGCGCGATAGCTTCGCCAAAACCTGCTGTTGCCCCGGTAACCAGAATAATCATCTCACTGTTCCTCAACGCTTTTTGTGGTGTTGTACCATAGCATGCGCCGCTATTGAGCGGTAACGCAAGTTGTCCCACCCTACAGTGTGGCAAAAAACCGTTGCTTGTGTGCAAGGAAGAGAAATGATTGCGATGCGCGCGGGGGATGCCTACTCTGAGGAGACTTACCGAATTCAGGAGCGAAATATGTCGGTCACTAATCCTTTCTTTGCCGCCAGTCCGTTGCCTTACCAGGCGCCGCAGTTCGACATGATCCAGCAGGAACATTACCGTCCGGCTTTTGATCAAGGCCTGCAACAAAAGCGTGGCGAAATCGCCGCCATTGCGGGTAACCCGGCTGCGGCGGATTTTGATAACACCGTGCTGGCGCTGGAGCGCAGCGGGCAATTGTTAAACCAGGTGACCAGCGTCTTTTTCGCCATGACCTCGGCGCACACCAATGCGTTTTTGCAACAACTGGATGAAGCGTTTTCTGCCGAACTGGCGGAGCTGGCGAACGATATCTATCTTGATGACGCGTTGTTTGCGCGGGTGGAAACCGTCTGGCAGCAGCGTGATGGCCTGGCGCTGGATGCGGAGTCGCTGCGGCTGGTTGAGACAACCTACCAACGGTTTGTGCTGGCGGGGGCCACCCTGAGTGCGGACGAGAAAGCGACGCTCAAAGCGCTGAATACCGAAGCCGCCACGCTCACCAGTCAGTTTAATCAACGCTTGCTGGCGGCGGATAAAGCGGGCGGGCTGGTGGTGGATGATGTGTGCCAGCTCGAAGGACTGAGCGAAGAGGCGATCGCGGCGGCGGCTGAAGCCGCGTCGGCAAAAGGTCTGGAAAACCGCTGGTTGCTGGCGCTGCTGAACACCACGCAACAACCCGCCCTGGCGGTGCTGCGCGCCGTGAAAATCTGTTTATGGCAGGCTGGCTGCGCACACAACACGGTGATGCCAACGATACCCGCGCGTTAGTGCTACGGCTGGTGCAATTGCGCGCGCAGCAGGCGGCATTGCTCGGGTTCGCCGATTTTGCCAGCTGGAAAATCGCGGATCAGATGGCGGAGACGCCGCAGGCCGCGCTAACGTTTATGCGCAATATTGCCCCTGCAGCCCGGGCGCGTGCCGAGCGCGAACTGGCGGACATTCAGCAGGTGATTGATGCGCAGCAAGGGGAATTTCGCGCACAAGCCTGGGACTGGGCGTTTTATGCCGAACAGGTCCGGCTGGCGAAATACGATTTAGATGAGTCACAAATCGCCCCCTATTTTGCGCTCAATACCGTGCTAACCGAGGGCGTGTTTTGGGCCGCCAGTGAACTGTTTGGCATCCGTCTGGTTGAGCGTTTTGATATTCCGGTTTACCACCCGGATGTGCGCGTGTGGGAGATCTTCGACGCCGACGGGCAGGGACTGGCGCTGTTCTACGGCGATTTTTTCGCGCGCGATTCAAAAAGCGGCGGCGCCTGGATGGGGAACTTTGTTGAACAGTCGACCCTGCTGGGCACGAAGCCAGTGATTTACAATGTCTGCAATTATCAAAAACCTGCCGCCGGGCAGACAGCGCTGCTCTCGTGGGATGATGTCATCACCCTGTTCCACGAATTTGGTCACACGCTGCACGGTCTGTTTGCCCATCAGCGCTACGCCAGCCTTTCCGGTACCAATACGCCGCGTGATTTTGTGGAGTTCCCGTCGCAGATTAACGAGCACTGGGCCAGCCAGCCGCAGGTGTTCAGTCGCTATGCGCGCCACTACAAGAGCGGAGAACCAATGCCGGACGCCCTGCGCGAGAAGATGCTGCGCGCCACGCAGTTTAACAAAGGCTACGACATGACCGAGCTTCTGAGTGCTGCGCTGCTGGATATGAACTGGCATAGCCTGGCGAACGGTACGGCAGTGAACGATGTGGAGAGCTTCGAACAGCAGGCGATCCAACGCGAGCAGCTTGATCTGGCGGCAGTGCCACCGCGCTATCGCAGCAGCTATTTTGCCCATATTTTCGGCGGCGGCTACGCGGCGGGGTACTACGCCTATCTGTGGACGCAAATGCTGGCAGACGATGGGTATCAATGGTTTGTTGAGCAGGGCGGATTAACCCGTGAGAACGGGCAAAAATTCCGCGATGCGATTTTATCGCGTGGGAACAGCACTGATTTAGCTGAACTTTATCGTAACTGGCGCGGGCACGATCCGAAGATTGAACCGATGCTGAAAAACCGGGGATTGAGTGAATAATGCTGGGGCCGGGCGTTGAGCCCGGCTTTTCCTTGCGTGTGTGTACTGGACGTCAGACGGCCACTGCCATTTTTTTATTCCACGTCGCTTTATGGGCTTTCACTTCAGGCAGTATTCCGGTCGCATAACACTTTAAAAAGTTACATAACCCGCCTGGTCATTGACCTTACATACGCAAGGGACATACCGTTAGGCGTGGTGATGAATCCCCCTGCGCGGAGGGGCTGCCAGTCGTACCTTTTTGGGATAAGGCGAGTTTGCGGGCTGGAGCAGACTCACCGGGAGGCACCCGGCATCACCGTAATCTGTACAGCCAGAGATCTGTTTTGTGGTCGGGTCTCTGGCTGCCGCCGCAACGCTTCATAAGAAAATCCTTAAAGCCCTGAAATAATTTGTCGATACATAACTGGAACGCCGGTTCACATTGACAAAAAACATGATAAAAATTCAGCGCGGGATCCGCTTATGGCAGTCATTAACACCAATACACTCTCATTGATTAACCAAAACAACCTCAGCAAGTCACAGACAGCGCTGGGATCGTCGATTGAACGCTTATCTTCCGGGTTACGCATCAACAGCGCGAAAGATGATGCCGCAGGTCAGGCCATTGCCAACCGTTTCACCTCCAATATCAACGGCATGGGCGTTGCCGCGCGCAATGCCAACGACGCCATTTCGCTGGCGCAAACAGCGGAAGGTGCGTTGAGTGAAATCAACAACAACCTGCAACGCATCCGTGATTTGACCGTCCAGGCGCAAAACAGCTCGAACTCCGCCTCAGACATTGACTCGATCCAGGCGGAAGTAAACGAACGCATGGAAGAGATTAACCGCGTGACCACGCAAACGGATTTCAACGGCATCAAAGTGCTGAACACCAGTTCCGGTACGTTCAGTTACGGCTTCCATGTGGGTACGGAAGATGGCGAAGAGATCGCCATCAGCATGAGCAGCAGCGACAGTTACAACCTCTACGCGAATTCGGGAGCGATTCGCGACGTGTCAGGCGATTTTATCAACGGCAGCGCGCGCAGCACGATGTCGCAAGGCTTTGATGTCCTCCACGGTCTTGTTCTCTCTGGCGGCATGACGAGCGGCAGCCCGCTGGCGGCTATAGATGACGCGATCAAAGCCGTGGATACGCAGCGTAGCGCACTGGGGGCTTATCAGAACCGTTTTGAATCGGTGATCAGCAACTTAACCAATGCCGCGAATAATCTCTCCTCGGCTCGCAGCCGGATACAAGATTCGGACTATGGTACGGAGGTATCGAACATGTCGCGCGCGCAAATACTCCAGCAGGCGGGCAGTTCGGTGCTGGCGCAGGCCAACCAGGTGCCGCAAACCATGCTCTCCTTGCTGCGTTAAACGCGGTTGGCAGTCTACTCAATTGTTAAAATGTGGGCTGCCTCACATTTCGACCCGTGGCGTTACCCGCCTCATTAAGCCAAATTAAAAGACCAGATTTTGGAGCTTAACATTCCGTGGCATCACGCAGGCATTGCAACAATGTCTGTGTTAATGTCGAATGCTATTTGAGCAACTGAGGTAACCGACATGACCAAAAATGTAGTGGTAATTCGCGCCGGTGGTAAGGTTGAAAACGTAACCGTGGAAGATAATGCAAAATCGGTCACGTTCAAAAATGAGCAGAGCTCGTTTCTCGAAATTCCGATTGAATCCTGGGATCTGGATGGCGAAACATTCCTCGTCGCCCGATTCTCTGACCTGGTCACTTCGCAGGAAACTGAGCAGGCCATCCGTCAATTCTACTGATAACAACCGCCTGCGGGCGGTTTTCAATACCAGATGCGGAGATCTAAATGGAAAATCAACGTGAAGTGCCCGCGGCGGTAACGCCCACGATCAGTACGCAGGACAGCGCCTTATCTCACCTGGTATCCTGTGCGAATTTAGGCGCGGGAATGGTGGTCACACTGGTCGTCGACGGGCAGGTTGTCGCCGGAGAGCTGGTTTCCGGGCAGGAATATGCCTTATTTACCGCTAAAGCGATTCGCTCTGTTCCCGGCGATGAATCGGTAACAAATTCTATCGCCCGATTCTTTGACGATCTGGCAGAAGATTATCGCGTTGACGACGATCACGTTATTCCGCTTAATTATTTACATATTAAAGATCCGTCATGGATGACCGGAAATGCGGGGTGGACCAGCGTTAAAGGAACCATATTACGCGTGCATATTGCGAAGGTGAGCGGTTTTTCTTTAGGCAAAGCCAAAAACGCGTAACGGAATATGTCAATAAAAGGGCCTCAACAAGAGGCCCTTACTCTATTACCTGTTTGGGCCACCTTCTCCTTCGTGGGACGGGAATACAGGACATTGCTGTCAATCTCGTGCCACAAACCGAGCAAATAGCACCATGAGGTCGATGCTGGCCCGGGCAGAATGTCGTGAATAAAAATTTATGACTGCTGCAAACCGGGCATCGAAATTTAATATTGGGGATAACCCCTCCGGCCTGTTGAATGGAAAGCTGACGGTAACACAATAAGTTCATTCTGAAAGATATATCTTCAACGATTTCAACAGCAAAACGTTTCGCTGACGCGAATATTTCTCCCATGGCCTGAGCAAGCCGGAAGAGGGAGGCACAATGCGGCCTTTTCCGTTTAGATACCGTTGAGGATTGCGATGTTAGATTGAGAGTGATCCGTTAACCAGACGTTTGAGTTAGCGTATAAAGCAAAACATAAATCTATCCATGCAAGCATTGACCGCCGGTTTTCTGGCGGTTTTTTTTGTTCATTTGCCAGAAAAAGAAACGGCCCTTTACGTTTTGCGTAAAGGGCCGTCGCGGTGGGGGATTATCGCTGTTCATCAGTCATCCCATTTATGGCTAAAATAAGCAGCCAGAAAACCAGAAAACAATACAATTCCCAGTACTGCAATAAATACGTGCATATTTCCGATCATATTAAACCTCCATCGGTTGTACGAACTGACCTCTCTTACCTTAATTTGCCGCGATGGAGATATATTAACCTGATGAACCTAAATAAAAGCTGAATAGTGTGAATTATTTCGCAGGAAGCGTAAATTTCTTCCGGTACATCGCCGGGGAAATACCGTGCTGTTGGTGAAAATGGTGACGTAATGATGCGGCATTGCCGAATCCGCTATGTCCGGCGATAAGCTCAATACTCATTCGTGACGTGACCAGCAACGCCTGCGCACGCAGTAGCCGTTCCTGCAAAATCCAGCGCTGCGGCGTGGTTCCGGTAGATTCCTGAAAACGGCGCAAAAAGGTGCGCGGGCTCATGCCAGTGCGCTGCGCCAGAGAGGCGACCGTATGCGGCTGTGCCAGCTGCTGGTGGAGAAAATCGAACAAGTGCCCCAGTTGCTTACTCTCCCGGGTTCGGGCTACCGGGCGGGTGAGGTGCTGCGTTTGCGAACCATCGCGGTGTGGTTGCACAACAAGGCGCTGCGCGACGCGGTTGGCTATCTCGATGCCAAAGTCTTGCCGCACCACATGCAGGCACAGGTCGATGCCCGCCGCGCTGCCCGCAGACGTCATCACGTTTCCCTCATCGTAATAGAGCGCATCTTCCAGCACATCAATGGCCGGATAGCGCTCGCGCAGCAGCGGCGTGTAGCGCCAGTGGGTGGTCGCTTTACGCCCGTTCAACAGGCCGGCTGCCGCCAGCACAAAGACGCCGGAACAGATCGAAATGATGCGGCAACCCCGTTGGCTGGCTGCCCGCAGGGTGGTACACAACGTCTCAGGTACCGGCATTTGCGCGCCGCGCCAGCCGGGAACCACAATCGTGTCAGCGGTGGCGAGCAGCTCCAGCCCACCTTCCGTCAGGACACGAATACCGCCGGTGGCTCGCAGCTCACCTTCTTCTATGGCCGCCACCGCAAAGCTGTACCAGTTTTCGCCCATCTCCGGGCGCGGCAGACCGAAAATCTCCACCGCCACGCCAAACTCAAAGGTGCACAGGCCATCGTAGGCGAGGGCAATAACGCGATGGCGCGATTCAGTACGTCGTAAAGTTGTCATTATCCTGGTGTTATCTGGCATAGAGACGGGCAGTGAGGTTGTGTTGTTTTGGTTAGAGTAGTGTTAACACAAACACGGAGAAAGCACTATGAGCTATGTGACCGATATTCCCGCCGCTTCGCCGGAAGAAGCCGCCAGCCACTTTATGCACCGCCTGAGCGTGGAAACCGACTGCGCGGATGTGCACCACGCCATCAGCCAGCAGGAACAGGATTTTGTGTTGTTGCATGTGGTGGGCAGCCCGGAAGCGTTTGCCCGTCGCCATCTTCCCGGCGCGCTGCATTTACCGCACAGCCAGATGACGCCGGAGCGTATGGCGCAGTGGCCAGCAGACACGTTGTTTGTTGTCTATTGCGCCGGGCCGCACTGTAACGGTGCCGATCGCGCAGCGCTGAAACTGGCGCGGATGGGGCTGGCGGTGAAAATCATGCTCGGTGGGATCACCGGCTGGGAAGATGAAGGCTTCACCTTTGCCCGAGGGGAAGGCGCTGACGCGGGTTAAGGGCGATATTTTCATCTTCATTGACTGAAGATGAAATTTCTTCATGTCCCGTGAATTTTTCTCGTTTGCTGTCAGTGGTCCGGTGTGACATTTTATTTGGACATTTAGCCATCCAGAAGTCTAAAAATTCAAATAATGAATTATCACGCCGGGTAACCATCTGCCCTGGCGCACGAGGAGAAGCAGTATGCAACGACATCAGGCCCCATTCCGCGCTGACGTAGTCGGCAGTTTTTTGCGTCCGGACGCCATCAAGCAGGCGCGTCAGCAGTTCGCCCAGGGCGAAATCACCGCGCAGCAACTGCGCAGCGTGGAAGATGACGCCATTCGCCATGTTGTTGAACAACAGTGCGCCTGTGGTCTGCATGTGGTTACCGACGGTGAGTTCCGCCGTGCATGGTGGCATTTTGACTTCTTCGACGGTCTGGAAGGGGTGGAGCGCTACGATGCTGACAAAGGCATTCAATTTAATGGCGTGCAAACCAAAGCGCACGGCGTACGCGTGACCGACAAGCTGCGCTTCGGCGATCACCCGATGCTGGCGGATTTTCGCTACCTGAAAAGCATCAGCGGTAATGCACAGCCGAAAATGACCATTCCCAGCCCGAGTGTGCTGCATTTCCGCGGCGGGCGGAAAGACATCGACGCGACAGTCTACCCGCATCTGGATGCCTATTTTGACGACCTGGCGACCACCTGGCGCGACGCGATCCATGCGTTTTATGCTGCGGGTTGCCGCTATTTGCAACTGGATGACACCGTCTGGGCCTACCTGTGCTCTGACGATCAGCGCCGTCAAATCCGCGAGCGTGGCGACGATCCGGATGCACTGGCGCGTATTTACGCCCAGGTGATTAACAAAGCGCTGGAAGGCAAGCCGGAGGATTTGACCATCGGACTGCATGTTTGTCGCGGTAACTTCCGCTCCACATGGATTTCGGAAGGTGGCTATGAGCCGGTAGCGGAAGTGCTGTTTGGCAGCGTCAATGTTGATGCCTTCTTTCTCGAATATGACAATGACCGCTCCGGCGACTTTGCGCCGCTGCGTTTTGTCCGCCCCGGTAAACAGCAAGTGGTGCTGGGTCTGATCACCACCAAAAATGGTGAACTGGAAAACCCGGAGGGCGTTAAAGCGCGTATTCAGGAAGCGGCGAAATTTGTCGACATCAACCAGATCTGCCTCAGTCCGCAGTGCGGTTTTGCCTCAACGGAAGAGGGCAACACCCTGACGCCAGCGCAACAGTGGGACAAGGTTCGCCTGGTGACGCAGATTGCCGATCAGGTGTGGTAAGCCTTTGACTCCGGCGCGTGATGCGCCGGTTTTTTTATTGCGTTTGCACCACGCCCCACGGGCGGATTTGCATCCCACGGATCATCATCAGCCAGGCCAGCACAATCGTGACCATTAAGATAATAAACAGCGACCAGGCTGGCTGCGTAGTCAGAATAATACCGGTGATTAAGGGGTTCATTGCCGCACCAAGCCAGCCCAGCGACTGAGCCGAGAAGTAGGTGGCTTTCATCCCCGCGGGGGCAATGTTGTCGATCAGCAGGTATTCACCCGGCGCGTAGATCACCTCGCCCAGGGTAAAGACGGCGGCGGAAAGCCCCCACAGCCACAGGTTATTGCCGGAAAACATAAAGCCGAGCAGACCAATCATGAAACATACCGTGCCGGTCGCCATCAGCGGGCGCAGGTTGGCGGCGTTGAGTTTACGCCCCACGGCATACTGGAGCGTGACCACCACAGCGGCGTTAACCGGCAGCACCACGGCGACCACACGCTCGGCGAAATCACTGCTTGCCACCGCCATAACATACTGGGAGAGGCAGGAAGCGAAAGAACCGGCAACAAACGAGGCGAGGAAGTTCGACAGCGTAAACCAGCCAAGCGCTTTGTCTTTCAGTAATACCGAAGGTTGCCAGACTGCCGGGCCGTCTGTGCCTGCCCCTGGTGCTACACGCCTGACAGCGAACTGAATAAACACCAGCGGGAACGCGGCGCACACCGCCGCCAGCCAGAACGGCAGATTAATGCTCTGCATCACCAACAGGGTGCCGAGCGGCGGGCCGACGGTCCAGCCAATATTCAGCACGGTGTAGTTCAGCGAAAAGATCTTCGCCTTCGCCGTCGGGGTGAGCGTATCGGCAAAATAGGCTTTCAGCACGGTAGAAAACACCGAGTATGCGCAGTTAATCAGGGCAAAAAACAGCACTACCAGCCCTGCATGATCGACCAGCGGGATAGCGGCAAAACCGACGATAAACGCGGTAATTGCCAGCAGCATATAGCGTTTTTTATCGAACTTATCCGCCAGCATACCGAAACCGAGGCTAAAGACGACGCCAATGGTCAGCGCGAGGGTCATGGCGTAACCGACCTGATCGACCGCCATGCCATACTGGCGATTGAGATAAATGGTCATAAAGGGCAACGTCGCGCCGCGCCCGATGGTGAGTAACAACGATGAAGCCAGCAAAGCGGCGGTAGAACGTGTTTGCGTTGAGATCATTTACTTACCCGACATGCGTGTTGTTATATTTTTTTGTGATGTATACAGCAATAACATGCATAAAGTGCGAAGTACACCCGCATGTTTGTCGCGAAATGCCTTAACTGACCTACCTGATTTAATGATCTGTCGCTGTACATTTTTTTGCGTTAACGTAAATTTTTTACAAAATTTTAAACAATACAGGGGCGAAGAATGGCGCGTAAAGATGTCCTGCTGGCGATGCTGGTGGTGGTTGCGTGGGGACTCAATTTTGTGGTCATCAAAGTCGGTCTGCACAATATGCCGCCATTAATGCTGGCAGGTTTGCGCTTTGTACTGGTGGCGTTCCCGGCGCTGTTGTTTGTGGCGCGTCCCAAAATCCCACTCTCTTTACTGTTGGGGTATGGACTGACCATCAGCTTTGGGCAATTTGCTTTTCTGTTTTGCGCCATCAAGTTTGGTATGCCCGCCGGGTTGGCTTCGCTGGTTCTACAGGCACAGGCATTTTTTACCATCATCCTTGGTGCGGGCGTATTTGGCGAACGCTTACAGGCGAAACAACTGGTTGGGATAACGCTGGCTATTCTCGGCGTACTGGTGCTGATTGAGTCGAGCCTCACCGGGCAACATGTGCCGATGATTGGCTTTATCCTCACTCTGGCCGGGGCATTTAGCTGGGCCTGCGGCAATATCTTCAATAAAAAAATCATGCAGCACACATCCCGGCCTGCGGTGATGTCACTGGTGGTGTGGAGCGCATTGATCCCGATAGTGCCGTTTATGCTGGCATCGCTCATCGTCGACGGTCCGGCGGCGATCCTGCAAAGCCTGGTGAGTATTGATGTGACAACGCTGTTGTCGCTGGTCTATCTGGCGTTTGTCGCGACCATTGTCGGTTACGGTATCTGGGGCTCCCTGTTGGGGCGCTATGAAACCTGGCGTGTGGCGCCGTTGTCTTTGCTGGTGCCGGTAGTGGGTATGGCGAGCGCGGCGTTGCTGCTGGGCGAAATGCTGTCGGTGCTGCAACTGCTCGGGGCGTTACTGGTGATGGCGGGGCTGTACATCAATGTGTTTGGTTTTCGTTTGCGTCGTGCGGTGCAGGCAGGATAGGACAGAAAAAAGCCCCGCATAATGCGGGGCAAAACGATTAGCCGCGCTGATTGTAATACGGCACGCCTAATTCGTCGGATTTGTCGCTCCCCGCGCCCATATGGTTAAAATCATACGGCGATGTTTGTTGGGCGGCGGGTAACATCATCGCGTCGCGGGCGTTCTGCTGCGCGGGATGATTAAATTGCTCCGCATAACTCTGGCCGGAAACCAACACCAGCAGGGTGACGGCGGCACAGGCGATACGTTTCATACTTTCCTCGATACGTCTTTAAAACAGGCGATTAGCAACTACAGTGGTTGAGTGGCAGGAGATACCGGGATTCTCCGGGCATATCCGTGACACGGAATTTATGCGGTGGCACGTCGAAATAGTTCTTAAACGTGCGGGTCAGGGTTTGTTGCGATTCAAACCCATAACGCTCCGCCAGATAGAGGATCGGTTCGTTGCTCTCCTTGAGCTTTTGCGCAATTTCCGTCAGCTTGCGGCTGCGAATGTATTGACCCAGCGAATGACCAGTCTCTTTTTTAAACATCCGTTGCAGGTGCCACTTGGAGTAACCGGAACGTTCTGACACTTTTTCCAGTGACAGCGGTGATTCCAGGTTATCCTCGATCCAGTCCAAAATGCTATGAATGGTAATAGCGTCAGTATTGCGTCTGGACATCGTCATACCTCTTTGTTTTACGGCAATATTTTCTTAAGCAAATGCTCAAGTGTCGCCACTTCTTCTGCCGTTAAGTTTTTTGTTAATTCCTGATGCAGGTTTTGCCCGACCCGTTGATGACATTGCTCACACAGCGCTGCGCCGTCGGCCGTTAACTGCACCAGTACGCCACGCTTGTCATTCGGGTTCGGATTACGTTCGATCCAGCCTTTACACACCAGTCTGTCCAGCATGCGAGTCAGGGCGCCGAGATCGACAGAAAGCACTTTTTTCAGTTCTACCGGGGTAATGCATACCTGGCAGCGAATAGAACAGAGCACCTTAAATTGGGTGGCCGTCACATCCAGCGGCGACAGATAGTCGTTCAGTAAACGATCTTTTTTTTGGTTAACCATGTGGATCAAGCGGCCAAGAGGAATGATGTCGTTAAATAGATCATTCGTGCTTTTCACAATGGTTGCCCCGGCAAGTAGATTAGTCACGGCAGATATTATTGCTCAGGCAAATATAAGTCAACCGAATGAGTTGACCGATGCCACTATTTGCTAAAACACGGAGAAATGTTAAAAATTTCCTGAGTAAACAATTGAATAGCTTTATTTTTTGGTGCTGTGACCACCCGCAGGCCCTGCTATCGCCGCCGCGTTAAGGCTATACTGCGAACGTTTTGACCCCTCAAGGAGTGATGTGCTTATGCTGGAATTAGTGAAAGTGATTGGCCTCGGGCTGGTGGTGTTGTTGCCGCTGGCGAACCCGCTGACCACCGTCGCGCTGTTTTTAGGGCTGGCGGGGAATATGAACAGCGCCCAGCGCAACCAGCAGGCGCTGATGGCATCCGTTTATGTTTTCATCATTATGATGGTGGCCTATTACGCCGGGCAGTTGGTGATGAACACCTTCGGCATTTCGATCCCGGGCTTACGCATCGCTGGTGGGTTGATTGTCGCCTTTATTGGTTTTCGCATGCTGTTTCCGCAGCAAAAGCCGCACGAGTCGCCGGAAGCCAAAACCAAATCTGAAGAGCTGGAAGATGAACCCGGCGCCAATATCGCGTTTGTGCCGCTGGCGATGCCCAGTACCGCCGGGCCGGGCACCATTGCGATGATCATCAGCTCCGCCTCGACGATCCGTCATGGCACGGAGTTCCCGGCGTGGATTATCACCGTTGCGCCGCCGCTTATTTTTGCCATTGTGGCGGTTATCCTGTGGGTCAGCCTGCGCAGTTCCGGCGCGATTATGCGGCTGGTGGGCAAGGGCGGTATTGAAGCTATCTCCCGGCTGATGGGTTTTTTGCTGGTCTGTATGGGCGTGCAATTTATCATTAACGGGGTGCTGGAAATCATCACCACCTTTCATGCAGGGGCATAATGGGAACGCGTATCGGGTTTGCCATTATGGCGCTCACTCTGTTGCTGGTGGGCTGCCAGCAACGTACGGCAGTTGACGCGCCGCTCGGGCAAAAAAGCTTTGCCAGCTATCAGCAGCAGACCCGTGCGTTTGTTGCTGCACACCGCGCTTTTCAGACGCTGGATAAAGATGCCGAATTGCAGTTAAACACGCCGCAGGAGTGGCGACCTGCGTTACCAGCGCGCAAAGGCATTTTGCTGATCCACGGGCTGGGAGATGGGCCTGGCTCGTTTGTGGATATTGCACCGCAACTGGCGAAACAAGGTTTTCTGGTGCGCACGGTACTGCTGCCAGGGCACGGTACGCGCCCCGCCGATCTGCTGAATGTCAGCGCCGATCAGTGGCGTGAAGTGGTGCAGGAGCAGGCGGATATTCTCGCGAAAGAGGTGGATTCGCTGTGGGTTGGTGGGTTTTCTACCGGCGGCAATCTGGCTCTGGATTATGCTATGGCGCATCACGATAGCGTGCAGGGGCTGCTCTTATTCTCCCCGGCCTTCAAGTCCAGCACCGGGTATGATTTTCTCGCGCCGACCGTTGCGCTGTTTCGCGACTGGCTACGCCCGCCGAGCGCCATTTTTCCCCAGCAGATCGCCACGCGCTATTTACGGGTTCCGACGAATGGTTTTGCGCAGTTCTGGCGGACATCGGCGCGCGCGCAGGCGTGGCTGGCGCAAAAAGCCTGGGACAAACCCGCGCTACTGGTGCTGACTGAACACGATTCGGTGCTGAACACCCGGTGGATCCTCGATCATTTTGACCGCAGTTTTACCCACCCCGCGAGCCGGGTCATTTGGTACGGTGCGCCGCAGGCCGAAGTGGCGAATGCGCCGCGAATTCTGGTGAAAACCGACGTGCTGCCGCAAGAACGCATCAGCCAGTTTTCCCATATGTCGGTACTCTTCTCCCCGCAAAACCCGCTCTATGGCCGCAAAGGCAGCGTGGTACTGTGCGCGAACGGGCAGCCGGAAGCGGCAGCCAGACGTTGTCTGGCGGGAGACGAAGTGTGGTATTCAGACTGGGGGCTGGTCGAGCCGGACAAAATTCACGCCCGGCTGACCTGGAATCCGTGGTTTGACTGGCAAACCACGGTGATGGATTCGGTTATTTCACCGCCGTTGTAATGACTTACAGGTGGCTGGGACTGGTCTGTTCTTCCAGTTTCACCGGCCAGCGACGGAAAATCACCACTGACCACACCAGCGCGGCAATTGCCGGGATCGCCCCGGCGTAGCCGATGGCATCCATCGACCAGTGCAGGCTTATCTGATTACCCACCAGCGCGCCTGCGCCAATGCCGATATTGAAAATGCCGGAAAAGAGCGACATCGCCACGTCGGTTGCATCCGGAGCCAGCGCCAGCACTTTAACCTGCATACCCAGGCCGATAATCATGATGGCGATACCCCAGAAAATGCTCAGTACCGCCAGATGTGTTTCACTGCCGGATGCCGGCAGCATCAGCACCAGCGAAGCGACCAGCATCGCAATGGCGCTGCTGACCAGCCCGGAGGCGTGCTGATTGCCGAGCTTGCCAAACAGCACGCTGCCAATAATCCCCGCGCCGCCAAGCAGCAGCAACAGCACCGTGGCGAAGTTGGCGCTAAAGCCCGCGACGTTCTGCACAAACGGTTCGATGTAGCTGTACGCCGTATAATGGGCGGTGACCACCACCACGGTCAGCAGGTAAATGCACATCAGCGCCGGGCGACGGAACAGCAGCGGCAGGCTTTTCAGCGAGCCGGAGTGTTCGCTCGGCAGTTTTGGCAGCAATTTGACCAGGCACACCAGCGTGATTAACGCCCCCATGCCGATGGCAAAAAAGGTGGTGCGCCAGCCGAAGTATTGCCCGACCACGCGACCAATCGGCAGACCCAGCACCATTGCCAGCGCGGTACCGGTGGCGATCAGGCTCAGCGCCTGTGCGCGTTTGCCCGCCGGGGCGAGGCGAATGGCCAGCGACGCGGTGATCGACCAGAAAATGGCATGTGCAAACGCAATGCCGATGCGGCTCAGCACCAGCACCTCGAAATTCCACGCCAGGAAGGAGAGCACATGGCTGGCAATAAACAGCACAAATAAGCCAATCAACAGCTTACGGCGTTCAATCTGGCTGGTCAGCAGCATAAACGGCAGCGACATCAGCGCCACCACCCATGCATAAATGGTCAACATGATCCCCACCTGCGCGGTCTCCATGTCGAAGCTTTGCGCAATGTCTGACAGCAGCCCAACGGGGACGAATTCGGTGGTGTTAAAAATAAAAGCGGCAACGGCAAGCGTTACAACCCGTAGCCACGCAACTTTTCGTGAAACCGTATTCGTTGTCATAAGAATGTTTAGCCAGGTGATGGAAAAAGGGAGAGGAGGCGATCTTAAGGCTTTTACTGGCGAAAATACAACCGTTTTGTGATGTAGATCTCATTTTGTGGCGACATGAAAAATACCCATTGCATCGGTATCCAATAGCGTTCAAAAACAGAGAACAAAAAAGAGGAAATGCTATGCAAACAATCGACTTCTATATGGTAGACGCTTTCAGCGATCGCACCTTTGGCGGTAATGCCGCCGCCGTTTGTCCACTGACCGAGTGGCTACCGGATGAGGTTCTGCTGAAGATGGCGCAGCAGCATAATCAGTCCGAAACCGCGTTTTTTGTGCGTAACGACAGCGGCTTTGAGCTGCGCTGGTTTACCACGCAATATGAAATTAACCTCTGCGGGCACGCCACGCTTGCCGCTGCGCATGTGATTTTCGAATATCTTGATTACCCCGATACCGCGATCCGCTTCAGCACCCGTTTTGTGGGTGAGCTGAAAGTGACGCGTAATGGTGACTGGTTAACGCTCGACTTCCCGGCATGGTCCACCGACGCGGTGGCGAATCCGCCTGCGCTGCTGTTTACCACGCTCGGCATCGCAGCGGCGAAAGAGGTGCGCGTTGGGCGCGACTATCTGGTGGTGCTGGAAAACCAGGCGCAGGTCGAAGCCCTGCAACCGGATATCGCAGGCATGATCCCGCTGGGGAAAATGGTCTGTGTGACCGCGCCGGGCGAGTCGGTGGATTTTGTCAGCCGCTTCTTCTGCCCTGGCGAATCGGTACCGGAAGATCCGGTCACGGGTTCGGCCCACAGCATGCTGATCCCGTACTGGGGTGAAAAACAGGGCAAACAGGTGATGCAGGCGCGACAGGTTTCCGCCCGGGGTGGGGATCTGCGCTGCGAGTGGCGGGGCGATCGCGTGCTGATTGGCGGCCAGGCGACGTTATACCTGATGGGGAAAGTGTTTTTACGTGATATCACTGGCGGTTAATGCCGGGCATGTCGTTGGATGGCGATGACGCCTTTGCAACAGACACACCCGACACACGCTCACTTCAACGAGGCGCCGCCGCAGATCACCAACTCCTGGCCGGTGATGGCGGCGGCATCTGCCGACAACACAAACCCCACCAGTGCCGCCACTTCCTGCGGTGTGATCAGACGCCCAATGGGCGGCACGTTGGGCGGCGAGCTTTCCCGCCCTGGCGCGCTCAGCATCGGTGTTTGCGTTGCGCCGGGCGCGACCACATTGGCGGTAATGCCGCGCGGCGCCAGTTCTGCTGCCCAGCTTCGCACCATGCCCACCAGCGCCGCTTTGGTCGCCACATACTGTGAACGCCCGGCCGCGCCGCGCGAAGTACGGCTGCCAATCACCACAATCCGCCCGCCTGGCTGCATCTGAGGCGCAAAATGGTTGGCCAGCGTTTCTGCGGCCTGCACATGCAGCCGCCACAAACGCTGACTGGCGGCGGCATCCAGTTCACCAAGCGAGGCGGCGGCCATCATACCAGCGGCATGGATCACCGCCTGCGGCGTTTCAAGCCCGTTGAGCGCCTGGCGCAAGGCGGCGTCATCGCTTAAATCGACCTGCAAACTGCGAAAGGCCGTGGTATTGCGCTGAACCGGCGAACGCGAAAGCCCGACCACCTGCCAGCCGTGATCAAGCAGCCAGCTGACAATGGCTTCGCCAATACCGGAACTGGCACCGGTGACGACAGCAATCGGCATCTTATTCCTCCAGCAGTGCGCGCGGCACTTTGAACACTGCTTTGCGCACGGTCATCGGTTGGTCAACCGCGCACAATGCCTGATGCGGCTCGCCCGGCAGGAACACGGCAAAATCACCCGCGCGCAGCGTCACACGCACCGGTAATTGGACGCCGGTGGCGATAAACAGGTCCGGTTTCCGCTCTTCATCAGTGCTCTTTGCCGCATACTGCGTGCCTGCATGAATGATTTCCTCACCGGCCAGGACCACCTGAATATCCGCCCACTTGTGGTGGTATTCCGTGTGGCGCTCAGCCTGCGGCCGGGTATTCGCCGGGCCGATATTACAAAACCAGGCTGCGTGCTCCGGTTGCAGGCGTCCGTCATCGTGCGCCTGCAGCGCCGCCAGTGAACACTGGGGTAAATCGAGGATCGCCCGAAGCCCGGCGGGAAGCCCTGCCAGCGGCAGGGCGTTAAGGTTTCCGAGGATCATGGGCTACTCCTTTACCCACGCCGGGGAGACGCGCACATATTTAATCGCCTGGCGGAAGTAGGTATAGGCGATATGCAGATTGCCATCGGCACCTTGCTTAATGCTCGGGTAGGAGAACTCACGGTTGAGTTTTTCCTGCGAATTGTTGGTCATGCAGTAGCCGTCGCCCTCGTCGAGATTACGTTGCCACGGCCAGCTTTTCCCGCCGTCGGGTGAAATCGCCACCGTCATCGGCGCGCGCGGCGCGCCCCAAAAGGCGCTGCGTCCACCGGACGCCGTGGGTTCTTTGCGTCCGTCGCCATCATCAATCTCATCATACAGCGATGCGCGCCGCTCTGTTGCGCCCGCCGCGCTCATCGCGTTAAACACCAGTGCCAGCATGCCGTCGTCCAGCGTGGTGACCTGAATGGACGAGTTATTGTTCGGCAATACCGTGGGTTCCGGTACTGACCAGCTTTCACCGCCATCGGTAGACTGGCTGTAGTAGATATTGTCCGCCCAGCGGCTACGGAACAGCGCCACCAGCGTTCCACTCGCCAGTGCGGTGATGTTCATATGTACGCAGCCGAGGCTTTCCGGTACGACAACATCACGCCAGCTTTTACCCTGATCGGCAGAGATTTTGACGGCGCTAATGTCGTCGTTGCCCACCCATTTCTCGCCCGGTTGCGTGCGGCAATAAAACACCGGCAGCAACCAGTTGCCGTTATCCAGCACGGTGATGGGCTGGCGGATAAAGGTACCGGGTTGATCCAACAGCGTGCCTGTTTCGCCCCAGCTCGCACCAAAATCCGCAGACTGGCGGTAGCGCACGATAGCCGTATCCTGGTTACCGGAAATTTGCGCCGTCCACAGCAGCCACAGCAGGTTATCCGGAGCGAGGAACAAAACCGGGTTTTGCTCGGAGCGCGACGGATCGTCCGACAGTTTTACCGCGTCGCTCCACTGCTGTGCACCGGCTGCCAGCCGTGAACTCCATACGGAGATATCCGCAATCCCTTCCTGTGTGCCGCCAAACCAGACGCACAATAAGTCGCCGTTGGGCAGCGGCAGAATGTTCGCCGCGTGGTTTTGCGGGCAGGACGACGGCAGCATCGCCGTGGTGACGCGGGCGTCCTGCGGTTGTGGGCGTAACATCCCATCGCGATTTACAGTCACAGACATATCAAACTCCATTATTTCGAACAGGGGTATGCGCGTTGCTCACGGTTTTGGGCGCTGCTTTGTTAGGGATCAGGCGGTCAAGCACCATGATCACCGCCGGTGTCACCAGCGCAACATACATATTGTTAATACCAAACGGATCGCCCAGCAGATACCAGACCGAGGTCACCACACAGGCGCCAATCAAACCGGCGTTCGCGCCACGGGTGCTCTTAAAGAACGGTGCATAGAAGGCAATCACCGCCACCACCGAGATAGAGAGGCGGATAGCGCGGGTAAAGAAGGAGAGTTTCAGTACTTCCGGAACAAACAGCACAAAAATCAGCGGCAGGAAGCCAATCAGCAGTGACAGCCAGCGGGTGGCTTTAAATTCCTGCTCCGGGGTCGGGTTGCGATAAGGCACGTAGAAATCTTTCACCACCAGCGACGCAATCGCCAGCGCCACGGTACTGACGCTCACAAAGATAGACGCAACAAGTGACGTTGTCACCAAGCCAGCTACCCACGGGTTCATATCCTGCAGGAAAATCGGCATGGCATACAGGCTGTTGATTTCCGGGTGCAGGTATTTTGCCGCAACGCCAATGACCGCAATCGCCAGTGCAATCGGCAGGCAGAAGAAGAAGGCCACCCAGGTGGAACGCTTGGCGCTCTGAACATCTTTGGTAGAGCAAATCGCCTGGATCACAAACTGGGTGCAGAAGATGGAGCCGATGGTGCCAATCAGCCAGGCAAAAATGGTGCTGGGGCCAAAATTACCGTCCCAGGTCCAGTAGTATTTCGGCATGTTTTCGATCATCGGGGTAAAACCGCCGGTCTTCGACAGAGCAAAACCCATGATCGCCAGAATGCCGAAATATTTCAGCGCGCTGTGCAGCAACGTCACCCATGCCACGCCTTTCATACCGCCAAAGGCGAAGTAGAAGGTACTGACGATAGCGGTAATAAACGCGGCGATCGGCAGGTTCACTTTCAGTACCGTTGAGATGGCCGCTGCGCCGCTCACGTAGTTGCCGACGTTCACCAGCAGCAGGGCGTAAATCATGATAATCGAGATGATATTTTTGGTGCTGTTGCCATATTTTTCGGCAATCGCGCCGGAGATGGTGATTTTGCCGGTGTTATAGATGCGTTTAACCAGCAACAGACCGAACAGCGGGAAGCCAATCGCTGCGCCAATCACCGACCAGGAGGCGGCAAACCCGTCTTCGAACGCCGCCTGCGCGGTGCCGACGGTCGATTTAGCGCCAATGTACTCAGACATCAGCAGAATGCCGACGATAAAGGCGGGCATCGCACGCGAGCCTTCCATAAAATCGCCGCTGTTTTTACTGCGTAAGCGGAAGGTTAACCAGGTGGTGAACAGAATATAAGCCACCACAATGCCAACAATGATCAGGGTATCTTGAGATGTAAAGGTGTTCATCTTTGCCTCTCTTCAGGGCGTGTGAATCCGGGGCGCGGTATGCGCCCGGTTTTCTTATGACGAATGACACCGCCGTTAGTGAAGGTACTGCGACACTATCTGGCGGATCTGTTGAAGTTGCTGTGGGTTAAACGTGACAGCGTAACGACTGTCGCCAACCTCATAACCCATGATTTGCAATGCTTTTTTTACTGCGGCCGGCGAGAAGGCCACTTTATACAGATCGGTACGTAACCCGGTGACGCTCTCTTGCGCACTGCGTGAACCTGCAATGTCGCCCGCCTGGAAACGTGACCAGATGGCGTTAATGGCCTGCGGTGCAACGTTCGCCAGCCCGGAAATACAGGCGGAGCAGCCGTCAACAAAACCCTGATGGATTAACGAGTCCGGGCCGTTCAGTACATCGAAACCCTCGACATCTTTCACCGCATTCAGGAAACCGCTCAGGCTCTCATAGCTCCCGGCGCTGTCCTTGATACCGATAATGTTCGGATGTTCCGCCAGCGCACGAACCGTCTGTGGTTCGAGCGTATTGCCGGTACGTGCCGGGATGTTGTAGAGAAATACCGGCACGTTTAACGCGTCGGCGACAGCGGTGTAGTGGTTAATCAGCTCATCTTGTTTCAGCGGCACGAAATAGGGGGTGATCACCGACACCGCATCCACGCCCAGTTTCTCGATTTGCCGCCCCAGACGAATGGTTTCACGGGTAGAGATTTCGCCGATGTGCGCCACTACCGGCGAGCGTCCGGCCACTTCCTCTACGCAGGTGGCGGTAACGGCGACCTTTTCCTGCTCGTTCAGCACGAAAAATTCCCCGTTGGTGCCGCCGCAAAAAATGCCGTTACCGGCCTCAATCTGGCGGTTAATTTGTTGTTTGAGCGCGTTCGGGTTAACAGCCCCGTCGGCGTCGAAAGGTGTAACAATGGCGGTCAACACGCCTTTAATGTGCTTGTTCATAACTTGTCCCTGATTCGCTGTTTAGTCCCGGTGGCGCAGCGCTTACCGGGCCGACAGACGGTTAAAAACGGTTAAAACAACGTCTGATAGATGGCCTGCACCTGTGCGTGATCTACGGTGCAGGGGGCATTGTTCATCAGGCGCTTAACATTCAGCGCGGCGTCACTCAGCGCCGGGATATCTTCACGGGGGACACCGAGCGCTTCGAGGTTGTCCGGCAGATTCAGCCGCTTAACCAGCGCGGCGAACCACGCCACCAGCGCCAGCGATTTCTGTTCGTTGCTCAGCGTGGTGTCGGCGTCAGGGACCAGATCCCAGACCTGGGCAAATTTCTCCACGGCGTGCGGACGCACCACGTTCATGCACGGCGCCAGCAAAATGGCGTTCGCCACGCCATGTGGCAGATGGTATTTGCCGCCGAGCGGGTAAGAGAGCGCGTGCACCAGGTGTGTACCGGCGTGGGCAATGGCCGCGCCGCCGTAATACGAGGCCCACAGCATCTCCAGCCGGGCGGTCAGGTTGTGCGGTTCATTGACGGCGGTTTCGATATTGCGCAGCAGTTTGCGCAGGCCCATCAGCGCAACGTTGTCGCTGACCGGGTTGGCAATGGTGGCGGTGAAGCACTCAATCAGATGGCACAGCGCATCGATGCCGGTCGACGAGGCGATATGCGCAGGCATGCTGGTGGTCAGCTCCGGCAGTAACGCCACGTAATCCGGTAACATCACCGGGGAGATAATGCCAATTTTGGTGTCCTGCTCCGGGATCGCCAGAATCGCGTTAGGCGTGGCTTCCGAACCGGTTCCGGCGGTGGCGGGGATCAACAGCGACGTCACGCGTGCCGTGGGTTTGTCGCCGTTCAGCAGCGCAGGCAAACCGGGGGAGGCCGGGTGGCAGAGAACGGACAACAGCTTGGCGACATCCAGCACGCTGCCGCCGCCAATACCGACCACCAGGTCAAATATCTTGTCGCCCAGCCCTTGCAGAATGTTGGCGACGTCATGCTGGCTCGGCTCTGGCGGCACATTATCAATCAGTTGCAGATCTGCACCGTTGGCCGTCAGCAGGGCGCGGATCTGCTGCGTCGGCGCAAGCTTAATTACATTGCCATCGCTGACCAGTAAGATTTTCTCTTTACCTGCAAGCAGTGGGGCTATCGCCGGGATCGCGCCTGCGCCACTTATCAGGGTGCTATTAATCGTTACCACAACCTTCTCCTGTCTCTGTTATGGTGATTGAGTTCAATCATTACTTGTCAATCACCGTCACTACATGGCCTAAATTTATAATTTATTCGCAAACTGAATAAGTTGATCTTGCTCACATATAATCAATCATGATTGAATATAATCATATCCAGTGCATAATGACCCGGAGAAGGGATGAACGAGCCAACCTCGGATAAACAGATAGCCATCCTCGCCGACGACTTTACCGGCGCGAATGACGCGGGTGTCAGCCTGGCGCAGAGAGGAATGACGGTGGATGTGGCGCTGAGCGCGAACTACGTCAGCACTGCGCAGGCCCGTATTTATAACAGCGACAGCCGGGCGCTCACCGCCAGCGATGCCGCGCAGCGGGTTACCGTGCTGACGCAAAAGATTGTCGCGCACGGCGCGCCGCAGTGGCTGGTTAAGAAGATCGACTCCACGCTGCGCGGCAATGTGGGGGCCGAAGTCGCCGCCATGTTGCAGGCTTGCAAGGCCTCCGCCGCGATTATCGCGCCGGCTTTTCCGGCGGCGGGTCGCATCACCCGCAACGGGCAGTGCTTTGTTCATGAGCGATTGCTGACGGACACCGAGTTCGCCAGCGATCCGAAAACGCCCGTCACCAGCGCCGACATCGGTATGTTGCTGGCGGCGCACAGCCGCGCGGAAATCCGTTACCTGCACGCCGCTGATGTGGCGGCGGCGCTGGCGAACGCATCGGTGAGTGCGCCCCTGTTGCTGGTGGTGGATGCGCAAAGCGATGCCGAGCTGGATGAGATTGTCGCCCAGGCCGAGTCGGCGGCATCGCGCCCACTGTTGGTGGGGTCCGCAGGGTTGTGCGATGCGCTGGCGCGTCGGCTGAACCCGTGTGTTCCGCGCACGGTACTGGCGGTGGTGGGGTCAATGAGCGAAATCGCTCAACAACAGCTGGCGTGGGCGGCAAAACATCCCCGCGTGGAGCAGGTGTTTATTGATATCAACACGTTATTCACCCCGGCGGCGGCGGAGTACCGACAACACATCGTCCGCATCCTGGTCAGCGGCCGTCACTGTCTGGTGCATACCTGCCCGGATACGCAGGCGCGTCACCAGATTGCCGCGCTGTGTGAACAGCAGGGCGTAAGCCGCAGCGAACTGGGTGAGCGTATTTGCGCGTTTTTAGGGGAGTTGACGCGGGATGTTCTGCGCGAAGCGCAACCGGACGCGCTCTATCTTTCCGGCGGCGATGTGGCGGTTGCGGCGGCCCATGCGCTTGGGGCGAAAGGTTTTAGCATCCGCGGGCGGGCTGCGGGCTGCGTGCCGTGGGGATACTTTTCAGGTTGTCCTTGGCAACGACCGGTGATGACCAAAGCAGGTGGCTTTGGTGACGAAACTACCTTGCTTAAGGTTCTGCATTTTATCGAGGAGAAATCGAGTGACTAATATCATTGCTGTAACGATGGGCGACCCGGCGGGTATTGGCCCGGAAATCATTATCAAATCGCTGGTCGAAGGAGAGTTAGCCGGTTCGCCGGTGGTGGTGGTCGGGTGTGCGCGGACGTTTCAGCGCATTCTTGGGCTGAATATCACCCCGCGTGCGGAACTGCGCATTATTGAACGCGTTGCCGATGCGCGTTTTGCGCCGGGCGTTATCAACGTGATTGACGAACCGCTGGCGGATGTCGATGCCCTGCAACCTGGTGTGGTGCAGGCGCAGGCCGGGGATCTGGCTTATCGCTGCATTAAACGCGCCACCGAACTGGCGATGAGCGGAGACGTGAAAGCCATTGCCACCGCGCCGCTGAACAAAGAAGCGCTCTTTATGGCCGGGCATCACTATCCGGGCCACACTGAGCTGCTGGCACAACTGACCGACAGCAAAGATTACGCGATGGTGCTCTACACCGATAAACTGAAAGTGATTCATATCACGACGCATATCGCCCTGCGTAAATTCCTCGACACCCTGAATCAGGATCGCGTGAAAACAGTGGTGCGTATTGCCGATACATTCCTGAAACGCGTCGGCTATGACAATCCGCGGATTGCGGTAGCGGGGGTCAACCCACATGCCGGCGAAAACGGGTTGTTTGGTGATGAAGAGATCACCATTGTCGGCCCGGCGGTGCAGGCGATGAAAGCCGAAGGGGTGAATGTGACCGGGCCGTGCCCGCCGGATACGGTGTTTATGCAGTGCCACGAAGGGATGTATGACATGGTGGTGGCGATGTACCACGATCAGGGGCATATTCCGTTAAAATTGCTGGGCTTTTACGATGGCGTTAATATCACCGCCGGGCTACCGTTTATCCGTACCTCAGCGGATCACGGCACCGCATTTGATATCGCCTGGCGTGGTGTGGCGAAAGCCGAGAGCATGGCGGTATCCATCCAGTTAGCAATGCAAATTACACGGGAATAATATGAAGGGATATAACCGGTTAGAGCAGATTATGGATTACCTGAAAGGGCATAATCTGGTGACGGTGGATCAACTGGTCGCGGCTACGGATGCCTCGCCTGCCACCATTCGCCGCGATCTGATCAAGCTCGATCAGGAAGGGGTGATCAGTCGCACCCACGGCGGCGTAACGTTGAACCGGTTTATCCCCTCCCAGCCGACCACCAGCGAAAAAATGCAGCGCAACCTGGCGGAAAAACACGCCATTGCCTGCGCCGCCGCTGCACTGGTGAAAGCCGGGGATGCAATTGTGCTGGATGCGGGCACCACGATGATTGAGCTGGCTCGCCAGCTCACGCATCTGCCGCTGCGGGTGATCACCAGCGATTTGCACATTGCGCTGTTTCTGTCGGAATTTAAACAGATTGAAGTGACGATTATCGGTGGGCGTATTGATGATTCCAGCCAGTCCTGCATTGGCGAGCACGGGCGCAAGCTGCTGCAAAACATCTGGCCGGATCTGGCGTTTGTCAGCTGTAACGGCTGGGGGCTGGAGCGCGGGATCACCGCGCCAACGGAAGAGAAAGCCGCGCTTAAGCACGATCTGATCGCCAATGCCAGGCGGCGGATCCTGCTGGCGGACAGCAGCAAATATGGTGCGTGGTCGCTGTTTAACGTGGCAACCCTGGATTCGCTGACCGATATCATCACCGATGCGCAGCTCAGTGCGGATATCCGCCAGCAGCTTGAGTCATTGCCGGGGCGGTTAACCATTGCCAGTTAACCGCGCATCGTCAGGGCAGGCGGGCAATATTGGCCTTGATAACCCCGACGGAGTGGTTGAATTTCACCACTTCGTCATCCCGCAGTTGTAACTCAATAATCTGCTGTACACCGTTCTGCGCCAGCACGGCGGGAACCCCAATAGCCACATCTTTCACACCATACTCGCCGTCAAGAATGCAGGAGATCGCCAGCGCGCGGTGGCTGCCGGTGAAAATATTCCGGCAGATCTCGGCAATGGTGCCGGCAATACCATACTCAGTGCAGCCTTTACGGGCATAGATCTCAAAACCGTGGCGGCGAACTTTCTCCGCCAGTGCATCGACATCCAGCGTCTGGCCGGTTTTGCGCCGGTAGACCTCGGCGATGGGCGAACCGTATACCGACGAATGCGACCACACCGGAAACTGGGTATCACCGTGTTCGCCGAGAATAAACGCATCGATACTCTGCGCGCCAATATCCAGTGACTGCGCCAGCGCACGGCGCAGACGGGTGGTATCAAGCCACACGCCGGTACCAATCACCTGGTTGCGCGGTAACCCGGACAGTTTCCACACCTGCCAGGTAATGATGTCGCAGGGGTTGGTGGCGACAAGGAAAATGCCGTTGAAACCATTTGCCATCATTGTCGGTACGATTTTTTGCACGATCCGCGCAGTGTTGGTCAGTTCGTCGAGACGCGTCTGGCCGGGTTTTAACGGGCCGCCGGAGACAGTGATCACCGCAATGTCGACATCCGCACACGCGTCAACCGGACGGGTTGAAATGGTCATCATGCCCGGCATATACGCCGCGGCATCCGACAGATCCTGAGCGTGGCCCTCCACGCGCTGTTGGTCCAAATCCACGAGGATCAGCTCTTCGCAAATTGTCTGGTTCAGCAGGGCGTAGGCGGCGGACGCCCCCACATTGCCAGTGCCAATAATCATCACCTTACGGGCTTTCGTATTCATTCTGGTTCCGTTATCAGGGTTAGCTCTGCGCGTAAGGTACCGTCTGTCCTCCCGGCTGCGCAACGGCCTGCATCATCTATAGGTTAATCGTATGACGTTGATGCGGGTCTGGCTGGTTAATTTAACAAGGGAGTAACAATAAGGAGTGTCCGATGTACAGTATTACCGATGCCACCGCTTCCCAGCCGGATGTGATTGCGCTGATTGACGAACTGGATCGCTACCAGAGCGCGCTCTATCCGGCGGAGAGTAACCATCTGCTTGATCTGGCCGCTTTACCTGCGCAGACCCTGATCCTGCGAAAAATCCGCCATACCGATGGGGCGACCGTGGGGTGCGGCGCGGTGGTGCTGAACGGCGATGGCAGCGGCGAGATGAAACGGGTGTTTATCGATCCCCGGCATCGAGGGCAACAACTGGGTGAAAAACTGATTGCCGCGCTGGAGCAGGAGGCGGTTGCCCGTTTTTGCCATACGTTGCGTCTGGAGACCGGGATCAGGCAGTTGGCGGCAGTTAAGCTGTATGAGCGCTGCGGTTATCAGACCTGTCACGCTTTTGCGCCCTATGTCGACGATCCCTTGAGTATTTTTATGGAAAAAACGCTTATCGCCGACCTGCGTTATGCCATGCAATAAACCGCCACCGCGCGTTAACGCTACTGCAGCAGTTCAATAAACGCGTCAAGATGCCGGGTTTTCGCGCCGCGTCGCCACACCAGCCAGGTGGTCAGCCAGCGCCAGTTTTCTGCCAGCGGCCAGGCTTCCACCTGGTGATGACCGGGCATACTTTCCAGCATACTGCGCGGGATCAGCGCCAGTCCGGCTCCGGCGATCACACAGGCCAGCATGCCGTGATAGGACTCCATCTCGTGAATTTTTCCGGGTGTGGCGCGATCGGCATTAAACCAGCTCTCAAAATGGCGGCGGTAGGAGCAGTTAGCGCGAAAGGCGTAGATGCTGGCGCCATTGACCTGCGCCGCGCGCGCAATGTGCGGGTGACCGTGCGGCGCGACAATCATCATCTCTTCACGGTAAACCGGGATCCCTTCCAGACCCGGGTGCATGATCGGGCCGTCGACGAAAGCGGCGCTCAGTTTTCCTTCCATCACGCCGTCGATCATGGTGCCGGAAGGCCCGGTGGACAGGTCAAACTGAATACGCGGATAACGCTGGTTGTACTGCGCCAGCGTGGCGGGAATGCGCACCGCCGCGGTGCTTTCCAGCGCGCCCAGCGAGAACAGGCCTTGCGGCTCGTCTCCGGCAACCACCATGCGGGCTTCATCCACCAGCGCCAGGATCTGCTGGCTGTAACGCAAAAAACTGTGCCCCGCCGGAGAGAGGCGCAGGCGCTGGTTTTCGCGGATAAACAGATCGACGCCGAGATCGGACTCCAGCTGGCGGATGCGGGTCGTGAGATTGGACGGCACGCGATGCACCTTCTGCGCCGCCTGGGTGATACTGCCGGTCTGCGCCACGGCGTTAAACATCTCAAGCTGGGTTAAATCCATACCATTCTCTCTTTGTGAATAGTGTCGTTAATATTATTCAGTTTTCAGAAATAACAAATTCCGCCACTCTGGTGCAAGTCCTGACCACATTTAAGGGAGACCCCGTATGTCCATTACCCCGACAACCCATGCTATTTCCATCAACCCGGCCACCGGGGAAACCCTGAGCGCCACACCGTGGGCCAGCCCTGCAGACGTGGATGCCGCCATCGAACAGGCGGCTAACGGCTATCGCCAGTGGCGAGTGTTAAGCGTGGCGGAGCGGGCGCAAAAACTGCGCGATGTCGGCGCGGCGCTGCGTGAACGGGGCGAAGAGATGGCGCAACGGATCAGCCAGGAGATGGGGAAACCGATCCTGCAGGCTCGGGCCGAGGTGAACAAATCCGCCAGCCTGTGCGACTGGTATGCGGATAACGGTCCGGCAATGCTTGGCAGCGAGCCGACCCAGGTTGAGCATAACCGCGCCACCATTGAATACCGGCCGCTGGGGGCGATTCTGGCGGTGATGCCGTGGAACTTTCCGGTGTGGCAGGTGATGCGCGGCGCGGTGCCGATCCTGCTGGCCGGTAACAGTTATTTACTGAAGCATGCGCCCAATGTGCTGGGGTGTGCGGCACTGTTGGGCGAGATTTTCACCCGCGCCGGGATCCCGCAAGGGGTATTTGGCTGGGTGAACGCCACTAACGACGGTGTTAGTCAGGCTATCAATGACCCGCGGATTGCTGCTGTCACGGTGACCGGCAGCGTGCGCGCGGGTGCCGCTATTGGCGCACAGGCCGGGGCAGCGCTGAAAAAATGCGTACTGGAACTGGGGGGGTCCGATCCCTTTATTGTGCTGAACGACGCCGATCTGGATCTGGCGGTGAAAGCGGCGGTCGCCGGGCGTTATCAAAATACCGGGCAGGTTTGCGCTGCCGCGAAACGTTTTATTGTTGAATCCGGCATCGCGCAGGCCTTTACCGACAAGTTTGTTGCCGCCGCAGCCGCGCTGAAACAGGGCGCGCCGGACAACGAAGAGCACTATCTGGGGCCGATGGCACGTTTTGATCTGCGCGATGAGCTGCATGCGCAGGTACAGGCCAGCATCCAGCAGGGCGCTACGCTGCTGCTCGGTGGGGAAAAGGTTCCGGGGGCGGGCAACTACTACCCGGCGACGGTACTGGCTGGCGTGACGCCGGAGATGACCGCATTCCGCCAGGAGCTGTTTGGCCCGGTCGCCGCCATCACCCTTGCCCGCGATGCGGAGCATGCGCTGGCACTGGCGAATGACAGTGATTTTGGTTTGTCCGCCACCGTCTTTACCGCCGATCATGCGCAGGCCGCCTGGTTTGCCGAACACCTGGAGTGCGGTGGCGTGTTTATTAACGGCTACAGCGCCAGCGATGCCCGCGTGGCCTTTGGCGGCGTGAAGAAAAGCGGTTTTGGCCGCGAGCTGTCGCACTTCGGTTTGCATGAATTTTGCAATATCCAGACCGTATGGAAAGATCGTCTGTAACCGCATGCGCGCCGCGGTGGGGCGCGCCACTCCTCGCTGTCATGGGGGTGTCATGATCCTTTTGTAGACTCACGGCAACGTTGTGGTTATAGAAGAATATCATGAACTTAATGCAAATTTTTCGCCGTATTGTTCGGCGTGTTACGCCTCAGCAGTTTGGTTTGTTAGCCGGTATTTTCTGTATCATCGGTCTGTTCTCCGCGCTGCAAATCGCCTCCTCTTTTCTCCTTTCCGCGTCATTACGCGAAGCACAGCACAATGAACAGTTAAACCAGCAGGCGCACCTGCAACAGGTTCGCGTGGATGAAGCCCGCGTGGCCTTGCTGACCGCAAGCGATCTGCTTAACCGCGCAGGCGTGTGGTTTATGCAGGACAAAGAAACCGGTTCAGAAGGGAGCTGGCGCAGCCTGATGGATGAAACCCGCAGTGCGCTGGATGCGTCGCAAAAAGCCTGGCAAGCCTGGCTGGCGCTCGATCCGCCGAAAGACGACGGCTTAATCAACAGTTATCAGCTGTTTTACGGCGCGCTGAAAGAGCAGGCGGATGGACTGGTGAAAACCCAGTCGATTGACGCCTTCTTTGCGGTGCCTGCACAGGCGTTCCAGGCGGATTTTAACGACAACTATGCCCGTTTCCAGCAGGCCAGCGAAAGCCGTGCGGAAACTGGCCGTCAGGCGTTAATGTCCAACCTTGGACAACTACAGCATGTCTTTGTGCTGGTGCCCGCGCTGTTGCTGGTGATTGCGGTGCTGGTGTGGTTTGCCATGTCACGCTGGGTGATCACGCCGCTGCGTCGGCTGATTGCACACATCAACATCCTCGCCGCGGGCGATCTGGGAACAGCGCTGCCGTCGGTACCGCGTTTTAACCGCGAGGTGGAGCAGCTTAGCCTGAGCATTCACAGCATGCAGCAGGGGCTGCAACAACTGGTGATGCAGGTCAGTGACGCAACCGCCTCCATGGTGAACACCATCAGCAACCTTGCGGAAGGTAACCAGTCGCTTTATCAGCAGTCGACGAAACAGGCGCAGGAACTGACGGATGTGACCGAACATATCGCCACCCTGGAATCCCACGTTGAAGGCAGCACTGGCTTCGCCCAGCAAGCCCGTCAACAGGCGGATGAGGCGCAAAAAATCGCGGCAGGTGGCGATCGCATGATGGATACGGTTAACCAGTCGATGCGCGAGATCGTCGAACGTTCGGCCGAGATGCGCAACATCGTCGATATGATTGATGGCGTGGCGTTTCAGACGAATATTCTGGCGCTGAATGCCGCCATTGAAGCGGCACATGCGGGGAATCACGGGCGCGGCTTTGCGGTGGTGGCGAAAGAGGTCGGGCTGCTGGCGCGTAAGAGTAGCCACTCAACGCAAACCATTCAGCAGTTGATTAACCACTCTTTGCAGGGGATCACTGACGGTACGCAGGCGGTGAGCCGCCTTGAAAGCAACCTGCAAAAAGTGACCGGGCTGGTGGGACACTTAAGCGGCGTGCTCAATGAGATCTCCGCCGCCACCCTGAGTCAGGGGGAGAGCATCCATCTGATGACCCGGCGTTTGCACGCTCTCAACACGGTCGCCCGGCGCACCGGGGAACTGGTGTCGACGGCGACACAAGCGTCTGAACAACTGCATAATGACTCTCATCAGTTACTGCAGGCGGTGGCCCGTTTTCGCCTGCCGGCCTGACGTGATTCATTCGTCTCTGTTATACTCGCAGGCCGTTTTTGGCCTGTGAGCAAGGGGTGAGTGTGGCAACGGCAATGGATAATGGCGTACTGGACGCGGTGCTTGCGCAGATACGTCCGCTGCTGGGTCAGGGCAAAGTGGCGGATTATATTCCCGCGCTGGCCTCGGTGAGCGGCAATAAGCTGGGCATTGCTATCAGTACGGTGCAGGGAGAACATTGCTACGCAGGTGATGCCCGCGAACGTTTTTCCATCCAGTCTATTTCTAAGGTGCTCAGCCTGGTGGTCGCCATGAACCACTATGCCGAAGAGGAGATTTGGCAGCGCGTGGGGAAAGATCCCTCCGGGCAGCCCTTTAACTCACTGCTGCAACTGGAAATCGAGCAAGGCAAACCGCGCAACCCCTTTATTAACGCCGGGGCGCTGGTGGTGTGCGATATGCTGCAAAGCCGCCTCAGCGCGCCGCGCCAGCGTATGCTGGAAATTGTACGTAAACTCTCCGGCGTACAGGACATCGCCTACGACAGCGCCGTCGCCCGCTCGGAATTTGACCACTCCGCCCGTAATGCCGCCATTGCCTGGCTGATGAAGTCGTTTGGCAACTTCCATAACGATGTTTCCACCGTGTTGCAGAACTATTTTCACTATTGCGCACTCAAAATGAGCTGTGTCGAGCTGGCGCAGACGTTTCTCTTTCTGGCGCAGGGAGGGCACGCTGCGCACATTTCCTCCCCCATTGTTACGCCGATGCAGGCGCGCCAGGTGAATGCGCTGATGGCCACCAGCGGCATGTACCAGAATGCCGGGGAGTTTGCCTGGCGGGTTGGTCTGCCGGCAAAATCCGGCGTCGGTGGCGGTATTGTGGCGATTGTGCCGCATGAAATGGCGATTGCGGTCTGGAGCCCGGAACTGGATGAGGCCGGGAATTCGCTGGCAGGCGTCGCGGTGTTGGAGGCCTTAACGCAACAACTGGGGAGGTCGGTGTACTGATGGCTGATTTAACGCCGCTGTTCACCCGATTGTCACGCTCTGCGTTCCGTTCCCGTTTTCGCCTTGGCGTAAAAGAGCGGCAGTATTGTCTGGATAAAGGCGCAGAGGTGATTGCCTCGCACGCGGCGGATTTTGTTGCCCGCCGTCTGGCGCCTGCGCAGCCGCAAAACGACGGTAAACAGACGCCGATGCGGGGGCACCCGGTGTTTATCGCCCAGCATGCCACCGCGACCTGTTGCCGCGGGTGTCTGGAAAAATGGCACAACATTCCTCATGGATATCCATTAACAGAAATGCAACAACAGTATATTGTGGATGTGATTTACCATTGGCTGGTCGTGCAGATGAATGCACCGCGCTGAACGAAAGCGCGCAAGGTAAGCATGCTAAGCTATAGGAATTTCCCCTGTGTATCGAACAGAGTACCGTGCGCGTGATATGGATTAAGATGTGATGCGATCATTTTTTTTAACCCCTTTTCGTCCATTTCAGGAAGAAAAACCGCTGAATAACGCTGCGGTGATTTTTATCCTGACAACGCTGTTTTATTTCCTGGGCGCGATGATGCGTCTGGTGGAAGAGTTGTCGCTTTTCTGGCCGCTGAATGCGGTTATGGCGGGGGTTTTTGCGCGTTACGCATTTCTGCATCGCTGGCAATATTACCTGATTAGCTACATCGCCATGCTGGCCTATGACGCCATTACCACCTCCTGGGGCACGGCGTCGCTGATTATTAACTTCTCCAATATGGTGTTTATTATCACCATGGCCCATTTGATCACCTGGGAACGCAGCCAGATGATCAAAGCCCCGGAACCGATAAATGCCCTCCGGCTCTTTGGCTACTGTATGTTTGCCGCGCTGCTGTGCGCGTTTTTTGGCGCGATTGGTTCGGTAGGCATCAACGGACAAGGCTTTTTACTGCTGCTGGCGGACTGGTTCAGTGAGCAATTTTCCACCGGTGTGTTGATCCTGCCTTGCATGCTGACGATGATCTGGCCACGTGAGCCGTTGCAGTTCAAAGCCCGGCAACTGCTGCCGATAGGTGCGGTGATGGTGTCAGTGCTGGCGTCGGTGGTGATTGGCGGCGCAGGCAGTCTGGCGTTCCCGCTACCGGCGTTGATTTGGTGTGCCGTACGCTATCCGCTGCCGTTGACAAGTCTGGTGACATTGCTGACCGGCGGGGTGGAAATCATGCTCGTCGCCAATGGCACAATCAATATTTTCCTGGGTTCCCCCATGGAAATGCCGCACATGTTTTCCGCCCGTATGGGCATCGCCACTATGGCGATTTGCCCGGTGATTGTCTCCGTCAGCGTCGAGAAAATTAACCGCCTGATTCGCCAGGTCTCCCTGCGCGCTGATTTTGATTTCCTGACCCGTGTCTACTCCCGTTCAGGGCTGTACGAAGCGTTGAATAATGACGATAAGCGATTCGCCGACAAGCATGTGACGGTGATGCTGATGGATATCGATTATTTCAAAAGCGTGAATGATAATTACGGTCACGAATGCGGCGACAGGGTGCTGGCTGCTTTCGCCCGTAAAGTGCAGGAAGCGCTGGGAGAGCGGGGCATTGTGGCGCGAATGGGCGGCGAAGAGTTTGTGGTCGTGGCGATCACCGCCGATCCGGACGATGGCTTTACGCTGGCGGAAAACGTGCGTCACTCCATCGAAAATTACCCCTTCAAGTGGCGGCAGCAAACGCTGCATTTGACGGTGAGCATTGGCTTAAGCAGCGGCAGGACGGAAGCCTGGGCGTTGACCGAAATGTTCAATGAACTGCTGGCGGAAGCGGATGAAAATCTCTACCGCTCGAAAAAGCAGGGCCGCAACTGTACTACGTCCAGTAAAGATATCGTTTTTGCCGACGCGCCGTCGCAGGTTTCCTCGGGGCAATAGTTCCTGGCGTTATTCACACCGCTGATGTTTGACGCAGTTAATATCGATAACTTATTAAATTGCTTGCTACTAATTTTTAACGTCAATACTATTATTGGCTATACGTAGCGGGAAAAAAGCGCGCCATGAACGGGTCTGATAATTTGAATAAAAACGAGCGGATCTCTGGCAGACGTTTTGTCAGGCGCATGTACCTGATGCGTATCCTCGGAACGTTGCTCTGTTTTTTCCCTATTCTTTCCGTGCTACAGGAATTGCAGCGGCCGTTATGGACAATTATCCTGCTCTCTGCGAATGCTTTTCTCTGGCCGACCTTCGCTTTTTTACGCGCCCGTCATGCCCGTACACCGCTGAACATTGAACATCAAAACCTGGTGATTGACGCAGGCGCAGGGGGCTTGTGGATCGCGCTGATGGCGGTCAATCCGCTACCCTCCGTGGTGATTGCCACTGTCCTGCTTACTGACCGTTTATCGGCAGGCGGTTTTATCCTGATGCGCAAAGCGGGTCTGACCATGGTGGGGATCTTCCTGCTGACCTGGCTGGCGCAGGGGATGCCCGTTGAGCTGGCGGTGACGCAGCGGACAATGTTCGCCACTTTGCCGCTGATCGCGATCTATTTACTGGCCCTGAGCGTGCTGACCGACAGCATGGCCGTCAAACTGCGGGTGAAAAGCCGTGAGCTTGAGCGTATTGCCATGATGGATCCGTTGCTGGATATCGCCAACCGGCGTCTGTTAGAAAAGCGCATTCAGTATGAGCTGGACAAACTCCGCACGACCCCTGGTCACTCCTCTTTGATGTTTATTGATATCGATAATTTTAAAGAGGTGAACGACCGGTTTGGTCATAAAGTCGGGGATGCGTTGCTGGTGACGGTGTCGAAAATTTTGCATGTCGCTACCCGCAAAAACGACACGCCAGCGCGGCTGGGCGGCGATGAGTTTGTCATTTTACTACCCGATACACCGCCTGATGAAGCGCACGTCGTGGCGACGCAGATTATGAATGAGGCGGCAATCATGCCCATCGTGCAGGAATACGCGTTTACCTGTACGCTAAGTATTGGCATTGCCAGCGCTTTGCCGGGTATGCATACCGTTAGTGAATGGTTAAAAGCGGCGGATGACGCGCTCTACCAGGCGAAGCGGTTGGGCAAAAACCAAATTTACTCGCACTGACAATCGCTCGCTATAGACTAAACTTTATGCTGTATATCGTATGTTGAACGATATATTTTTTCATATCATTGCGAAAAACAGCCTGAGAATGATGAGATAGGCACTCTATGAAAATACCTGCTATTCCCGCCGATGAGGAAAAACGTCTTGCCTCGTTGCACGACTCGGGACTCCTGGAGAGTGGCGTTACCGATCGGTTAGATCGCTTAACCCGCCTGGCAAAACGGATGTTTAATGTTCCTGGGGCATTGATTACGTTAGTGGATGAAACCACGCTGCATTTCAAATCCGCGGCTGGCTATCCGAAAGAATCCCTGCCACGCAAAATTTCCTTCTGTGGCCATGCGATATTATGCGCTGACCCTTTGATTATCGAAGATGCGTCCCGCGATGAACGTTTTGCCGATAACCCGCTGGTCACGGGCGATGCGCACATCCGCTTTTATGCTGGCCATCCGCTGCGTTTGCCGGACGGGGCGGTGGTGGGTGCGTTCTGTGTGATTGACAAACAACCGCGTAGCTTCAGCGATGCGGAGTTCGACAGCCTGAAAGATTTCGCCATGATTGTCGAAGATGAGTTCGCGGTCATGAGCGCGGCAACCACCGATGAACTGACGGGGTTGTTTAATCGTCGTGGGTTTGACAGCCTGGCGAAGTTCGCCATTTTTGGCGCGCGCCGCCGGGCAGAGCCGTTGACGCTGGCGTGGATCGACCTCGATAACTTCAAAGCGATTAACGACACCTGGGGGCATGCGGAAGGGGATGACGCCCTGAAATCGATGGCATCGGTGATGACCGCCAGTTTGCGCGAGGCGGATCTGCAAGTGCGCTACGGCGGTGATGAGTTCGCGATCATCTTTTCCGACACCGATGAGCAGGGGGCCTGGATCGCCATGCAGCATCTGGTCGAACAGGTTGAAGCCTGGAATCTCTCTTCCGGTAAACCCTGGAAGCTGGCATTTTCCTGGGGGCTGAGCGAATTCGATCATAATGGCAGCGGTGAGCTGCACCCGTGGATGAAGGATGCGGATAAAAAAATGTATGCGATGAAGCAGCAGAATAACCGCGCCCGCTAAACCATAAGCCGATCCTATCACTGCGGCGCTTGTGTTAATTTTATGTAAATCAGATAGTGGTTGTTTTATAAGGAAGAAAAATGACCACTTATTCTATCCGCGCCCTCTCTGGCGATGACCTTTCCCGACGTATTGATGCCCTGTGCGAGGTGCTGGAAAACTGTGTTTCCGGCGGCGCATCGGTGAGCTTTATGCACCCGCTCTCGCGGGAAAAATCCCTCCGCTTCTGGTCAAACGTGGCGGCCAGCACCACGCGTGGCGAGCGCATTGTGCTGGTGGCGGAAGATGAGACTGGCGATATTGTCGGTACGGTACAGCTGATCCTCGATCAGCCGGAAAACCAGCCCCATCGCGCTGATGTCTCGAAACTGTTAGTGCACGAAAAAGCCCGGCGTCAGGGCCTGGCGCGCCGCTTGATGGATGCCCTTGAGACCGCAGCGCAGGCCAACGCTAAAACGGTGCTGGTGCTGGACACGGCAACCGGCAGCGGGGCGGAGAATTTCTATCTGCAATGCGGCTGGCAGCGCGTCGGGGAGATCCCGCGTTATGCGCTTATGCCGCAAGGAAATGTGACGGCTACGACATTTTTTTACAAGTTCTTATAATTGTCGCCAATAAGACGTCCCATTTTGATCAAAACAGGGTTTCATGGTCGAAAAGTCTGGTAAGTTATTACACCAATCTTCCCAGGTTGTATGACTAATCAAAAAAGGAACCCACTGTGAACACATTAAACCGTCGCAACTTTCCCGGCGCTGAATACCCTGAGCGTATTATTCAGTTCGGTGAAGGGAACTTTTTGCGCGCTTTTGTCGACTGGCAAATCGATCTGCTGAACGAGCACACCGACCTGAACGCCGGTGTGGTGGTTGTTCGCCCGATCCAGAGTGATTTCCCGCCTTCCCTGAGCACTCAGGATGGCCTCTACACCACCATCATTCGTGGTCTGAACGAGCAGGGCGAAGCGGTGAGTGATGCCCGCGTGATCCGCTCCGTTAACCGCGAAATCAGCGTCTATGCGCAGTATGACGAGTTTCTGAAACTGGCGCACAACCCGGATATCCGCTTCGTGTTCTCTAACACCACGGAAGCGGGCATCAGCTATCATGCCGGCGACACATTCGCCGATGCGCCTGCGGTGAGCTACCCGGCGAAGCTGACCCGTCTGCTGTTCGAACGTTTCAGCCATTTTTCTGGCGCAGTCGACAAAGGCTGGGTGATCATCCCGTGTGAACTGATTGATTATAACGGCGACGCGCTGCGCGAACTGGTGCTGCGTTATGCGCAAGAGTGGGCGCTGGGCGCTGAGTTTATTCAGTGGCTGGATAAAGCCAACGCCTTCTGCTCGACGCTGGTTGACCGTATCGTGACTGGTTATCCGCGTGATGAAGTGGCGAAACTGGAAGCCGAACTGGGTTATCAGGATAGCTTCCTCGACACGGCGGAACACTTTTATCTGTTTGTGATCCAGGGGCCGAAAACGCTGGCGTCTGAACTGCGCCTCGACAAATTCCCGCTGAACGTGCTGATTGTTGACGATATTAAACCGTACAAAGAGCGTAAAGTGGCGATCCTCAACGGCGCGCACACGGCGCTGGTGCCGGTAGCGTATCAGGCAGGGCTGGACACCGTTGGCGAGGCAATGAACGACAACGAAATTTGCGCGTTTGTCGAAAAAGCGATTTACCAGGAGATTATCCCGGTGCTGGATCTGCCGCGCGATGAGCTGGAATCGTTTGCCAGCGCGGTGACCGGGCGTTTCCGTAACCCGTACATCAAACACCAGTTGCTCTCCATTGCGCTGAACGGTATGACCAAGTTCCGTACCCGCATTCTGCCGCAACTGCTGGCGGGGCAGAAAGCCACCGGTAAACTGCCTGCGCGCCTGACGTTTGCGCTGGCGGCGCTGATTGCTTTCTATCGCGGCGAGCGTAACGGGCAGGCTTATCCGGTGCAGGATGACGCGCACTGGATTGAGCGTTATCAGCAACTGTGGAGCCAGCATGGTGACCGCCAGATCAGCACCAGCGAGTTGGTTAAAGCGGTGCTGTCGGTGAGCGACCATTGGGAGCAGGATCTGACCAATGTCGCCGGTCTGGTTGAGCAGGTGTCACTGGATCTGGATGCCATCCTGCTGCAAGGCATGCGTGAAGCCGTGAAACCGCTGTGCTGATCCCGCGTACTGCTTGCAGGTAAACGAGAACCCGACTCCGGTCGGGTTTTTTATGCGTTCTGAGCGGCTACGTTCGCGTTTCGGGTTGGTTTTATCGTCATTAGTTACAACATACTTTTATATAGTTGTATAACAGGTTTCAGCAACTTCTGCGCCATACATCCTCGTCTGGCATGCTGATTTGTCACAATTCATTATCATCCTTGCAACTGTGATTGCGATCACGTTTAATAGTGCAGCTCTCTCTTTGCACACGACTCAACATGATTGTCCGACCTGAACAACACTGGCTTACTCGTCTTTTCGTCTGGCACGGTTCGGTGCTGCCGAAAATCTCATCCCGACTGGTGATGAACTTCCTGCTCTCTATCGCCGTGATCTGGATGCTTCCCTGGTACACCTCGTTGGGGATCAAACTGACGGTCGCGCCGTTCAGCATCCTTGGCGTGGCGATTGCTATCTTCCTCGGTTTTCGCAACAACGCCTGCTTTGCCCGCTATAGCGAAGCACGGTTGTTATGGGGACAACTGATGATCGCCTCGCGTTCGCTGCTGCGGGAGGTGAAAACCACGCTGCCGGATGACGACGGCGTGGCGCATTTTATCCGCTTACAAATCGCTTTTGCGCATTGCCTGCGGATGACGTTGCGCCGCAAGCCGCAGGGTGACGTGCTGGCAAACTATCTGAGCGGGCAGGATCTGCAGACGGTGCTGAACGCGCATTCACCGGCTAACCGCATTCTGTTATTAATGGCGGAGTGGCTGGGAGAACGCCGGGCGAAGGGCACCTTGTCGGACATTCTGTTCCACAGCATCACGCAGCGCTTGCACGATATGTCCGCCGTGCTTTCCGGGTGTGAACGCATTTTTACCACGCCGCTGCCGTTTGCCTATTCGCTGATTCTGCACCGCACGGTTTACCTGTTTTGCATCATGCTGCCGTTTGCGCTGGTGGTGGATTTGCACTTTATGACGCCGTTTGTTTCGGTGCTTATCTCCTACACCTTTATTTCGCTGGATACGCTGGCAGAAGAGCTGGAAGATCCGTTTGGCGAAGAAGATAACGACCTGCCGCTGGATGCCATCTGCAATGCCATTGAGATCGATTTGCTGCAAATGAACGATACCGATGTGCTTCCGCACAAAATGACACCAGACAAAAACTATCAACTAACCTAAACTTTTTCTGAGAGAGTAAGAAATCATTAAGATCTTCCCTGTTAAATGGCGATACCACCATACAGAGGGACATGCGATGGAAATGTCAGATAAAACGATCTCGTTAGCGGTGACACTGGTTATCAGCTTATCTCTTCTGGCAACCGCGTGGGATTTATCCCTGGTCAGTTGCCTGCCATGATCTTTATTCAACGCTGAGCAGCGCCCGCGTTTCCTGCGCCGGGCGCTGTAATAGCGCAACCGCTTCTTGCGCCGATCGCACATTGGTATACCCCATGATCAAACCGTAGCGCTTGTGGGTCTGGTTATACCAACGCGAGAGCGGGCTGACCTGCAACTGGTGTTGCTGCCAGACTTGCGCCAGCTGGACGTCCAGTGTGCTGGTGCGCAACAACGCAATGATGTGCATTCCGCCGTCGCTCACTTCAATGTCAAACATCCCCGGATAAACCTGCTCCAGCGCAGCCAGCATGGTTTTTCTGCGCTGCGAATAGAGCGTGCGCATTTTTTTCAGGTGGCGGAAAAAATGGCCTTCGCCCATAAACGCGGCGAGGATTTTTTGCGTCAGCACCGGCTGGCCGCTTTCCGTCAGTTCTCCGGTTTCGCGAAACTGCGCCACGCAAGCGCGGGGCATCACCAGGTAACTGATGCGCAGTGCCGGCATCACCGTTTTACTGAACGTACCCATATAAATTACCCGATCCTGCGTATCGAGGCTTTTTAAGGCAGGCAGGACCTTGCGGGTATAGTGGAATTCGCCGTCGTAATCATCTTCGATAATCCAGCTTTCATTCTGCTGCGCCCAGTCCAGTAATTGCTGTTTACGCGGCAGTGAAAGGGTGACCGCAAGCGGGCTTTGATGTGACGGTGTCACAAAAACAAAGCGCGCATCGCGGTGATGCTGCTGTACGTAATCGACATTCAGCCCGTGGTTATCCACCGGCGCAAAGTGCAGATTGCTGGCGATACGCTTAAGGGTTTGCTGACCGAAATAGTAGCCGGGATCTTCAAACAGCACTTTGTCGCCGGGTCTGCCCAGTGCGCTGAGGATCAACCGCAGGTTATGGTTATAGCCGCTGGTGATAAATATCTGCTCTGCTGAACAGGAAAGCCCACGCGAAATATTGACGTAATGGGCAATCGCTTCACGCAGCGGTGCATAGCCCATCAACGGCGGGTTGGTCATTTCCACAGGCTGCATTGAGCGCACCGCCTTGCCGCTCAGCAGCAGCCACTTCTTGTAGGGAAAGGCATCCAGCGACGGAATACCGAGGCGCAAGAATCCTGCTTGATCGCGCAGCGTCTCCGCCATACTGAGGAGGGCATCCCCGTTTTGCGCTGTCGGCACGGTTTTTTTCTCACCGCCGAGCGACAAGTCCGGGTTAACCCGTGTACCGCGTGCGCCCTGGCTGACCAGATAGCCTTCACCGACCAGTATTGCCCACGCCGTCTCCACCGTTTTACGCGCCACCCCTAATTCGCTTGCCAGCACGCGCACCGATGGGACTTTATCGCCAGGTTTCAGCAATCCGCGGGTGATGCTGTGGCGATACTGTTCGTAAATGGTTTTGTAGCCGGGTTTCATGTCCTACCTTGATTCTCGCTTTTTGCATCTTTTTAGTATGTCATAAAGCAGTAGTATAGCGGCTGTTGAATCAATAAATGAGGCAAATGATTATGAGCACCCGCGTGAATCTCTTCCAGACCGCACCTTCACTGATCAAAACCCTGGGCGATGCCAGTCAGGCGTCGCACAACAGCAACCTTGATACCGCCATTAAAGATCTTGTTGATGTTCGCGCATCGCAACTGAACGGCTGTACCTTCTGTCTCGATATGCATGTCAAACAGGCGAAAGTGCACGGCGAGCGTGAACTGCGTCTTTATCATGTTGCGGTCTGGCGCGAGTCGCCGCTGTTTACTGCAAAAGAGCGGGCGGCGCTGGCATTAACCGAAGCGTTAACACGTCTCGGGGAACAGGGCGTCAGTGATGCGCTGTACCGGGAAGTGCGTGAGCATTTCAGTGAGGCGGAGGTGTCGGAACTGGCATTCGCTATCGCTATCATTAATAGCTGGAACCGGTTAATGGTGCTGCAACAGACCTTACCCGGTGCGCTGGACAAAGCCTACGGCCTGGATCGCGCGCATCTTGAGTAATTAAACCGCTTCGCGGATAAAGGCGATAAACGCTTGTAACCCCATCGGGATATGGCGATGTCCCGGATAATACAGGCACAGCCCTTTAAAGGGCTGTGTCCACGCATCCAGTACGCTGACCAGCCGCCCGCTGCGCAGATCGTCTTCAATATAGAACCCTGGCAAGAAACCCACGCCTAACCCGGCGCGCACCGCCGCGATCGAGGTAAACAGGTCAGTTGTCGCCAGCCGGGCGGGAACGGCAATCGCGTAATGCTGACCATGGCGCGATAACTCCCAACGGTAAATTCCGCCGTGCGACATGCGCATGCAAATCCCCTGATGCTGATACAACTCCTCCGGTGTTTGCGGTGTACCGTGCGCAGCGAACCATTCCGGTGTCGCCACAACCCGCATACAGATATCCGGCGTCAGGGGAACGGCAATCATATCCTGCGGGATCGACTCGGCCAGGCGGATGCCTGCATCATACCCTTCGGCGACGATGTCGATCATCCGGGCTTCGCTGGCGATTTCGAGGCGCATCAATGGATAACGGGCAAGAAAACGTACCAGCAGATCATCAAGGAAAAGCTGTCCTACTGCCTGCGGCACATTAATGCGCAGCGTGCCGGACGGCGCGTCGTCGACGCTGTGGATCTCTTCCGTGGCATGACGAATCTCCTGCAACGCCGGGCCGACTCGCGCCACAAAACGCTGCCCGGCCTCGGTCAGCGCGACACTGCGGGTGGTACGGTGAAACAGCCGCACATCCAGGCGGCTTTCCAGCCCGGCAATGGCATTACTGACGGCAGTTGCCGACATACCCAGCTCTCTGGCAGCGGCGCGAAAACTGCCCTGGCGCATGACCGCCATCACCACTTCCAGCTCAATCAACCCTGAACGATGCATAGATTATCCCGAAAATCGAAACAACCTTTGCAGCATAGCGTGGATTATCGGCGCGATAAAGCTGTGCCACACTGGCTCCACGTTACAGGAGGAGGTTTCCATGCAATCTGTCGAACATATTTCCATAAACGGCGAATGGGTGACGCCGCAAGGCACAGAACGTTTTGACCTGTTTAATCCGGCGACCGGCGACGTCACCGGTCAGGTGCGTCTGGCAAACGAAGCCGATGCGCTGAACGCCATCGCCGCCGCGAAAGCCGCGTTTCCGGCCTGGTCGCAGACCCGCGTCGGGGAGCGCGTCGCGGCGCTGACGCGAATGCGCGAGGCATTAGCGGCGTGCGAGGAGGAATTATTGCAGGCCATTGTGCAGGAGTATGGCGCGCCTGCCGCCCGTGCGGTCTGGATGGCGCGCTATCCTGTGGCGGTTATCGATCAGGTGATAAGCGATCTGCAGCAGTTTGCCTTTACCTCACAGGTTGGCCACGCACGTGTGGAGATGACGCCGCTGGGTGTGGCCGGGCTTATCACCCCCTGGAACAGTAATGCGGGATTTATTTGCGGCAAGCTCGCCGCCGCGTTGGCGACGGGGTGTACTGCGGTGATCAAACCCAGCGAGATGAGCGCATGGCAAACCGAGGTGGTGACCCGTGCATTGCACCAGGCGCAACTGCCGCCTGGCGTGTTTAATATTGTCACCGGGCGCGGCGAGGTGGTGGGCGAGGTGATGAGCCGCCACCCGGATATCGCAAAAATTTCGTTCACCGGCTCAACCGTAACGGGGAAAGCGATCCTGCGTAATGCCGCTGACACCTTTAAACGGGTTACCCTGGAGCTAGGCGGTAAATCGCCAACCCTGATCCTGGATGATGCCGATCCCGCCACCGCCGTGCCTTTAGCGATACAGGCGGGGTTTATCAACAGCGGCCAGGCCTGTATTGCCGGTACGCGTATCCTGGTGCCGAATTCACGTAAGGCCGAGTACGAGGCGGCGCTGGCGCAGGCGGTCGCGGCGGTTAAATCAGGCGACCCACACGATCCGTCTCACGATATCGGCCCGATGGTCAGTGAGAAACAGTGGCAGCGCGTGCAGTCGTACATCCGTCTTGGGCAGCAGGAAGGGGCGCGACTACTGGCCGGCGGTGAAGGGCGGCCGGAAAATAGCGGGCAGGGGTGGTTTGTCCGCCCGACGCTGTTCACGGATGTGGATAACGCGATGCGCATTGCCCGTGAAGAGATTTTTGGCCCGGTGTTATTGGTGATCGGTTATCAGGATGATGCGCACGCGGTGGCGATCGCCAATGACACGGATTACGGATTGAGTGCGCTGGTGCTGGGTAGCGACGTTGAACGTGCGCAGCGGGTGGCGGCGCAAATTGTCTCCGGGCGTGTACAGGTGAACACGCTGGCGCATGAGGCCGGTGCGCCGTTCGGTGGGTTTAAACACTCCGGCATCGGGCGGGAAATGGGGCGTTGGGGATTAGCGGCGTTTATGGAGCCGAAAACCATCATTATGTAACGGAAGAACAGGCCCGATGGCAATCCTGCACCATCGGGCCTGTGGGACATTAACGCGCCAACTGGAAGAAGCGTACGGAATCGCGCAGGATTTCGCTTTGCTCGGTCATGGACTGGGCAGCAACCGCCGCTTGTTCCACCAGCGTGGCGTTCTGTTGAGTCACCTGGTCCATCTGATCGATAGCCACGCTAATTTCTTTGATCCCCTGGTGCTGTTCCGTCGAGGCCGCGGAAATTTCCGCCACGATATCGGTCACCTTGTTCACAGACGTCACGATATCTTCCATCGCGCGGCTGGCGGTATCGGCAAAGCGTGAACCATCGGTGATTTTTTCCACCGTCCCTTCAATCAGCTGTTTGATCTCTTTTGCCGCATCGGCGCTTTTCTGCGCCAGGTTGCGCACTTCACCGGCGACCACCGCAAAGCCTTTACCCTGTTCGCCCGCGCGTGCCGCTTCAACCGCGGCGTTAAGCGCCAGGATATTGGTCTGGAAGGCAATCCCTTCAATTACCGAGATAATATCGACGATTTTCTGTGAGCTATCGGAGATTTCATGCATACGTTTCAGCATGTCATGCACCTCTTTGCCCCCTTTAACTGCGGTTTGCGACGTTTCACGCGCCAGATCGCTGGCTTTACGGGCGTTCTCGGCGTTGCTCTTCACGTTCTCCGTAATTTGCTGCATGTTCGACGACGTTTGTACCAGCGACGCCGCCTGTTCTTCGGTACGCTGCGACAGATCGTTGTTGCCTTCGGCAATCTCACTGGCGGCATGGGAGATGGATTCGCTGCCGTTAATAATGCCGTTAATGATCTCCGCCAGTTTGCTGTTCATAAACTTAATGGTCGCCAGCAAACTTTGGCTGTCGTTATCGCGTAGCGTGACATCCTCGCTCAGATTACCGGCGGCAATCGCTTTCATGATCGAGACCGCATAGGCCGGTTCGCCGCCGAGCTGACGCGCCAGATTGCGAGAGATAAACAGGGCAATCACACCTGTGGCAATCAGCGCCAGCAGCAGTAAACCGCTCAGTATGTATAAGGCCTGGTTATAACCTGCTTGCGAATCTTCACCCGCTTTATCACCCAGCGCCAGTTCCATATCCACCAGCGTCGCCAGATCCTTCATTAACTGGGTACGGTATTTTGCGGAGACGGCGCCGCTGATTTTAGAGGCTTCATCCGTGTTGCCTTTGCTTACTGCATCGATCACTTTGGCGTTCACGTCGACAAAGTTTTTAAAGTTATCGACGACCGTCGCAAACAGCGCGCGCATCTCTTGCGGCGCATCGGCGGAGGTTTTGGCGTACTGCTGCTGCGCGTTCAGGAATGTGGCCTGGTTTTGCAGCAATTCTCCCCGATGCTGCTCAAGCGATTCCGGTGTGGTAGAGGCGATGTACTGAACTTGCTGCAAGCGCATTTCGGATAAGACGCCACGCATTTCAAGGGTATAGCGAACACCAGGCATGCGGTTTTCGCGGAATTTATCAATATGGTGATTACTGGTGTTGAGCTGATAAATTGACACAACGCCCAGCAGCAACATCATCACAATCAGGATGGAGAAGCCGATGAGCAGTTTGGTCAGAACAGTTGCCTGCGCTATTTTTTTCATAATCCTACGCTATGTAAAGAAAGGTATTATTAATAACGGCAATATTTCTGAAAATATTGATCTTTTTATCTGATCTTAATCACATTACGCTATGATTTTTGTGCAACGGCACGTGGCGAAAAATAAATTTTGATTAGGGGTAGGGAGGGGTGTTAAAAATGTGAAGGAAATGTACAAAATGCAATTGAAATAATGTTTCAGTGTTTTTCAATACTGAAAATAATGATTACAAAGACGCGTTTAACGGAAATAAGAATTAACGCGATGTGCTAATTGGCAGTTCATCCGCCCATTTTGTCGCCTGGTTCATCAGCTCGCTGACCAGTGCGTTCGACAGACCTAATTGCGCCGCCACTTCGTTGGCTTCTTTCCAGATCCGCTGTTCATAGAGACGCGCCAGACGCAGATAAAGATACAGTTCACCACTGTTGCTTTGCAGGGCTTTCGCCACTTCCGGAGAGACGGTGATTTGCTCAAGCAACTCGTCAAGCGGCAGACCAAGGATCACATCGAGCAAAGAGAATAAACCGACCATAAATGCATCATTAATGGCGTTATTTGCCGAGGTGCGGGCCGCCAGCAGTTCGCAGAATTTTGCGCGGATAAGACTGAGATAATAGATCTCGGTGTTGCTCACCTCTTCAAACGAGGTCAGGCAAGCGACCAACACAAAACGGCGCATTTCGCTAATCCCGAGGTAGACCACCACGTCGCGTAATGATTGATTGCGAAACCCGCTGATGCCGCGTGTGTTATAAAGAATATTCTGCGCATAACGCATAATCTTGAAAGAGAGTGAGACGTCGCGTTTTAACAGATCTTCAATTTTATTTAAATTAGGCGATTCTACGTTCACTTCCTGCATCAATTTCAGTGCGAATGCCCGGTTTTGCACCAGTTTATTTCGCTTAGTGACCACTGGCTTGCTGAAAAAATAACCCTGAAACAAATTGAAACCCATTTTCTTATAACTTTCAAATTCGTCATAGGTCTCCACTTTTTCCGCCAGCAAAACGGTATGGCGTAATGAATCACGGTTTGAACGAATAAACTGGCTTATTTCGTCGCGCGAACAATTCCTTATATCAAATTTAATCACGTTGACATACGGCATAAATGAATCCCATTCGCTACCGGGAACAAAATCATCCAGCGCGATGCGAAATCCGCCGTTATGTAAACGTTTTACCGTTTCCAGTAGCTTGCCATCCGGGTTAGCATCTTCAAGGATTTCAATGACTACGCGATCTTTTGGCAACGTTTCCGCCAGACCTTCAACCAGCAGTTGATAGGGGAAATTAACATATACTGTGCTGTTGTCACTTTTGCGTCCGACAGGGGCGCTGAGAAATTGTTCCTCAATTAATTGCGTGGTGGCTTGTTCCGCAGAGATATCCGGGAAACGGTTATCCATACTGTCCCTGAAGAGAAGCTCGTAACCGACGGTGTTTAATTGTTTATCAAATATCGCCTGTCTGGCCACAAAAGAATACATTCGCTACCTCACACACCTGTGTACATTTGTATAAGTTTTCCAAATATATAGGCTACAGTAACACCCTGACTACCGGAACCGTGTGATTGCGGCAAAATATTTTACTTTTATTCTTAAATAATAGGACAGCGGCGCGGGGATGCACAGATATTCAGACCCGATGAACGTAGCGCCGCCGGGCCTGTTTACGTTAAGGATTCAGGCAGGTTCAAAACAGTGCGCGCGTTCGCAGCAGGCATCACAACTGGGGGAGCGGCAGACCCGTTCGCCGTCGGTTTGCAGACAGCGCTGGCGATAGAAGAATTTTTTCCAGCGCATATTCTGGGTATTCATCTCAACCAGGCGTGGAAAGCAGTCGCTCATCAACTCCCGCAACTCTTCGCGCGAGCTCAGCCCCAGGTCCTGCCAGAGATGATTAAATGCCAGCGACACGCTGGCAATGATCAGATGCATCGGCGCCGCATCAGGCGCCATATAGTACGCCAGCCACTGCGCCAGTTGCTGGCACTCCTCCGTTCGGGTGGCGTTCAGTTCGCTCATCACGGTTTGCCGCAGCAGGCAATCCGCAGGGATCTGCCCCGCAGGAGGCGAAAAATCTGCCTGCAATGTCGCCCATTGCGCGGCATCAAGCCCCATCTTTAACGGATAGCAACCCTCGCCATGGGCATAAAGCCATAACAAACGCTGTAGCCAGTTGCGTGTCAACATCAGGCCACCCCCTGGTCAGGCTGTTCTGCAGCGCACTGTTGACGCCAGCGTTGCCACCAACGCAGTAGCGCGGTATTGACCGGTTGCCAGGCATCGTCCACACAGGGCTGAATGCCGCGCGCTTCCAGCTTTTGCCACGGCGCGTAACCGATGCGCGCGCAAAACACCGCTTTCACATCCGCCAGCAACTCAAAGAGCGCATCACCCTCCTGCGGGTCACATTCGTCGCTTCCGCGGCAATATTTCGGCGTAAATCGCTCATTGACCAGCACCGCGCCCGCTGCCGACAAACTGTAGATGCGAAAGCGATCCGCATGACCAAAATGCGCGTCGATCACCTCGCCGTGGGTCGAGGCCACGGCGACCAGGCAGGCATCTTTCTCGTCAGCCTCGCCTTTGGTCAGAATGCTGGCATGCAGTTGCGTGCGGCGGTAGAGCGTTGGCAGCCAGGGTTGCGGCGACTCATCGACGGGTATCAGCGCAAACTGCTGGCTGCGATCTTCCCCCAGCATACCGATGGCATCGGCGCGGCACTGCTGGCAGTGGGTCATTTGCGGCATCACCTCGCCGCACTGTTCCCGGACGCGGGCTGTCATCGTGGCATCCGGCTCCGGCTGACCCTTCAAACCAAACACCGTGCCGTGTTCGGGGCGGGCAATCAGCGGCATAATATTATGAATAAACGCACCGCTGGCACGCAGTTCGCGGCTGACGTCCGCCAGCGCCTGGTCGTTAATACCGGGGATTAACACGGAGTTGATTTTTACCAGCACGCCTTTCTCCGTCAGGCGGCGTACCCCGGCTAATTGCCGGGCGATCAGTAATTCACCGGCTTCGCGCCCGCTGTAACGCTCGCCGTCCAGCCACAGCCATGCATAGATCTGCGCGGCAATCTCCGGGTCGAGAGTATTAATGGTCACTGTAACGTGATCGACGCCCACGTCGACCAGGCGATCCACCGCATCCGGCAGCATTAACCCGTTGGTAGACAGACATAATTTCATATCCGGCAAGTGCTCGCGGATCAGTTCCAGGGTGGTAAAGGTGCGGCTCATGTTCGCCAGTGGATCGCCAGGGCCGGCAATCCCCACCACCGATAACTGTGGAATAGCCGCTGCGACGTGGCGCACTTTGGCGACCGCCTGTTCTGGCGTTAGCAGCGAGGAAGAGACCCCCGGTCGGGACTCATTGCTGCAATCAAATTTACGGTTGCAGTAATGACATTGCAGATTACAGGCGGGGGCGACGGGCAGGTGCATGCGCGCAAAACGGTGGTGACCGCTGCGCGAGTAGCAGGGATGCAACGCCACTTTGCTGGCCACAACATCAGATAAGGGTTCAGGCTGAACGGCCCGGCAGCGTGAACCGCCAACGGCGGATGAGCAGGAAGTCATGGGGATACCTTCGTTACGGAGTCATCACCTCCTGCTGCAAATCCTGTACCGCGTGCCGGACTTTTAACGTATTGAAAAAAATACATTTAATTTTCACGTGTCGGCGTTGTGTTGTGAATGTTGTGGCATTTGGCTGACATTGTGCCGAATGCCACAAATCCGACATTCACATTCTGGGCAGGGTGATATCCATGGTCTGAATGCGGTACGCCACCTGGCGCGGGGTCATCCCCAGTAAACGCGCCGCTTTCGCCTGCACCCAGCCGGCTTTTTCCAGCGCGGCAATCAACCGCTGACGTTCATCCAGCGAGTGATCGAGCCAGCTATCTTCCCGTGACGTGCTGAGCAGGGGCTGCTTCGGCGTATTTTCCCGGTGATTAAACAGAATCACGTCGCGATCGATCAGACCGCTCTCCGACATCACCGCCGAGCGTTCAATGCAGTTTTCCAGTTCTCGCACGTTGCCGGGCCAGTTGTAGCTCATCAGCAGGCGGATAGCGCCATCGCTGATGCGCAGCGTACGGCTCTGGTTCTGCGCGATTTTACGCACCAGAAAGTGCGCCAGGTCGGCAATGTCCTCCTGCCGCTCGCGCAGCGGGGGCAGGGAGATCGGCATCACATTGAGACGGTAGTAGAGATCTTCACGAAAATTTCCCAGCCGCACCTCCTCTTCCAGATTGCGATTGGTCGCCGCAATAATACGAACATTCACCTGTAGCGTTTCGTCACCGCCGACGCGCTCCATTTCGCCTTCCTGCAAAATCCGCAGCAGTTTGGCCTGAAACGAGGCGCTGCTTTCACCAATCTCATCAAGAAACAGTGTGCCGCCGTCCGCCAGTTCGAAGCGGCCTTTGCGCTGGCGCACCGCACCGGTGAATGCGCCTTTCTCATGACCGAACAGCTCGCTTTCCAGCAGCGTATCGGGCAGTGCGGCGCAGTTAAATTTCACAAACGGCGCACCGGCGCGCGGTGAGTTGTGATGGATAGCATTGGCGATCAGCTCCTTGCCGGTGCCGCTTTCTCCCCGTACCAGCACGGTGGTGTCCCAGCGGGAAACCTGGCGAATAATCTCCATGGTCTGGCGCATCGCCGGGCTATTGCCGACCATATTTTCAAAACCAAACGGGCGTGCCGTCGCACAGCCGCGCGGGCGTTCACTGTTCATCACCGTGGCACGCGGAGAGGGGGCTGCGGGGCGCATCATCAGCCGTACCGTTTGCGCCACCAGGTTGGCGACCGTTTCCAGAAAACGCGTACAGGCGGGCAACCGCTCCTCGAAACGTGCCATCGGCTGCGCCGCCAGCACGCCCATCGGTTGTGATTGCAGCCCCATCAATGGCACGGCGATAAACGGCAGGTTGTAGTCATACAATCCCAGACGATCGAGAAAACGCTGATCGTCGGCGACACGCGGCAGAACCAGCGATTGCCCCTGTGACAGCACCGTGCCGACCAGTCCTTCTCCGGGCCGATAGCGGATCAGCGAACTGCCGGGAATCAACTCCTGATCGGCTTCCTGCAAGGCTTCAATACTGAGGATGGATTGCTGATTGTCGTACAGACAGATCATCCCGTGTTGCATAAACGCATCGTTGTGCAGCACGCATAGTACTTCCTGTAATGTCTGACCAATCTCTGTCGCCCGGCTTAACACCACGCTGATACGTTGCATCGCGGTAAACTGCTGGGACAGGTCGAAGCGCCAGACGGGATTACCCGACTCGGTTCGCTGGGTCATTGTGAGCCTCCGGTCAGTGAATGAAATAACGGGAAACGCAGGGTCAGGCAGGTCCCCCCTTCGGGGCGTGAGGTCAGTTCTATCGCACCGCGGTGGTGGGCCACCAGCGTCTGGATCAGGCGCAGCTCCATCCCTTTTCCCGGGGCATTTAACGCGTCGGGGGAGTGGGTGTAACGCACCTGGATCAGCGGCACATTGTCGTTGATATACACGGAGAGCCAGCCATTTTCTTCGCGGGCGAAAATTTGCGTTTGCGCGGTGAAATCGCGCAGGCCGGCGGCAATATCCAGCGTCCTGTCGAGCCACAGGCTCAGGCAGGCAAGCAGTTGTGTGCGCTGACCAAAACCGACCAGTTGCGGAGAGTCGAGCTCGATGTGCAGGTTTTTACCCTCATCAAAACGGGTGTGATAGAGGGCGCGCAGATCGTCAAAAAAGGGCTGCAACGGCCAGACGGCGGCGCTTTCCAGCTCCAACGACGGGCGGCAACGTTGCAGCCGTGCCATCGCTTCTTCGCCTTCGCGCCAGGCGGCATCCAGCGCCACATTATTGTGATCATCGCCGTTCAGACGCCGCGCAGCCGCCAGCATATTGATAGGGCAATTAAGCTGAATCAGTGCCGCATCCAGCGACTCGCGAATCGCCGCCAGCAGTTTGCCGGTGGTCATCTGTTGTTTCAGGCGATCGAGACGCCCCTGTTCCCGTTGCTGCTGTTGTTGGGTGTCGTCGGTGATCACCACCAGCGTGCGGGGGAGCGCACTATCAATAAAGTAACGCCCGGCTTCTTCGCTGACGCCGGGGAGCGCCCAACAGGTGACCGACAACCAGCGCACCACGCCACGGATCACGACGGGTAACACCTGGCCGTTGGCCAGTTCCGCTTTGCGGGCGGAGAAATTCAGTTCACTGAGCAACTCTTTACCACCGCAGTCGGCGCAAAACGTTTTGTAGACCAGGTTGTCCATCACCACCCGATCGTACTCATCCACCACCACGACTGCCGCCGGAATATTGTTAAGCACCGCTTCGGTTAGCGTCATATGGTTACGCAACCGCTGCTCCAGCGCATAGCTGGCGCTGATGTCCCGCTGCATCGCCAGATAGTGCTCCAGCACACCGAACTGATTGATAACCGGCGTAATGTCGATTTCCACCAGATAGAGGCTACCGTCCTGGCGGCGGTTAATCAGTTGTCCGCGCCAGGCCCGGCGTTGCAGCAGCGTCTGCCACATCTGCTGGTAAATTTCCCGTGGTGTTTGCTTACTCGACAACAGACGCGGATTTTGCTGTAACAACTGTTCAAGGTCATAACCGGTCTGGTGGCAAAACGCCGGGTTAGCGTAGACGATCCGCGCGTGGGGATCGGTCAGCGAGATCGCCACAGGCGCTTGTTCGACCATGGTAAAAAACAGGCCAGGATGCCGTTGAGTCAGCGCCCCGGCTATCTCTTCCGGCGCGGTCGCATCCATCATCATATTCAGGGTCATCACGCACTCCTGGGGTCAGCATTGGTTGTGTCGCAGTTATGACAATTTGTGCCACCTGTCGACTTTCACCCGCACGCGTCGGGCGTAAATTAACCATGCAAAGAGTGCACCTTCTGCGGCATTAACCGGCGTTAACATTGATCCAGATCGGTATTCGACGGCATTAATCGCGTCGATGCCCTGCGGACGGGCGCTGGCGGGGAAATATGCTGGCGAAAAAAGCATCACGATGGTGCGTGCACACCCGGTTTGGTGCAGGGGTTGCTCACCGATAAACCTGGCACAGCCTTCGCAATATCCTGTCTGATCCCCGCCTTTTGATGGCGGATTAATCCTTTTTCCTGACAGGAGCATGCAATGGCTACTATTGGTATTTTTTTCGGCACCGATACCGGCAAGACCCGCAAAATCGCCAAACTGATCCAGCAAAAACTGGGGGAGGCGGCGGCGGCGCCGGTCAATATCAACCGTACCGATCTGGCGACCTTTCTCTCTTATCCGGTGCTGCTACTCGGCACACCGACGCTGGGCGACGGGCAACTGCCGGGGCTGGAAGCGGGGTGTGAAAGCGAATCCTGGGGCGAATTTATGGCGCAGCTTGCCGGAACCAGCCTGAGCGGTAAAACCGTGGCGTTATTCGGGCTGGGCGATCAGGTCGGTTACCCGGATAATTTTGTCAGCGGTATGCGCCCGCTGTATGACACGCTGAAAAACTGCGGTGCGCAGGTGGTTGGCCTGTGGCCCAACGACGGTTACGCATTTAACGCTTCCTCGGCGCTGGAAGCGGATAAGTTCGTGGGTCTGGTTATCGATCAGGACAATCAGTATGACCTGACCGACGAACGGGTCGATGCCTGGCTGGAAAGCCTCAAACCGTCGATTCTGTAACCGCACTCCGCCGGGTATCCGGCCTGATGCGCAAAAACGCGTCAGGCCGATGCCTCGTTAATCAGTGTCGCCAGCCAGCGGCGTTGCCACTGTTGCTGATTGAGGGCGTACAGGTGTTCCCGCGCTTTTGCCAGTGCCTCGTTTTCCGCCATTGGCGCGGGCTCCCGGATGTGCTCACACCACACTAAATGCCAGCCAAGCGCGGTTTCAATGGGCGCGCTAACGTCATTCTCGTTCAGCGCAAACAGCGCCTGTTCCAGCTGCGGGTAGAGCAATCCCCGGCTGATCCAGCCCAGCCGACCGCCTTCCAGCGCGCTGGGGCAGTGCGAGTAGCGCTGCGCCAGGTGGCTGAATGCGGTGCGGGCGCGAACGATTTCCTGATGAAAACGCGCCACCTGGCGTCGCACCGTTTCGCCATCGTTATCGACCGTCACCAGCAGATGCGAGGTTAAGCGCTGCTCCGGGCGCATAAATTGCGCCTGATGTTGCTGATACCAGGCCCGCACCTGAATGTCATCGGGCTGGGGGGCTGACGCGGCAATGCGGGTGAGCTGCATCTCCATCAGCGCATGGTGGCGGATCACCGCCTGGCGGTCCGCAGCGGAAAATTGCCCCTCATCAAGCTGAGGCGCCAGGGAGGCGGCGATGGCGCTGCGCACCGCGTCCGGAATGTTTTCTCCGCCAGCGGCCTCCACCACCGCGCTTTCCAGCCGTTGCTGGCGCAGACAGGCCGCCTCGAAAGCGGCTTTCTGTGCGGCGGGAAGGGCGTCCGGCTCACAGTGCCAGCGCGACAACGCCAGACGCTGCCTGGCAAAACGCGCCCATGCAGGCTCTTTCATTGTTCCTCCGCCAGTATCATGGCGCTGGCAGGTACCTGAAAACTACGCGCCATAAAGGTGACAATGTAACTTTCGCCGTTATCACCCTGACCGGTTGCCGCGATTTGCCCCTGTGCGCCAGCGGCAATCACCACGTCGCCATTGATGGCTAACGCACAGCGGCACACGATGTGGTCGCCATACTGAAACTGGCCGGCGTGCCACGGCGCAGAGGCCGGGAGCAACTCCTCTTCCCGGCAGCCGACAATCAGATCGCTGTCGAGAAAATGGATCTGGTAGATAATCTGATCCATCAAAAAGGTTCCCCATTCGCGCACAAACCCGGTACTGCCGCGACGCACCAGCAAGTCGCCGCGCCGGTAACCGAACAGGGTGCCGTCGTTGCGGATCGCGCGTGTTACGCGAACCTCTTCGCCAAAGGCATATTTTTGTGTCATTGCCCATGCTCCGCAGTGCAGTGCTGATAACTTTCCGCCAGCAGACGCCGGGCGAGAAGCCAGGGGGCGCGGGGATCCTCTTCGAGTAAATTCCGCAGCGGCACGTGGTCGCGCAGGCGCTGATGAAAATCACGCAGTACCCGCAGGCAGCAACTGTGCAACGCCGGTGATGCGTAGGGCACGCAGAAAAATTCAAAAAAGGATTCGGCGCTGTCGAGTTCATCCACGCCGGGGATGCGATAAAACCACTCCATGCTCAACTCCCTGCGGCCTGTTGCGCTGCGCTGCCGCACAGCTCATCGTAAATGGCGACCAGTTCATAATCTTTGGGCGTGCGTTTCCAGCTCTCGGCAAAGCGACGGATCGCCGGAAGCAACTGCTCGATTTGCAGGGCGTCAAGGCGGTAGCCCATGCGGGCGAACACGCCGTCCACGGCCTGGCGTCCGGAGTGTTTGCCGAGCACCAGCCGGTATTCACGGCCCATCAGTGCCGGGTCAATTGCCTGGTAACTGTCACGATTGCGCAGCAGCGCGGCGACATGCACGCCGGACTCGTGGGTAAACACCTGTGCGCCCACCAACGGTTGCTGGGCGTCTATCGGGCGCAGGGCAGCATCGGCGACTTGCTGGCACAGGGCGGGCAAGCGGGCAAAGTGCACCCCGCAGTCGATGCCCAGGCAGCGGTGCAGCCCGAGGGCGACCGTCTCCAGCGCCGCATTGCCTGCCCGCTCGCCCAGCCCCAACACGGTGGTATTGACGCTGGTCGCCCCGGCGCGTACCGCCGCCAGGGTATTGGCGGTCGCCAGCCCCAGATCGTTGTGCGCATGCATTTCAATCTCGCCCGCCCAGTGTTGTCGCAACGTACCGATCCGGGTGGCGGTGGTAAACGGGTCGAGCACGCCGAGGGTATCGGCAAAACGCAGCCGCTGCGCGCCTGCCTGCTGTGCAGTTTCCGCGATGGTCTGTAGGGTGAGATCGCTGGCGCGGGAGGCGTCTTCACAGCCGATGCAGACCTGCAAACCCAGCGCTTGTGCCTGCTCAATCAGCGTGGCCAGCCGTTCCAGCAAACGCGGTAGCGGCTCACGCAGCTTGTACTGCCGCAGTTTGTCGGAGGCGGGCAGGGAGATATCCACCCAATCCATGCCCAGATCGGCGCTTTGCTGAATTTCGTCGCGGTTCATCCGGCACCAGGCCATCAGCGTGGCCGCGGGCAGGTGGCGGCGCACCAGTTGCATGCGCGTGCGCTCCTCGTCGCCCATGGCGGGTGTGCCAACTTCCAGTGCGGTGACGCCAGCTTCATACAGCGCCTGCGCCAGCGCCACTTTCTCGCTGGCGCGAAAGGCCACGCCGGGGCTCTGTTCGCCGTCCCGCAGCGTCGTATCGTTAATCACTACGCTTGCCATGACGCCGCCTTAACCGTAAACCGGTGTGAAAATGGCTTCAGCCGGACGCGGTTTGCCGTCCTGCCAGTAGGGGGACAGCGCGCGCAGGCGGGCGATGATGGGCGGCAGCGCATCAATGACGTACTCTATCTCTTTCTCTCGGGTATACCGGGAGAGCGAAAAGCGAATACTGCCATGCGCGGCGGTATAGGGAATATGCATGGCGCGCATCACATGCGACGGCTCCAGCGACCCCGAGGTGCAGGCGCTGCCGCTGGACGCCGCTATCCCGGCCTGGTTGAGCAACAACAGGATCGCTTCGCCTTCGATAAACTCAAACGCCAGATTGACGGTGCCGGGAACGCGCGGCGCATTGCCGCCCATCACCCTCACCGAGGGCACCTGGCTGACCAGTTCGCTTTCAAGACGATCGCGCAATGCAGCAATGGTGTTCATCCCCGGCAGGTGCACCTGCGCCAGTTCACATGCCGCGCCCATGCCGACAATGCCGGCGATATTTTCAGTGCCCGCCCGGCGGCCCCGCTCCTGATGCCCGCCGCGCAGCAGCGGACGAAAGCGCGAACCACGGCGTAAATAGAGGCAACCGACGCCTTTCGGGCCATGCAGTTTATGCGCCGAGCAGGAGAGCATATCAATGGCTGTCCGACCGATATCCAGCGGCATTTTCCCCACCACCTGTACCGCGTCGCAGTGAAACAACGCGCCGACGTCGTGCGCCATCGCCGCCATTTCCACAACCGGAAACAGGACGCCGGTTTCATTGTTGGCCCACATAACGCTGACCACCGCAACGCGCGGGCTCAGTGCCTGGCGGTACTGCTGCATATCCAGCACGCCATCGGTATTCACCGCAATGCGGTGGATAAGATAGCCCTGGCGCTCCAGATGTTCGCATACCGCCAGGGTCGCCGGGTGCTCCACCGCAGTTGTGATGATCTCCCGCCGTTCCGGCATCAGTTCGACTGCGGCATGCAGGGCGGTAGAGGTGGCTTCGGTGGCGCAGGAGGTAAAAATAATCTCGCTGGCGTGTTCCGCACCGAGCAGGTCGGCCACCTGTTGACGCGCCCGCTCAAGGGCAACGCGGCTCGGTGCGCCAAAATCGTGAATGGATGACGGGTTGCCGTAATGTTCAGTCAGGAACGGCATCATCGCTTCCAGCACCATCGGATCGATGCGGGTGGTGGCGTTATTGTCCAGATAAACCTGTTTCATGGTGATTTCCCCTCGGTTGACCAGCGGCGCTTCAGGCCGCCACGACGTCCATATAACAGCCGGTACGCTCCATCAGCTTTTGTTGCAGCCACGCCAGCGTCATATCGGTCATCATGCAGCCGCTGCAACTGCCGGACAGGCTGACCGTCACGGTATGCGCGGCGACATTCACCAGCGTCATATCGCCGCCATCGGCCTGAATATGCGGACGCAGTTCGGTGATGGCATCCACCACTTCCTGCCAGTGCGGATCTTTCTGTTCTGCGGCAGGGGCGGCAATCTGCGGGTGCTGCGCCAGAATGTCCGCCAGCGCCAGTTCGATTTTTTCATGGCACGCGGTACAGCCGCCGCCCGCTTTGGTGTAGTTGATCACCTCTTCAAGCGTGGTCAATCCGTTGCTTAACACCGCGCGGCGGATCTGGCCTTCGTCGACGCCAAAACATTTGCAGATCAACGCACCTTCTTCATGGTCGTCTTCCAGCGTTTCGCCGCGATAGTGGGCAATCGCCGCCCGCAGTGCCTCCTGACCCATCACGGAGCAGTGCATTTTTTGCGGCGGCAGGCCGTCGAGATAGTCGGCGATCTGCTGGTTGGTCACCTGTTCAGCCTGCGCCAGCGTCCGGCCAATGATCAGCTCAGTTAACGCCGACGAAGAGGCGATTGCGCTGCCGCAACCAAAGGTCTGAAACCCGGCCTCAAGGATGGTTTCACTTTGCGGATCCACTCGTAACATCAGCCGCAACGCATCGCCGCAGCTTAACGATCCCACGTCGCCAACGGCGTTGGCGTTATCCACCACCCTGGCGTTACGGGGATTAAAAAAATGATCTTTCACTTTCTCGGAGTAATTCCACATGCTCTCAGCTCCCAGGATGTATGACGGAAAGCGCCGGGGCGCATTTCACCGCGTCAATCAACGGCGGGTCAGACGTATCAAGCAAAAGCAGTACCAGAAGGTAAAGTGGCGTATTTTCAGAGGGTTAAGTTTTGTTCCTGACATAAAACTGCGCGCTGTGTCGCAGTTTTATGTTGGTTTTGTCACAGAGCCGACACAGTTGGCGGTCAGCGCTCCTCGTCATCCTGCCAGTCGTTCTCCTGCAGGAGTTGTGCAAAGCGCTGCGGATTGCGGTTGCGCGTATTTTTTCGCTGCTCTTTGTCATACCAGTAGTGCTGAATTTCCTGCAACAGCCCCTCAATAGTGGTCTCTGCCGGAACGCGGACGGCGCGCACGCCGATTTGCAGCAGCTGGCGAAAGACGCTTTCGCCGATCGCCACACAGTAGAGCGTCACGCAATCCTCCAGCGCCGCGATCCGGCTGGTGATTTTCTCTTGCTGGTGCCCGGCGAGCACCGAAAAATCCACCACCCGCAACAGCGTCACGTCGTTCTCCTTCACACCGTAAATAACCAGCCTCGGCGTTGCGCCAAAATGCTGATCCACATGGTGATAGTCGGAGCTGGCAAAGGCCACTTTCATTGACCAGACGCCGGAGCAAATGGTGCTGAACTGGCGGTTAACATAGTGCATAGTTGCCTCCGGAAATCGGCGGTTCGCTAACGTGCTGGCGCAACGGGGAGTGGTAAGTGGCCAGGTGATGATGGCGCTCGCGCAGGGTGTTCGCCAGTTCGAACAGGGTATCGCGCATGCCCGCGTAGCCCTGGCGCACGCGGCGAAACTCGCCGAGCCGGTCATAAAGAGGAAAACCTGCGCGCACCAGCGTGATAGCGAACTGCTCCGCCAGATCCGCCGCGTGAGAGTTGGCGACCAGCAGATCCGCCGGGGTGGCGCACAACAGGTCCTGTAAGTCTTCCAGATCGCCAATGGTCACGCTGTCAACGGGCAGATTTTGCAACCCCGGCTGACTCACCGGTGCGACAACCGGGCCGGGAACCATGCCCTGACTGCGAGCGAAATCACACCATGCCGCCAGCAGGTCGCCTTCCGCCGCCAGCGCCATGCGCGCCCCCTGTAGCCACATATGACAATCGATCATCGCATCCTGTAATTGCCCGCGCTGGCGCTCAATCCAGGCCGGAACCTCGCGCCCGGAGAGGCGTTGCAGGTGGTGAATAAACTGGTCGCAGTTGCCAAGCGTCATCAGATGCGGCAGGGCGATCACCTCGCCGCGACTGCGCTGCGCCAGCAGCGTGGCTGCACGGGAAAGGGAGACGCCGATGGCAAAGGAACACAGGCTTTGCCCCATCTGCTCGATCATGCGCAGAGACGCACCGCCCTGGGTGACGGGCGAAAAGTCGCCATTCGCCATATGACCATCCAGCGACAGCGAGAGATCCGGCACCATGACCGGTTGTAATCCAAACGCCTCCACATAGCTGCGTAGCAGTTCCACATCCCCCGGTGTCAATAAATGGCTGAGCAGCAAGTTAACGCGGCGATTACGCAGACCCGGCAGCGGTTTTTCCGCCACCCACTGCGCAATCACGCTTTCCAGCACTGCGCTGTAGCCGTTCTCCAGCGTGCCGTAAAAATCCGGTGTATTGACGGTGAGGATCGCCACCCCTTTATGACGCGGGAAATCATCGCGGAACTGACGCACCACGCGGGAAATGTCGCTGCCCTGGGCTTCTGAAAGCCCGGTGCTGAGCAGCACAATCGCTTTGGGGTTATTGCGCTGGCAGAGGATATTCAGCGCGGTAAAAATGTTTTCATCCGCGCCCATAATGGTCGATGTCGGGTCCATCGCCGTTGATTGTAAGGGGATCGGATCGTGAAAATGCTGGATAAAAAAGACTTTTGCGAAAGCGCTGCACCCCTGAGCGCCATGCACCAGCGGAATGGTCTGATCAAACCCCATACTGGCAAGGATCGCCCCCAACGGCTGACCGCTTTTTATGGGGCTAACTGCCAGCGGTTTTTTATTACGCATGATTTCGGCCATCATCGACTCCTTATTGCCACGGCGCACGCGCGTGAGTTTGCGGCCAGACCGGGCTTTCCAGGGTCTGACACAGTTGTTCGGCCAGCGTGACGATGCCGCGATAGCCAGCGAAGGCATGCTCGCGCTCCTGGTTGATATCCAGAAACGGCAACCGCGCTTTGTAGGCGGTGTACATATTGCGTCCACCGGCGATCATCATGTCCGCCTGGTAGCGGTACACCACATCCAGCAGCGTACGGGCATTGCCCTCGTCGAGCATGATGGCCTCGTTGCCCATCAGTTCGCGAATACGTTGCCGATCCTCTTCGGTGGACTTGCGGGTACCGGTTGCGACCACGGTCATCCCCAGATCCTGTAACGCGGAGACCACCGACCAGGACTTCACGCCGCCGGTGTACAGCAGCGCTTTGCGACCGCGTAAACGCGCGCGCAACGGGGCCAGCGCCTGTTCTGCGCGCTGCTCTTCGCGGGCGATTAACGCCGCTGTTCGCGCGATCAGATCCTCATCACCGGTCAGCGCGGCCAACTGGCGCAAGGCATCGGAGGTGGCGCGCACGCCGTAAAAGCTGCCCTCAAACCACGGCGTGCCATAACGTTGTTCCAGCGCGCGGGCAACGTTAATCAGTGCCCGCGAGCAGACCAGCATATTGACCTGCGCCCGGTGCAGGGTCTGAATGTCGGTAAATCGCCCGTCGCCGGAAAGACTCCCCAGTACACGGATCCCCAGCTCATCGAGCAACGGCTGGATATGCCAGAACTCCCCGGCAATGTTGAACTCGCCAATCAGCCCGATATCGTGGCGGTGCGCCGGAGAAAAGGGGGTATCGTCCGGCCAGGGCGACGGTTCGCGACTGCCGATCACCTGCTTCACCATCACCTCGCCGGCCAGGCGGTTGCCGAGATTTTTACTGCCGTAAAAACCCGCTGCATCTACGGCGATCACCGGCACGCCCGTGGCGGTCGCTGCTGCCTGGCAGACGGCATCAATATCGTCGCCCTCCATGGCCGGTACGCAGGTGTTGTAGACAAATACTGCTGCCGGGTGATAGCGGTTGACGATATGGCGCACCGCATGAAACAGACGGCGCTCACCGCGCCCCATGATCACATCCTGCTCGTTAAGATCGGTGGTAAAGCCCAGTCGGTTGATACGCGGGCCAGAGCTCAGGCTGCCGCGATTGTCCCAGGAGCTGCCGGTACAGCCGATCGGGCCGTGCACCAGATGCGCCACATCGGACAGCGGTAACAAGGTGATCTGTGCGCCATCAAAGGCGCAGCCGCCCGCAGTTGCCCCGGGTTTGGGCGCGCTACAGCCGGTTTTTTGTTTATGGTTGTGTTCGCAGGCAGGCTCATCAAGCAGTGCGAGAATCTCATTCCCCTTCATAGTGACCTCATGTATGGATTGGGTTACCGGCGGTGTTGCAAATCGCAGGCCAGAAGAGAGTGATTGATTTTTAAGGGGAAATTTATGTTGGCTTTGCGACAAAACGGACAATTGACGTAATGCCGACGTCAAAAAAAATCCCCCGCGAACGGGGGATGAGAAGGGGTTAAAACACGCGCGCTTCCAGCGGGTTGGCGCGCTCCATCCGTTTAGCCAGCCAGGGGGGCAACTGCCCGGCAAGCAGCGTCTTGAGCGCCTCGCACTGCGAAAGAAGGGTAAAACCCGGTGCGACTTTCATGGGGTGAATATTGTGGCGGATCAGGCGCGCCGCGGCCGGGCCGCCAATCGCTTCACAGAACAGCAGGTGGCAATCGTCCAGTAAGCGCGCGCGGCTCTCATTCGGCTCTTTATCCTCCTGACTGCCGGGGTAGCGACGTAAGTCATGTAACCAGTACCCCTGCTCATCAAAGGCGTAGATAAAGAACAGGCGACCCTGACCAAAATGGCCGTTGATCGTCAGACCATCCTGCGAACAAAACGCGACAATTAACTGCGGACGCCGCGCGTGTGGCGTGTGCACCGTGAGATGCGCAGGCAATTCGCCGCGCAGACACGCTCTTACCCGGCTCCAGCGCCCTCTGGACATCAGCGCATGCGCATAGGGGAATCGTGCCTCCAGTTGCTGCGTATTCAGCGACGCCAGATAATCCGGGGTCAGCGTCTCGTCACGTTCGTCGGTCAGCCAGGCAACAATCTGCGCAGGCTGTAGCTCCGGCAGAGACTGAAACAGCGCCAGCATGCGCCAGAAAAGTCTGTCGTTGTCAGACATGGAACACCTCCTTACACCAGCGCATCGCGGGTGGCGCGCAAACTGACCGGAAACGCAGGGCGTCCCGGCTGTTCATTCACGTAATAACGGCGTCCACCCTCCAGAGAAAGCACTCCGCCCCAGCGTTGTGGGGTGTCATGCTCAATGTGCAGAACCCGCGCTTCCAGATCCTGTTTGGCGATATAGCAGTAGAGATCGTCGCCGCGCTGGCGAATGATAATGACCGGCATAGTGCCTCCCTGAGCCCCGTCAACGACGGGGCTGTGATGGTTAACGGATAAGGTCGAAGCTGTAGTCGGTTTTGCCAAGCTTGATGGTCTCTTTGTCCACCTTCTCCAGCACCGCGTTAACCAGCGTCGTCAGGATGCTCATCGCCCCTTCGTAGCCCCAGGTGGTCTGGCGGTGCAGGTGGTGGCGGTCAAACAGCGGGAAGCCCAGGCGGATCAGCGGGACTTCAAACTGTTCACCTTTGGCGAGGGTGTCGCGCTGAATGAACTTGCCATAGGAGTTGCCAATCATAAAATCCGGCTGGCGGGTGAACATCAGCGAACGGAAATGCCACAAATCGCAGTTGATAAAGACTTCGCTCTGCTGACCATACGGCGAGTCGTCGAGCATTTTCTTCATCGCTTTCTGCCAGCGTTTACTGCCGTTATGACTGAGGATCACCGTCGGCTCGCAGCCCAGCTCCAGCAGGAAACGGGTCAGCCCCATCACAAAATCCGGGTCGCCAAACAGACCGAATTTCTTGCCGTGCAGCCAGGTGTGGGAGTCGAGCATCATATCCACCAGGCGGCCGCGCTCCAGCGTCAGCGCATCGGCAATCGGCTTGCCGGTAAGCTGGCTGATGGTCATCAGCAGCGCATCGGTGGCCGCCAGGCCAATCGGCGTCGTGACGTCTGTCGCCGGCTGGTTCCACATCTCCTGCACCACTTTTTTGGTTTTCACCAGTTGCCAGGGTTGCAGCAGCAGCGTGTCGATGGCGTCGGGCGCCTCGCGCATCTCCTGTTGCGTGGTACCGCCGGAATACATGTGGTAATGGCCATCCGCCGGGGTATCCAGCACCTCTGAAGGGTCCGACAGCAGGCTACAAGGCACCTCCATCTGTTCCATCATGCGTTTCAGCACGCGGAAATTACCCAGATAGGTTTCAAAACCGGTCACCAGATTGATGCGCGGCAGTGTGCCCGGCTGCGCCTGATAATCGGCGGTGAAGGCGCGGGCAAAACCTTCGAACATATTGTCCCAGCCGGTAACATGGCTGCCGATAAAGCTCGGCGTATGGGCGTACGGCACCGGGATGGCGGCATCAAGAAAACCGTCTTTTTTGGCGTTGGCGATAAAGGCCTGTAAATCGTCGCCGATCACTTCCGCCATACAGGTGGTGGAGACGGCGATGATCTCCGGTTTGTACAGTGCGCTGGCGTTTTGCAGGCCAGTATTGAGGTTATTATTGCCGCCGAACACGGCGGCATCTTCGGTCATGGAGTCTGATACGCAGGCCACCGGCTCTTTAAAGTGACGGTTAAAATAGGTGCGGAAATACGCCACGCACCCCTGGGAACCGTGCACATAGGGCAGGGTATTGGCGAAACCCAGCGAACAGAGCACCGCCCCCAACGGCTGGCAGGCTTTGGCGGGATCGATGGTCAGCGCTTCGCGTGTAAAGTTCAGCGCTTCGTATTCCGGTGTGGTGGTCCACTGGAACACTTCCTGCACCCGCTCCGGCGAGTGCGCTTCTTCCATTCCCCGTTTACCGCGAAACAACGTCTGGTAGGCATCCTGTTCGAACAACGGATGGCAGTTATGTATTTTCTCAACAGTTTGGCTCATGGTGTTCTCCTCCCGCGCCACAAATCGGTGAACAGACGGGATAGCAGGATAAAAGTCAGGCGGATTTCAGCCACGGCGCGGTCAACTGGCCCCAGGCGGGGTTGTTGAGCGTCATATCCATATCACGGGCGAAAATGGCGAAACCGTCATAGCCGTGGTACGGGCCGGAGTAATCCCAGGAGTGCATCTGGCGAAACGGCACGCCCATTTTCTGGAAGATGTACTTCTCCTTGATGCCGGAGCCGATCAGGTCCGGTTTCAGGGCTTTAACAAACGCTTCCAGTTCATAGCTGCTGGCGTCATCAAACAGCAGCGTGCCTTCTTTCAGATCCGGCAGGGTGCGATCGTAATCGTCGTTATGGCCGAACTCGTAGCCTGCGGCGATGATCTCCATCCCCAGATCTTCATAAGCGCCTATCACATGACGCGGACGTAAACCGCCCATATAGAGCAGCACTTTGCGTCCCTCAAGACGCGGCCGGTATTTGGCGATGATGGCGTCGTTTTGCGCCTGATAGCGGGCGATCACCGTTTCAGCATTGGCGCGAATGGTGTCGTCAAACTGATCGGCGATTTTCCGCAGTGACTCGGCGATTTTGGTCGGGCCAAAGAAGTTGTACTCCATCCACGGAATGCCGTGTTTTTCCTCCATATGACGGGAGATGTAGTTCATGGAGCGGTAACAGTGCACGAGGTTGAGCTTCACGAACGGGGTGTTTTCCATCTCCACCAGCGTGCCGTCGCCGGACCACTGCGCCACCACCCGCAACCCCATCTCTTCGAGCAAAATACGCGACGCCCAGGCATCGCCGCCGATGTTGTAATCGCCGATGATCGCCACATCATACGGGGTGGATTCGAACGGTTTGCCCTCGCGGTTATCCAGCACCCAATCGCGGATCACGTCATTGGCAATATGGTGCCCGAGAGACTGCGACACGCCGCGAAACCCTTCGCAGCGCACCGGGATCACCGGTTTGTTCAGCGCTTTACGGCTGGCGTTGGCAACGGCTTCGATATCGTCACCGATCAGGCCCACCGGGCACTCCGACTGGATCGAGATGCCTTTGGTCAGCGGGAACAGCATTTCCATCTCTTCAATCAGTTTGGTCAGCTTTTTGTCGCCGCCAAACACGATGTCGCGCTCCTGAAAATCCGAGGTGAAATTCAGCGTGCCGAAGCTGTCCACGCCGCTGACCCCGGTGTAGTAGTTACGCCGACCGGCGCGGGAGTACTGACCGCAGCCGATCGGGCCGTGGGAGATATGGGCCATATCTTTGATCGGCCCAAACACCACCCCTTTAGAACCGGCGTAAGAACAGCCGCGCACGGTCATCACGCCGGGCTGTGACTTACGGTTGGAGATGATGCACTTACCGACGCTTTCCTGCTCCGGATCGGTGACCATCATGTGCTTTCTGCGTTCTTTGCGCGTCTTCTCCGGAAAAACCTCCAGCACCTCCTGGATGATGTCCAGATTACGTTCGCCTGTTGCATTGCTCATTGCGCTATTCCTTCGATCGGGAGGCCTCAGGCCGCGTTCTCTTCGGCGGCGGTTTTACCGATGATGCTGGTGTCTTCCACATCCATAATGCCGAACTCCATCAGCAGCTCTTCCAGTTCGTCCATGGTGCAGGGGGTCGGGACCACCATTTTGGTGTTGTTGACGATTTTGCTGGCCAGCGTGCGGTATTCATTCGCCTGGTTGCAGGTGGGGTCATACTCAATCACCGTCATCCGGCGGATTTCGGCACGCTGCACAATGTTGTCGCGCGGCACGAAGTGGATCATTTGCGTGCCGAGTTTTTCCGCCAGAGCAATGATCAACTCGTCTTCACGATCGGTCTGGCGAGAGTTACAAATCAGCCCGCCGAGGCGCACCTTGCCGGATTTGGCATATTTAACAATACCTTTGGAGATGTTGTTGGCGGCGTACATCGCCATCATTTCGCCGGAACAGACGATATAGATCTCCTGCGCCTTGTTTTCACGGATCGGCATGGCGAAACCGCCGCACACCACGTCGCCGAGCACGTCGTAAAACACGAAATCGAGGTCGGGAACATACGCGCCTTCTTCTTCAAGGAAGTTGATGGCGGTGATCACCCCGCGCCCCGCGCAGCCCACGCCTGGCTCCGGGCCGCCGGATTCCGCACAGCGCACGCCGCCGTAACCGATTTGCAGCACGTCTTCCAGTTCCAGGTCTTCCACGGAACCGACTTCTGCTGCCATCTCCATAATGGTGTTTTGCGCTTTGGCGTGAAGGATCAAACGGGTGGAGTCGGCTTTCGGGTCGCAGCCAACGATCATCACTTTTTTGCCCATCTCCGCGAGGGCGGCAACGAGGTTTTGTGTGGTAGTGGATTTACCAATACCGCCTTTACCGTAAATCGCACATTGACGCATGGTCATGGTGTCTCTCCTGTGGGTTGTGTGTTTGCCACATACCCTTGTGCAGGGAACATACCAGCCATGCCATATTTGTTAATTAACTGATTATATTGGTTTTTGTTTTTTCGATGTCTGAGCGGGAAGGGCAAAGAGTAAACAATCGCCAGACCATTTGTACGAAACCGAACAATCGTGTTTGTCGGCGGTGGTGTGTGCCCGCTGCCCGACACTTTGTCGGCTGTTCAACAGGATGTCGCTTTCGCTGTCTTATTCCACGCAATCGCGTTTGTCGGATGCTCAGTAATGGCTTGTATTTCCACGAATAAATGAGCTGGCACAGGCTGTGCAATAGTCCGCTGACCAGGCCTCTCACATTCGAGGAACGAGCAATGTCCGGAAAGATGAAAACAATGGATGGCAACGCCGCGGCGGCATGGATCGCCTATGCCTTTACCGATGTCGCGGCGATTTACCCCATCACCCCCTCCACGCCAATGGCGGAAAACGTGGATGAATGGGCCGCCGCCGGTAAGAAAAACCTGTTTGGTCAGCCGGTACGGTTAATGGAGATGCAATCCGAAGCCGGGGCGGCCGGGGCGGTGCACGGTGCGTTACAGGCCGGGGCGCTGACCAGCACCTATACCGCCTCGCAAGGGTTACTGCTGATGATCCCCAATCTGTATAAAATCGCCGGAGAACTGTTGCCGGGGGTGTTTCATGTGAGCGCCCGGGCGCTGGCGGCCAATTCGCTGAACATTTTTGGCGATCATCAGGATGTGATGGCCGTTCGCCAGACGGGCTGCGCCATGCTGGTGGAGAGCAATGTGCAGCAGGTGATGGATCTCTCGGCGGTGGCGCATCTGGCGGCCATCAAAGGTCGCGTGCCGTTTATCAACTTCTTTGACGGTTTTCGCACCTCTCATGAGATCCAGAAAATCGAGGTTCTGGAGTATGACGAGCTGGCCCCGCTGCTGGATACTGAAGCGCTGGACCGTTTTCGCCGCAACGCCCTTAACCCCGATCACCCGGTGATCCGCGGTACGGCGCAAAACCCCGATATCTATTTTCAGGAGCGCGAAGCGGCCAACCGCTACTATGCGGCGCTGCCGGATATCGTTGAAGGTTATATGGCGGAGATCGCCGCCATCACCGGGCGCGAATATCACCTGTTTGATTATTACGGCGCGGAAGACGCTGAACAAATCATCATTGCTATGGGGTCGGTGTGCGACACCATTTCTGAAGTGGTGGATGCGCTGATCGACAGCGGAGAGAAAGTCGGACTGGTGACGGTACATCTGTTTCGCCCGTTTTCGCTGGCGCACTTTTTTGCCAGCATCCCGCAGAGCGTGAAGCGTATTGCGGTGCTCGATCGCACGAAAGAGCCGGGTGCGCAGGCCGAACCCTTATGCCTGGATGTCAAAAACGCCTTTTACCACCACGACAACGCGCCGCTGATTGTGGGCGGCCGTTATGCGCTGGGGGGCAAAGATGTGTTGCCGGGGCATATTGTGTCGGTGTTTGAAAACCTGAAAAAACCGCTGCCGAAGGACGGTTTTACGGTGGGTATTTTCGACGACGTCACCCACACTTCGTTGCCGTTGCCCATGCAGGATGTGCAGGTCTCCCGCGAAGGGATCACCGCCTGTAAATTCTGGGGGCTGGGTTCAGACGGCACGGTCAGCGCCAACAAAAGCGCCATCAAAATTATCGGCGATAAAACGCCAATGTATGCGCAGGCCTACTTTGCCTACGATTCGAAAAAATCCGGCGGCATTACCGTCTCCCATTTGCGCTTTGGTGAGCGTCCCATCACCTCGCCGTATCTGATCCACAAAGCTGATTTTATCGCCTGTTCACAGCAATCCTACGTCGATAAATATGACCTGCTGGAGGGGTTAAACCCCGGAGGAACCTTTCTGCTGAACTGTACCTGGTTTGGCGAGGATCTGGAGGCGAACCTGCCCAACAGCATGAAGCGTTATATTGCCCGCCAGGGCATCCGTTTTTACACCCTGAATGCGGTGGATATTGCGCGCAAACTGGGGCTGGGCGGGCGCTTCAATATGCTGATGCAGTCGGCATTTTTTAAGCTGGCGGGGATTATCGATCCGCAAACCGCCTCAGATTATTTGAAACAGGCGGTAGAAAAATCGTACGGGCGTAAAGGGCAAAAAGTTGTCGAGATGAACAACGCCGCCATCGATCTGGGGATGGAGGCGATTCACGAAGTGATGGTGCCGGAACGCTGGGCGACGCTGGAGGAGGAACGGCCTGCGGATACCCGGCTGCTGCCGGATTTCATCCGCGACATCCTCGAGCCAATGAACCGTCAGAATGGCGACACACTGCCGGTCAGCGCGTTTATCGGCATGGAAGATGGCACCTTTCCACCCGGCACCGCCGCCTGGGAGAAACGCGGCATCGCCCTGCAAGTGCCGGTCTGGCAACCGGAGGGTTGTACCCAGTGTAATCAGTGCGCGTTTATCTGCCCGCATGCCGCGGTGCGCCCGGCGCTGCTCGATACGGACGAACGCGAATCTGCACCGACGGCGCTGCTGAGTAAGCCCGCGCAGGGGGCGAAAGAGTATGAATACCATCTGGCGATTTCACCGCTGGATTGCTCCGGCTGCGGCAACTGCGCGGATATCTGCCCGGCGAAGGGCAAAGCGCTGAGTATGCAGCCGCTGGAGAGCCAGCGGCATATGGCGGCTATCTGGGATCATGCGCTGGGACTGTCGCCAAAAGCCAATCCATTTAACAAAACCACGGTCAAGGGCAGCCAGTTTGAAACGCCGCTGCTGGAGTTCTCCGGCGCGTGTGCAGGCTGCGGCGAGACACCGTATGCCCGGCTGATCACCCAGTTGTTTGGCGATCGGATGATGATCGCCAATGCCACCGGCTGCTCCTCCATCTGGGGCGCGAGCGCGCCGTCGATCCCGTGGACCACCAACCACAAAGGCCAGGGGCCCGCCTGGGCCAACTCGCTGTTTGAAGATAATGCCGAATTTGGCTTAGGGATGATGCTGGGCGGTCGGGCGATACGTGAGCAAATCGCCAGCGACGTGACCGCAGCGCTGACCGCGCCGGTCAGTAACGGATTGCAGCAGGCGCTGTGCGCATGGCTGGAGCATAAAGAGAGTGGCGAGGGCAGCCGCGAGCGTAGCGAACACCTGAGCGCGCTGCTGGCGCAGGAGAAAGGCGATAACGCTCTGCTTAACCGGCTGTATCAAAACCGCGACTATTTCACCCGGCGTTCCCAGTGGATCCTCGGCGGCGATGGCTGGGCGTACGACATTGGTTTTGGCGGACTGGATCATGTGCTCGCTTCCGGCGAGGACGTGAATATTCTGGTGTTTGATACCGAGGTTTACTCCAATACCGGCGGCCAGTCGTCGAAGGCGACGCCGGTGGCGGCGATTGCCAAATTTGCCGCAGAAGGCAAACGCACGCGCAAAAAGGATCTTGGCATGATGGCGGTGAGCTACGGCAATGTGTATGTCGCGCAGATCGCCATGGGCGCGGATAAAGCGCAAACCTTACGGGCGCTTGCCGAAGCGGAAGCCTGGCCCGGGCCGTCGCTGGTGATCGCGTATGCCGCCTGCATTAATCATGGTCTGAAAGCCGGGATGGGGTGCAGCATGCGTGAAGCCAAACGGGCGGTGGAGTCCGGTTACTGGCACTTATGGCGATACAATCCGCAACTGGCAGCGAAGGGCAAGAATCCGTTTATGCTCGACTCTGAAGAGCCGGAAGAGGATTTCCGTGAGTTCCTGATGGGCGAAGTGCGCTATGCCTCGCTGGCGCGGACATCGCCTGAGCTTGCCGGGCAACTGTTTGAGCAAACCGAACAGGATGCGAAGCAGCGCTTTGCGCAGTATCAGCGACGGGCGGGAGAATAAACTGCGTGCCGGATGGCGCTGCCGCCATCCGGCGAATGCCCGGGTTAACCGCTCACGTGAACCTGCGGCGCGCGGTTCGTGTTAAAACTGCCGCCCAGCGCGCGTTCCAGTTGTGCGGCGAGTTGTAACAACATACCGTCGTTACCCTGACGGGTCTGGAAATGCATACCCAGCGGAATGCCGGAAGATTGCCAGGCCAGCGGGACAGAGATCCCGGCGGTGCCGGTCAGGCTGGCAAGCGGGGTATAAGAGAAGATCGCCCACAGGGTGTAAAACCAGTCCATAACGTCCGGGTTGTCGCTGAGCGTGAGGTACTTTTTCTCGCCTAACAGCGGCGTGGGTTTGGCGAAGGTTGGCGTGAGGATCACATCCCACTGCTGAAAGAATCGCCCCAAATCCCGCGACACAGTGTTAAACGCATCCTGCATTTTCCAGCGTTCGCTGTAGGACATATTCACCCCTTTTTGCCAGATACGGAGATTAATCGGCTCGATCTGATCCTCTGGCGGCGCAGTCAGTCCCCTTTTTTCCAGCATGCGTTGAATGAACTGGGCAAAGTTACTGATATAACAGGTGGTTTGTGCCGTAAAGGCCTGCTCAAAATTCACCGACGGCGTGACCCATTCCACCTGATGGCCCAGCTCTTCCAGCAAGCGTACTGTGCGCTCCAGTTCGCCGACAAAATGCGTATCGGCATGGTACTGGCCCCATTCATGGGAAACGGCGATACGCAGCGGTTGCGGATCCCGCTTAATCATCTCCGTGTAGGGCTGTTTGCTCTCCCAGTAAGGCATAAACTCCCCTGGTGCACCGCCGCGGCAGCTATCAATAAACCGCGCGGTGTCGCGCACGCTGCGGCTGACGCAACCCTGCGTCGAGACATAGCCGGTGATATCGGAGAGCGCCGGGGCGATCGACAACACGCCGCGGGAACTTTTCAGGCCGATCAGGCCATGGGAACCCGCCGGAATACGAATTGATCCCCCGCCATCGGTGGCATGCGCCAGCGGCACCACGCCAGCGGCGACGGAGGCGCAGGCGCCTGCCGAGGAGCCAAAGGTGGTGTAATGCGGGTTCCACGGGTTACGGGTGACGTAGATCGCCGGGTTTTCCACGGAACCGCACACGCCAAACTCCGGCGTGGTGGTGCGACCAATAATGTTCAGCCCGGCGGCGCGAATTTGCGACGTCAGGAAGGCGTCTTCGCTGGCGCGATAACCCTGCAGAAATTTCGAGCCTTGTTCCTGTAAGCGATGTTTAACGCCGGGGCCCAGATCTTTCATCAGGAAAGGTACGCCCCTGAAGGGGCCCTCCAGCGCGGTACCGTCTGTCTCGGGAGCGGCAATCGCATCATCAAACAGTTCGACCACCGAACCGATGTGTGGGTTGATTTTCTCTACCGCCGCCTGCGCTTGCTGCGCCAGCTCTGTCGCGCTGATATCGCCCTGGCTGACGCGTTCGGCCAGTGCCGTGGCATCATGGGCGGCCCATTCCCGCCATGTCATTACTGTTGTCATGTGTGCCTCCTTATGGCTGAACGGTGGAGCGGCGACGCGTGAGTGCGGGTTGCGGCATCTTTTTACGCTCTTTCAGCAACACGGTGGCGCACAGGCAGAGAATATTGGCGGCGATAAGGTAATAACCCGGTGAAACAGGGTCGCCGGTCCATTTTATGAGCCACGAGAAAACGATTTGCGCGGTGCCGCCAAACAAGGTGATGCCGAAGGCAAAGGCAATCGAGAAACCGGTGGAGCGGACATATTTCGGGAAGTTTTCGCACAGCACGACCAGCACGCCGGAACCACTGATGCATTGCAGCGCGGCAAAGACGGTGATCACGCTGTAAAACACCGCCTCGCTACGCCAGGTATTGATGATTTCCAGTCCCGGCAGCAACAAGACCAGCAAAATCAGCCGGGGTGCAATAATGGTCACTTTTCGCCCAAAACGATCTGCCATCCAGCCGCCAACCAGTGAAAACACCACCACGCAGACGCCAATCAGAATGGTGGACGCCATGGCGCTGCCGGGCGCGAACGCCAGCTCATTGAGTGCGTAGGTGGTCATATAATTGAGGAAATACTGAGTGATAGTGCTGCCGGAGAGAATAAAGATACCCACCAGCACCAGCCCCCGGTAATTTTTGAAGACCTCTCCCAGCAGGCTGCCAGTGGATTGCGTTGCGGTGGTGTTTTCCGAGGCGTACGTTTCACGTAAGTGGCGGCGCAGGTAAATGGCAATCGGCAGGATCAGCAAACCGAAGGCGAAGGGGATCCGCCAACCCCAGGCGGCTAACTGTTCCGGCGACAGCACCTGCGTCAACGTATAACCAATCACGCCCGCGCTGATGCCCGCCAGCCCCTGCGCCACAATCTGCCAGCTGGTATAGAACGCCCGCTTACCCTGCGGCGCGGCTTCCATAATAAACGTGGTGGCCGGGCCGGCTTCACCTCCCCAGGCCAGCCCCTGCAACATGCGCACCAGCACCAGCAGAACAGGGGCCGCGATGCCAATGGTTTCATAGCCGGGCAGGAATACCAGGCCGCCAGTCCCGATGGTCATAAACACCATGGTCAATAACATGGCCGGTTTGCGCCCAACGCGATCGGCATAGCTGCCAATAAAAATCGCGCCAAGCGGGCGCACAATAAAACCGATGCCAAAAACGGAAACCGATAATAAAAGCCGGGTAAAGGGATTATCTGACGGGAAAAAGACATTACCGATCATCACCGCGAAGGTGGCATAAGCGCTAAAGTCAAAAAATTCCACGGCCGCGCCAAGGACAACGGCAATCACTTCTTTGCGCGAAGCTTTGGGTTTCTGCGCGCTGTATTCTGTTTCATTTGCCATATTCAGGTCTTCCTCAAGCTGTTCAGTCAAATTAAACGGTGAGAGACACAGCCAGAGATATAGCAAGCAGGAAGGGCAATCACTATCACAATTGTCCGGGGGCGGTGCGTAAAAAAAGTATGCACTTCGCGAAGGGTTGAACAATAAGAAAATAATATCTTTGTTTTTATCTTGTTGATATTTATTTGTTTTATTTTACCTGATGTTTACTGGTAATTTTTATGGGTAATTAAAGCAGACAGACGTGCACTTAAAATGTGCTTTCTCTGTTTCAGATGTCATAAATAATGTGTTGCGGGGCGAAAAACATCCTGATGATAAATAAACTGTTTTATATTTCTGGCGAGAAAAGAGGAGGGCCGTCTGCACAATAATGGTCAGCCATGCCTGATTGCAGTGCATATTTATCGATTTTGCTACCGTAGTGAGCAACGATTGTCAGAACCGGGCGACCCATAATAAGGTAAAACGCTCAGAGACCACATTTCGGGGGGGCCGCCGGATGCAATTACGTGCATTGCGCTATTTTAGCCAGGTGGCGAAGTCGACGTCATTACGCGATGCGGCGGATAAATTATTTGTCGCACCGGGTGCGGTCACGCGGCAAATTGATTTGCTGGAACATCACTACGGCGCGCCCTTAATTGAGCGTACGCCCCGCGGTATTCGCTTAACGCGCGAGGGCGAATTTCTTGCTCAGGCGGTGGACGCGACGTTGCGTGAGCTGGATTCGGTAAAAGAGCGTATCGCCACGGTGCAAAGCGTCGTCTCCGGCACGGTACGTATTTGTGCCGCAGAAAGCCTGATTTCGGCGTTTATCGCACCGGCGATCGCCGGGTTTCGCCAGCATCATCCGCGCGTGTCGTTTGAAATCGAGATCGGCAGTGCGCCGCACGTCGCTGAACAGCTTCTCTCCGGGCAGGCGGATCTGGCGCTGACCTTTTATATGCCGGTCAGTGCGGAATTGCAGGTGACTCACAGTTGCGAATTACAACATAAGGTGCTGATGTCGGCACGCCACCCCCTGGCGGGTAAAAGCGCGTTGACCTTGAAAGAGATTGTGCACCACCCGCTGGCGATCCCTCCGGCCAACTATTCGGTGCGGCAACTGCTGGAGTCTGCCGCCCGGCGGGAGAATCTGCATTTTGACTTGTGTTATATCGCCAGTTCGCTCGAAGTGCAGAAAGCGCTGGCATTGCAGGGGAATGCGCTGATCATCCTGCCGCAACGGAATGTGAACGACAGCACCGGGTATGAACACTTTGTTGCGGTACCGTTGGCGGATCCGCTGATGGGAAAAGTGAAAGTGGACCTCTGTCTGCCGCGTCAACGCACGCTGTCGCTGGCGACCAAAATCTTCCACGCCATGCTGGCGGAGGACATTGACAGGCAGAATGGGGTGTTTCAATACTGAAGGGAACGCTTTTTTCAGGAACCCTGTATGAACGACAAAACGCTGCCGCCCTTTGTTATCCGCAATTTTAACGAGATTGAGATGGAGACCTTTGTCCGCCCGCCGTTGTACGAATCGCGCGGGGGATCGCTGACCAAAGGCACCGCTGCCAGCAAGCTTGGCGCATCAATAGATATTTTGCCGCCGGGCAAACGCGCGTGCCCGTTCCATTTACACCATGCGCAGGAGGAGATGTTTATCGTGCTTAACGGTAGCGGCACCTTGCGCATTGGCGATGAGCACCGCGCCATTAAAGAGGGCGACGTTATCTGCATTCCGCCGGGTAAAAACTGGCCGCATCAGATCATTAATACGTCCGATCAGCTTCTGCGTTACCTCTCCATCAGTACCCTGGAAAGCCCGGAAATTTGCGAGTACCCCGATGCAGATAAATTTCTCGCCCGCGCCCGGGTTGACGGGCGCGACACCTTCCGCCGGGTGGATTTTAACGGCGAGGGCGTGGATTACTGGGACGGGGAAGCATAATACCTTCAGCAACGGTCTCCTTCGATGGGTGACGCGTCATCCGGGGGAGACGGGCTACGGGAACTGATAGCTGTGTTACGTGAACAAATGGCGTAAGCTGAAGGACTTATTTTCGTTATGCCATTTGCATAACGGCACATTGATTACACATGAATGACAATAAAGGTTCACACAGCCTATGTCTGATCTCTCTTCATTACCGCTTCAGGAAGCGTATCCGCAATTACAGACGCTGGATCCTCTGGCCAACGCGATCATTGATAAAACCGTCGATAATGTCACCCGAAAACTGGTGGCGGGTTACCGCAATAAACGGAATTCTCAACCGGGGGCGAACAACCCCAAAATAGCCGTCACCGTGGCAGACACCCTGGAAGCAACGTCTGCGCAAAGCGTACTGGCAGTCGCCAACCGTGGGGTGAACTGGAAAGAACTAATTGTTAAGACATTCAGCCACGGTATTTCATCGATCGCCTCCATGAAATTTGATGGTGAATTTACCGTCACAAACGGTGTGGCCGATGGGCTGAAAAATGTTCCCGACACGCCGGGGGTGTATGTCGTTTTTAATAAAGAGGGCGTGGCGCAATATATTGGTGATGCGGCCAAATTACGCACGCGCTGGATTGCCGGTCATTTAAATGAAAATAAACAAGCCGAACGAAACGGAACGCCCTATAAGCTGGCTGACGAGTTCAGCGAAGGGTGCACGGTAAAATTTATCAGCGTCGATTCGGTTGAAACGGCGGCGGCGATTGAAGCGCATATCCTGAAAACGGAAATGCCGCCGGTGAATAAAAAAGAGGAACTGAAAAACGAGCAGGGCACCCGTTCCAACATTGAAGCGAAAAAAATGAAGGACAAGCTGGACAGCGCCGCTACCCTTGCTGTCGGCGCGGCGAAAGAAGCCGTGCTGAATGTCGGATGGGACGTGTTCGAACGGCTTGCCACCACCATGATCAAGGCGCTGAAAGATGAAATGGTGGATCTGTTTATCACCTCAAAAGCGCTGCTTCGCGTTCGATTAACGCGCTTTCTTGATTCGGTCTGGGGTGTCATTAAGCAGTACATCGAAGCCCCGCTGTCGATTCTGAAAGGCATCTTTGAATTCGTGCTTAACGCGCTGAGTCAGGCGATCGGTAAAATCTACCAGTTGGCGAAAAATATCTACGAACTGGGCATGTCGGCGATGGCATTGGTAAAAGGCGCGAAAACGATGACGCGCCAGCAGATGATTGATAAAGCCTCCGAGATCATTATTACCAGCGGCGTTCTGATCTTCTGGGATGCGCTGGAGCCGATTATCGAGTCCGGCATTACGGGGTTATTTGCACCGCTTGCGCCTTTTGCGCCCTATATCTCTTCATTGCTGTGCGCGATTGGCTTTGGTGTGACCAGCCACTATTTGTCGTCATTTGTGCCGCAGGTCTTAACGCTGGTCGCCAATACCGAGCCGCAATTTATTGAGGCAGGGCGTAAAACACATCAGCAGTTGCTGGCAAATATGGAAGCCAATGAAAACCTGCTGACGGAAATCACGGCATATGCCCGTTCATCCGTGGCGTTTATTGATGAGACGCGCGCGCAAACGCAACAACTTCAGTCGCGGGTGGTAAAACTGACGCGTTTTTCCATTGCCGATGATTTAGCCAAATTAAAAGGACAGTAATGTGACTGCTTTATTGCCAGCCATTCCCGCGCGCCAGCATCCCGTTGCCCACTTTCGTCACAATATTGATGCGTTGCTCCTGCGTCTGAACGACGAGTTCGAGAAGACGAAAGATGTGCAGGGCGAAGTCGCCGCCTTTAATGAACGCGGTTTTTTTAGTCGCTGGACGGGCTCTATCACGACGCAAAATGACACCGATTTGGCCGGTATGATTGCAAGCCTTGGCGGTAGCCTCAGCGTGACGCAGGAAGTGTTGCGCTGCCTGTTGCAGATCAACGCAGAGAAAAACCAGGCGCTGAAAGGGTTTCATGCCGCAATTGTGGACAAATTGCAGGATCTGGAATCGAACGACAGCGCTTTTGATCTGAGCGTGCGGGAAAACTTCACGTTGCTGCTGGAGCATCTGAAAGAGCAGGTCGAAGATAAGCTCGCGCAGGCAAACCAGGTTGAAGAGCACGCCCGAACGCTGGAAACACACCATGATCAGCTCAGTGCTTTTCAGCGCGATCTGGCGCAGCAGCAGCGCCTGTATCAACGTCTGGTTGAGCAACTTGATGAACTGGAAACGAATAGCGAGACGCATACCCGGCAGGTGAATCAGTGCGAAAGCGAACTGGCGGCGGTAAAAAACAGAGCGGAGGGGATAGAACGTAAACTGGCCGCGCTGGAGCAACAACTTGCTGAGAATACGCTGCACTGCGACACGCTCGCGCACACCATGCGTAAGAACCGACCGGGTTTCAGAGACCTGTTATTGTTCGTCTCGGCGGCGGGCGTGGTTGTTCTGGGCTGGTTGCAGTTCGCTCACACGCTGTAAACCACAGGCGGCTAACCCGCTTCGCGTAGCGCCGTAATAAACGCCTGCAACGTTGCCGGGATCTGGCGGTGGCTGGAGTAGTAAAGGCACAGCCCTTCAATGGGAGGGCACCAGGACTCCAGCACCCACACGGCGTCTCCCTGTGCGATGGCCTGGCGGGCGTAAGGCTCCGGCACAAAGGCAATGCCGAGGCTTTTGACCGCCGCTTCAACCATCAGCGCACTGTTATCCAGACACAGATTTCCGGGCACATCCACTAACAGCGGTTTGTGATGGTCCATAAATTCCCAGCGGTAGCGCTTGCCGCCAGGAAGGCGCTGGCAAATGCAGCGGTGCTGGTGCAGATCCTGCGGTGTTTGCGGTGTTCCGGCCTGGCTGAGATAGCCCGGCGAGGCAATGGCAATAAAACGAATCGGGCCGCCAAACGGCACGGCAATCATATCCTGAGGTACGGCTTCCGCCAGACGCACCCCCGCATCGAACCCTTCCGCCACAATGTCCACCAACCGGCCTTCGGTGACCAGATCCAGCGTCACATGCGGATGCGTATGCAGAAATCCTTCCACGACATGCTGTAACAACCAGCGCGCGCCGCCTTCGTTGGCATTGATCCGCAATGTTCCGCTCAGTGTCTGCGCACCAAGACGCGTGGCATCGAGCACGTCGTCCAGTTCGTTCAACAGCGGTTGTAACCGTTGCAACAGCGCTGCGCCATGCTGTGTGAGCGAGACGCTGCGGGTGGTGCGGTGCAGTAATCGGGCGTTTAGCTGACTTTCCAGCGAACGCATCGCGTGGCTGAGTGCGGAACGGGAAACCCCCAGTTCATTGGCGGCACGCTGAAAACTGCGATGCCGGGCAACCAGCACGAAGGCGTTTAAATCACTCAGAGCGGGCGGTTTCATTGTTGAAAGTTTCTCACCATAGCATGCGCATTGTTGTGGCTTATCATAGCACCGGCGACGGCTTACGCTAACGGACGTTGAGTTAACGACGAGGTATGCGATGAAAAGCTGGCTGATTACCGGAGCCTCCTCCGGTCTTGGATTGTTGATGACGCGCAAGCTGTTAGCGCGGGGTGATAAGGTTGTGGCGTGCGTTCGCCGCCCACAGTCGCTGGACGAACTGCACGCGCGCTATGGTGAACGGTTAACCGTGTGCTGTTTTGATATGACGGACACGCCCACCATGCGCGATGCGCTGACGGCCGCCTTTACCGCCTGCGGCCATATTGATTATGTGGTGAGCAATGCCGGTTATGGTCTGTTTGGCGCGGCGGAAGAGGTGAGCGATGCGCAAATCGAACGGCAGATTGCCACCAATCTGACCGGGTCGATTCAGCTGGTGCGCGCAGTATTGCCGTGGTTGCGTGCGCAGAACAGCGGGCGGATTGTTCAGATCTCCTCGGAAGGCGGGCAGGTGGCCTACCCGAATTTTAGCCTTTACCATGCCAGTAAATGGGGTATTGAAGGGTTTCTGGAGTCGGTTGCCCAGGAAGTGAAACCTTTTGGCATCGATATTGTGATCGCAGAACCCGGCCCGACAGCGACCGGGTTTGGTCAGGGGCTGGATCATGCCCCCCCGCTTGCCGTCTACGATGAAACACCGGCGGGCGAGGTGCGACGGGCGATCGCCAGCGGTGCATTTGATATTAAAGGCGACGCTGAACGCACGGTTGACGCCCTGATCAGCGCGGTGGAAATACCACAGCCACCGTTCAGAGTGCCGCTTGGCAGCCTCGCTTACCACCATCTGACGGCGTCGCTTTCCGCACGGTGGCAGGAGATTGAACGCCAGCGCGAGGTGGCTTACTCCGCCGATCGGGATTAGCGCATCGCCAGCAGCGGTTTGGCGGTTCTGCCGGGCGTCTGGTAGAAGCGCACGGCCGCTTGCCACTGGTGCAGATCGAACAGTTCGGCGTCGCTGACGCGACTGTGGCGCAGGTGCGCCCAGAGCGTGCGGAACGTCTCCTGCCACTGGGGCGCGGGAAGCGCGTCAAGATAATGACGGACATGAAACCAGTGCACCACCGGCAAACGCTGGCGAAGAGAGAACGGCTGGCCGGAGAGCAGGCCGTAGCTGATAAATTGCCCGCTATGCGGCATGGCGTCCAGCAGGTGTTGCGCCAGTGCGCCGCCGGTGGCGTCATACACCACTTCCGCATTGCTGGCCGCCTGCGCAATGGCGGCGGTTTCGGTTTCCGCCAGCGGTTTGATGCCGCTGGCCGCCAGTCTGTCAGCATGGATCGCCGAGCGATAAATGCCGGTCACGCTCAGTGCGCCCTGTTGTAAGGCCCACTGCGCGAGAAAACCTGCGCAGTCCGACCCTGCCGCCGTCACGACGACATGTTTGCCGACGGGGGGATAGTGTTGCAGCATCAGCAGCGCCGCCAGCGGGTTGATATATGCTCTGGCGGCAAGCGTATCGTCGATCTCCTCCGGCACGGCAATGGCGAAGGCCGCCGGGCAATCAACATACTGCTGCCATGTTCCTTCACCGCGTAGGGGCAATACCCGTTTCCCCACTAAATGCGCCGCAGATGCCGGTGCCTGCGTGACCACGCCCACGCCTTCATAGCCTGCAATCGCGGGCAAGGTGATTCGGTGGCGGTACGCGCCCGTCACCGGGATCAAATCGGAAGCATTCACCGGCGCAAGCGTCATTTTGACGCGCATATTTTCTGCCGCCAGTGGCTCCATGTCGCGCGTTTCACTTTGTAAACGCACCAATGGGTCGCCAAAATTTCGGTACACTATTGCGGTGTTGTACATGCTTTGCACTCTGTTATGCCGGTCGCTAACGTTAAACACTGTAAAGGATTATACCTATGTTTTTCCCGAAGAAATCCCTCTGTTCTCTGCTGTTGTTTGGCGTTTGCGCCGCGAATGCCGCCACCATCGATAGCGCGACGCTGACGGCGGTTGCCCGCTTGCAGGAAGCGCATTTAGGTGCGCGTATTGGTATTGCGGTGGTGGATATCGCCAGCGGAGAAACGGTGAGCTATCGCGGTAATGAACGCTTCCCGCTGAACAGCACCTATAAAGCGCTGCTGTGTGGAGCGTTGTTGAGTAAAGCCGACAAAGGTGAATTGTCGCTGAATGACACCACCCAGTTCAGCCAAAGCGAGCTGGTGGAGTATTCACCGGTCACCAACAAATTCGTCGCGCCAGCGACCATGAGCTGGCAACAGCTGTGCAGCGCGGCCGTCAGTGTCAGTGACAATACGGCGGCCAACCTGGTGACGAAAAAGCTCGGCGGCCCGGCGGCGATAACGCAGTTTATTGCGGCTTCGGGTGACAGTGTCACGCGGCTGGATCGCTATGAACCCGAGCTGAACAGCTCTATTCCGGGCGATTTACGCGATACCACCACGCCGCTCGCGGTGAGCCAGACCCTGCAAAAGCTGGCGCTGGGGGATGTGTTAACGCCGGGCTCCCGCGCGCAACTGGTGCAGTGGATGCGCGACGATAAAGTGGCCAACCCGCTGCTGCGCTCGGTGTTGCCAGCCGGCTGGGAGATTGGCGATAAAACCGGAGCCGGCGCCAATGGTTCGCGCTCTATTATCAGCATCGTCTGGCCACACAAAAATAAACCTCGTATCGTAACGATTTATATAACGGATACCAAAGCAACGCTGGCGCAAAGTAATGACGCCATTGCCCGAATCGGTACCGCAATATTTAATGCAACGCGTTAATAAACCGGCAGAGGATAACCTCTGCCGCTAACTTAAGTTAAATAACCCTCTCCCCCGAATTACCCGCAAAAATAACCATAAATGGATAATGGTTAAGCCGCATAAATATCCTTATAATCTCCGTCCCTTTTCACGTCTTAAGTTTAAGCTGGAGGTTAAATGGATCTCAGCCGGAGACAGTTCTTTCGGATCTGCGCGGGCGGTATGGCAGGAACAACTGTTGCATCTCTCGGATTTTTATCTTCTTTTTCCGTTCAGGCGGAAACACGTCAATACAAACTCTTAAAAGCAAAAGAGACGCGAAATAACTGTACTTACTGCTCAGTGGGCTGCGGCATGCTGATGTACAGTCTTGGCGATAATGCGAAAAATGTCCGCGAAAGTATTTACCACGTTGAAGGTGATGCCGATCATCCCGTCAGCCGTGGTTCACTGTGCCCGAAAGGCGCAGGCGTGCTTGATTATATTCACAGCGAAAACCGTTTGCAGTATCCGGAATATCGCGCACCCGGATCGGATAAATGGCAGCGTATTAGCTGGGATGACGCCATTGAGCGTATTGCCCGCTTAATGAAACAGGATCGTGACGCCAACTTTATTGAAAAAAATGCCCAGGGCGTAACGGTCAACCGCTGGACCACCACCGGCATGCTGTGCTCTTCCGCAGCCAGCAACGAAACGGGGATCCTCGACGGTAAATTTACCCGTGCGCTGGGGATGGTGGCGATCGATTGCCAGGCGCGTTTGTGCCACGGGCCCACCGTTGCGGCGCTGGCGCCGACCTTCGGGCGCGGTGCGATGACCAACAACTGGGTGGACATCAAAAACGCCAACGTGGTGCTGATCATGGGCGGGAACGCCGCCGAAGCGCACCCGGTCGGGTTTAAATGGGTGATTGAAGCCCAGACCCAAAATGACGCCACGGTGGTGGTGGTTGACCCGCGCTTTAACCGCAGCGCCGCCGTGGCGGATTTTTACGCGCCGATCCGCGCCGGTTCAGATACCGCCTTTTTGCTGGGGGCGATTCGTTACCTGATTGAACACGACCAGATCCAGCATGAGTACGTGCGTCATTACACCAACGCCAGCCTGATTATCCGCGATGATTACGCCTTTGATGACGGGTTGTTCAGCGGTTACGACAAGGCAAAACGCCAGTATGACAAAGCAAGCTGGTTCTATCAGCTCGACGCCCAGGGCAATGCGCTGCGGGATGACACGCTGAGCCATCCACGCTGTGTATGGAATCTGTTGAAAGCCCACGTTGCGCGTTATACGCCGGAAATGGTCAGCCGTCTGTGCGGCACCAGTGTGAAAGATTTCACCCATGTGTGCAGCCTGCTTGCCAGCACCAGCGTACCGGATCGCACGGCAACCATTCTCTATGCGCTTGGCTGGACGCACCACTCCGCAGGGGCGCAAATCATTCGTGCCGCCGGGATGCTGCAACTGCTGCTGGGGAATATCGGGATGGCGGGCGGTGGGGTGAACGCCCTTCGCGGTCACTCCAACATTCAGGGGTATACCGATTTAGGTTTACTCTCAACGAACCTGCCCGGCTATATGCCGCTGCCGTCGGAAAAACAGCCCGACTACCAGACCTATATTTCACAAATCACGCCGCCTTCGCTGGGGCTCAATGAAGTGAACTACTGGCAAAACACGCCCAAATTCTTTGTCAGCATGATGAAGAGTTTCTGGGGCGATCGCGCCACCGCAGAGAACAACTGGGGTTACGACTGGCTGCCAAAATGGGACCGTCTGTACGACGTGATGACCCAGGCCGAGCTGATGCTGGAAGGGAAAATCAACGGTTATATCGTGCAGGGCTTTAACCCGCTGGCCGCGTTCCCGGACAAAAACAAATCTTCCCGCGCGTTAGCGAAGCTGAAATACATGGTGGTTATTGATCCGTTGGTGACGGAGTCTTCCACCTTCTGGCAGAACCACGGCGAGATGAACGACGTTAACCCGGCGGACATCCAGACCGAAGTGTTCCGTTTGCCGTCTTCCTGCTTTGCGGAAGAAGATGGCTCCATCGCCAACTCCGGGCGCTGGTTGCAGTGGCACTGGGCAGCGGCGGAACCACCGGGAGAAGCGCTGCATGACGGCAAAATTCTCGGTCGTCTGTTTATGCGCCTGCGTGAACTCTACCAGCAGGAAGGCGGGGCGAACCCGGCACCGTTGCTCAATATGTCCTGGGATTATCACGATCCGCGCGACCCGCACCCGGAAGAGATCGCCCGTGAAGCCAATGGCCGCGCCCTGCGCGATCTGTACGACGACAAAGGTGTACTGATTGCCAAAAAAGGTGAACAGCTCAGCAGCTTTGCCCAGTTACGCGCCGACGGCTCTACCAGCAGTTTCTGTTGGGTCTATTGCGGAAGCTGGACAGAGCGCGGCAACCAGATGGCGAACCGCGATAACAGCGATCCCTATGGCCTGGGTTGCACGCCGGGCTGGGCATGGTCATGGCCTGCCAACCGCCGCATTCTCTACAACCGTGCCTCAGCGGATCCGTCGGGCAAACCGTGGGACGCGAAACGCGCATTGCTGCACTGGGATGGTCAGCGCTGGACGGGGATGGACGTTGCCGATTACAGCCAGGCCGCGCCGGACAGCCATGTCGGGCCGTTTATCATGAACCCGGAAGGGGTCGCGCGTCTGTTCTCTATCGACAAAATGAACGACGGCCCGTTCCCGGAGCACTACGAACCGATTGAATCACCCATCGGAACGAACCCGCTGCACCCGGCGGTGATCTCAAGCCCGGTGGCGCGCATCTTCCAGGATGATATCGCCAATATGGGCAAAGCAGACGCCTTCCCGTATGTCGCCACCACGTACTCCATCACCGAGCTGTTCCGCCACTGGACCAAGCATGCGCGGTTGAATGCCATCGCCCAACCGGATCAGTTTGTCGAGATCGGTGAAACGCTGGCGCAGGAGAAGGGGATTCTGGCGGGAGACACCGTGAAAGTGATGTCGAAACGCGGCTTTATCAAAGCCAAAGCGGTGGTCACCAAACGTCTGCAAACGCTGACCATCGACGGGCGTCAGGTGAATACCATCGGTATTCCGTGCCACTGGGGGTTTGAAGGCGCGACGCGCAAAGGATTCCTCGCCAATACGCTGACACCGTCCGTCGGGGATGCGAACTCGCAAACGCCGGAATATAAGGCGTTTTTAGTCAATGTCGAGAAGGCGTAAGGAAACGAAATTATGTCCATGCAATCACAAGACATTATCAAACGCTCGGCGACCAACGGCCTGACGCCGCCGCCGCAGGCGAGAGACTTCCGCGCGGAAGTCGCCAAACTGATCGACGTCTCGACCTGTATCGGCTGCAAAGGCTGCCAGGTGGCCTGTTCAGAATGGAACGACATTCGCGATGAGGTGGGCTACTGCGCCGGGGTGTATGACAACCCGCTGGATTTGAGCGCCAAATCCTGGACGGTGATGCGTTTTAGCGAAACCACGCAGAATGACAAGCTGGAGTGGCTGATCCGCAAAGATGGCTGTATGCACTGCGCTGAACCGGGTTGCCTGAAAGCCTGCCCGTCTGCGGGGGCAATCGTGCAGTATGCCAACGGTATTGTGGATTTTCAGTCCGAACACTGCATTGGCTGCGGTTACTGCATTGCCGGGTGTCCGTTTAACATTCCGCGTCTTAACCCGGAGGATAACCGGGTCTATAAATGCACGCTGTGCGTCGATCGCGTCAGCGTGGGTCAGGAGCCGGCCTGCGTAAAAACCTGCCCGACAGGCGCTATCCATTTTGGTACCAAAGCCGAGATGCTGGAGCTGGGCGAGGCGCGGGTTGCGCAGCTGAAAAAGCGCGGTTATCCGCATGCGGGCGTGTATAACCCGCAGGGTGTGGGCGGTACGCATGTGATGTATGTGCTGCACCATGCCGATCAACCGGAGCTGTACCACAATCTGCCTGCTGAACCGAAGATTGATGTGCCGGTTAATCTGTGGAAAGGCGTGCTGAAACCGCTCGCCGCTGTCGGTTTCATGACCACTTTCGCCGGGCTGTTGTTCCACTATATCGGTATCGGTCCGAATAAAGAGACGGATGATGACGAGGAGGATGCGCATGAGTAAGAGTAAGAGCAAGATGATCCTGCGCACGACGTTTATTGATCGCGCATGCCACTGGACGGTGGTGATTTGTTTCTTCCTGGTGGCGTTGTCCGGTATTGCGCTGTTTTTCCCGACGCTGCAATGGCTGACGCAAACCTTTGGTACGCCGCAGATGGGGCGGATTTTGCACCCGTTTTTCGGCGTGCTTATCTTCCTGATCCTGATGTTTATGTTTGTGCGCTTTGTGCATCACAACATTCCTGACCGTCAGGATCTGCCGTGGATCAAAGGCATTGTCGAAGTGCTGAAAGGCAATGAGCACAAGGTGGCGGATGTCGGCAAATATAACGCCGGGCAGAAAATGATGTTCTGGACCATTATGAGCATGATTTCGCTGCTACTGGCGACGGGCGTGATTATCTGGCGGCCTTATTTTGCCCACTTTTTCCCCATCTGGATGATCCGCTGGAGCCTTTTGGCGCATGCAACATCGGCGATCGTCCTGATACTCGCTATTCTGGTGCATATGTACATGGCGTTCTGGGTGAAAGGTTCAATCAAAGGAATGATTGAAGGCAAAGTCAGCCGACGCTGGGCGAAGAAACACCATCCCCGCTGGTACCGTGAAGTCGAAGCGGCGGAAGAAAAACAGCAGCAGTAACCCTCTTACCGCCCGGCGTGCGTGATGGCGTCGGGCGGCTTGCCTTAAGCCAGTCGAATTATCGTCTATGATTGTTCTCGTGACGGCGCAGCGCTGCGCAGTGTCGGTCCGTGGATAAAAGAAAAAGGCGCGATTCGCAATTGTTGCGTCAGGTGCGGCTTTACAGGCGATAAAGAGGACGCTATGTCTGACGATAAACGCTTTTACATCACGGCAGGGCATGGTCAACAACTTGGTGCAAACTTCGACGGCGAAGGCGTCAATTTCGCCCTGTTTTCCGCCCATGCGCATCGCGTGGAACTCTGTTTGTATGATCCCAGCGGTAAGAACGAGATAGCCCGGCTGGATCTCCAGGAAAACACCCATGAGATTTGGCACGGCTATGTTCCCGGCCTGCAACCTGGCGCGCTCTACGGTTACCGGGTGCATGGCCCGTTTGATCCACAAAACGGGCACCGCTTTAACCCTCACAAATTGTTGATTGACCCCTATGCCCGCGAGATTGTCGGCGACATTCAGTGGAACGCTGCCCATTACGCCTACGAACTGGGGCATGAAGATAAAGACCTGACGTTTGATACGCAGGATAGCGCGCCGTTTACGCCCCGCTGTCGGGTTATCGATCCCTTCGCCTTTGACTGGCAGGATCAGGCGCGACCCGCCATTGCGTGGCCACAGGCCGTGATATACGAAACGCATGTAAAAGGATTTACGCAGCTAAACCCCTTGTTGCCGGCAGAACTTCGCGGCACGTTCGACGGGATGGGGCACCCGGCGTCGGTGGATTACATCAAAAGCCTTGGTATTACCGCTGTTGAGTTGTTGCCGGTGCACTGGTTTCCGGACGATCAGCATTTACTGGACAAAGGTCTGCGCAACTTCTGGGGTTATAACACGCTCGGTTTCTTCGCCCCGGCGACGCGCTATTACGGGCCACGGGGGATTCAGGGGGTACGCGATATGGTGCGGGCGTTTCATGCCGCGGGTATCGAAGTGATCCTCGACGTGGTTTACAACCATACGGCGGAAGGTAATGAACTGGGGCCAACGCTCTCCTTTAAAGGGATCGACAACTTCTCCTATTACCGCACGCTGCCCGATCAACACCGCTATTACATCAATGACACCGGTACGGGCAACACGGTCAATACGTCCCACCCCAGAGTGTTGCAAATGATCATGGATTCGCTGCGTTACTGGGCTGAATCCATGCATATCGACGGCTTCCGCTTTGATTTAGGCACGATCCTCGGTCGTGAGCCGGAAGGGTTTGACCAGCGCGGTGGTTTTTTCGATGCCATGACGCAGGATCCGCTGTTGTCGAAACTGAAGCTGATTGGTGAACCCTGGGATATTGGTCCGGGCGGTTATCAGGTGGGCGGCTTCCCGCCGGGCTGGGCGGAGTGGAATGACAAATACCGTGACACGCTGCGGGAATACTGGAAAGGCGATAACGTATCGACGGATTTCGCCGCCCGTTTGCTGGGATCCGGTGACTTGTACGATCAGCGCGGGCGTCGCCCGTGGGCGAGCGTCAACTTTATCACCGCGCACGATGGTTTTACGTTAAACGACCTGGTGTCGTACAACGAAAAACACAATGAAGCCAACGGCGAGGAGAATAAGGACGGGCACAATGATAACCGTTCGTACAACTACGGTGCCGAAGGGATAACGGAGGATGACGGCATTCATGTTGTGCGTGAGCGGCAAAAACGCAATTTCCTCGCAACGTTGTTCTTTTCCCACGGGACGCCGATGTTGCTGGCCGGGGATGAGTTTGGTCGCAGCCAGCAGGGGAACAATAACGGTTATTGCCAGGACAGCGACATTTCCTGGATCCACTGGGATGCCCAGCAAGGGGATGGCGAACTGCTGCTGGAATTTACCCGTCAGGTGATTGCGCTTCGCGCGTCGCAACCGCTTCTGCGCCGGGCAAACTGGCGCGATGGTCTGGTTATACAGTGGTATAACGCAGGCGGCGGCGAACAGCTACCCGAGCAGTGGGATGAGGGCTCGACGCTGGGTGTCTACATCAGCCGTCCTGACCTGCAAACGACGCCGGGCATCTGGCACGACGTGCTGATGCTGTTTAATCCCTTCGAAGGGACGGTGCCGTTTCGCATTCCGCAGATCGGTGAAGGGGGCTGGTTGCTGGAGTTAACCACGGCGGACACGGCAAAACACGGGTTCGTTATCACCAGCGAGCACGATTTTGAACTGGAAGGGCGCAGCATTGCGCTGTTCCGCCGCCCTTAATAAACCCGCGCGCCTGGCGGAACAGACCTGGCGCGCTGTCGTTATCCCCGAACCAGTAACTTGCCGCGAATCAGCAGAAGAAAGGTTTTCACCATCAATAACGCGATCACCAGATTTGCGCCAATAAACAGCGGGAACGCCATCCAGTAAAGCGCGCCGCCGGGTGCGGCATGACCCATTTTAATGGCGGTGGTGGCCAGCGACGCGACGCCGAACGAGAAGCTCCAGAATGACGGGTTAAACGCCTGCGCGCTGTACCAGGGGATCAGGCGGATCATAAACAGCATTTGCAACAGGCCATAACCGAATAACAGTTTGGCGAAGACATCCACCTCGCCGCCATTGACGCTTAACCAGGCGCTACAGGCGACAAACGCCGGCGCCATTTGAATGCCCAGCGACGTACGCACTGCGGGAGGCATCTCGTCCAGATTGCGCATCCGGCTCAAAATTGCAGGTTCCAGGCTCAGCCAGGAAAACAGCCCCGCGCCAAGAAACAGGAGCCCGACATCGTTGAAACCCAGCGCGCCGCAGGCCATGGCGCTGATAAAATTGTTGGCGACCGTCGGCAAATACAAGCCTGGCGTAGTGGCTTCTTTCGGGTGTTTACCGCGCCACAACCCGGCCGTTTGCCAGGCGGAGTAGGCGAGTTGTACCGTAACGGCCACTACAAAAAGCGCGAATGCGAGGGGATAATTCCACGGAACAATGCCGATGGCCACCAGCATAGACGTTGCCGGGGCCAGACTCACAAAGCTGCTTTTCAGCGGATGGGTTATCTCTTCCCGCAGGGTGTGGCGATGGCGCACCAGGCGGATAAGAAAGGCCACCATCAGTACCGCCCAAATCACGATGGCGAGGAGGATAAGTGTGGTGGCGGGCACAACACTGACGGGCCAGATCGTTGCGGCAAAGCGCCAGGAAAAGCCAAGCCCGATAATACCCAGCACGATACCAAAATAACCGGCGGGCAGATTTAGGGGTGATTTTTTCATCACCTTACTCCTGATAATAATGGAACCTGTATTAAAACCGCAGGCATTATAAATGATATTTTGTTTGCATGTTTGTTTTATTGCTTCTGAGCGTATTCTTAGCACGTTTTTTCATCACCGCACGGGGTGTCTTATTATTCGTTTTTTATAAAATTTACTCACTATTCTCATAAATTAAAAAATAATAAATTAACGATCATGATGGCGCTGTTATTTAATTCCTTCATTCCTGCTGTTCATTCTTTTTCTTTTTTTTCCGGGACTGGTTGCGTTAATTATTTTCAATTATCAGATGAAATATCTGATTTCGTCCGCTGGTCGCTGTCAACTGGCACAACCTTATTTACGCTTAAAAAATCAGCGTGCTGTTTCAGTTAAATAACAGGAGGGATTGTGCCTGAACATGCCCGTGTCTCCCGGCCTGTGACGGCTGAACATGTGCCGGATGCCGTCCCGGACCTGGCATCGCCGGA